>NZ_JBJTCF010000036.1:0-10427 GCF_046091765.1 Mycobacterium sp.
CAACCGCCAGTGGACCGAGTCGGGTCTGGGCAAGACGGGCGAGTCCATTCTGGTCGGCCAGGATCTGCTGATGAGGTCGGACTCGCGGATGTTTCTGGAGAACCCCGAGGAGTACCGGCTGCGGGTGATCGACGCGGGCACCCCGCCCGACATCCCCGATCTCGCCATACGCCAGCGCGGCACCACTCTGGTGCAGCCGGTACCCAGCGAAAGCGCCGTCGAAGCGGAGAAGGGACGGGTCAACACCACCATCACCAAGGACTACCTCGGAGAGGAGACACTCCAGGCGTACGCACCGATCGACGGCACCTGGGATCCCCGCTGGGCGATCATCGCGAAGATCACCACCGCCGAGTCCTTTGCGCCCGAGGCCGTTTTCACCCGGACCGTGGTGCTGGCGACGAGCGGAATCATCTTCGTGGTCTGCCTGCTGTCCGCCCTTCTCGCCCGGGTCTTCCTGCGGCCGATCCGGCGACTGGAAGCCGGTGTCGCCAAGATCAGCGCGGGAGATTTCGATGTCGCGATTCCGGTGGAGACCCGCGACGAGATCGGTGATCTGACCCAGAGTTTCAACGAGATGAGCCGCAACCTCTCGGTCAAGGAAAGCCTGCTGCAAAATCATCGCAAGGAGATCGACAGGCTGCTGAAGTCCGTCATGCCGCCGGTGATCGCCGAGAAGTTCACCCAGGGTGACGAGATCGTCCCGCGGGAGCACCCCAACGTTTCGGTCATCTTCGCCGACCTGGTCGGGCTGGACCGGCTTCAGGCCGATCTGGAGCCTGATCGATTCCTGGCCGTCGCCAACGAGATCTCCCGTCAGATCAGCGCGGCCGGCGACGACTTCGGCATGGAGGCGGTCCGGTCGGTGCGCAACGGCTATCTCGGGAGCTGCGGTCTGACCACACCGCGACTCGACAACGTGGGGCGCACCGTATCGTTCGCCCTGGAGCTCCAGCAGATCGTCGACCGGATCAACAGCGAAGCCGGCACTGAAATTCAGCTCCGAGCCGGGATCGACAACGGCACGATCACCAGCGGGCTGGTCGGACAACCCGCACTGATCTATGACCTGTGGGGAACCGCGGTCAACCTCGCCTCGCAGATCAAGGATGGTGCGACCCGACCCGGTATCTACGTCACCAGCCGGATCTACGACGCGCTCGCCGATACGATCACCTTTGACTCCGCCGGCACAATCGAGGTCGCGGGTGACAAGCAACCGGTCTGGCGCGTCACGGGGCGCCGGTTGTGAGCGGGTTCCTCGGCCAGTCCTGGTTCTACTGGGCGATCGGTGTCTGTATCGGCCTGCCTGTCGGGCTGGTGCTGCTCACCGAGTGGCAGCACACGCTGCGCAGGCGGGGGAGCGTGCTGTTGCAGCCGGTCACCCTGCTGCGCAACTACCTACTGCCGCTCGCGGCCCTGCTGATCCTGATGATCGGCGCCACCCAGATGCCGGAGCGCTCGACGCCGGTACGCATCGTGAGCACGCTCGCCGCTGTCGGGGTGCTCATGCTGATCCTCGCGGGGATCAAGGCCGCGCTGTTCCAGAGTGCGCCCGACAGCAGTTGGCGCCAGCGCATCCCCGGCATCTTCGTCGATGTCGTCCGTTTCGGGTTGATCGCGATCGGCACCGGCCTGATCCTGGGCTACATCTGGGGCGCCCACGTGGGCGGGTTGTTCACCGCGCTGGGTATCACGTCGATCGTGATCGGCCTGACGCTGCAGAATTCCGTCGGCCAGATCATCTCCGGGCTACTGATGCTGTTCGAGCAGCCGTTCCGGCTGGGTGACTGGCTACAGACGAAGGCGGCACTGGGCCGCGTCGTGGAAGTGAACTGGCGCGCGGTGCACCTGCAGACCAGTGAGGGCACCCAGATCACTCCGAAGTCAGTGCTGGCCGGGGAATCGTTCACCAACCTCAGCCGGCCGGCGGGACACTACGAGCTGGATGTCACGAGCGTGTTCGCGGTGGAGGACCACCCCGATCAGGTCTGCGCGATGCTGACCGCCGTCGCGTCTCGCCTTCCCCAACTGCGCCCCGGTGCCCAGCCCACCGCCGTGCCGCGGGGGACTGTGAAGTACCGGACCAGCATCCCGCTGCGAACCCCGGGTGACGACTCCGCGGCGGAGGCGACGTTCCTGCGCTGGATCTGGTACGCCGCCCGGCGTGCGGGTCTGCACCTCGACGAGGCCGAGGATTTCTTCTCCGATCCCGAGGCGACCGCCAGGGCCGTGCGGGAGGTGGTCACCCCGATCCTGCGGCTGACCAAGACCCAGCAGCAGGCGATCACTTCCGTCGCGACCCTGGAGTGCTACGGCGCCGGCGAACTCATTCTCGGGACCGGCGCCGTACCCGACGCCGTCTCGTTCATCGTCTCCGGCTACGTCATGCTGACCGCCAACACTGAAGGTAGTGCGCAGACCGAGGTCGGGACGTTGGAGCAGGGGTCCTTCCTCGGGCAGAGCACGCTGATCCGCCGGCCGGTCAGCGGTTCCTACTACGCACTCGATGAGGTCACCGTGCTGCGCGTCGGCCGCTCAGCGATCGAGGAGATTGTGCAGCAGAATCCTGCGCTGCTCAACGAGTTCAGTCATGCGATCGAGTCGCGCAAGGCGATGGTGAACCGCGCCCTCGAGGATGCCCGTCCGGGTGACGCGGCGGACAACGGGACCGTTGCGCCGGGGGAGTCCACGACGGTCCGCTGACCATCGGTGTGCGAGAGTCGGGAGGTCACATGGCCCAAGGTGAGAATCTGCGTGACAACGAGGTTGTCGTCGAAGCGGCCGGCGCGAGTGTCACCGGACACCTGACGGTCCCGCAGCAGCCGCGGGGCATCGTGGTCTTCGCGCACGGCAGCGGCAGCAGTCGCCACAGTCCCCGCAACCGGTATGTCGCCGAGGTGCTGCAGTCGGCCGGTCTGGCAACGCTGCTCTTCGACCTGCTGACCGGTGCGGAGGAGCAGGATCGCTCCAACGTCTTCGACATCGGACTGCTGGCCCGCCGACTTGTCGACGTGACGGTGTGGCTGCGGTCGGTGCAGGACACCGCCGGTCTTCCGGTGGGGTATTTCGGAGCCAGTACCGGCGCCGGCGCGGCGTTGCGGGCCGCCGCTGATCCCGGGGTCGACGTTTTCGCGGTGGTCTCGCGCGGCGGGCGACCCGATCTGGCGGGTGCGTGGCTGGCCCATGTCCGCTCGCCCACCCTGCTGATCGTCGGCGGCAGGGACGAGCAGGTGCTCGAACTGAATCGGCAGGCAGCCGAGGCGATTGCAGCCGAGTGCCGGATCGCGGTGGTCCCTGGCGCCACTCACCTTTTCGAGGAGCCGGGCACGCTCGAGCAGGTAGCCGACCTGGCGCGGCTGTGGTTCTGCGACCACCTCACCCCGATCCCGTTGCAGCCCTGGTGAGCGCACGCGAAAGGGTGCTCATCAGCGCCGACGAGTTGATGCAGATGCCCTCGGCGGAGCGGCCGGCCGTGCTCGATGTGCGCTGGCGTCTCGATCAGCCCGACGGCCGGCAGGCCTACCGGGAAGGTCACCTTCCCGGCGCGGTCTACGTCTCGCTCGAGGACGACCTGTCGGATCCCGCACGTGGCGGCCGCGGCCGACACCCGCTGCCCTCGGGACCGGCGGTGCAGGCGGCGGCCCGGCGCTGGGGTCTGCGCGCCGGCCAGCCGGTCGTGGTCTACGACGATGCCAACCGCGCCGGATCGGCGCGGGCGTGGTGGGTCCTCACCGCGGCCGGACTGGCCGGGGTGCGGATACTCGACGGCGGCCTGGCGGCGTGGGTCCGGGCCGGCGGAGAGCTCGAGAGCGGGATGCCGCCGGATCGCCCGCCGGGGGACGTGACCGTGACACACCATGACCTCTACCGGGGTGCGTGCCCGACCCTGACCGCCCAGCAGGTGGCCGACGGCGCAGCCACGACGCTGCTGGACGCCCGCGCGCCGGGGCGTTTCCGCGGCGATGTCGAGCCGGTGGATGCCGCCGCCGGACACATCCCCGGCGCCCGCAACCGGCCGAGCACATCGCTGCTCGCCCCGGACGGCACCTTCCGCAGGGATCTGGATTCGCTCTTCGCCGGCGACGGGGTGAGCCCCACGGGCACCGTCGGTGTCTACTGCGGCTCGGGCATCACCGCCTCGGTGGTGGTCGCCGCGCTCAGCGCTGTCGGGGTGCGGGCGGCGCTGTTTCCCGGCTCGTGGTCGCAGTGGAGTGCCGAACCCGAGCGTGCCGTCGCGCGCGGTTCGGACTAGTTATGCTCAGCGGGTCGCGCTCAATCCGGAGGAGAAGTGAACGGTAGCTGGGCTCTGATCACGGGCGCTTCGGAGGGCATCGGCGTCGAGTTCTGCCGGGAGTTGGCCACACGGGGTCACAATCTCGTTCTCGTCGCACGCCGTGAGGAGAAACTGCGCGACGTCGCCGCCGCGATGGCGTCGGCGCACGGCGTCGACACCCGGGTGCTGCCCTGCGACCTGGCGGCTCCGCAGGCCGCGCACGCCCTGCACCGCGACGTGCAGTCGCTGGGCATTCCCGTCGAGATCCTGGTCAACAACGCCGGTCTGCTCTACAACGGCGCGTTCGACGAGATCGCGCTGTCCAAGCAGGAGGATCTGCTGGCCGTCAACGTGGTGGCGCTGACCGCGCTGAGCCATCTGTTCGTCACCGACATGCTGGCCCGGGGCCGCGGACGCATTCTCAACGTCGCCTCCACCGCAGCCTGGGTCGGAATCCCTCAGCAGAACGTCTATGCGGCGTCGAAGGCCTATGTGCTGTCCTTCACCCTCGCGCTGGCCAACGAACTCAAGGCCAAGCAGCGGGGGCGCAGGCCCGGCGTCACGGCGACGGCGATCTGCCCCAGCTTCACCGCGACCCGGATGCTCGACAACCCCGAGCAGGGCCCCAAGCTCTCAGTGCCCTCGGCGCTGATCATGAGTCCGGATGTCGTGGCGCGGCAGGGAATCGACGCGTGCCTTCGCGGCGAGCCGATCGTCACCCCGGGGCTGTCCAACCGGGTCAGCATGGGCCTGGTGCAGGTGGCGCCACGCAGTTGGGCGACCGCCATGCTGGGCTGGGCCTATCGGCGGGGCCAGCGAGGGCCCGGGTGAACCCCGCTCGGCTGCTGTCGGTCAACGTGGCCGCCGACCTGCACCCGGGGCAGAAGTGGAGCGGCGCCCGCGGCAGCGGCATCGACAAGCGGCCGGTCGAGGGCGCTCGCATGCTGGCCGGCGACGCGGTGGAGGGTGACGCGGTGATGAACCGGACCCACCACGGCGGCCCGTGGCAGGCGGTGTACGCCTACGCCCGCGAAGACGCCGACTGGTGGGAGCGCCAACTGCAGATCGAGGTCGGCAACGGCCGGTTCGGCGAGAACCTCACCACCGTCGGCCTCGACATCACCAACGCCCGTATCGGCGAGAAGTGGCGGATCGGCGGGGCGGTGGTTCAGGTCACCCTGCCGCGGATGCCCTGCCGGGTGCTCACCGGGTTCTGGGAGCGCCCCGGCCTGATCAAGACGTTCGCCGCCGCCAGGCGGCCCGGCGCCTATCTGCGCATCGTCGACGAGGGCCCGGTTCGCGCCGGTGACCTCATCGAGGTCGTCGACCGCCCGGCCAGCGCGGCCAGCATTGCGCAGGCGTTCGCCTGTAAGACCGGTGACCGGGCCGCGCTGGACCTGCTGCGCAACACCAGCGATCTGGCCCCGAGCTGGCGGGACTGGCTGGATAGCATGGCGCGGTGACGCTGCGCACCACTGAGTATCTGCTGCTCGGCGTGCTCGGTGCGCTGGTGGCCGCGGCGTTGGTCTATCTCTTCGCGTCGTATCTGATGATGTCCCGCCACGTCGACTCGCGCTCGGGCTGGCGTCATGCGCGGGCCATGCTGCGCGAGCTGGGCTACGTGCTGATCACGCAGCCGCTGGTGCCGTTCTACTACGTCATCGGCCGCCGCATGGGATCCGGCGCTCGCACGCCGACCCCTCCGGTGGTCCCGGTGATTTTCGTCCATGGTTACTTTCAGAACCGGGCGGACTTCTGGTGGCTGGCCCGCAAGTTCCGGCACGCCTCGCTGGGGCCGCTCTACGGATTCAACTACCCGTGGACTCAGTCGATCCACCGCACCGTCCCGAGGCTCGCCAGGTTCGTCGAATCGGTGTGCGCCGAAACCGGCGCCGATCAGGTCACCCTGGTCGCGCACTCGCTGGGCGGGTTGGTTTGCGTGGAGTATTCGCACACCCCGGACGGCGCGCGCAGGGTGGCCCACTGCATCACCGTCGGAACCCCGCACGGCGGGGTGAAGTGGCGCGGGCCGCTCCTGGGCAGGGTTGGGGGAGAGCTCCGTGAGGACGGGGAGTTCCTCGTCGAGCGTCAGGAGCGTCCGGTGGCCGCGCCCACGCTGAGTGTCTACTCCACTCACGACAACATCGTGCATCCGCCGACGACGAGCGAGATCGCCCCGCGCGGCGGATCCGACGTCGCGATCGAGGGGGACGGGCACCTGTCGTTGCTGTTTTCGGACGAGGTCGCCCGGGTGCTGATCGACTTCATCCGGGCGCACACGCCCGGGTAGCCCCGAATCAGGCCCCGTCGCACACTCCCGAATCCCCGATGGCGCTGCCGTAGACGTTCATCGTCGCGACGTTGGCGTTGATCTGCCCGGACGGCAGCTGCTGGGCGATCTTGTCGCTGATCTGAGTCAGCTGGAACCACAGGAAATGGAACGAGTCGCCCTGGAACAGCGGTGAGTACTCACTGCGGTCCGGGTAGTTGACGATGTAGAGCGCTCGGGCCCGCGGCTCGAGGAAGGCGGCCGACTGGTCGATGTTTGCCTTGACCGCGGCGGTGAGCGGCCCGATGCCCGGCGCCGTCCAGTCATCGGAACGATCCCCGAGGGCGCGCTGCAGGCCATAGATCTGATCCCGCAGCGTGCCGTACTGGGCGTTGAACCACTGGCAGGCGTCTCGCTCGGCGGTGATCTGCTCCGGGGTCACCCGGAACTGCCACAGGTTGAACGGGTAGACGGTGTAGTTCGGCGCCCAACTCGAGGGGTAGGGGACGACACCGGGCAGCGCCGGCACCGCCGCGTCGTCGGCGTGCGCCAGGCCGGCCGGGGTCAGCATCGCGGCGGCGGCCAGCGCGGCGGCGGCTCGCCCGAGCGTGATCAGGGATTTCGCCACCTAGTCATTATCTGCCATTGTCTCCGGACCGCGCCGGGGCCGGGGCGGGTTGACCCCGCCCGCCACACCCCAACCCATTCCCCGATTTCCCATCATCTGGAGGGTTTGTTTGCTAGATTCCCGCCGTCAGACCGCTGTCTATTGTCAAGGGGAAAATCACCGTGTACTCAACCCGCTCTTATCTCACCGCAGGAGTCGCGGTCGTCGGCGCAAGCGCCCTCGCCCTGACACCGGTCGCACCTATGGCCCGCGACCTGTCCCTGGCGCCGCGCGAAATCAGCACCCTGGCCGTTGCCCTCGCGGCCAATCAGGGGGCCACTGTCGACCCGATCACGCTGTGGGTCGACACCATTCAGGAAGCCATCGCCAACGCCGTCGCTCTGGTGACTGCCTACACGGCTAATCCGTTCCCGATCGTCCAGCAGGTGATCGCCAACCTCATCACCTTCGTCGGTGAGCTGCCCAATTTCAGTCTCATCATCAACCAGCTGGTGAGCAGCACGGTTGCCGGCCTGCAGGCGCCGTTCGTGGCCAATCCCTTGAACGTGTCCATCGTGCCGTTCCAGACCATTCCTCTTCCGCCGCCAATCGGGCCGATTCAGCTCAGCCAGCAGACCGTCTACGGGTTGCTGCCCGATGTGCTGCCCGCCGATACTTATGCGGCCCTCGAGCCGATCCTCAACTTCACCACGACGCCCATCAGCGGCGCGCTGCTCGGATCGCTCGGTCCGCTGATCTCTCCTGTCATTGCGCTGACGAACAGCGTCAACGCGATCATCTCCTCGCTGTTGGCATCCGATTTCGCCACCGCGGTCAATGAACTCATCAACGCCCCGGCCTATGCGGTTGGCGCGTTCCTCAACGGCGGACAGTTCCTCGACCTGGCCCCGGTGCTCAATCTGCTTGGAGTTACGCTGCCGCAAGAAATCACCAAGTTCGGCCTGAACACGGGCGGGCTGCTCAGCCCGGGCGGCGTCGCCTTCGACTCGGTGGCGGCAAACGGAACGTTCCAAATCCTTCCCGCACCCCTGCCGGCCATCAATCTCGTGGACCCGGGCTTCCCGATCGGCCCGATCGGGGCGGCGATCACCATTGACAATGCGATCGCCGACGCGATCGCCGTCACGCCCCCGAATGCGTCGGCGGCGACACAACCGGCCGCAGCGGAGGAGGTCAGTGCGCCTGCCGCGGCCGACACCGACACCGCGGCGGCCAGCGCGCCGCAGTCGGGTGCCGACCGGTCCGACGGTGCGTCGTCCGCTAAGCGCGAGCAGCGTCGGGGCAGCCGCGGCGCGGCCGCGGACAAGGCGGGCGCTTCCGACTCGGACTCGTCCGGCAAGTCGGCCTCGCGGGCGTCAGCCGCCCGCCGGGCTGGCTGACCCAGACACGCCCGGCACCGGACCCGCCTACGCGGCGTCCGGTGCCGTGTCGGGCGGCTTCGGCCGTCGGTGGTGACGATTGGTCCGTGGCCGTCGGCGCGGATCGACCTCACTCGGCGGGTACCACAGTGTCTGTCCCAGCGATTCGGCGTCGTAGCGGCGCCGGGCCTGCCACCGGTCCTCGGACGGCCCGGCGTCGCGGTGGTTCAGTTTGCACAGCAGCGCCAGCCGGTCGATGTCGGTGGTGCCGCCCTGCGACCATTCGATGAGATGGTGGGCCTCGCACTCGTAGGCGCCCCGGTCGCACCCCGGCGCGGTACATCCGCCGTCGATCGCGTGCAGGACGATGCGCTGATCAGCGCTGGCCAGTCGCTGGGAGCGCCCGAGGAACAGCGGCCGTCCGCAGTGCTCGTCGTAGATGTAGAGGTAGTGGTGGGCGTGGGCGGCCATCCGGATGGCCACCTCGGCGGGCACGGTCGACCCGCCTCCGGTGATGGCGACTCCGGCAGAGCTCTCCAGTTGCTCGAGAGTCATCGTGACCACGGCGGTGACCGGCAGCCCCCGGTGGCGACCGAGGTCGCCGGAGCACAGCACCGCTCGCAGGGCAGCTTTCACGGCGTCGTGGTTGCGCTGGGTGATGCTGCGTTCGTCGGTGGCGGCGGCGCTCGCCTCGGGTTCGCCATCGACGCGGGGCAGCGGGTCGGAGGCGTTGCACAT
The DNA here is from genome assembly GCF_046091765.1 of Mycobacterium sp. Classification (GTDB taxonomy): domain Bacteria; phylum Actinomycetota; class Actinomycetes; order Mycobacteriales; family Mycobacteriaceae; genus Mycobacterium. The sequence goes on from NZ_JBJTCF010000036.1 coordinate 9,270, forward strand.
GCCGGGGCGGGCTAATTTCGCCAGTATGGCTTCAAGGTAGGCGCGGGCCTCGGGATCCAGGCAGAACCTCCCGCGGCTCATCCCATCGGGATCCTGCGGTCCCACGGTTAGTCCGCGCCGGGCCGCGCGCGCCCGGTCACGGGCGATCGGGTCGCGGTGGCGAGCGTCGATGTCGGCCAGCAGTCGGGCGGATTCGCGGCGCAGGACCTCGGGGCGCTCGGCGACGGCCACCGCGGCTAGTTCGCAGTCCAGCCGCGAGCGCTCGGCGGGTCCGGCGTCAGGGGGCAGCATCGACAGCGCGTCGCGGATGATGCGGACGTGCTCGGTGCCGATCAGTCCCTCCCGGGCCGCGGCGGCGGTCTCCGGTAGCGGGCCCGCCAGTGCGACCGCGGTGGCGACACGGCGACCGGCCTCGGTCGCGGAGATGTGCAGTTCCTCGGCCAGATAGTCGCGCAGCCGCCCGCCGCCCGCGGGGACCCGGGCTTGCACCAACCGCGCGATTGCGCTGTAGCCGGTGCTGGGCAGGGCGGCGATCACCCGCTCCAGACGGGCCAGCAGGTCGCAGGTCGTGGCGACGGGGAGATCCGTCCAGGGCAGTTCGCCGACGTCGCGCGCGGCGGCCTCGAGAGAAGCCATCCGCTGGAGGGCATCTTCCAGGTCGATCGCCACTGCCGCGCACCTCCCGAATATCGAACGCTTGTTCGAATATTAGCCGACATGGCCGACAATTCGGGGGGTCGGGAGGGTTAGCTGTACTGACCTGACGGGTCAGGCGCGCGCTTTGCGGGTGTCCACGAAGGACTTCACGCACAGCCCGACGAAGATCAGGCACAGAACCGCGAAGACGGCTTGGACGCCGACGGCCGCGGCGCGTTGGACGGGCTCGCCGGACAACAGGGCGGGCACTTTACCCAGGCTGCGCGCCGTGCCCGCAAATCCGAGCAGGCCGACCAGTGCGGCCGCGTGACCGCCGTGCTTGAGATTCTTCAGCGACAGTGCGCCAGCGCCGGCCAGCACCGCGCCGAAGATCGCCGGGATCAACGCGGTCCATGACTTGGCTCCGGTGAGCGCATAGGAGCCGACTCCCAGCGCAATGAAGAGGATCGAGAAGCTGAAGATCACACGCGGCATGTTCATCGCTACGAATGCTACGCGAGT
>NZ_JBJTCF010000037.1:0-31738 GCF_046091765.1 Mycobacterium sp.
GCGGCGAACACCGCGCCCCCGCCCCCGCCCCCGACCCTGGCCGACGTGGTCTCGGCGCTGCGCCGCTCCGCCGAGAGCGCCGGCAAACTGGTGCCGACGCTGTCGGGTTACCGCGCGGGGCTGATGGGGTCCATCGCCGCCGCCTGCACCACCTCCGCCACGGTGGGCCTGCCTCCGGTCCGGCGGCCGACGTGACGTCACCAACCACGCCGGCCTCACCGAGTGCGACGCCACCTGACCCCGACCGGCCGACCGACGCCGACGCCGGGGCACTGTTCGACGCCGTGGCCACCGAGCACGCGACGATCTACGGCTACGGCGTGGTCTCCGCCTACGCCCTGTCGACCCGCAACGACATGATCTCCGAGGCGCTCGCCGAACATCGCGAGCGACGGGAGGCGGCGCTGGCGCTGCTGAAATCCCGCGGGGTCACAGCCCCGCTTCCGGCGGCCGGCTACCAACTGCCGATGCGGGTGGATTCGCCGACCGCGGCCGCCCGGCTTGCGGCGCGGATGGAGGACGACTGCGCGGTGGCCTGGCGCGCGGTACTCGAACAGGCCGGCGCGGAGTCGGATCGGTCGTTCGGTCTCACCGCGCTGACGCAGTGCGCGGTGATGGCCGCCCGGTGGCGACGGGTGCTGCGCGAGTGGCCGGTGACCAAGGCCTTCCCCGGCGGCGGCGAGTAGCGCCCGGCCGCCGGAGCGGACCTGGCTAAGCTGCCCCTATGCACGCCGCCCCGAATGCGCTCGTCAGGCGCGCCCGGGGGATGGCAGTGGGCCTGGGTGTCGGCGCCGGCGTGCTGATCGGACTCGCAGCCCAGGCGTCGGCGGCCCCGCCCGATTCCCCGGCGTCACCCGGCCCGGCGGCATCGGCGTCGCCGTCGGTGGCGTCAGCCCAGACCCGTCAGGCCGCGACCCGCCCGGCCGCGAGCCGAAGGCCGGTGACCCCCACACCGGTGGCGGCAGCTGCGTCGGCAGCGCCGTCGGCAGCGCCGTGGGCGGCGGCGGTCCCGGCCGCCCAGCAGGTGGCCGCATCGGCGACTGCATCGGCGACTGCGTCCAGGCGCACCGGTGCCGGGCTGTTCCCGTCCGACCCGCGCGGGCGGCAGATCACCATCTACAAGGGAACGCACTTCGCCATTCCGAACAGTTTCGGCTTCTTCATCACGCAGGTCACCGGGACCGGCACCTTCACCGCCAGGTCCTCCTACGACCTCAAGGACGAGGATCAGTTCGACTGGAACAAGTTCACCGGGATCGCGTTCACGCCGCTGGAACCCGACCGCAACTCGGTGATGGTCGGCTGGCGCTACAACCTGAGATCGCAGGAGTTCGAGATCGCCCCGTTCTACAACGTCGACAAGCAGCGCATCCTGCCCAACGAGCGGACCGAGGTCATCTCCGTGCCCGCCGACCAGACCTTCGGGTACTCCGGGTCGTAGTCCTGCCCGGAGAAGGTCAACTGGGCCTGATCGCTCCCGTCGGGGTTCATCGTCCAGAGGTCCACCTCGTTGGCGCCGGCGAACCGGGCGAACACGATCCTGCCGTTGACGCCCGGGAACGCCGCCTCCGCGGGGGTAGTGAGACCCAGCAACGTGAGCAGCGCGATCGTCACGATGGACAAGGAGATCCGGGTACGCATGACAACCCCTCCGTTCCGTACCTGCGATGGCACCCACCGCGGGAACGCCCCGTTTCACTTTCACCGTAGGAGCCGGGGGCGGCCGAGATCGAAGATCTGCCCGCACCGGAGCGGCGACCCGCGAGGCCAGCTCTGGACGTATGCGCTGGAGCGTGGTTGAGTCACGGAGAGAGGGGTGAGCGCACTGCCTGTGCCTGTCGAAAGTCGCGCTGCAGCGAACGAAGCGGACCTGAACGCCGCCGTTGCCGTCATGACCACAGCCTTCGCGAACGACGCGGTCTGGGGAGGATGGGCCTTCCCCATCGCCGACCCTGCCGCACGCACGGCTGCGCGCGAGCGCTGGTGGCGCTTCAACCTCGCAAGCGCCATGCGCTATCCGTGGATGCGACTCACCCCCGATGACGGCGCCGCGACGCTGTGGATACCACCCGGCGGCGCTGAGTTGACCCCCGAAGAGGAGGAACAGCTCGAACCGTTGCTGCGCGCGCTCGTCGGGGATCATGCCGAGCCCTTCCTCGCGGGCCTGGAGCTGTTCGGCTCCAACCACCCGCGGGAAGAACCCCACTACTATCTGAGTCTTCTCGGCACGCACGACGACTTCCGTGGGTGTGGCCTCGGGATGGCGTTGCTCGCGGAGAACCTCGCGCGCATCGACGAGGAAGGTCTTCCCTGCTACTTGGAGTCGACCAACCCGGGCAACATCCCGCGCTACGAATCGGTCGGCTTCCGAAAGGTCGGTGCGTTCACGCTTCCTGCGGGTGGCCCGACGGTCGACACGATGTGGCGCGATGCGAGACCCTCGACGCCGTAGTCCCCACACGGTCCCTCCAGCTCGTACCCGCACGTCAACGATCGTTCCGCGCATCGGAGCATCGCTCGGGGACTCGACACCCATCGCCAGGCGCCTGCTCTCGAGGATCGCCGCAGCGCCGACGGATATGCTGCGGCCCCATGACGGTGCGGATCGGTCGCTACGGTGCGGATCGGCTCGACGACATCGAGGTCGTCTGGCGTTCGCTGCACGAGCATCACGTCACCATCGACCACGGGAGGAACGCCGAGATCCGTCGCGAGCGCCAGACGCGTCGACTACACCGGGGTGACCATCTCCTACGGGGACAAGACGGTGTTCAAACCGTTCCCGCCCGGCCTGACGCCCAATGTGTGGACCGCCGCCCGGGTCAGCGGATGGTTCGGCGGCAATGAGGTCGCGCCCCGGACGGTGTCCTACTACCTCAAGATCGACTGACCGGGCTCAACCGGCCGCCGCGGATTCGGTCACGGCCGAAGCGATGTCGGTGGCCGCGGTGGCGACCGCGATCTCGCGGGTCACACCGCTGAACCGGTTCCGCAGCTCCACGATGCCCTCCGCCCAGCCCCGGCCCACCACGACGATCCAGGGCACGCCGAGCAGTTCGGCGTCTTTGAACTTCACCCCGGGCGAGGCGGAGCGGTCGTCGAGCAGCACCTCGTAGCCGCGACGGTCGAGTTCGGCGGCGAGTTCCTCCGCGCCGCTGCGCGCCTGGGCATCCTTGTTCGCGATCACCAGGTGGACGTCGAACGGCGAGACCGAACTCGGCCAGCGCAACCCGAGTTCGTCGTGGTGCTGCTCGGCGATCACCGCCACCAGCCGCGAAACCCCGATGCCGTAGGAGCCCATCGTCAGTCGCACCGGCTTGCCGTCCTCGCCGAGCACGTCCGCCGAGAATGCATCGGTGTATTTGCGACCGAGTTGGAAGATGTGCCCGATCTCGATGCCGCGGGCGCTGACCAGGTCACCCGCACCGTCCGGCGAAGGGTCGCCGTCGCGCACCTCGGCGGCCTCGATGGTGCCGTCGGCGACGAAGTCACGCCCGGCGACCAAACCGACAACATGCCTGCCGGTTTCGTCGGCACCGGTGATCCAGGCCGTACCGTCGACCACCCGGGGATCCACCAGGTAGCGAACGCCGTTGGCCAGCAATGCTTTCGGGCCTATGTAGCCCTTTTTCAGAAAAGCGTGGCGGGCGAAGTCGGCGTCATCGAGTAGCGCATAGTCGGCCGGTTCGAGGGCGGCACCGAGGCGCTTGTCGTCGACCTCACGATCGCCGGGAAGACCGATCGCCAGCAGTTCCCACTCGCCGCCGGGAACCCGCACCTTGAGCATGACATTCTTCAGCGTGTCGGCGGCGCTGACGCGGCGACCCAGATCAGCGGAGTTGGCCCAGTCGACCAGAGTGGCGATGGTCGGCGTGTCGCCGGTGTCGTGCACGGTGGGCTCGGGCTGACCGTCGATGGGCAGCGGATCCGGGACGGCGGTCCTGACCGCCTCGACGTTGGCGGCGTACCCGGACTGCGGGCACCGCACAAAAGTGTCTTCCCCGACCTCGCTCTCGGCCAGGAACTCCTCGGACGCGCTGCCTCCCATCGCGCCGGAGACCGCCGAGACGATGACGTAGCGAATCGCCATCCGGTCGAACATCTTCTGGTAGGCGCCGCGGTGGGCGAGGTAGACCTGCCGCAGCCCGGCGTCGTCGACGTCGAAGGAGTACGAGTCCTTCATGATGAATTCACGCCCGCGCAGGATGCCCGCCCGCGGTCGGGCCTCGTCACGGTACTTGGCCTGAATCTGAAACAGCAGCAACGGAAAGTCTCTGTAGGAGTTGTACTCCCCCTTGACGGTCAGGGTGAACAACTCCTCGTGGGTGGGGCCCAGAAGATAGTCGTTGTCGCGACGGTCCTTGAGCCGGAACACCCCGTCGCCGTACTCCGTCCACCGATTGGTGGTCTCATACGGCGCCCGCGGCAGCAGCGCGGGGAACAGGATCTCCTGGCCGCCGATGGCGACCATCTCCTCGCGGACGACGGCCTCGATGCGGCGCAGCACCCGCAGACCCAGCGGCAGCCAGCTGTACAGGCCCGGCGCGATGGGGCGCACGTAGCCGGCCCGGATGAGCAGCTTGTGGCTGGGCACCTCGGCATCGGCCGGATCGTCGCGCAGGGTGCGCAAGAACAGCTCGGACATCCGGGTGATCACAGCGGGCAGCATAGCCACCGCGCGATGTGCGTGGCCGATTCAGCCACCTCAGAGCTTGCCGGCCTCCACGGCCTCGCGGGTGTGCTGGGCGGTGGCGATCTGGTTGGCCGAGAATCCGATGAACAGGGCCGCCAGGCCGACCAGGACCGCGACGGCGGCGATCCACAGCAGCGAATAGGTGTATCCGGCGTCCAGCGCGTCGAGCTGGGCGGGAGTCATATTGGCGACCGGCCCGGTGGTTCCCCCCAGATAAAGGGTGCGGGAGATCTGGACCGCCTGGATCACGACCAGCACCAGCGGCCCACCGAGGTTCTGCGCCATCAGGGTGATCGCGCTGACCGGGCCGACCTCCTTGGGGCCGACATTGGCCAGCGCGCACAGCGGAAGCACCACCGAGATGATGCCGATGCCGAAACCACCGATGAGGATGGGCAGCAGCAGGTCGGGAAAGTACGGGATGGTGCGGGTCAGCGTGGACCCGAAGAGCATCGCGCCCAGGACGAACGCCCCGCCGCCGATGATCAGCCAGCGCGGCGCGACGCGCGGGGCCAGTTTCGTGGTCAGCAGGTTACCGACGCCCAGCGCCAGCGCAAACGGGATGAAACTGATCCCGGCGTGCAGCGCCGAGTACCCCAGCACGTCCTGCACGTACAGCCCGATCATCACGGTCAACGTCAGCAGCACGCCGCCGGCCAGGAACAGCGAGACGAAGGTCGCCACCCGGTTGCGGTCCCGGAACAACCACAGCGGCACCAGCGGATGGTCGGCGCTGCGCTCGACCACGAAGAACGCCACGCCCAGCATGAGCGCGGCGACGCCCGCTCCGAAGACCCACGGGTCCGACCAGCCGCGGGCCGGACCCTGGGTGAACACCAGCACCCCGGCCGCGCAGCCGAGGGTGGCCAGCAGGGCCCCGGTGATGTCCAGTTTGAGCCGCTCGTGGCGGGTCTCCTCGAGCCGGGTGACGGCAATCCAGACGATCAGTGCGCCGATCGGGAAGTTGATCAGAAACGCCAGCCGCCAGGACAGCTCGGTCAGCGCACCGCCCAGCACCAGACCCAGCACCGAGCCGATGCCCTGCATGGCCGCCGACATCGCCATCGCCTGGTTGCGGGCGTGACCGACGGCATAGGTGGTGGCGATCAGCGCCAGTCCGGTCGGTGCTGCGACGGCCGCGCCGATGCCCTGGACGGCCCGCGCCGCAATCAGCAGCGGCCCGTCGGTCGCCAGGCCGCAGGCCATCGAGGCGATGGTGAACACACCGACCCCGGAGATGAACGCCCGCTTGTGGCCGATCGCGTCGCCGACCCGTCCGCCGAGCAGCAGCAGCCCGCCGAAGGTCAGGACGTAGGCGGTGATGACCCAGCTCTTGGCGGCGTCGGACAGGCCGAGTTCGGCCTGCATCCGCGGCAGCGCGACGATCACGATGGTGCCGTCCAGTGTCGCCATCAGTTGCATGCCGGTGATCGCGATGATCGCGACCCCCAGCACGCTGGAGGCGAGCGGCTTGGCCACCGGTTGCGGGTCGCTGGCCATGGGTAGTCACCCTACCGTCCCGAATGGGGCGCGTTTTCAGGCGCGCAGCGCCCGAAATCACGCCGGGGAGCTAGAGCTCGTCCCGGACTTCCTGCGCGTGCGCGACCTGCCCGGCGGTGTAGCCGATGAACAGCGACACCGCGCCCACGATGACCGCGACACCGGCCACCCACAGCAGCCCGTAGGTGTAGCCCTGGTCCAGCGCGTGCAACTGCTCGGGACTCATCCGCTTGACCGGCCCCGTCGTGCCGCCCAGGTACAGCGTGCGGGAGGTGATCACGGCCTGCACGATGGCCAGCACCACCGGCCCGCCCAGGTTCTGCAGCATCAGGGCGATCGCCGAGACGGGGCCGATCTGGTCGTGACCGACCCCGGCGATGGCCGAGACCGTCAGCGGCACCACGATCATGCCGATGCCGAAGCCGCCGACCACGATGGGCAGCACCAGGTTGGGGAAGTAGGGAATCCCGCCGTTGAGCGTGGAGCCGTAGATCATCGCGGCCAGCACCATCACCCCGCCGGCGATCACCAGCGTGCGCGGCGGGTAGAAGGACACCAGATGGGACGACACCCCCAGGCCGATTCCCAGCGCGACGACGAACGGGATGAACCCGATACCGGCCCGAAGGGCGCTGTAGCCCATGATGTCCTGCACGTAGAGCCCGATCAGCACGGTGAGGGTGAACATCACACCGCCGGCCAGGAAGATGGCCGAGAAGGTGGCCAGCCGGTTGCGGTCGCGGAACAGCGCGAACGGCACGACCGGGTTGACGGCGCTGCGCTCGACGACGACGAACGCCGCCAGGGCGGCCAGCGCGGCCGCACCGGAGCCCAGGGTCGGCAGCGAGAGCCAGCCGCTTTCGGGACCCTGGGTGAAGCCGAAGACCGCCGCGGTGCAGCCCACGGTCGCCAGCAACGCGCCGGCCGCGTCGAGTTTCATGCGCTCGCGGTGGGTCTCACGCAGCGTGGTGCGCGCGAGGTAGACGACCAGCAGGCCGATCGGGATGTTCACCAGGAACGCCAGCCGCCAGGAGACTTCGGTGAGCGCTCCGCCGACCACCAGGCCCAGCACCGAGCCGACGCCGGTCATGGCGGCGAAGACGGCGGTGGCGGCGTTGCGGGCGGGCCCCCGGGGGAAGGTGGTGGCGACCAGTGCCAGCCCGGTCGGGGAGGCGATGGCCGCCCCGATGCCCTGCAGCAGCCGGGCGACCACCAGGGTGGTCTGGTCCCAGGCGATACCGCACAGCACCGAGGAGATGGTGAACAGCGTGACGCCGACGATGAAGGTGCGTTTGCGGCCGATGGTGTCGCCCAGCCGCCCGCCCAGCAGCATGAGTCCGCCGAAGGTCAGCACGTAGGCCGTGATGACCCAGCTGCGCCCGGCGTCGGAGAGGCCCAGCTCGTCCTGGATGCGGGGCAGGGCCACGATCGCCACCGTGCTGTCCATGGTGGCCAGAAGCTGCATACCGCCGATCGCCACGATCGCGGCGACGAACCGCCAGGACGGCGGCCACATGGCGGACGGGCTGGAGGGTGCGGCGGCCGCGGGTTCGACCCGCACCGCGCGCCCCGACACGTATCCGGCTCCGCGGTGAAACGTCATCCGCTCGGCGTCGTTGAGAGCCGTCATAGCGGGCAACCCTACCCGAAAATTAAGAGAACTTTAAATGCCGAAGGCGGCCACCGGCCCGATCACGATGATCGCGGGGGGCCGAATGCCCTCGTCGCGGATGCGTTCGGCGACGTCGGCGAGGGTGGCGCGAAGGATCCGCTCAGCCGAGGTGGAGCCGTGCTGGACCACCAGAACCGGGGTTTGCGCTGGTCGGCCGCCTTTCTGCAGGGCGGTGGAGAACAGTTCGATGCGCTCCACCGCCATCAGCAGCACCAGCGTCCCGGACAGCTGCGCCAGCGCGTCCCAGTTCACTAACGATTCGGGATCGTCCGGTGACAGGTGGCCGCTGACCACCGCGAACTCGTGGTTGATCGCCCGGTGGGTGACCGGGACCCCGGCCAGGGCCGGCACCGCGATGGCGCTGGTCACCCCGGGCACAACTGTGACCGGAATCCCAGCCTCGGCGCAGGCGAGAATCTCCTCATACCCGCGGGCGAAGACGAACGGATCACCGCCTTTGAGGCGCACCACGAACTGTCCGGCCCTGGCCCGCTCGATGAGCACCCCGTTGATCGCCTCCTGCGCCATCGCCCGGCCGTAGGGGATCTTGGCCGCGTCGATCACCTCGACATTGGGCGGCAGTTCGGCGAGCAGTTCCGGGGGTGCCAGCCGGTCGGCCACGACGACATCGGCGTGCGCCAGCAGACGCCTGCCCCGCACGGTGATCAACTCCGGATCACCTGGGCCGCCGCCGACCAGCGCCACTCCGCCGGGCACCACGTCGGAGACCGTCGCGGCCACGATGTCGGGCGCGATGCGACCCTGCTGGAACGCATCGCGGATCGCCGAGCGCACGGCCGCCGAGCGGCGGTGCTCACCCCCGGCCAGCACCCCGACCAGCAGTCCCTCGTAGGCGAACGACGCCGGGGTCACCGCGGTGCCGCCGCGGGCCGCGTCGGCGCGCACGCAGAAGATGCGCCGGCGTTCGGCCTCGGCCACGATCGCGGCGTTCACGGCCGGGTCGTCGGTGGCGGCAATGGCGTACCAGGCCCCCTCGAGGTCGCCGTCGCGGTAGTCGCGCACTATCAGGGTCACCGCGGGGCTCTGCTCGGCCAGTGCCTCCACCGCCGGGGTGGCCGCGCGGGCGACGACACGCACCCGGGCGCCGCTGGCGATCAGCACCGGGACCCGACGCTGGGCCACCGTTCCGCCGCCCACCACGACGACCTGCTTGCCGGCCAGCCGCAGACCGACCAGATAGGCGTCCTCGGTCATCGGGATACCCGGGCCGCCGCGTGCTCGACGAAACGCCGGGCCGAGGCCGGCTGGGCCGCAGGGTGGGTGTGCAGATAGGAAGCGTGCACCCCGGACCGGACCGCGCCTTCGCCGATACCGCCACCGTCCCCGGCCAGCAGCCAGGCGGCCGACAGCGGTTCACCGAAGTGCACGACGGTGCGGTGGAACTCGTGGCCGGTCGCCCGCTGCCCGGCGCGGTAGAGCGGCGAGTCGCAGGCCGCGACGGCGTCGCGGTAGCCCAGCGTGAGCCGCGGGGTGAAGCGCGCCGAACCGGACAGCACCCCGCACATCGGGTGCCCGTCCAGATCCGACATCAGATAGGTCAGTCCGCCGCACTCGGCGTGCACCGGGGCGCACCGGGCCAGCTCGCGGATCTCGGCGCGCACGGCGGCGTTGGCCGCCAGCTCCCCCGGGTACTGCTCCGGGAACCCGCCGGGCAGCACCAGCGCGGCACAGTGTGCCGGCAGGCGATCGGCGAGCGGGTCGAACTCCGCCACCTCGGCCCCGGCGGCGCGCAGCAGTTCAGCGTGCTCGGGGTACCCGAAGCTGAAGGCCCTGCCCGCGGCGATCCCCACCACCGGCCGGCCGGCCACCGGCTCCCCCACCGCCGCCTCCGGCGACCACGGGTCTGCGACAACCCGCGCGGCGGCCAGTGCGACCACCGCTCCCAGATCGACGTGCCGGGCCACCAGCGCGGTCATCGCCGCGACCGCGGCCCGCGCCTGCTCACCGTGCTCACCGGCGGTCACCAGGCCGAGGTGCCGCGAGGGCACCGCCACGTCGTCGTGGCGGGGTATCGCTCCCAGCACCGGCACCCCGACCGCCGCACAGGCCTGTCGCAGCACCTGTTCGTGGCGCGACGATCCGACGCGGTTAAGGATCGCCCCGGCGATACGCACGTCGGGGGCGAGAGCCGAAAAGCCCTGCAGCACAGCGGCAATGCTCTGACCCTGACCGCGGGCGTCGATCACCATCAGCACCGGAGCGCCGAGCAGTCGCGCGACCTCCGCGGTGGACCCGCGGGCCGGGATCGCGAAGCGCTCGTCGATACGCCCGTCGAACAAGCCCATCACGCCTTCGACGACAGCGATATCGGCGGCCCGCGTGCCGTTGCGATACAGCGGGCCGATCAGGTCCTCACCCACCAGGACCGGGTCGAGATTGCGGCCCGGCCGGCCTGCGGCCAGCGCGTGGTAACCGGGGTCGATGAAGTCCGGGCCGGCTTTGAAGGGCGCCACGCGGTGGCCGGCATGCCGCAGTGCGCCCATCAAACCCGTGGCGATGGTGGTCTTTCCGCTGCCGGAGGTCGGGGCAGAGACCACGACGGCGGGGGTGCTCACTGGGCTCACCGGGCTCGCCTCACCGGGCTCGCTGGGCTCGCTGGGCTCGCCGGGCTCACCGGGCTCACCACTCGATCCCGCGCTGGCCTTTGCGGCCGGCGTCCATCGGGTGCTTGATCTTTTCCATCTCGGTCACCAGGTCCGCGGCGTCCAGCAGTTGCCGCGGGGCGTCGCGGCCGGTGATGACGACGTGTTGGCGACCGGGTCGGTCCAGCAGCGTCCGCACCACCGCGTCGACGTCGACCCAGCCCCAGGCGAGCGGGTAGGTGAACTCGTCGAGCACGTAGAAGTCGTGGCACTGCCCGGCCAGCCGGCGCGCGATCTCAGCCCAGCCCTCAGCGGCCGAGGCGGCGTGGTCGGATTCCGCACCCGGCTTGCGCGCCCAGGACCAGCCGGCGCCCATCGTGTGCCACTCCACCGGGCCGCCGACGCCGCTCTCGGCGTGTACCCGGCCCAGCTCGCGTAACGCGGCCGCCTCGCCGACCTTCCATTTCGCGCTCTTGACGAACTGGAACACCGCCACACTCATCCCGCTGTTCCACGCCCGCAGCGCCATCCCGAACGCCGCGGTCGACTTCCCCTTGCCCGCGCCGGTATGCACGGCCAGGACCGGGACGCTGCGCCGGGCCCTGGTCGTCAACCCGTCGTCCGGGACGACCTGGGGTCGACCCTGCGGCATCGGTGTTCCCTTCCCGTCAGGCGACGGCGCGGACGGCCGTCGCCACATAGTCTGCGCGCAGCTGGTCGGGGCGCACCACCGGTGCCCGCAACCAGCCGGCCACCTCGGCGGCCAGGCCCAGACCGATCGCGGTTTCGCAGTCGACGACGACCGCGGCGACACCCTCTGCCGCCAGACGTTCGGCGGCAACGCGGGTGCGACCCAGCGGATCCGGCCCGCCGGTGGCGCGGCCGTCGGTCAGCAGCACGACCAGCGGGCGCCGGCCGCGGTCGCGAATGCGTTCGCGTGCCACGAGGTCGCGCGCGGCCAACAGGCCCAGCGCCAACGGGGTGCTGCCGCCGGTCTCGAACCGGCCCAGCCGCCGCGAGGCGATGAAGGCCGAGGTGGTCGGCGGCAGCACGACCCGGGCGGCGTCGGCCCGGAAGGTGATCACAGCGACCTTGTCGCGGCGTTGATAGGCGTCGCGCAGCAGCGACAGCGCCGCGCCGGCGGTGGCCGCCATCCGATCCCGGGCGGCCATCGAACCCGAGGCGTCGACCACGAAGATCACCAGGTTGCCCTCCCGGCCGATCCGCACGGCGCGCCGAAGATCGCCGGGCCGCGGACGCAGCGGACCGGTGCCGGGATAGCCTTCGGCGGCGCCGAGCACCGTCGCGAACAGGTGCATCCCGTCCCCGCGCTCCTCGGGTTCTGCGGCGCGCACCGCGGCACCCGAGGAGTTGCGGGCCCGTGACCGCCGTCCGGCAGCCCCACCGCCGACCCCCGGCACCGTCAGGGCACGGGTGCGGAAGGTCGCCGAGGGTGGTGCGGACGGCCGCGGCGGCTGATCTTGGCGATCACGGTGCCCGGCAACGGTTTCCGGCGGGGCATCATCGGACTGCCCGCCGCCCGGAGGGTCGGGCTCGGGTTCGGGCTCGGAATCCGCCGAGAGCGCGGAGAGCACATCGTCAAGCTGGGCCGGGTCGATCCCGGGCTCGTCGAACGGGTCGCGCCGGCGGCGATGCGGCAACGCCAGCTCCGCGGCCACCCGGATGTCTTCTTCGGCGACGGCCCGAGCGCCGCGCCAGGCCGCGTGGGCGAGCGCGGTGCGCGCCACCACCAGGTCGGCGCGCATGCCGTCGACGTCGAAGGCCGCGCACAGCGCCGCGATGCGGTCCAACTCCCCCTCGGGGAGCACCACCTCGGCGACCGCGGCCCGGGCGGTCGCGATTCGCCGGGCCAGTTCGCTGTCGCGCTCGGCGTGCAGCGCGGCGAAACCGTGCGGGTCGGCCTCGTAGGCCAGCCGCTGGCGGATCACCGCCGCGCGCTCGGGGACATCACGCGAGGCCCGAATCTCGACGGTCAGCCCGAAGCGGTCGAGCAGTTGCGGGCGCAGTTCGCCCTCCTCGGGGTTCATCGTGCCGATCAGAAGGAAGCGCGAGTCATAGGAGTTCGAGACCCCGTCGCGTTCGACGTGAACCCGTCCCATCGCGGCCGCGTCGAGCACGATGTCGACGAGGTGATCGGGAAGCAAATTGACCTCGTCGACGTAGAGCATCCCGGCGTGCGCCCGGGCCAGCAGTCCCGGGGAGAAGGAGTGCTCGCCGGCACCCAGAACCTTCTGCAGGTCCAGCGAGCCGACCACCCGGTCCTCGGTGGCGCCGATCGGCAGTTCGACCAGTCGCGAGCCAGGATCGGCCTCGGCCAGCACCGCGGCCAGCGCTCGCACCGCCGTCGACTTCGCGGTGCCCTTCTCGCCGCGGATCAGCACCCCGCCGATCTCCGGGCGTACGGCGCACAGGACCAGCGCCAGGCGCAGCCGCTTGTGGCCGACGATCGCGCTGAACGGATAGCCGGGCGCGGTCACGGACGCGCCCGCACCATCGGGACGTGCGGGATGCCGTCCTCGAGGAACTCCTCGCCGTCGACGGCGAAGCCGTGCCCGGCGTACATCTGCGTCAGATAGGTCTGGGCGTTGAGCCGACACGGTCGCTCGCCGACGTCGTTCAGCGCCGCCCGCAGCAGCCGACCACCGTGACCGTGACGGCGCCCGTGGGATGCGGTGCACACCCGGCTGATCCTGAACTCCGGTCGCGCGCCGCCGCCCTCCGCGCTCAGCCGCAACGTCGAGACGATCTGCCCGGCAGGTTCGGCAAGCCAGAAATGGCAGGTTTCGGGCGCCAGGTCGCGGCCGTCGAGCTCCGGGTAGGGGCAGGCCTGCTCGACGACGAAGATTTCGACCCGCAGCCTGAGCAACTCGTAGAGCGTCGCCGCGTCCAGCTCGGGTCCCCGGCAACTAAGCAGCTCGACGCTCACGCCATTGGAGGTTACTCGCGCCGAACCCGGTTACTGTGGCCCCGTGTCGGCGCAACAGGACTGGCAGGACGACATCCTCGCCGGCTACCGCCGGACCACCCGATCGCTGGGCCCCGACCCCGACGGCGAGGGCGCGCTGTTCGCCACGCTGGTTCGCCGTGGCGACTCGGCCTCGGCGGGGCGCGCGGTGCTGGCGGTGCACGGTTTCACCGACTACTTCTTCAACACCGAACTGGTCGATCACCTGGCCGGTCACGGGTTTCGTTGCTACGGGCTGGACCTGCACAAGTGCGGACGATCCTGGCGGGAAGGCCAGACCCCGCACTTCACCACCGACCTGTCGCGCTACGAGCGCGAACTGGAATGGGCGCTTGCCGTCGTCGCTGCCGAGAACCCGGGTGCCCGAGTCGTGGTCTACGGACACTCCACCGGCGGGCTGGTGGTGTCGCTGTGGCTGGACCGGGTGCGCCGGCGCGCTGAGACCGCGAGCCTGGGTCTGGCGGGCGTGGTGCTCAACAGCCCCTTCCTGGACCTGCGCGGCCCCTCGATCCTGCGCACCGGACTGGGTGCGGGCGCGATCAGGGTGGTGTCGCGGGTTCGCAAGACCCGGGTCGTGCGCGGCGCCGGGCGGGGCGGTTACGGCCTGACCCTGCACCGCGACTACCACGGCGAGTTCGACTACAACCTGCAGTGGAAGCCGGTCGGCGGCTTCCCGGTCACGGCCGGCTGGCTGCGCGCGATCCAGCGCGGACAGGCCCGCCTGCACCGCGGTCTGGACGTCGGGGTGCCCAACCTGGTGCTGCGCTCGGACCACACCGTCGCCGAGACGGCCGGGACCGACGTGATGCAGCGCGGCGACGCGGTGCTCGACGTCGATCACATCGCCCGGTGGGCCGGATGCCTGGGCAACCGCCAGCGCGTGGTGCCGATCGTCGATGCCAAGCACGACGTCTTCCTCTCGCTGCCGGGACCGCGCGCGGCGGCCTACCGCGAACTGGATGCCTGGTTGCCCGAACTGGACCTCGCGGCCGGCGAGTGACCGGCGGGAACAAATCGCCTCCGCCGCGCGACTATTGAGCCATGGACTGCTCCGTTGCCCGGGAGGCGCTCTCGGCGCGTCTGGACGGAGAGCGCGAACCGATCCCCGGTCCGCGGGTCGACGAGCACCTCACCGCCTGCTCCTCCTGCCGCCAGTGGTACGAGGCCGCCGTCGAGCAGACCCGGCTGCTGCGCCGGCTGGCGGGGCGGTCTCAGGTTGCGGCGGTGCAGCCGCGGGGCACTGACCCGCGACCCGCGCCGCGGTGGGCCGGCCGGATCGGCTGGGCTCGCGGGGCGCTCGGCGTCGTCGGGGCCGCCCAACTCGCGCTGGCCGTGGCGCAGGGCCTGGGCGCCGCCGTCGGGTTGCCGCCCGCCGCGCACGGCGGTCATCTGCTCAACGAGTCCACCGCCTGGTCGGCCGCGCTGGGGGTGGCGATGATCGCCTCGGCGATCCGCCCCTCGGTCGCCCTGGGGCTGGGCTGGGTGCTCGGGGTCTACACCGCGATCCTCGCCGGCTATGTGGTCGGTGACGTCGCCTCCGGTGCGGTCAGCGTCGGCCATGTCCTGAGTCATCTACCGATCGTTGTCGGAGCGGTTCTGGCGGTGCTGATCTGGCGGCGGCGCCCCGCCGGCGACAGGGAGCCCCGGCCGGCCGTTGTCGACGACATCGTGCCGCCCACTCACGCGGTTCGCGGCCGGCGCCGCGGACATCTGCATCCCACCGACGGCTCAGCGGCCTAGGTTCAGAGCATCACCGCGAACATGATCGCCATCCCGGCCGCCATCGCAACCTGCGAGAGCGCACCCGGCAGCGCGGTGTCGTGCGGGTCGCGCTGTCGGATGACCAGGGCACGGAACAGCCAGTAGGCGGCGGCGGCCGCAAAACCCAGGGTGCACGCCCAGTTGAGGATACCCACCACGTCCGGGGATGACGATGCTCCCCCGTGCCCCGCGTGCCCCGCGTGCCCCCCGTGCCCGGTGCCGGATGGCATGTCCATCGATTCGGCCGCGTCCGCCCGGCGCAGCGGCAGTCCGCCCATCGCCGCATACATCCACGACATCGCCAGCATCATCACCGCGTGGTAGGCGCTTCCGCCCCGGTCCGCCTTCGAGCGCAGCGCGACACCGGTGAACCAGACCGCCGCCAGCGCGAAGAACACCATCGGCGCCCGGGTCGGCAGATCCGCGCCCCGCGGCCAGGCCATCACCGCCATCGCCACCGCCATGACGGCGTGCAGGGCGTGGCCGATCACGGCGGTCGCCGACCGGGGGCCCGCCACGATGAATCGCAGGCTTACCGCGGCGCTGGCCGCGAACAGGGCGGTCACCACCCACCGCAGGGCGAGATCCCCGATCACGCGCACTTGGTCGCGGCGGATGACGGGAAAGTTCCCGCGCGGAGCGCACGTAGACTCAGGACCCAGGTGAGCTGCGGTGACCTCGGCACGGGAGTTGATGACGGCGATGACGGCATCGGGTCGGCTGTCGGGAGGGCTCGCCGCCTTCGTCGCCTACCTGTCCTGCAGCGCTGCCCTGGCAGCGCTCGCGCTCACCGCGGGTGACGGGCGGGCGGGCGGATCGGCGGACGCGGCCCAGGTCGTCGGACACCTCACCGCGACGCTGGCCGGTGCGGTCTGCCTGGGCGGACTGGTTCTCATCCTGATCACCGCCCAACCGGACGACCGCGGCGTGCTCGACCCCGCCACGTTCCGGACACACCTGTTGGTGGAGCGGCTCTCGCTGGTGTGGCTGGGCGCGGCGGCGGTCATGGTGGTGGTGACGGCATCCGTCGACGCCGGCGTCGGAGTCGGCCGGTTGCTGCGCGCCGGCGGGCTGGGCTCGGCGTTGGGCGCCTCCGAGAGCGCCCGCGGGTGGCTGGTTACCGCCGTCTGCGCGGCCGTGCTGGCAGGGGCCCTGCGGCTCAGTGTGCGCTGGGATCCGCATCTGGTCATGCTGATCCCGGCTCTGGTAGGCGTCGTCGCGGTCCCCGTCACCGGCAACGCCGGCCAGGGACCCAACCACGACTATGCGACCAGCACGGTGATCGTGTTCGCCGTCGCGCTGGCCGTGTCGGCCGGGATGAGCCTGGCGCGGGCACTGACCGCTCCGAGCCCCGATCTCCAGCGGCGCACGAGTGTCGTCACCGCGGTGGCGGCAGCGGTGGCGCTGGCCTTCGGCGCCCTGCTGCTGATCCTGCTGGCCGGCCCGGCGCACCTGGTCACCTCCGGCTACGGCCGGTTCGGGATCGTCGCCGCGCTCGCGCTGCTCGTCGTGCTGGCCACCGATCTCCTCCGCGCACGCACCGGGCGGTTCGGCGCTCGCGGCTGTGCGCTGATGACGCTGGCATCCGTTGTCGCGCTGGCCGCGGTCTCGGCGATGGCGGTCCGCGCAGCGCCGCGCCTGCTCGACGAGCAGCCCACGGTGTGGGACATCCTGCTCGGCTATCAGTTGCCGGGCCCGCCCACCCCGGTGCGACTGATGACGTTCTGGCGGTTCGACACCTTCCTCGGTTCGGCAGCCCTGGTGCTGGCCGCCGTCTACCTGATCGCCGTGGCGCACCTGCGCCGGCGCGGGGATCGCTGGCCGGCCGGCCGGCTGGTGTCGTGGCTCGCCGGATGCCTGCTCCTGATCCTCGCGACCGGATCCGGTGTCCGGGCCTACGGCTCGGCGATGTTCAGCGTCCACATGGCCGAACACATGACGCTCAACATGTTCGTGCCGGTGCTGCTGGTGCTCGGCGCCCCGGCGACCCTCGCGCTGCGTGCGCTGCCGGCCTCCGGATCCGGCCGGCCGCCCGGGCCGAGGGAATGGGTGCTGCGGGCCGTGCACGCGCCGTTCACCCGGTTCCTCTCCCATCCGGTGCCGGCGTTCCTGATCTTCGTCGGTTCGCTCTACGCCGTGTACTTCACACCGCTGTTCGACACCCTGGTGCGCTACCACTGGGGCCACGAATTGCTCAGCCTGCATTTCATGCTCACCGGCTACCTCTTCTTCTGGGGCATCATCGGCGTCGACCCCGGGCCCCGCAGACTGCCGTTCATCGGGCGTCTGGGCTTGCTCTTCGCGATCATGCCGTTCCACGCCTTCTTCGGGATCGCCCTGATGACGATGACAACCCTCATCGGCGGGAACTTCTACCGAAGCCTCGCCCTCCCGTGGGTGCCCAGCATCATCGACGACCAGAACCTCGGCGGTGCGATCGCCTGGGGCTCAAGCGAATTGCCGGTGCTCGCGGTCGCGGTCGCGGTGATCTACCAGTGGGTCCGCCAGGATCGCCGGACCGCCGTTCGCGGCGACCGGCACGCCGAGGCGACCTACGCCGACGACGAGCTGGAGGCCTACAACGCGATGCTGCGGGAATTGGCCCGGACACGTCGCTGACCGCTCAGCGCACGACCGCGTAATCGCCCTCCTCGGCCAGGGCTTCGGCGACTTCGGCTTCGCCCAGGGTCCGGTCGGCTTCGATGTCCACCCGCGACGCTGCACCCGCACGCAGGTCGACCCGGACCGACCGCACCCCCGGCAGAGCGCACAGCGCGGCGGTGACGTGGTTGACGCAGTTCTGACAACTCAGTCCGGTGACGGCGAAGGACTGATTTTCTACGGACACGGGGTCAGCCTTTGGCCCCGGTGCCGAAGGACCGCAGCCGCAGGCTGTTGGAGACGACGAAGAACGACGAGAAAGCCATGGCGGCGCCGGCGATCAGCGGATTGAGCAGGCCCGCGGCGGCGATCGGGATGGCGGCCGCGTTGTACCCGAAGGCCCACGCCATGTTGACCCGAATGGTGCGCATCGTCGCCCGCGCCAGATCCAGCGCCGCAGGCACCGACTCGAGGGTGTCCCGAACCAGGATGATGTCGGCGGCCGCGATCGCCACGTCGGTACCCCGGCCGATTGCCAGACCCAGGTCGGCGGACACCAGCGCCGGGCCGTCGTTGATGCCGTCTCCGACCATCGCCACCACGCGACCCTGGTCGCGAAGTTGCTCCACCACATCGACCTTCCCCTCCGGCAGCACCTCGGCGATGGCCTCGTCGATACCGACCTGCGCCGCAACCGCGGCCGCGGCGGCGGCGTTGTCCCCGGTGAGCAGCACGGTCCGCAACCCACGGTTGTGCAGTGCCGCGACGGCGGGCGCCGCGGACTCCTTGATCGCGTCGGCGACGGACACCGCGCCACACACCCGGTCGTTGACCGACACCAGCACGACCGTCTCGCCGCGCATCTCGGCTTCCCGGTACGCCGACTCGACCGACGCCGGAGCCGGACTCCCGCGGCGGATCCAGCCCGGCCGGCCGACCGCGACGCGCAGATCCCCGACCACCCCGCTGACCCCGCGGCCGGGGAGGGCGTGGAAATCGGTGACCGGGCCGCGCTCCGGGGTGGTGGCCAGGATGGCGGTGCCCACGGCGTGCTCGGAGCCCGCTTCCACCGCTGCGGCCAGGGCGAGGACCTCGGCGCTGTCCCATCCCGGCGCCGGGGTCACCGCGGTCACACAGAGCTGTCCGGTGGTCAGTGTCCCGGTCTTGTCGAAGACGACGGTGTCGATCGAGCGGATCGCCTCCAGGGCGCGATGCCCCTTGAGGAAGATGCCCAGTTGGGCGCCCCGGCCGGAGGCGACCATCATCGCGGTCGGGGTCGCCAGCCCGAGCGCGCAGGGGCAGGCGATGACGAGCACGGCCAGCGCCGCCGAGAACGCCCGGTCGGCACCTGCGCCGGCCAGCAGCCAACCGGCGGCGGTGAGCGCGGCGATCACGAAGACCGCCGGTACGAACACCGCGGCGATCCGGTCTGCCAGCCGCTGCGCGTCGGCCTTCTGCACCTGGGCGTCTTCGACCAGCCGGACCATCCCGGCGAATTTCGTGTCGGCCCCGACTGCGGCGGCCTCCACGGTGAGGCAGCCGTCGAGCACGACGGTGCCGCCGATCACGCTCGATCCGCTTCGGGCCCGCGTCGGGGTGGCCTCGCCGGTCATCGCGCTCATGTCGACGGCCGCGCTGCCGTCGACCACCAGACCGTCGGCGGCGATCGTCTCCCCGGGCCGCACGACGAAGCGCTGCTGCTCGGCGAGTTCCTCGGTGGGAATGGTCATTTCGGTGCCGTCGGGCAGCAGCACCGACACATTCCTGGCGCTCAGCGCGGCAAGGGCACGCAGCGCACTGCCGGCTTTGGACTTCGCCCGGGCCTCGAAGAAACGCCCGGCGAGCACGAAGACCGTCACTCCCGCAGCGACCTCCAGATAGATCGAGTCGCTGCCGGTCAGCGCCTGCCACACACCGGACGGTGCGTTGTCCCGGTGACCGACGAAGATGGTGTACAACGACCACAGCGTCGCCG
This sequence comes from Mycobacterium sp., assembly GCF_046091765.1. Classification (GTDB taxonomy): domain Bacteria; phylum Actinomycetota; class Actinomycetes; order Mycobacteriales; family Mycobacteriaceae; genus Mycobacterium. The sequence goes on from NZ_JBJTCF010000037.1 coordinate 19,792, forward strand.
CCGTCACGCCGACGGAGATCAGCGTCTCCATCGATGCGGTCCCGTGTCGGGCGTTGCGCACGGCGACCCGGTGGAACGGCCAGGCTGCCCAGACGACGACGGGCAGGGCCAGCGCGGTCAGCACCCACTGCCAACCGGCGAACCGGGTGGCGGGAAGTACCGCGAACATCACCGACAGGTGCGCCAGTGGCACGAAGAGGACCGCCGCGACAGCCAGTCGCACCAGCAGCGAGTGCGCGACTTCGTCGTCGGGGTCGGGACGCTCGTCGGCCAGACGCTCCCGAAGCCGGGCCTGGTACCCGGAGCGCCGCACCTCCTCGCACAGCACGTCGGTGCCGACGGCCTCGGGCGCCTCGACCACGGCCACCCGGGTGGCGAAGTTCACCGACGCCCGCACTCCGTCGAGCTTGTTGAGTCGTCGCTGCACCCGGGCGGCGCACGCCGCACAGGTCATTCCCGAGACGTCCAGTTCGACCCGCCGGGTGCGCGCCGCCTCAGGGCCGCCGGCGACCGTTACCGCCATCGTGCTCCCCACGTGTAGTCAGTCGGTCACCGCAGCGCGGCGGTTCCCGACCGGGTCAAAATTACTCCGGCCGATCAGCTAACCGCCGACGGCGGGGTCCGACCCTGCTCTAGAGTGCGAGGCGTGGACAGTCCTGACCGGGTCACCGAGCTGGCGCTGGCCGCCGGACGCGGCGACCGGGCAGCACTCGAGCAGTTCATCAGGGCAACCGAGCGCGACGTGTGGCGCACCGTGGCTTTCCTGGCCGATCCGGCCAGTGCTGACGACCTCACCCAGGAGACGTTCCTGCGGGCGATCGGCGCGCTGCCCCGCTTCGCCGGCCGGTCCGCCGCCCGGACCTGGCTGCTCTCCATCGCCCGTCGCGTGGTCGTCGACCAGGTCCGGCGCAATCAGGCGAGGCCCCGGTGCACCGGCGGAGTGGACCTGGAGGGTCTGGGGGACTCGCGGCAGGGCACGGCGCGCTTCGAGGACATCACCGAGATCCGGATGCTGCTCGACGGTCTGGATCCCGACCGTCGCAACGCGCTGGTGCTCACCCAGGTGCTCGGACTCACCTACGCCGAGGCGGCCGAGGTCTGCGGCTGCCCGGTGGGCACCATCCGCTCCCGGGTCGCCCGCGCGCGCGAGGACCTGATCACCGAGTCGAACCGCGACGACCGCGCCGGCTGACCGCCCTACAGCGGGGTGACGTAGGCCGCGCTGATCCCGCCGTCCACCAGGAATGTCGACGCGGTGATGAACGATGCGTCGTCACTGGCCAGAAACGCGACCGCGGCGGCGATTTCGCCCGCCTCGGCGAAACGGCCCACCGGGACGTGCACCAGCCGCCTGGCTGCCCGTTCGGGATCCTTGGCGAACAGCTCCTGCAGCAGCGGGGTGTTCACCGGGCCCGGACACAGCGCGTTGACCCGGATTCCCTGGCGGGCGAACTGCACCCCGAGTTCACGCGACATCGCCAGCACTCCGCCCTTCGACGCGGTGTAGGAGATCTGCGAGGTGGCCGAGCCCATGACGGCGACGAACGACGCGGTGTTGATGATCGAGCCCCGTCCGGCCGGCACCATGTGGCGCAGCGCTGCGCGGCAGCACAGGTACACCGACGTCAGGTTGACCTCCTGGACGCGTTTCCACGCCGAGAGTTCGGTGAGCTCGATCAGGTCATCGTCGGGCGGGGAGATGCCGGCGTTGTTGAACGCGATGTCCACCGACCCGTGCCTGGCCGCCGCGGTGTCGAACAGAGCGTTCACCGACGCCTCGTCGGAGACGTCGACGCCGACGAAGGTCCCGTCGAGTTCGGCGGCGGCGGCGGCCCCGGCATCGGAGTCGATGTCACCGACCACGACCGTCGCGCCCTCGGCCCGCATCCGGCGCGCGGCGGCGAGTCCGATACCGCCGGCACCGCCGGTGACGACGGCCACCCGGCCTGCCAGTCGGCGGGTCAGGTCGACTGTGCTGTCCATCAGGGATCTCCCGTCGCGAAGAAGACGTTCTTGGTCTCGGTGAAGTGCTCGGGCGCGTCCGGTCCCAGTTCCCGGCCCACCCCGGAGCGCTTGAACCCGCCGAACGGGGTGTTGTAGCGCACCGACGAATGCGAGTTGACGCTCAGGTTGCCCGCTTCGACGGCCCGCGAGACCCGCAGCGCTCGGGCGAGGTTGTCAGTCCAGATCGAGCCGGACAGACCGTAGTCGGTCGCATTGGCCAGGGCGATGGCGTCGGCCTCGTCCTCGAACGGCAGCACCGCCACCACGGGGCCGAAGATCTCCTCCGTCGCGGTGCGGTCGGTGCGCGCCGGTGTCAACACGGTCGGCGGGAACCAGTAGCCGGGCCCGGTGGGCGCCGAGCCTCGGAAGGCGACCGGTGCGTCGGCGGGCACGTAGGCCGACACCGACTCGAGTTGCTTGCGCGAGATCAGCGGCCCCATCTCGGTCGACCGGGCAGCGGGGTCACCGACGGCGACCCCGCGCACCGCGGGCTCGAGCAGTTCCATGAAGCGCTCGAAAATACTGCGCTGCACCAGGATCCGACTCCGGGCGCAGCAGTCCTGGCCGGCATTGTCGAACACACCGTAGGGTGCGGTGGCGGCGGCGCGCTCCAGGTCGCAGTCATCGAAGATGATGTTGGCGCTCTTGCCGCCGAGTTCCAGGGTGACCCGCTTGATCCGCGCCGCCGCACCGGCCATCACATGCGCGCCCACCTCGGTGGACCCGGTGAAGACGATCTTGCCGATGCCGGGGTGGGTGATGAACCGCTCCCCCACCACCGATCCGCGGCCGGGGATCACCTGCAGGAGGTCGGCCGGCAGGCCGGCCTCCAGGGCGAGCTCGCCCAGGCGCAGGGTGCTCAGCGGAGTGAGTTCCGCCGGCTTGAGCACCACCGCGTTGCCGGCGGCCAGAGCGGGGGCGAACCCCCAGGAGGCGATCGGCATCGGGAAATTCCACGGCGTGATCACACCGATGACTCCGATCGGCTCGTGGAAAGTGACGTCGAGGCCGCCCGCAACGGGAATCTGCCTGCCGGACAGGCGTTCCGGAGCCGCCGAATAGAAGTTCAGCACGTCGCGGACATGGCCGGCTTCCCACTGGGCCGCCGATATCGGATGCCCGGAGTTGGCGACCTCCAACGCGGCCAGTTCCGCCACGTGCCCGTCCACGATCGCCGCGAAGGCCCGCAGGACCGCAGCCCGCTCGGCGGGCGGCCGGGCCGCCCACGCCCGCTGGGCGACCACCGCGCGGGCCACCGCGTCGTCGACCGCCTCCTGGTCGGCCAGTTCGATGGTGCGCAGCACCTCTTCAGTAGCCGGGTTGACCAGTTCAACGTCCACGGGCGCACCCGTTCCCGGCGTACTCCCTGGCTGCGTCCACCAGAGCGCCGAACAACCGCACGTCCTCGAGTGTCTCCTCGGGGTGCCACTGCACGGCCACCACGAAATTGGGTCCGGGTATCTCGATGCCCTCGATCAGCCCGTCGGCGTCGGTGGCGCACACCGCCAGCCGTTCGCCGAGGCGGTCGATCCCCTGGTGGTGGTAGCACCGCGCCTCGACGCGGTCTCCGATGAGCCCGGCCAGTCTGCTCCCGGGCACGGTATGAACCTCGACGGCGGAGAACGTCGCCCCGGCCGCTCGGTGCCGGTGGTGGCCCAGCACGTCGGGCAGGTGCTGATGCAGCGTTCCCCCCAACGCGACGTTGAGGACCTGGGCGCCCCGGCAGATTCCCAGCACCGGCAGTCCCCGCCGCAGGGCGGTACGGAGCAGGGCGAACTCCCAGGCGTCGCGGTCACCGGCGGGCTCGTCGGTTCCCGGATGCCGGTCCTGCCCGTAGGCAGTCGGGTCGAGGTCGCGACCGCCGGTGATCAGCAATCCGTCCACGCCGTCGAGGACCCGGTCGGCGATGTCCGGGTCGACCGGCTGCGGCGGCAGCAGCGTGACGATCCCGCCCGCCAGGGTGACGCCGTCGAGGTAGGCGGCCGGAAGAAAGCTCGCCGGAACATCCCAGACTCCGCTGCGAGCGCGCTGACGGTAGGTGGTGACGCCGATCACCGGCTTAGAACCGTTCAAAGCCCCGGACCTTCTCCCAGTCGGTGACGCAGGAGTTGAACGCGGCAAGTTCCACGCGGGCATTGTTCAGATAATGCTCGACGACTGCGTCTCCGAAAGCCGCCCGCGCGAGCACCGAGCCCTCCAGCAGCAGCGCGGCCTCGGCAAGTGTGGTGGGCAGTCGCCGGGCGTCGCCGGTGTAGGCATTTCCCGGGCAGGGTTCGGGAAGTTCGAGTGCGTTGTCGATGCCGTACAGACCTCCGGCTATCAGAGCCGCCACTGCCAGGTACTGGTTGACGTCACCGCCGGGCGCGCGGCACTCCATCCGCAGGGAGTGGCCGTGGCCGACCACACGAATCGCGCAGGTCCTGTTGTCCAGGCCCCAGGCTATCGCGGTCGGCGCAAAGCTGCCTTCGGCGAAGCGTTTGTAGGAGTTGATGTTCGGCGCGTAGAAGAGGGTCAGTTCACGCATCGTGGCAAGCTGACCCGCGAGGAAACTGCGGAACGTCGCCGACATCCCGAGCTCATCCCCCGCGTCGGCGAACACTGCCGCACCGTCGCTTTTGCGCACGGAGAGATGGATATGACAGCTGTTTCCCTCCCGCTCGTCGAACTTCGCCATGAAGGTCAGGCTCTGGCCGTGCTGGTCGGCGATCTCCTTGGCCCCGTTCTTGTAAATCGTGTGGTTGTCGCAGGTGACCAGGGCGTCGTCGTAGCGGAACGAGATCTCCTGCTGGCCGAGGTTGCACTCGCCCTTGACGCCTTCGCAGTACATGCCGGCGCCGTCCATGCCGACCCGGATGTCGCGCAGTAACGGCTCCAGCCGGGTGGAGGCGTGGATGGCGTAGTCGACGTTGTAGTCGCTGGATTTGGTCAGTCCCCGGTAGCCGGCCGCCCAGGCCTGGCGGTAGGTGTCGTCGAAGACCATGAACTCCAGTTCGGTGCCCGCCAGCGCCACCAGTCCCCGCTCGGCCAGGCGGTCGAGCTGCGTGCGCAGGATTGTTCGCGGAGCGGCGGCGACCATCGACCCGTCATGCCAGAACAGGTCGGCCATCACCAGGGCACTGCCCGGCAGCCATGGGAGCACTCGCAGTGTCGTCAGGTCCGGCCGCATCACCATGTCGCCGTACCCGGACTCCCAGCTCGACATCGCATACCCGTCGACGGTGTTCATGTCGACATCCACCGCCAGCAGGTAGTTGCAGCACTCGGCGCCGTTCAGGGCGACCTCGTCGACGAACAGCCGGGCAGACACCCTTTTCCCGGTGAGCCGGCCCTGCATGTCGGCGAAGCCGACGATGACGGTGTCGATCTCACCGGCGGCCATCAACCGTTCGAGTTCGCCGGGGGTCAGCAACCCGCGCCGGCGGGCTCCGCTCTCACGCGTCACATGCTCTCCCTCAGGTCAGGGGCCCAGTGTCAGGCCCCAGTGTCAGAACCCGTGTCCGGCGCGTCCAAGATTTACACACCCGACACCAGAAAGGCCGGAAAAGCGGGGACGGGAACGGCGCGCGAGCCTAGTGTTACCGCCGTCCCAAGCAAGGAGGCTGCGGTGCCCGAGGGTCATGAACTGCTCGACGAAGATGAACTCCACCTGGCCCGGCTGGGCTACGCCCAGGAACTGCGGCGCTCGTGGTCGGGATTCTCCAACTTCGCCATCTCCTTCTCGATCATCTCCATCCTCGCGGGCTGCTTCACCTCCTTCGGCCTGGGGTGGAACAACGGCGGTCCGGCCGCTATCGCCTGGGGCTGGCCCATCCTGTCGGTCTTCATCCTGCTGGTGGGACTGTGCATGTCCGAACTGGTCTCTGCGTTCCCGACGTCGGGCGGAATCTACTGGTGGGCAGCCAAACTCGGAGGACCGAAAGCCGGCTTCTTCACCGGCTGGCTCAACCTCATCGGGCTTATCGCGATCCTCGCCTCGGTCGCCTACGGCAGCGCGACGTTTCTCGATCTGACGCTGGGGACCCTCAGCGAGGATTGGCTGGCGGGCTACAGCCTGCAGCGGGTCTTCGTGATGTTCCTGGCGATCCTGGCCGTGGTGGCGCTGATCAACATCTTCTCCAGCCACCTGCTCGCCGTCATCAACAACATCTCGGTCTGGTGGCATGTCGCGGGTGCCGCCACGGTGATCGCAATCCTGGTCCTGGTGCCCGAGCGCCACGCCAGCCTTAGCGAGGTGTTCGCCCGGACGGTCAACAACAGCGGAATGTTCGGCGGCCAGACCTCCGGGTGGGGCTGGCTGCTGTTCGTGCTGCCGATCTCCGCGATTCTGACCCAGTACACCATCACCGGATACGACGCGTCCGCCCACCTTTCCGAAGAAACCAGGAGCGCGGCCAACGCCGCCGCCAAGGGCATCTGGCGCTCGATCTTCTACTCCGCGATCGGCGGGTGGGTCCTGTTGCTGGCGTTCCTGTTCGCCGTCCAGGACGCCGACGGGGTGTCCAAGGCAGGTGGCGCGGTCGCGGCGATCTTCAGCCAGGCGCTCAGCGCCAAATGGGCCGGGGTGGTGCTGTTCATCTCCACCGCCGGGCAGTTGTTCTGCACCACGGCCTGCCAGACCAGCGCTTCGCGAATGCTGTTCGCCTTCAGCCGCGACCGCGCGGTCCCCGGTCACCGGTTGTGGTCGGCGGTCAACGCCAACAGGGTCCCCGCCAACGCCGTCGTCGTCACCGCGGCGATCGCCGCGGTGATCACGCTGCCGGCCCTGGTCGAGGTGGACATCAACGGTGCACCGGTACCGGTCGCGTTCTTCGCGGTGGTGTCGATCGGAGTGGTGGGTCTGTACCTGTGCTTCGCCGTGCCGATCTACTACCGCTGGAAGGCCGGTGACTCCTTCACCGTCGGCACCTGGAACCTGCGCGGCCACCACCGCTGGATCGCCCCGCTGGCGCTGGCCGAGATCATCGTGACGTCGATCGTGGCCATGTTCCCCACCTCGCTGGGTGGAATGCCCTGGGATCCCAGCTTCGAATGGAAGTTCGTCAATTACACCCCGCTGCTGGTCGGGGGCACGCTGATCCTGCTGTATCTGTATTGGCACGCATCGGTGAAGAAGTGGTTCACCGGGCCGGTTCGTCAGATCGAGGTCGACCAGCTCGGCGCGTGAGCGGTCAGCAGAAGCTCGTCCGCAGCACGATCTCGGCGGCGAGCTGAGCGGTGGAATCGGCGGCGTTGCGCCGGCCGGCGAACTCGACGAGCCGGAAGTCGCTGTGCACCAGGCGCTGGCTGGCCCTGACCACCGCGCGGGTCGCGATTCCGGAGACCAGGGCGGTGGTGTCGATCTCGACGGGTGGGCAGTCGGGATCGCGGATCACCCCGTGCGGATCGGCGACCGCGGGGTGCCCTCGGTCGATGACCACCAGCCCGGTGAAGCGTTCCGGTCTGGTCGCGGCGAGCTCCCAGGCCAGTTCGGCGCCGAAGCGGTCACCGACGAGCACCCCCCACGGGATGTCGAGCGCGTCGAGGATGGCCAGTACCGCTTTGGGGTGCAGCCGGGGATCGGCGGCGATGACGACGGTGCGCATCGACGCGATGTGCAGGCGCTGGCAGAGACTGTCGTAGGAAGCCGGCGCGTGATTGGCCGCACCCAGCACGATGACGTGCGGTCCGGCCTGGGGGCCCTTGTCCGGTCCGGCGACGCTCAGTGCGACCGGGAAGCCGTCGACTGTCATCATCGTCGCGGGCATCCGCACACGCTACTGCCTGACAGAACGCCCGGAACCGGTTTCTACCTGCCCTCTCAGGCACTGCTCAGGTAGAACGGATCCGCGCGATCTGACGGGTGAACACCTCCAGAAAGGTCTGCGGCAGGGATGCCTGAACCGGGATCGCGGGGTTGGGTTCGGGGAACGCGACCCCGAAGACGGCGCGGCCCCCGACGTTCTGGAAGGCCATGTAGACGCTGCTGGTCGTGGCGTTGAGTTCCATCGTCTGTCGATACGCCAGCGCCTCGGGTTCGAGGCCGGAGTCGGCCGACCCGGAGATCTCGGTGGTGGTGATCGGGATGCTCTGGGAGTCCGGCGAGAAGAACGCCTCAAACCGGGCGCAGCGGCTGCCGGCGGCGCGCAGCTTGTCCAAGTCGAGGTTCCACGACAACAGCGTCATCACGATCCGCGCTCCGTCGTAGGCCGCGACGTACTTCGCGGCACTGCCGGGTCCGCGTTGGGCCGATGTGGCGATGACGTTGGTCAGGGCGTTGGAGCAGCCCTCCGGTCGGGAGAGCAGCGGACCCGGGCCGTCGGCGCCGTCGGGTTGGCCGGGTTGCTCGACGATCCGGTCGAACTGCACCCCGGGGGGAAAGTCCGCAGCGCCCAGCGAGGCCTTCGCCAACGCCTCACCCGGCCAGGTCGGGCTCCCGGCCACTGTCGTCGCGCACCCGGCGAGCAGCACGCACGCCAGCGCGCCCGCACCGATTCCAGCCCGTCGCACGAGCATCAGGGTAGGTGGCCCACCGTCGCGGTGATGACCGGTCCGCGTGGCGGCCCATCCTCGATCAGGGCGAGCACGGCCTCGACGTCGAGGTGAGCGGCCAGCAGGTCGGCCATCAGGTCGAGTTGGGCGTCGCGGCGGGCCGCTGCGCTGACATCCGGGGCAACCCGGAATCCGCCCCGGCCGGTCAGCTCCGCCGCCGCAGCGAGCCACTGGCGGCGAAACCCGTCATTGTCGAGCAGTCCGTGCCAGTGCGTGCCGAACACGCCGCCCCGCACCACGCCCTGCGCGGATCCGCCTGCCTCGAACCAGCTTTCCTCGTCGCAGCGCGTCACGCGGCCGTGGTGGATCTCGTAGCCGCACAGCGCTCCGTCCCAGCGGCGTACTTCCTTGTCGGCGGCGAACTCGATGTCGGCGTCGAGCAGCCCGAGGCCCTCGACGGTTCCACACCCGCTCTCCACGGTGTCCTCGATACGCCGGCACAGCATCTGGAACCCGCCGCAGATTCCCAGCACGACCCCGCCGGCGCGGGCGTGGGCGAGCACCGCCTCGGCCAGCCCGCCCGCCCGCAGCCAGGCCAGGTCGGTGGCCGTGGCCTTGGTCCCGGGGATCACGACGACGTCGACGTCGGCCAGGTCGGCGGGGTCGGTGACCCACCTGACCAGAACCCCGGGTTCGCAGGCCAATGCCTCGACGTCGGTGGAGTTGGAGATCCTGGGCAGCCGCAGCGCGCCGACCCGCAACCACTGCGTCCCCCGCCGATCACCCGGCCGGCCGACCAGCGTGCGGGCCGTCACCGACACCGAGTCCTCGGCATCCAGCCACAGTTCCTCGCTGTAGGGCAGCACTCCGTAGATGGGCCGGCCGGTTCGCCTCGCCACATCGTCGAGCCCGGGGCGCAGCAGCGCCGGGTCGCCCCGGAACTTGTTGATGATGAACCCGGCCACCAGTTCCTGGTCCGCCGGATCGAGCACGGCCACCGTTCCGAACAGGTGGGCCAGCACTCCCCCGCGGTCGATGTCCCCGACCACCACGACGGGTATGTCCGCAGCCCGGGCCAGTCCCATGTTCGCCAGATCCGTCGCGCGCAGGTTGATCTCGGCGGGTGAGCCGGCGCCCTCGCAGAGCACCACGTCGAACTCCGCGCGCAGCCCGGCAAGTTCCTCGGCGACCACCCCGGCAAGGTGCTCACGGTGCCTGATGTAGTCCGCGGCCCCGACCGTGCCCACCGCGCGTCCGCGCACCACCAACTGCGAGGTCCGGTCACTTCCGGGCTTGAGCAGGATCGGATTGAACCGCACGCTCGGCACCAGACCCGCGGCGCGGGCCTGCATCCCCTGGGCGCGCCCGATCTCGCCGCCTTCGACGGCGACCACCGAGTTGTTGCTCATGTTCTGTGCCTTGAACGGCGCGACTCGAATGCCCTTGCGGGCCAGCAGGCGACACAGGCCGGCGACCACCGTGGACTTCCCGGCATCGGAGGTGGTGCCGGCGATCAGCAGAGCGCCGCCGGTCACGGCACGGGCGTCAGAATCTCGGCACCGTCCGCGGTCACGAGGATGGTGTGCTCGAACTGGGCGGTCCACCTGCGATCACGGGTGGCGACCGTCCAGCCGTCCGACCAGATTTCGTAGTCCAGCGTGCCGAGATTGATCATCGGTTCGATGGTGAAGGTCATTCCGGTCTCGAGTTCGGTATCGACGCTGGGTTCGTCGTAGTGCAACACCACCAGTCCGTTGTGGAAAGTGGTGGCGATTCCGTGGCCGGTGAAATCGCGTACCACGCTGTAGCCGAAACGGTTCGCGTAGGACTCGATCACCCGGCCCACGATCGACAGAGCACGACCCGGCTTGACGGCGTTGATCGCCCGCGTCGTCGCCTCCCGGGTGCGCTCCACCAGGAGTCGGTGTTCCTCGCTGACATCGCCGGCCAGAAAGGTGGCGTTGGTGTCGCCGTGCACGCCGTGGATGTAGGCGGTGACATCAATGTTGACGATGTCGCCGTCGGCGATGATCGTCGAATCCGGGATGCCGTGGCAGATGACCTCATTGAGCGACGTGCAGCAGGACTTCGGGTAACCCTTGTAACCCAGCGTGGAGGGGTAGGCGCCGTGGTCGACCATGTAGTCGTGTGCGATCCGGTCGAGTTCGTCGGTCGTCACGCCGGGCACCACTGCCCGGCCGGCCTCGGCCAGCGCACCGGCCGCGATGCGCCCGGCGACGCGCATCTTCTCGATGACCTCCGGGCTCTGCACCCACGGTTCGCTGCCCTCCCGCGCGGTGGCCCGGCCGACGTATTCCGGGCGTTCGATCGATTTGGGCACCGGCCTGGTCGGTGAAAGGACCCCGGGACACAGCGGGCTGCGCACGGACATGGGTCCAGACTAGTGGCGGCGCAGCAGCGGCCGCTTCGGCCCGCGGACGCTGACCGATCCCAGGACCACCCGGCCGGTGATCACCACATGGGGCTTGCCCTCGGCCGGCGGATCCCGACGTCGGTCACGCGCGCTTCCGCCGTAGACGACGACATCGTCGACCGAGACACTCGCGCCCTCGGGCAGCCGGATGTCCAGCGACCCGCGGACCATGTCCAGTTCGATCACCACCACCGGACCGGCAAAGCGCGCGCTGGTCAGATCCAGGTGGACCGACCCCACCCGACGCACCAGCGCCAGGCGCGTCGGCACCGTCCACTCGCCGTGACGGCGCAGCGAACCCAGCCAGCCGCGCAACTCGAGCCGGTCGGCCGCCGTCGTGGCGATGGCACCGGGCCCCGGCAGGTCTTCGACGAGCGCTTCCAGGTCCGTGGGCTGGCGAGCCATCGACACCTGGGCCGAGCGTTCCTCGAATTCGTCGATGTCGATCAGGCCGAGCGCGACGGCGTTGTGCAGCCGCCGCAGCGTTCCATTGCGGTCGGCGTCGGACACCCGAAGCGCGGGGGTGCTCTCCATCTTGTTGTCGAAATTCACAGCACCTCACAACTTACCCCCGGCACTGCCACCGGAAGACTTACCCTGGGTGTCATGCGCCTTCCCCGCCGCCAACTGATCATCAGCGCAGCCGTCGTCCCCCTGGCCGGCTGCGCCAAGACCGGCCAGGGCGGTGCTGCCCCGGCGGCGGCCGGCCAGCCGCTCGCCCCGACCGCCACAGTCCCCGAGGGCGGCGGGATCATCGTCGCGGAGACCGTGCTGACCCAGCCCCGCCCGGGTGAGTTCAAAGGCTTCGTGGCGCGGTGCACGCACTCCGGATGTCTGCTCAGCGAGGTCACCAACGGCTCGATCGTCTGCGCCTGCCACGGCAGTCGCTTCGATCTGAACGGACAGGTGACCCGCGGACCGGCAACCGAGCCGTTGACCGCACGCGCGGTGACGGTGCGCGGGGGCGAGATCGTCGCGGAGTGATCCGCCGGTCAGAGCAGAACCGCGTCGCCCTGCTTGAACTTCGCCGCCGAGACGCCG
>NZ_JBJTCF010000038.1:0-6692 GCF_046091765.1 Mycobacterium sp.
GCTCAACCGCCGCCGCCGGCACCACCGGCGGCGGCGGTTGAGCCGCCCGCCGTGGCGCCGCCACCGAAGCCTGCGCCGCCGTTACCGCCGGCACCACCCGCGGCGCCGGCGCCGCCGGTACCAGCCGTGCCGGTGGTCGCCGCGCCGCCGGCACCGCCGGCACCGCCGGCGCCACCAGCCTTGCCGTTGGTCGCGTTCGCCCCGGCGGTCGCACCAGTGCTGTTGAAGCCGGCGCCGCCGGCACCGCCGGCACCGCCGTTACCAGCCGTGCCCAGCGTCGCGGCACCGCCGACCCCACCGGCACCGCCGGCAGTCGCGTCAGTGTCGGCGGTTGCACCGGTTCCGGCGCCGCCGGCGCGGGTGGTGCCGGCGGTAACGGCGGCGCAGGCTTCGGTGGCGGCGCCACGGCGGGCGGCTCAACCGCCGCCGCCGGTGGTGCCGGCGGCGCGGGTGGTGCCGGCGGCGTGGCGACCACTGGCAAGGCCGGCAATGGCGGCAATGGCGGCGCCGGCGGTGCCGGCGGTGCCGGCGGCAACGCGGCCTCGACGGGCACGACCGTCTTCGGCGGAGCGGGTGGCGGCGGCGGCAACGGTGGCGCCGCGGGCGCCGGCGGCGCCGCAGGTAACGGTGGCACCAACGGCAACGGCGGGACCGGTGGTAACGCGGGCGCTGGCGGCGCTGGCGGCAACGGTGGCGCCTCGGTGAGCACCGGTGCCCTGGGCGGCACCGGCGGCGCCGGCGGCGGGGCCGGCACCTCCGGGGCGGCCGGAGCTGCTGGAGCGGGCCTCGGCACTGCCGGAGTTGCAGGAACCACCGGCACCGGAGCGGCCGGCGGTGCCGGCGGCAACGGCGGCGCAGGATCCGGCGGCACGGCGGGCAACGCCGGCACGACCGGCGGTGCGGGCGGCGCCGGTGGCAACGCGACCGGCACGTTCAACGCCGGTGCCGGCGGCGCCGGCGGCGCCGGCGGTGCCGGGTTCACCGGTGCCGGTGCCACGGCCGGGTCGGCTTCGTCGCCCGGTACCAACGCCGGCAACGGTGGCGCCGGTGGTCTGGGTGGCACCGCGACCGGCACCGGCAACGGCGGTGCAGGTGGCGCGGGTGGCGCCGGCGGTGCCGGCGGCACGGGCGGCAACGGCTTCGCAGCGGCCACGAACCCTGGTGGATCCGCGGGCGGTAACGGCGGCACCGGCGGCGCCGGAGGCGGCGGCGGTGCGGCGCTGACCGGAACGGCTGGTGCCGGCGGCAACGGCGGCGCCGCCGGAACGGCCGGCACGGGCGGAAACAGCGTCGGTGGCGGCGTGGTCGGCGGCCTTGGCGGCAATGGTGCCTCAGGCGGCGCCGGTGGCGCCGGCGGCAATGCGACCAACGCTCTCGGCACCAATGGCAACGGCGGGACCGGCGGTGCGGCCACGGCCGGCGCCGCTGGTGGCGCCGGTGGCGCCGGAAGTGTCGGCAACGCGGGCGGCGCCGGCGGTGCGGGCGGTAACGGTGCCCAAGGTGGCGCCCTCGGTGCGCGCGGGACCGGCGGTCTGGGCGGCACCACCGGTACGTCGGGTGCGAACAGCAACGGCGGCGCGGGTGGCGCCGGTGGCGCCGGTTTCTCGGGCGTGGTGGGCAACCAAGCGTCAACGGCTGGCGGCGCGGGTGGCGCCGGCGGCACCGCGGTCGCCGGGAACGGCGGCGCTGGAGGCGCTGGCGGTGCCGGCGGTGCCGGCTTCAACGGAACGAACGCCTCGACTGGTGTCGCATCGCTTGCCGGCACTGCAGGTAGTGCAGGCGGCGACGGCGGCGCCGGCGGCGCATCGAACAGCGGCACCGGCGGTGCGGGCGGTAACGGCGGCGTCGGCGGTGCGGGCGGTAACGGCGGCGACGGCTTCGCGGCAGGCGACCAGCCGACGGGCAACAATGGCGCGGCGGCCGGTCGCGGCGGCACCGGCGGTGTCGGTGGCGCGGTGACCGCGGGTGTGACCGGCACGGCCGGTGGCGCTGGCGGTAACGGCGGCGCCGGTGGCGCGGGCGGCAACGGCGGCCTGGCGGCCGGTGGCGGCAACGGCGGCAGCGCTGGAAACGGTGCTATCGGCGGTGCAGGCGGTGCAGGCGGCGCCTACGCCGGCGGCAACACCGGTTCCACCGGCGGCAAGGGCGGCGTCGGCGGTAACGGCGGCAGCGCCGGTACCGCGGCCAACGGCGGCGCAGCAAACACTCTGGCGTCTGGTAACGGCGGTACGGGCGCCAATGGTGGCAACGGCGGTGCTGGCGGTGCGGGCGGTGATGCCGATGCGAACGCAACCAAGGGCACCGGCGGTGCCGGCGGTAACGCCGGAGCGGCCAGCAGCGGTGGCAATGGCAGCGCCTCTGGCGCTCAGGCGAACGCTGGCGGCGTCGGCGGCGCGGGCGGTAATACCGGCACTCTCGGTGCCGGTGGAGCCACCGGCGGCGGCCTAGGCACCGGCGGCGCGAGCGGTGCCTCCGGCTCGGCGGCGGCGCAGGGCGGCAACGGCGGCAACGGCGGCGCCGGGTTCAACAACACGTCTGGCGCCGGCGGTGCCGGCGGCCTCGGCGGTGCCGGCGGCAGCGTCGGCAACGGCGGCAACGGTGGCGCGGGCGGCAGCGGTGTCGGAGCAGTCACCGGTGGCGCGGGCGGCAAGGGCGGCGCCGGCGGCTCGGTCAGCGGCAACGGCGGCGCCGGCGGCGCGGGTGGCGCGGTCACCATCGCGGTCGCGGGCACTGGAACCGGTGGCGCCGGCGGCAACGGTGGCGCCGTGTCGGGCAACACCGGCTCGGCTGCCGGCAACGGCGGTACCGGCGGCGCGGTCACGGCGACCTCGGTAATCGGTGCGGCGGCCAATGCGACCGGCGGTGCCGGCGGTGTCGGTGGTGCCGCGACCGGCACCGCGGGCGGCGCGGCGGGCACCGGCGGTGCGGGTGGTGCCGCGTCGGTTGATGGCACGACCGCGGGCACCGCGACAGGTGGTGCCGGCGGCGCCGGCGGCGCCGGCGGCACCGGAGCCACCTCGGGCGCGGTCGGCGGTGCTGGTGGCGCCGCACAGGTGACGGTCGGCGGCGGTACTGCAACCGGTGGTGCGGGCGGTGTCGGCGGTGCCGGCAACACCGGCACAGTCGGCGGCGTGGGCGGTGTCGGCGGTGCGGCGACGTCAGCCTCCGGCAGCGCGGCGACGACCGCGACCGGCGGTATCGGCGGCGCTGGTGGCACGGCGGGCCAGGCCGTTAGCACCGGCGGTCGCGGCGGCACAGGCGGCACGGCCAGTGCCACGAGTCCTGGTAGCACCATTGCCACCGGCGGTAACGGCGGTGTTGGCGGCTCCAACGCCGGGGCAGGCTCAACTGCCGGGGTTGGCGGCGCGGGCGGCAACTCGACCGTCAACAGCGGCACCGGAGCCACTGCGCAGGGCGGTACCGGTGGCAGCGGCGGCGCCAAGGCCGGCGCCGCCGGTACCGGCGCGGCCGGCGGCACCTTCGGTGTCGGCACCGCAATCGGCGGCGGTACCAGCAGCAACGGCACGACTGGCGCTACCACGGTGTAAGTCACCTACGACAGATGTCGGCCCCCTCCCTCGGGTGGGGGCCGACATCTGTCCAGGGGGAGATCCCAAGTCAGCCTGCGCTCTCGACGGGTAGTAGGAGTGAACAGGCGCGACGTCAGGCTGCGGTTACCCCGCTGAGGTCGATGGCGGCGAAATCGAGCCGCCAGAGTTGCTCGAATACGTCAAGGGCCGTCTGCTCCGGCTGGGCGGCCCGCGCGGCGATCTCGCGGATCGACCGCTCGCCGTCGACCTGGCAGGCCAGGGCGAGGCTTGTCGGTGACAGCGGAATCCGCCAGCCCGGGCGGACGGCCTCACTGCCGTCGACACCGGCGTACAGCCGCCACAGCGGCACGAAGCCTGGAGCGCGGGGGTCTGCGAAGTCGACGCGATACGTCGACCCGGGTCGTTCCGGCCGGCACGCGGTGAACAGGTGGCATCCGTTGCCGTTGCGCAGAGGCTCCATGACGGTCCACATCTGCCGCTCCGGCAGCGGGCTCACCGCCGCAAGAAATTCGTTGTCCGGTTCCACCAGGGTGGGTGCGTGATACGGGGTCTGCTGGAACCAGCCCTGGAACACCAGCCCCGCGCGCTGCACCAGATCCAGACAATCCGCGACGGTGAAGCTCACGTCGCGTCCGTGCAGGAAGGTGTCCACCAGCCCGGCGTCGAAGCCCAGGTCGGGTGCGTTGTCCAGGTAGGTGCGCACCGGGTGGCTGGGGTCCAGCCAGGCCAGGCCGGCCCGCACCAGCCGCAGGGATTCCTCGTCCTGCCGCAGCCCCATCTCCCGGAACACCGCCTGCATCATCTCCACCCCGATCCGACCGTAACGGGCGTAGAGCATGATCGCCGCGACGCCCTCCGGGCGCAGCACGCCGGCCAGCGCGTCCATCCCGGCCTGGGGCGAGGCCATGTGGTGCAGCACCCCGCTGCACACGATCAAATCGAACCGCCGATCGAGGCTGCCAGCCTCCTCGATGGGCAGCAACCGCAACTCGAGATTGCGGAGCCCGTGCTTGTGCTTGAGGTAACGGCCGTGGTCGAGGGATTCCTTACTGATGTCGATGCCGATGACTCTGGCCGTCGGATTGGTATAGGCAATGGTCGGGGCCTGGTTCGTGCCGCACCCGGCGACGAGGATATCCATCTCCGGTTGGTAGGGCCGGTCCGGCCAGAACATCCGGTGGGAGTGGCTCGGGTCGAACCGTTCCCAGTGATTGCCTAGCCAGATTTCCAGGTCGGCGATCGGCTCCGGGTACTGCCACCTGCGGTACTGCTGGGCGACCAGGTCGGCCCGCGGATCCTCGCTCATGTCGCGCCGGGCGTTTCGGGACGCTTAGCCGGCCGCGCCGCTCAGATCAATCGCAATGAAGTCGGCCCGCCACAGCCCCTCGAAGAGCTCCAGGCCGATGTACTCCAGCTCGGCCTGATCAGCCCGGGCCAGCACCCCGCTGCGGGCCACCCGCCCGGCGATCTCGCGGATCGAGCGCTCCCCGTCGAGGTGCTGGATGAAGGCCAGGTGGGTGGGATCGAGCTGGATCTGCCAGCCCGGCCGGTAGACCTCCTGGCCGTTGACCCCGCAGCGCAGCCGGAACAGCGGGACGTAGTCCAGCGCGCGCGAGGCGGAGAAGTCGATGCGGTAGCTGTCCTGCGCGCGCTCCGGACGGGTCGCCAGGAAGAAGTGGCAGCCGTTGAGGGTGTTGAGCCGCTCCATCACCGACCACATCTTCGCGTGCTCGAGCTGGTTGACCGCGGTGAAGAACTGATTCGCCGGTTCGGTCAGGGTCCGCGGGTAGTACGGGGTCTTGAGGAACCAGTCCTGGAACACCAGCCCCGCCGAGGACACCAGGTCCAGGCAGTCGTCCACGGTGTAGCTGCGGTCGCGCCCGTGCAGGAAGGTGTCCACCAGACCGGCGTCGAAGTTCAGGTCCGGGGCGATCGACAGGTACCCCATCAGCGGGTGGCTGCTGTGCAGCGACCCGACGGCCTCCCGGACCATCTCCAGGGACTCCTCGTCCTGGCGCAGCCCCATCTCCCGGAACACCGCCTGCATCATCTCCACCCCGATGCGCCCGTAGCGGGCATAGAGCATGATCGCCGCCACCGCGTCGGGGCGCATCACCTCGGCCAGCGCCTTCATGCCGGCCTTCGGGTCGTCCATGTGGTGCAGCACCCCGGTGGAGATCACCAGGTCGAAGCTCTGCCCCAGGGTCGGCGCCTCCTCGATCGGCAGCAGCCGCAGCTCCAGGTTCTTCAGCGCGTACTTGTCCTTGAGGTACTTCTCGTGGTCCAGCGAGGGCTGGCTGACGTCGATGGCCACCACCTTGGAGGCCCGGTTGGTGTAGGCGAACACCGCCGCCTGGTTGGTGCCGCAGCCGGCGATGAGGATGTCCAGGTCGGGCTGCAGTGGGCGGTCCGGCCACAGGATCCGGTGGGCGTGGCTGGGGTCGAACCACTGCCAGTTGTTCGTCAGCCAGGTCTCGAGGTTCTGGATCGGCTCGGGGTAGGTCCACTTCTGGTACTGCTGGGCGACCACATCGGCGCGCGGGCTCTCGGTCATTCAGGGCTCCTGGGCGGGTCGTCGGATCAGGGGATCCGGGTCTGCATGATCGGGTTGGCCCGCAGCACGGGCAGCGGGAAGAGGATGTCGGACTCGGTGGACTCCAGGCTGTCGTAGAGCCCGATGGTGTACACCCCGGCGGCCGGCGCGCGCATCGGCAGGTACTGCGCGAACACCCGGTACTTGACGGGGGTGGGGGGGTTGTCGTGCCAGTGCCAGCCGAACTCCAGGCTGCCCACCCGCTCGCCCTCGGGGGAGGTGGCGATGATGACCCGGGCCGGGTCGTAGTCCTCGCCGCCCAGCGCGCACACCGCGACGACCACCGGGACGGTGATCTGGGACGGGAACTCGTTGACGTAGCAACTGGTCATCGGGAAGCCCTTGATGCTGACCCCGCCGGCATCTTCCTCGTTGGCGCTCAGTGCTGGCGCGAAGGCGACGACACGCATGCTTCTACTCCTCAAACCCGGAAAACGGTCGCCCTAACAGTAGTCGACGGCGCTGGGCCGCCCGCACCGGGTCCGTCGCCGGATTCCGGGCCGCCAGCGAACATGGTAGTACACCACCGGCACTGCTGAAAAGGCACA
>NZ_JBJTCF010000039.1:0-11555 GCF_046091765.1 Mycobacterium sp.
CCCGCCGCCAGACCGGGTCCGACACCCCGGCTCCCGCGCCGGCGGCGGCGACCGCCGCGACCACGACGGCGCCCGCCAATCAACCCCCGGTGATCGCCTCGGTCACCGTCGGGACACCGAGTGCCAGTACGGGAGCGGTGCTCGCGGCGGTGCGCGCCAGTGACCCCGAGGGCGCTGCGCTGACCTATAGCGTCAGCGCCCCGGCGCGGGGCACCGCGACGATCTCGACTGCCGGAGTGCTCTCCTACACCCCGACCGCGGCGGCCCGTCACGCCGCCGCGAAGCTCGGTGCCGCCCCATCGGTCAGCTCCGACACGGTGACGGTCACGGTGGCGGACTCCGCCGGCACGAAGACCACGACACTGGTGACGCTGCCGGTCTCGCCGCGCAACACCGCCCCGACCGCGACGGCGACGATCGCCGCCCCCAACCCGGTCAGCGGGGTGGCGACCGGCGCTGTCCGGGCCGCCGACGCCGACAAGGACCCCCTGACCTACACGGCGAGCAAGCCTGCCAACGGCACGGTCGCGGTCCGATCCGACGGCACGTTCACCTACACGCCCACGGCCGCGGCCCGGACTTCGGCGCGCGCCTCGACCAGGGCGGTGACCGACACCTTCACCATCACCGTGTCGGACGGCTTCGGAGGTTCCACCGCTGTCGCGGTGACCGCGACGATCGCCCCGAGCAACTCCGCTCCGCGGGCCGCCACCCCGACGATCAGCGTCAATTCCGCATCGGGGGTGGTGACCGGATCGGTCAGCGCCACCGACCCGGACAAGGACGCTCTGAAGTTCACCGTGGCGTCGGCGAGCACCGCCAGGGGCTCGGTGTCGGTGACCGGAACCGGTTCGTTCACCTACACCCCCACCGCGGCGGCCCGCCACGCTGCCGCCAAACTCGGCGCGGCGACGTCGGAGAAGACCGACCAGTTCAACGTCACCGTCACCGACTCCTACGGTGCGGCCACCGTCGTCGCCGTCCGGGTTCCGGTGACGCCCGCCAACGCCGCCCCGATCGCCGGTTCGCCGACCGTGGGCACCCCCGATCCCAACACCGGAGTGGTGCTCGGCACCGTCACCGCGACCGATGCCGACCGGGACACCCTCAGTTTCTCCGCTCCGGGCAGCACCGCCCAGGGCAGCGTGAGCATCAATGCCCGCACGGGTGCCTTCACCTACACGCCCACCGACGCCGCCCGTGCCGTGGCCGTCGCCACCACGACCGACACCTTCTCGGTGACCGTCACCGACGGCTACGGAGGCAGTGTCGCCGTGCCGGTGGCGGTGCCGGTGACTCCCAAGCAGATCGTCCCGCAGAACAAACTCAGCTTCAGCTTCGTCTACGGCAACGGTGCGGAGAACTGGACGCCCGCCGCGCGCAGCGCCCTGGAGGCGGCGGCTGCGCAGCTCGCCGGCTACTTCGTGGTCGGCTCGCCGGTGACGGTGGTCTTCGATGTCAGTGGTGAGAATTCCCCGGAATCCGACACCCTGGCGTCGAGCGGAAGCGACCTGATCAGTTCGGCCAACGGCTTCTACCGCACCGTGGCGCAGAACAAGATTCTCACCGGCGTCGATTCCAACGGTGCGCAGGCCGACGGTCAAATCAGCTGGAACTTCGGCAGCGACTGGGCGCTCGGCGACGCCGTCGACAGCACCCAGTACGACTTCACCTCGACGGCGATCCACGAGATGCTGCACGCCCTGGGATTCCTGTCCTACGTCGACGAAGCGGGATGGAACGGAGGCCGGAACTGGACGACGTTCGACAGCTTCATCGTGACCTCCGGCGGGGCGAAAGTGATCGGCGAGTCGAACTTCCGGTGGAACTCGTCGAACAACTCCCGGCTGACCGGCAATGGCGGCGGGCTGTTCTTCGGCGGCAAGAACGCGATTGATGCCTACGGTGGGCTGGTCCCGCTCTATACGCCCGATCCGTGGCAGCCGGGCAGTTCGATGTCACACCTCGACGACAGCACCTTCACCGGGTCGGGTGCCGTGCTGATGAACGCCGCGACCGACACCGGGCCGGGCGTTCGGGTGCTCAGCGCCGTGGAGCTCGGAATCCTGCGGGACCTCGGCTACACGGTGATCGCCACCCCGGCCCCGACGCCCCGGGGTGCGGCACTGATGTTCGTCGGACTGGTCTTCCTGCGGCGGCGCAGGAAAAGCTGACGCGGCGGCGCCCGGCGCGATGGATCTGCCCACCCCCGATCCGCTGATCCCGCACCTGGCCGACGTGGTGCCCTCGGTCCTCGCCGCGATGGGGGTGGCCGGATTCGACGGACCGATCGCGTTGCCGAGCCCCATCTCAGGGGCGTGCGTGCTTCTCGTCGACGGCCTGGGCGCGCAGTTGCTCGACGAGCACGCCGCGGACGCGCCGGTCATGGCCGGACTGCGCGGCCCGACGCTGCGGGTGGGATTCCCGTCCACGACGGCGGCGGGTCTGGCGGCGATCGGAACCGGCTGCGCCTCCGGGCGACACGGCATGGTCGGCTACACCTTTCGCCTGCCCGGTGTGGGCGTGCTCAACGCGTTGCGCTGGCGGCCGCATCCCTGGGGTGAGGATCTGCGCGACGCGGTACCGCCCGAGGATGTCCAGCCGCTGCCCACGACCTTCGAACGCGCCGCCGCCGCGG
The DNA here is from genome assembly GCF_046091765.1 of Mycobacterium sp. GTDB lineage: Bacteria > Actinomycetota > Actinomycetes > Mycobacteriales > Mycobacteriaceae > Mycobacterium. The sequence goes on from NZ_JBJTCF010000039.1 coordinate 2,639, forward strand.
GGGTGGCCGTCAGCGTCGTCTCCGCGGCACAGTTCAGCGGGTCCGGTCTGACCCGTGCGGCGCTGCGCGGGGGGCGCTACGTCGGCGTGCACGCCCTCGGGGACCTCGGTGCGACCGTCGCCGACGTGATCACCGGCGGCGGATTCTGCTACGGCTACCACAGCGAGTTGGACCTGCTCGGCCACATCCACGGTCCCGGGTCCGCGCCGTGGCGCATGCAACTGCGCCAGATCGACCGGCTGGTCGAATCCCTCGTCGAGTGCCTGCCGCCCGGCGGGCTGCTCGCAGTCGTCGCCGATCACGGCATGGTCGCGGCCGACCCCGCGGCGTCTCTGGACATCGACAGCACCGCGGGCCTGGTCGACGGGGTGGAGGCGATCGGCGGCGAGCCCCGCGCCCGGCATGTGTACGCCGTGGCGGGAGCGGCCGCGGATGTGCTGGCCGCGTGGCGCGAGACGGCGGGTGATCGGGCCTGGGTGGTGCCGCGCGAGCAGGCCATCGACGCCGGGTGGTTCGGTGATGACGTTCTCGACCGGGTGCGTCCGCGGATCGGAGACGTCGTGGCCGCGGCGCGAGGCGCCTCGGTGCTGGTGCGCCGCGGCGTCGAACCGCTGGAGTCCGCCCTCGTCGGCCATCACGGTTCGGTGAGTGATGCAGAACAACTGGTGCCGCTGCTGATCGCCGTCGCGTGATCCCGGTGCCCGGACCGAGATCGAGTTAACATCAGGTAGACAAGACGTTACTTCTGGTGCGTACCGCGACGACGGCGGGGCGCTGACGGTAGGGCTTGAAGCCGTGAAACTCCCCCTCGCCGCGGCGTTGATCGTCATCGTGGCTCTCAGTGGCTGCAGCACACCGTCCTCGCCTCCGGCGGGAACCGACACCACACCAGCGGCCGGGGCGTCCGCGGACGTTCCGGCACTCGATCCGGCGGGCTGGACGCAGACGGTCTACCAGAAGCTCACCGAGACGATCAAGGCCTCGGCCGGCCAGGGAAAGATCGCGGTGTTCGACTTCGACAACACCACCCAGGCCCGCGACATCAGTGAGGCGTTGCTGGCCCACGCCCAGCAGACCAACGCACTGGACCCTGCATCGCTCTCCCCAGCGATGTTCCCGGCGTTCACCGGCGCCGACGGACAACCGGTCACCGTCACCGGGGGAATCTCGGACTACTACGACGCCGTGCTGGAGTCCGGCGGAGAGGCCGATCCGTTCCGGGAGTACTCGTCGCTGCCGATGACGGCGTCGGCGTTTCAGGGCCGCACAGTGAGCGACTTCCTGGCCCAGACCTCGGCGGCCTATGACGGCGGTTCGGGTGCCGCGGACCTGACGTCGAAGACAGAGTCCAAGATCCTCGGAGCGGGGCGGCCCTTCATCTACCCGCAGATGGCCGACCTTTACGGCAACCTGCGCCGAAACGGATACGACGTCTGGATCGTCTCGGCCGGGGTCGCGTGGGCGGTGCGCTGGATGGTGCAGAACGCGCTCAATCCCGCCATCGTCGCCAAGTACGGGGCGGATGCGGCACTGCCGCTGGATCACGTCGTGGCGATCACCATGCTGTTGAAGGATCGGGGCACCGGAAAGCTCGTCTCCGACTACGAGCTCACCCGCAAGAACCCTGACCCCGCCTACATCAACCTCGACCCGGCACGGATGTCGCAGTTGGAGATCTTGGGCATCGCCGACGGCCTGACCTCGTGGCGCGGCGGCAAGCCCGGAGCGATCGACAACATCATCACCCGTGGCGAACTGTTCCTGGTCGCCGGTGACTCGATGGGCGACGTGGAAATGCTGGCCCGCGCGCCGAACCGATTGGTGATTGCCCGGATGAACAAACCGGCCCTCGCCGAGGGCTTCGTCGCGGAGATCGCGAAGGCTCCCGATGCCACCTGGATGCTGCAACCCGCGATCAACTCCGCGCCCGTCGGGTTCCTGTCGTCGAAGTGCGTAATGGCCGAAAAAACCGGCGGCAACGCGGAGGTGACCGCAACCACCGACAAAGCGCTGGCGGCGCTCGAACCCACCGGCCGGCTGGGTTCCTTCACAACCTGCTGAGCAAAGGGCCCCGGGCTTCGATGAGGTCTACGCCGACGAGACCAGCCACTGACCGAATGTCGGCCCGAATGACGCCAAAGTCCGGGTCAGCCTGCGCAACGAGATCCGGGTTATCCAGAAGGAACTCGGCATCAGCACGATCTTCGTCACCCACGACCAGGAGGAAGCGCTGACCGTCTCCGACCGCATCGCGGTGCTCTCCCACGGCCGCCTTGAGCAGTTCGCCACCCCGGAGGAGATCTATCGCCGGCCCGCGACCGCCTTCGTGGCGGCGTTCGTGGGCGAGTCGAATCGCTTCGAGGGCACCGTCGTCGCCGGCGGCGGCGTCGACATCGGTGGCTCGGTGGTCCATCTTCCGGCCGCGTCCGCCCACCCGGTGGGGACCCGTGTCGTGGTGCTGTCCCGCCCGGAGTCGACAGCCCTGCTGGAACCGGCCGCGGCGGGGCTGCCCGCCACCGTGGTCAGCCAACAGTTCCAGGGAGCGCGGACCCGGATCCTCGCTCATCTCAAGAGCGAGCCGGATCCGACCTCGATCGTCATCAGCGAGATCAGCGGCAATCGCCACGACCACCTCGTCAGTGGAACCGACGTCAGCGTCAGCATCGATCCGGCAACGGCGCAGGTCGCGGCGTCCACCGACCCGCTCTGAGCACCCGGCCCGCTAGTACCGGTCGATCGGCGGCGGCGCCGGTGCGGCCAAGCCGGCCGGTCCCAGGTTCTTGTCGAACGCCGCTTTCCAGGCGCCGTCGGCTTCCATCTTCTCCAGCGCGTCGTTGATCTTGGCCCGCAGCTCGGCGTCATCCTTCTTCAGGCCGATCCCGTAACGCTCCTCGGAGAACGGCTTGCCCACCAGCTTCAGGGTTCCCGGGGACTGCGCGGCGTAACCGGCCAGGATGACCTCGTCGGTCGTGACGGCATCGATCGCCCCGTTGCGCAGCGCCTCCACGCACGCCGAGTAGGTGTCGTACTGCTGTAGTTGCACGCCCGGATACTTGTCCTTGATGCGCTGCGCGGGCGTCGATCCGGTCACCGAGCACAGTTTCTTGTTGTCCTGCAACGACTCCGCGCCGGTGATGTCGGTATTGTCGGCGCGGACCAGCAGGCTCTGGCCGGTCAACAGATAGGGCCCGGCGAAATCCACCTTCTCCTTGCGCGCGTCGGTGATCGAGTAGGTGGCCACGATGTAGCGCACCTGATCGTTGGCGATCAGGGTCTCCCGCTGGGCCGAGGGGGATTCCTTCCATTCGATCTGGTCCTCGGTGTAGCCCAACTCGCGCGCCACGTAGCGCGCCACGTCGACGTCGAACCCGCTCATCGACCCGTCCGGATTCTTCAGGCCGAGCCCCGGTTGATCGAACTTCGTCCCGATGACGATCTTGTCTCCGGATTCGCCGCCACCGCCGCACGCAGCGGTGAACGCGACCGAAACAGCGAGGAGGGTGGCGGCCAGGGGTTTGAGCGAAACGGGCATGGCGGTGTCCTTTCCGGAATTGAACAGCACACTAGAGCACCCGGGCCGGTCGCGCCCCCCGCCTGGCTCAGACCCGCACCGTGGACAGCCCGCCGTCGAGGCCCAGCACCTGTCCGGTGATCCACGAACTGGCCGGCGACAACAGGAAGGCCGCCAGTGCCGCGGCGTCCTCGGGGGTCCCGAACCGCTTGAGCGGATAGCGGGCCGCCATGGCCTCCCGCTTGGCGGGCGAGTTCAGCAGTTTCTCCGCCAGCGGGGTGTCGACCAACGCCGGAGCGACGGCGTTGACCCGCACCCGCGGAGCCCACTCGGCCGCCAGCGAGCGCACCAATCCCTCGACCGCGCCCTTGGCGGCGGCGATCGAGGAATGCATCGGCATGCCCTGGCCGACGGCGACCGTGCTGAACAGCACCACGCTCGCGGGTCGGTCCGCGTCGCCGGCCAGTCGCGGCTGGCAGGCTTTGAGGAACCGCACCGCGCCGAGCAGGTTCACCTCCAGATCGCGCCGAAAGTCCTCCTCGGTCAGCGCCCGGAAGCTTTTCAGGTTGATCGTCCCCGGGCAGTAGGCCGCGCCCTGCAGCGACTCCGGGGGCTCGGGCAGCGATGCCTGCGGATCGGCGAGGTCGCAGACCGCATGGCGGACCGGGGGCGCGGGCGCCAGGTCGTCCGCCGATCGCGACCAGACGTCGATGCGGGAGGCCGTCGGTGTGAGCAGGCGGACCAACTGCAGACCGATACCCTTGCTGCCGCCGGCGATCAGATAGGAGTCCATCGCCCGATGCTAGTGCGGCGTCAGCCGAGCAGGGGCCGGCGGTGGGCGGTCATGGCGGTGAGGGCGTCCTGCATGAGGGTGTGAACCCGACCGGCGAAGGTCTCGGCGTCGTCATCGGGCAGCGGCCGGGTCAGTGGTAGGACCCTGGTCTGCAACTTGCTCGGCAGGGGCAGATAGGGAAGCAGCCCGACCGCGCCGATGTTGACCCCCCAGGGCACCGAGAGCGTGATGGGGACCCGCTTGAGGCGAAGCAGTTTGTCGAGGCGAAGCGCCCGCGCGAGTTGATCGCCGCCGGACAGCGCCACCAGGGACTCTCCGGCACCCGCGGTGACGATCGGCACGATCGGCACCTGCTCGCTGAGGGCAAGCCGCGCGAAGCCGGCACGACCGCCGAACACGATCTGGTTACGCTCGGCGAAACTCTTGAACGCGTCCAGATCCCCGCCCGGGAACACCACCACGTGGTGGCCTGCGGCAAAGGCTTCCCGGGCGCTGTCGGGGCTGGCGGGCCGGGCCCCGGCATGTTCGATGAGCGGACCGAGCCCCAGCGTCCAGGCGGACTGGTGGGTGAGGACCGTGACGGGGCGATCCAGTTCCAGATCGTCGAGAGCCGCCCCAACGGCCAGGACGTTGAGGTCGAAGATCCCCCCGAAGCCGTGGTTGGCGACGAACAGCACGGGTTCGCTCAGCGTGCCGACGTCGAGGTCGACCTCGAGGCGGTGGTAGCGGCGGACGAAGTCGATGGCGATGCCGCGGGCGGCGGCAAGCGCGCGGTCGAGTGCGCCGGTGTCCTCTGAGTCCTCGGCGTCACCGGACCCGAGCTCGCGTTCGAGGGTGCCCAACAGATCCTGCGCGAGCTTCTCCAGCCCGCTGCGATCGTCTGCCTCCGGCATCGCCGCATCCTCCTCGTCGCGCGTCACGGTCGCAAGTGCAGGTAAGCGGAGAAGCGAAAGGACCGGCGCCCGAAGGCGGCCGGCCCTTTCGCGTTCGCTCCGGGTGCTAGACGCTGGCCGTGGCGCGCGAGCCGAGCTTCGCCACGCCGGTGACCAACAGGATCCCGAATCCGACCTTCGCGGTGAGGTCGATGATGGTGAACACGATCACCTCGAGGTCGAGACTGATCGCCCCGGTCCCTTCCGTCCCGACCAACCAGAGGACCGGGTAGATGAACCACAGCACCGTCAGAATGCCGGCCAGACGGGTGTAGAGCGCAGCCACGTCGCCGCCTTGTTCGGCAGCCGCGGCCCGCACCGGGCCCCAGACCGCGGCCAGAACCGCGAGGAAGAATCCGCAGGAGACGATGAACCAGATGTACTTGTGGGTCTGGTCCAGCGACAGCGCGCCGAACAGGCCGGTGACGATCATCAGGATGTCCGCACCGATCACCGCACCCACCAGACCGAGGCGGTCGCGGATGGACTCCCCGCCTCCGCTGACCGGCTTGAGGCCCAAGGTGAGCAGCCCCACCAACAGCAGTGGCGTGGTGATCGTCCAGTCCAGGTAACGGGCCCAGTAGATCAGCGCCGCACTGATCGACACGTCGACCTCGTCGGGGGTGAACACCAGGCTGCTCTCGGTCACGATGGCATCGCCCTGGCCGAACGCCATCAGCAAGTACATGCAGGCAGCGATCGCGCAGACGAACACGCTGGCTACCCGATGGTGGTGCTGATGGCCCTTTCCGCCCAGGGCGTAGATCACCACGGCCCCGAGTGCCATGCCGATGGTGCCGATCCACAGCCAGGTCTGCTGGGTCGACGTTTGCAGAAGACTTTCCACCCGTTAACTCCTTCCAGGAACCGGCGATCTCCGGCGACTTCTCAGACTAGGGCGGTCGTGTGTGCCGTGGCGAGATATCGCGTAATTCGGCGCGGCGAACCCGATTGCCGGGATCGGCGCGGGCAACCTTCGGGGAACCCCGGCCGGTCCCGATCCGACCAATCTGCCGATCGGTTTGAACAGCGCAGGGAGGGTGTCGATGGTCACGCGGGCAGTTACGCAGCGCGAACAGCGCCAGGCCGGGGCGGCGGTGCTGCGGCGGATCTGGCGGCTGCACTTCTGGGTCGGGCTGTTCGCCGCGCCGACCCTGGTTCTGCTGGCCTGCACCGGGCTGATCATTCTCTACTCTCAACCCCTGGACCTCTGGCTGCATCGCGACCTCACGGTCGTGACGCCCGGCTCCTCGCAGGTCGACCTGGACGCCCAGGTCGGTGCCGCCCGGCAGAACGTGGCGGCTGACCTCGTCCTCGACGCGGTCAGCCCACCGGAGGCCCCCGACCGCTCGACGCGCGTCGACTTCCTCTCCCCCGAGGCTCCCGAGGTCGGTGAGCGAAATACCACCCAGGTATTCGTCGACCCCTACACCGGCCGGTACCTCGGTCAGCGTCGCGAACTCGACGGCCTGGTGGGATGGGCCAACCAGCTTCACCGGTTCTTCGGCAACGACGGCCCCACCGTCGCACTGCCGTCGCTGGGGCACCTGATCGCCCCGTCGGCCTATCCCAGCGCGTCCGTCTCGGTCGGCGTCGGCAACCTGATCGTTGAAGTGACCGCGGTGTGGATACTGGTCCTGCTGGCCAGCGGGATCTACCTGTGGTGGCCGCGGGCCATCGAGGCCGGCAAACCCCGGCTGGCGATCCGGTGGCGAAAGGGTGGCCGCCTTCGGTGGCGCGACCTGCACGCGACGACGGGCATCCTGCTCTCAGTGGTGCTGATCGGCTACGTCGTCTCCGGGCTGAGCTGGTCGCGCTACTGGGGGGAGAACTGGCGGGCGGTGGCCGAGACCGTGACGCCGACCGAGCAGATCGACGCCCCGTCCACCCCGGTTCGCGCCGGTGACTACGACCGCCTCGGCAGACGTATCCCCTGGGCGGACATCACCGACCCGGTCTACGCCTCGGCGGCAGCAGACGGAACGGGGTCGGTTCCCACGCCCGTCGGATTCGCCGCCATCGACGCGATCGCCAAGTCCGAGAACATGCTTCCCGGCTACTCGATCATTCCGCCCTCCGATGCCGTCGAGGACGGTCAGACGGTCTACGGCAGCTACACCGTCGTCAACCGGTGGCCGCAGCGGCTCTCCGAGCAACGCACGTTGTATCTCGACCAGTTCACCGGCAACACCATCGCAAACGCGACCGCCGCGCAGGACGGTGCGCTGTCGAGGATGACCAGTTGGAGCGTGGACATGCACATGGGCACCCAGTACGGCCTGCTGACCCGCATCCTTGCCACGCTGGCCTGCCTGGGGCTGCTGACCAGCGTGACCACCGGGGTCATCATGTGGTGGAAACGGCGGCCCTCGGGCGCAACCGGGCTGCCGGGCCGATCCGGCGACGCGGCGCGGGCCAACACCCCGCGCGCCGCGGTGATCGCCGTCGCCTCGGTCGCCACGGTCCTCGCGGTGATCTACCCGGCATTCGGCGCCACCCTTGTTCTGGTGCTGGTGGTCGAAGCAGCGCTGGCCGCCCGCCGCCCACGGCCTATCATGGACGCATGAGCGCCTCATCATCGACGGCCTGCCAGAACCCCGACTGCACGTGTTCGCCGTGCACCTGTGGACCCGGCTGTACCTGTGGCCGCGACGGCGGCTGCGGCAACGCCGCGTGCACCTGCTCGCCGTGCACGTGCAGCGCCGGCTGCACCTGCGGCCACCCCGACTGACCGCCGCACCGCAATAAAGCTGACACGCTAGGCACGTTTGCAGTAGCGCATTGCAACGGGCGGTACCGACCGCCGTCGCGCCCGCGATAGGTATCCGACCCCGGTGAGATTCGGCCCAACTTGAACAACTCCTTCACGTGTCTGCCGGTCCGGCTCGCGGCCTAGGGCAGGCCGTCTCGACCAGCGGTTTTGGCCACGCTCGCACACAGCTAAAATTTTTCTCTTGTTCGTGCTGATGTCGGGCGATTCACGCTTACCGCGGCTGTCATCTCTGTTAGGGTCGGCGCGTTGCCGGGGGGCAATTGGGCGGGAAGGTGCAGCACATGCCTTCACCACACCGCTGGGGCTTGAGGGCCAGACGGACGATCAGAAGATGGACGGCATCGTGGCCTACCTCTGGCAGAACGTGCTCCGCATGCGGGCGAGCAATAACCACGCCACCGATGCGCCGGGACGCTCTGTCATGCCCCAGACCAGTGCCAACACCTTCTGGCCGGTGCTGGGCCTGATGCAGGGGCCCAGCGCGCTGAGCTTCTCCTTCCCGATCATCAGCTACCTGGGCTGACACCGGGGCTCGCGCCGCTGTGTCCTGCAATGTGAGGACACCGATTTCATGCACCGCAGGGGTTTTCCCGTGGACACCCCTTCCTTCCGCGCTCCGGGATCGTAGGAGACATCGCCGGAACACTCTCCGGCGCTGACAGAGGAGGGATGAGCAATGCTCACCACGAACACCAACGCGAGTGCCAACACCGGCACCCCCGTCACCACACCGGGTAAGCGCCGGGCCACCCGCCTGATCGCTGCCACCCTGATCTCCCTGGGCCTGGCCGGCGGCGGATCGCTCGGCCTGACCGCCGTCGCCTACGCCGACACCGCGGGCACCCAGAGCGGTACCACCGCACCGGCCAAGCCCGACCGCACTGCGAAGGCCCCGGCAATCTCGTCTC
>NZ_JBJTCF010000040.1:0-6493 GCF_046091765.1 Mycobacterium sp.
CCGCCACCGCGGGCGGCGGGTGGGCTATGGCCCGATCGCCCCGGAGGATGTGCCGTCGCTGCTCGATGCGGGACTGCTCGCCGGGGGAGCGCACCCGCTGGGGCACGGTCTGGTCGAGCAGATCCCGTGGCTGGCCCGCCAGCAGCGGCTCACCTTCGCCCGGGTCGGCATCACCGATCCGCTCGATCTCGACGAGTACCGCGAGCGCGGCGGCCTGGCCGCACTGCGGCAGGTGTTGGACTCACCGCCGGAGGCGGTCGTCGGCGACGTCCTGGCCTCCGGGCTGCGCGGGCGCGGGGGAGCCGGCTTCCCGGCGGGGATCAAGTGGCGCACCGTCCTGGAGGCCGGCCAAGGCGAGGGAGCTGAGCCGAAGTATGTGTGCTGCAACGCCGACGAGGGTGACAGCGGCACGTTCGCCGACCGCATGCTCCTGGAGGGCGACCCGTTCACCCTGCTGGAGGGCATGGCGATCGCGGGCCTGGCGGTGGGCGCCGGCCGCGGACTGGTCTACGTGCGCTCGGAGTACCCCGCCGCGATCCAGACGCTGCGCACCGCGATCGACATCGCCCGGGTCGACGGCTGGCTCGGCGCCGACGTGCTGGGCTCGGGACGGGAATTCGACGTCCGGGTCGTCGAGGGCGCCGGCTCCTATGTGTGCGGCGAGGAAACCGCCATGCTGGAGAGCCTGGAGGGCAAGCGCGGCATGGTGCGCGCCAAACCGCCGGTGCCCGCGCTGCACGGCCTGTTCGGTCAGCCCACCCTGGTGCACAACGTGCTGACCCTGGCCGCGGTGCCGCGGATCCTCACCGACGGCCCGGCCGCCTACCAGGCGCTCGGCGTGGACCGCTCCCGCGGGACCCAGGTCTTCCAGTTGGCCGGCAACATCGCCCGGGGCGGGATCGTCGAACTCGGGTTCGGGGTGAGCCTGCGCGAGCTGGTCGAGGACTTCGGCGGAGGCACCCGTTCGGGTCGGCCGGTGCGCGCCGTGCAGGTCGGCGGCCCGCTGGGCGCCTACCTGCCGGCCTCGGCCCTCGACGTGGTGATGGACTACGAGGCCCTCACCGCCGTCGGTGGTCTGCTCGGCCACGGCGGGGTGGTGGTGTTCGACGACACCGCCGACCTCGCCGCCCAGGCCCGCTTCGCGATGGAGTTCTGCGCGGTCGAGTCGTGCGGCAAGTGCACGCCGTGCCGGATCGGCTCCACCCGCGGCGTCGAGGTCATCGACCGCATCACCGCCGGCATCGACCGGGACCGTAACCTGGAGTTGCTGGAGGAGTTGTGCGAGGCGATGACCGAGGGGTCACTGTGCGCGATGGGCGGACTCACCCCGCTGCCGGTGCGCAGCGCGCTGAGGCACTTCCCCGAGGACTTCGAGCCGGACAGACCTGATCGGGAGGGGCGATGACACTGCTCGACGAGCCCGACCTCGGAACCCCCGGGTCCGATTCGGCCCAGACGGTGTCGCTGGAGATCGACGGCGTGGCGGTCACCGTGCCGACCGGCACCTCAGTGATGCGCGCCGCGGCCCAGGCCGGCCTGGCCGTGCCGAAGCTGTGCGCCACCGACTCGCTGCAGCCGTTCGGCTCGTGCCGGCTCTGCCTGGTCGAGATCGACGGCAGGAAGGGCACACCGGCCTCGTGCACCACCCCGGTGGAGGCAGGCATGGTGGTGCACACCCAGAGCACCCGGGTGCAGCGGCTGCGGCGCAACATCATGGAGCTCTACATCTCCGATCACCCGCTGGACTGTCTGACCTGCGCGGCCAACGGCGACTGCGAACTGCAGGACGTGGCCGGGGTGGTCGGGCTGCGCGAGGTGCGGTACGGCTTTGAGGGCGCCAACCACCTTGACGCGCCGACCGACACCACCAACCCCTACTTCGCCTTCGACGAGTCCAAGTGCATCGTCTGCAGCCGCTGCGTGCGGGCCTGCGACGAGATCCAGGGCACCCTGGCGCTGACCGTCGTCGGCCGCGGATTCGAATCGAAGATCAGCCCCGGTGGCACCGCCTTCGCCGACAGCGAGTGCGTCTCGTGCGGTGCGTGCGTGCAGGCGTGCCCGACGGCCACGCTGTCGGAGAAGACGGTCATCGAGTTGGGCGTGCCGACCCGCACCGTGCTGACGACCTGCGCCTACTGCGGGGTCGGCTGCTCGTTCAACGCCGAGTTGCGCGGCGACCAGGTGGTGCGCATGGTGCCCGCCAAGAACGGCGGGGCCAACGAGGGGCACTCCTGCGTCAAGGGCCGCTTCGCCTGGGGGTACGCCACCCACCCCGACCGGGTGCTGCACCCGCTGGTCCGCGAGTCGATCGCCGATCCGTGGCGGGAGGTGTCCTGGGAGGAGGCCATCGGCTTCGCCGCGCACCGGCTGCGCGACATCCAGGCCCGTCACGGCGTGGACAGCATCGGCGGCATCACCTCCTCGCGCTGCACCAACGAAGAGGTCTTCGTGGTGCAGAAGATGGTGCGGGCGGCGTTCGGCAACAACAACGTCGACACCTGCGCGCGGGTGTGCCATTCGCCGACCGGCTACGGGCTCAAGCAGACCTTCGGCACCTCGGCGGGCACCCAGGACTTCAAGTCGGTGGCCAAGGCGGACGTGATCGTGGTGATCGGCGCCAACCCGACCGACGCGCATCCGGTGTTCGCCTCGCGGATGAAGAGACGGCTGCGCCGCGGAGCCCGGCTGATCGTCGTCGACCCCCGGCGGATCGACCTCGTGCGCTCGCCGCACATCGAGGCCGACCATCACCTTCAGTTACAGCCCGGCACCAACGTCGCGGTGGTCAACGCGATGGCGCACGTGATCGTGCAGGAGGGCCTCGGCGACGCCGACTTCGTCGCGCAGCGCTGCGATCCCACGCTGTACCGCGAATGGGAGCAGTTCATCCGCCTTGCGGAGAACAGCCCGGAGACCGTCGAACAGGTTTCCGGCGTGCCGGCCGAACAGATCCGGGCGGCCGCGCGGCTCTACGCCGCCGGGCCGAACTCTGCCATCTACTACGGGCTGGGCGTCACCGAACACAGCCAGGGATCCACCATGGTGATGGCGATGGCCAACCTGGCCATGGTCACCGGCAACATCGGGCGCGAGGGCGTCGGGGTCAACCCGCTGCGCGGCCAGAACAACGTGCAGGGGTCCTGCGACATGGGATCGTTCCCGCACGAGTTCTCCGGCTACCGCCACGTCTCCGACACCGTCGTGCGCGAGCAGTTCGAGGCCCTGTGGGGCGCAGCACTGCGGCCCGAACCGGGAATGCGGATACCGAACATGTTCGACGCCGCGGTCAGCGGGCAGTTCCAGGCACTGTTCGTCCAGGGTGAGGACGTCGCGCAGTCCGACCCCAACACCCACCACGTCGAGCGCGCCCTGGAGTCGATGGAGCTGGTGATCGTCCAGGACCTGTTCCTCAACGAGACCGCGCGTTATGCCCACGTCTTCCTGCCCGGCACGTCGTTTTTGGAGAAGGACGGCACATTCACCAACGCCGAGCGGCGTATCAACCGGGTGCGTCCGGTGATGAAGACCCGCACCGGCCGCCAGGAGTGGGAGGTCGCCTGCGAGCTGAGCACCGCGCTGGGCTACCCGATGCACTACAACGCGGCCGCGGAGATCATGGCCGAGATCGCCGCCCTGACGCCGACGTTCGCCGGAGTCTCCTTCGAACTGCTCGACGAGGTCGGCAGCGTGCAGTGGCCCTGCAACGCCGAACAGCCGCTGGGCACTCCGGTGATGCACGTCGGGTCCTTCGTCCGCGGCCAGGGCGCCTTCCAGGTGACGCCTTATGTGCCGACTGATGAGCGCAGCACCCGGCGCTACCCGCTGCTGCTGACCACCGGCCGGATCCTCAGCCAGTACAACGTCGGCGCGCAGACCCGCCGCACCCCCAATCTGGCCTGGCACACCGAAGACGTCCTCGACATCCACGAGTCCGACGCGGAGACCCGCGGGATCACCGACGGCTCGTGGGTGACGCTGGCCAGCCGGGTCGGGTCGACGGTGATGCGCGCCCACATCTCCGACCGCGTCCCGCCCGGGGTGGTCTACACCACCTTCCACCACCCCGACAGCGGGGCGAACGTGGTCACCACCGAGTACTCCGACTGGGCCACCAACTGTCCGGAGTACAAGGTGACCGCCGTGGAGGTGACCCCGCGACTGGCCGGTCCCGGCGAGACGCGGGAGACGGCGACCGTCGGGGCCGGCGGCAGCCGCTAGCCGTGCAGATCGAGAACCTGATCCGGATGGGCGAGCAGATTGTCCGCAACAATGCCGCGCTGCCGCCCGAGCGGGCCGCGGCGAAGGTCGCCGCACACCTGCGGTCGTTCTGGACGCCGGCGATGATCGACGAGCTGCTGGCGTTCGCCGCACTCAACCCCGGCGAACTGGACCCGGACCTGCGGGCCGCGTTGAACCGGCTTGACCGGAGCGGGTCCGGCTAGGAGCCGGGGGTGGCCGGGGCGGCGGTCAGCGGGATGTAGACCGTTCCCTGGCAGGCGCCGCTGCCGATGTTGGTGGCGAAGGTGCCCGTCAGGGATCCGTCGGCCTGCGGAGCGTAGGTGGTCACCGACTTCGCCGGGTCGAAGGTCACCGTTCCGTCGCCGAGTTGGCAGTCCCACCGCCACGAGTTCGACCGCGACCACTGCGACCCGGTCCACTCGAACGACGTCGCCTGGGGCACGTTGTCCTTGGGCGTGGGGCCGTCGTTCGCGGTGGCGACACAGGTGCCCGAGGAGCAGTCGGTGCTGAACTCGTACCACGCCGTGTAGGGCGTCTCGCTCTGTTGCGCGGCGGTACTGGTGCCCGTCTTCTGGTCGGTGTGAAACGTGATCCGGTACCAGCCGTTCCAGGTGGGGGAGGTGTCGGGCGCGGCGAGTGCAACCGGGGCCGCGCCCAGCAGGATCGCGGCCACTGCGACAGCCGCTGTGGCCCCCGCGGCACCGTTGCGGTCAGTCATGTCCACCTCCACGCTCCCGATGGGTCAGCGCATGCACACGCCGTTGACGATCTGCTTGCATACCGAACCCGGCGGGACCGGATTGACCGTCGGGGAGAACGAGTTGTTGTCGCCCGGTCCGACTGCCTTCTCGGTGGGACTCGGCGCGGGCGCACTGGTGGTCGAGGTGGGCGTGCTGGTCGGGGTTTCCTTGGTGGTCGTGCCGCAACCCGCCGTCACCGTCGCCATGGCGACGAGCGCAGTTCCGCCGACGAGCAGCGCGAGCCGGCGCACGGTCTGATTCGATCCCATGGCAATCCCCTCACCGAGCAAGTTCTCTCCAGAGCCCAGTTTAGACCTCGGGGGTACCGACGACGGATCAGGCGGCCGGCTTGGGCCGGGGTTTCTCTCCGGGCGAAGGCTCAGGGCGCGGTGAAGCCCTCGCGCTTGTGCGATCCGTCACAGAAGGGTTTCTTGGCCGAGTAGCCGCAGCGGCACAGGTAGCACTTGCTGGTCTCCTTGACCAGGGTGCCGTCGGCGGCCAGGATCTCGACCTCACCTGCGACCTCCAGGGGGCCGTCGGTCAGCGAGGTGATGGTGACTTTAGCGGCGCTCATGGCGGGAATTCTGCCCGGCCCGGCGTGAAACGCCAACGGCGGGCACCGTGCGGGGCGTCTCAGCGCAGTTGCCCCAGCGGGCCGACCAGGAACCACGGCGTGCAGCCGAAGGTCTGAAACGTCGTCATCGGCGGCGTGACCACCGCGGTCGGGCGCGCAGAGGAACGCGTGAAGAATCCGGAGTCCACCAGCCTTCCGCGCACGTCGTAGCCGTTCCACAGGCAGCTTCCCGTGGGACCTACGGCGGCCCGGTACTCGCCGTACTTCATCCACGCGGGCACCGCCCAGGTGCCGGCGGGAGTCAGCGGCGGGGGTGAGCCGGGCGGGGCGCCGGCGGCTTCCCGCGCCGCATCGAAACACCGGGCGGCGTCGTAGTTGTGGACGCACTGCTCCCAGCCGAACAACGGGATGATCGCCGGGTCCAAACCCGTGCCGGACCAGCCCGCGCTGGAGTTCGATGCCGGTGACCCCGCAGGTGCCGTGGGCCACCGGGTGCCCGACGCAGTGGTCTGCGGCGTCGCCGTCACCGTCTCGGTCTGCGTCTCGGTGCGCGGTGGGGGAACCAGTGTCGTGGTCGACGGCGGCGGCACGCTGGTCGAGATGCTGGTCGAGACACTCGTTGACACGCTCGTCACGGTGCTGGTTTGGATGCTGGTCTGGACCGGCCCGGCCATCGAGTCGTCCTCCGGGCTCAGTGCGCCCAGAACCCCCGCTCCGGCGATCAGGCCGGCGGCCGCGCAACCGGCCAGCAGTCCCCACCGCGGCGCGCGCCGTGCCGGGGCGGGAGTGACCGACGGCACCGCGGCGGGCGGGCTGCGTCGCGCGGCGAGGGTGGGGGCCACGGCCCGCTCGGCCGCCGCACCACCGCCGCCCAGGGCCAGCGCGAAGCTCCCGCAGCGGGGAAATCGCCCGTCGGGGTCCCGGGACAGCGCGACCTGGA
>NZ_JBJTCF010000041.1:0-25001 GCF_046091765.1 Mycobacterium sp.
GCGCAGCACCGCCGAAACACCGTCGCCGACGGACTCCGAGGCGGACTCCTCCGTCACCGAACAGGTCAAGACAGTGGCTGCCGATCCCCGCGACGTCTCGGTCGCAGTCGCCGATCCCGACGGCCGCGACGGCCTGGCCGACTCCGCGACGACGGAGTTCGCCGGCTATGGATTCGACGTTCGCGACACGGGCTCCTACTCGCAGTGGAGTCCCGTCACCGCGACTACGGTCTACTACTCGCTGGGCAACGAGCAGGCGGCCGCTACCGTCGCGGCCACCCTTGCCGATGCGACGATCGAGCGGATCGACGGCTTGGGCGAAGTGGTGCAGGTGGTGCTCGGGCCAGACTTCACCGAGGTGAACTACCCGAAAGCCAGCGATACGCCGCTGAGCGTGGCGGTGACCCACTCCGGCAGCGACACCCCAGCCCGACTGCCCTCGGACCTCACCGTGACCAACGGTGCCGATGTCAGCTGCGACTGAGCGCCGTTCACCGTCCGTTCAGGTTCCCTCAGCGGCCTGGCCCCGGTTACGGACGTAGGCTTATCACATGCGGACCGCGTACCACGAGCAGCTTGACGCGCTCACCAACCAGCTGGCCGAGATGTGCCGTATGGCGGGTATCGCCATGGAGCGCGCGACCCAAGCCCTGTTGCAGGCCGATCTCGTCCTGGCCGAGCAGGTGATCGGAGATCACGAGAAGCTCTTGGCCGCCAGCGCGCGGGCTGAGGAGGCCGCCTTCGTTCTACTGGCGCTGCAGGCGCCGGTCGCCGGCGACCTGCGGGCCATCGTGAGCTCCATCCAGATCGTTGCCGACGTCGAGCGGATGGGCGCGCTGGCCCTGCACGTCGCCAAGATCGCCCGCCGGCGCCACCCGCAGCACACCCTGCCCGAAGAGGTCAACGGCTACTTCGCCGAAATGGGCCGGGTCGCCGTCGACCTGGGCACCAGCGCACGCGAAGTCCTGATCTCGCGGGATCCGGAAAAGGCGCGTCGCATCCGCGAAGAGGACGACGCCATGGACGATTTACACCGACACCTCTTCAATGTGCTGATGGACCGCGAATGGAAGCACGGGGTCGCCGCCGCGGTGGATGTGACCCTGCTGGGCCGTTTCTATGAGCGTTTCGCCGACCACGCCGTGGAGATCTCGCGGCGGGTGATCTTCCAAGTCACCGGGCAGCTACCCGCCGACGAGGAGATCCCGACGTACTGAGTGGTCTGTACGGACCGGGCGGTCTAGCCGAAGCGGCCGGAAATGTAGTCCTCGGTGGCCCGCTGGCTGGGGTTGGAGAAAATCTTGCCGGTCTCGTCGATCTCGACCAGCTTGCCGGGCTTACCGGTGGCTTCGAGGTTGAAGAAGGCCGTCTGATCGCTCACCCGGGCAGCCTGTTGCATGTTGTGGGTCACGATCACGATGGTGAATTCCTGCTTCAACTCGGCGATCAGATCCGCGATCGCCAGCGTCGAGATCGGGTCCAGGGCAGAGCAAGGCTCGTCCATGAGCAGCACATCTGGTTGCACCGCGATTGCCCGGGCGATGCATAGTCGCTGCTGCTGACCGCCTGACAGGCCGCCACCGGGCTTGTCGAGGCGGTCTTTCACCTCGTTCCACAGATTCGCTCCCTGAAGGGACCGTTGAGCGGTCTCGTCGAGCAACTTCCGGTTGCGCACGCCCTGCAGCTTCAGCCCGGCGACGACATTGTCGCGAATAGACATGGTGGGAAAGGGATTCGGCCGCTGAAAAACCATGCCGATCGTCTTGCGGACACTGACCGGATCCACCCCGGCCCCGTAGACGTCCTCACCATCGAGCAAGACCGAGCCCTCGACGCGGCCACCGGGGATCACTTCGTGCATGCGATTGAGTGCCCGCAGCACGGTCGACTTGCCGCATCCCGAGGGTCCGATGAAGGCGGTCACGCTGCGCGGAGGAATGGACATCGTGACATCGGCGACGGCATGGAAACTGCCGTAGTAAACATTGACGTCCTTGAGGTCCAGCCGCTTGGCCACGATGCGCTCCTCGACTCAGGTCCGGTTGCGGGTGAGATAGCGGTTGAGGAAAGCCGCCGCAACGTAGAGCGCGGCAACGAGCAGGATGAGGGTCAGCGCCGAACCCCACACTCGCAGCCGGCCGGCCGCCTCGGGGTTGATCAACTCGGTGTAGATCAGTAGCGGCAGCGAGGCCATGTTGCCGTGCAGGGCGTCGTAATTGATCGACCGGGCGTAGCCGACCAGGATCAGCACCGGGGCGGTCTCGCCCATCACCCGGGCCAACGCCAGCAGAATCCCGCTGATCACCCCGGGCAGGGCGGTGGGCACCACGATCCGCAGGATCGTCTTCCACTTGGGTACCCCCAGGGCATAGGAGGCCTCGCGCAGCTCGTCGGGCACCAGCTTGAGCATCTCCTCGGTGTTGCGCACCACGACCGGCAACATCAGCAAAACCAGGGCCAGCGCAACCGCGAACGCACTCTGCGGGAAGCCCAGCGTCGCAATCCACAGCGCGAAGACGAACAGTGCTGCGACGATCGAGGGAACGCCGGCCAGGATGTCGACCATGAAGGTCTTCGCCTTGGCGAACCTTCCCGTCCCGTACTCCACCAGATAGATGGCCGCCATGATGCCTCATGGAACCGAGATCGCCGCGGCGATGGCCGCCTGCACGAGGGTGCCGTAGACGGCGTGATACACACCCCCGGCGAACTGGTCGGGCAGCACGCCGGCCAGCGACCGCGTCCACCACCCCGGAGTGACGATCGCCCGCACGCCCCGCCGCACGACGGTGTAGAGCACCCACACCAGCGGGATGGTGGCGATCAGAAAGGAGGTGGCGAACAGGATGGTGGCGAACTTATTCTTGATCTTGCGGATGGGGCTGATCGGATGAAACGTCGGTCCCTTCACCGGAGCATCGAAGGTGCTTTGAACGGTCATCCCCCACTCACCCTTCCCCCGGCCGCGGCCCGGGCCAGCGCGTTGACGATGAAGGTCAGCACGAACAGCACGAAACCGGCGGCGATGTAGGCGCCGGTGGGCAGCTTGGAGCTGAATTCCGCCGCCGCCGAGGCGATCTTGGAAGCGAACGTGTAGCCGCCGTCGAAGACCGACCAGCTACCCGGCTGCGCGGCGGCTCGCAGGATGATCAGAACCGCGACGGTCTCACCGAGGGCACGACCCAGACCGAGCATCGAGCCGGCGATCATACCGCTGCGGCCATAGGGGAAGACGGTCATCCGAACGACTTCCCACTTCGTCGCTCCCAAAGCTTGCGCGGCCTCGATATGCCCGCGCGGAGTCAGGCTGAACACTTCCCGGCTGACCGCGGTGATGACCGGCAGAATCATCACCGCCAGCACCACCCCGGCGGTGAAGATCGTTCCGCCCCCGGCCAGCGACACGTTGCCGTCGGCGAACAGGAACAACCAGCGTAAGTTGTCGTTGAGGAATCGGGCGACCGGCTCCAGCCGGGGCGCCAGCACGAAGATTCCCCAGAGTCCGAACACAATCGACGGCACCGCCGCGAGCAGGTCGACGAGGATGGCGAAGGTTTTGGCTAGCCGACGCGGGGCGTAGTTGGTGAGGAACGCGGCGATCCCGATCGCGATGGGCACCGCGATCACCAACGCGAAGACCGAACTGAGCAGAGTGACCTGGAAGAGTTCGGCGATACCGAACCGCAAGTTGTCCTCGTCGGTGGTGGAGAACTCCGAACTGGTGATGAAGTTGACCTTGTCGGCCTGCAACGACGGAACGGCACGGATGATGAGGAACAGCGCCATCAGCGCGATCGCGGCGATGATGGTGGCGCCGGCGGCCAGGGACACGGACTTGAAAACGCGGTCCCCCCAGCGTCCCTCCCCGGTACGAAGCCCAGGCCTGGGAGCCGACTCAGTTGACACAGCTGAATTATCGCGGCCCCGCGCCGGATTCGCCGGGGTTGGCGAATCCACCGCGGAGGGTTCCGGCTTGATCGTCACTGCGCCGTCCCGGTCGGGGTCAGGAAATGGCGTCGATGGCGCTGGCCAGCTTGCCCTTGAAGGCCTCAGGAACGGGGATGTAGCCGTTGTCGGTCAGCCCCTCCTGGCCCTTGCCCAGGGCCACCGTGAGGAACGCTTTCACCGCCGTGGCGACGTCGGCTTCCGGATACTTCGAGCAGACCAGCGAATAGGTCGCCAGCATGATCGGGTAGGCGCCCGGCTGGGTGGGCTTGTAGAAGGTCGAGGTGTCCAGCACGAGGTCATTGCCCTGACCCTTGACCTGGACGTCGTCGATCGACTTTCCGGCCGACTCGACGGTCAACTGCACCGGAGCGGGGCCGGCCGAGGTGATGATCTCGGCGATGGACAGACCCTGGGCCTTGGCGAACGACCATTCGTTGTAGGTGATCGATCCGGGCGTGCTCTTGACCGCCGCCGAAGTTCCCTCGTTGCCCTTGGCGCCCTCACCGACACCGCCGTTGAAGATCTTCCCCGCACCCTTGCCCCACGCGCCGTCGGAGGCGGCGTCCAGATAACGCTGGAAGTTGTCGGTGGTGCCCGACTCGTCGCTGCGGAAGATGACCACGATCGGCTGGGCAGGCAGAGTCTTGCCGGGATTGAGCGCGGCGATCTCGGGGGCGTCCCACGTCGCGACCGCGCCACTGAAGATCTTGGCCGCTATCGGTCCGTCCAGGATCAGCGAGTCGACACCGGGAGCGTTGTAGGTGATGGCGATGGGTCCGAACACCATGGGCAGGTTCCAGGCGTCGCTTCCCCCGCACCGTTGCTTGGCTTTCTCGACCTGACCCTTGTCCGGGTTGAGCGGCGAATCGCTGCCGCCCATGTCGGTCTGGGCGCCGACGAACTCCGAGACCCCCGCGCCGGAGCCGCTGGAGGTGTAGTTCAGCGTGTACCCGGGGCAGGCCGCCTCGTAGGCGGTGACGAACCGGGTCATCGCGTTGGCCTGGGCGGTGGCCCCGCTGGCCTTGAGCGACTTCTTGCCCCCGCAGTCGATGCCCGACTGCGTTCCCCCTCCACCGGAGGACGAGGTGGTGTTGTTGTCGCTGCCGCAGCCGGCCAGCGCGGCGACCGCCGCCGCTGAAACGGTCGCTGCGAGGAGCTTTACGACAGGGTTGGGGCCCACTGTTGCCATCTTCTTTCTGCCGCCGATTCGGCGGTCTGTCGAACGGATGCGGCTGCAAGGTATGCGCCGAGAGTGGCAGCTTAGGGCACTGAAAGTGAACGCAGGGTGAACAGGGCGCCGGTCAGCCGGGCGCGTAGGCGGTGTCGGTGGCGACCTCGACGAAACCGAGTCGGCGGTAGGTCGCCAGCGCGGCCCGGTTGTCCGCCTCGACGTAGAGCATGACCGTCGGATGCTCCTGCTCGCCGAGGCGTTCGGCCAGGTGAGCCAGCCCGACCAAGGTCAGCGCCGTGCCCAGCCCGCGTCCGTGCGCGCCGGGGTCCACCCCGAGCACGTAGACCTCCCCGGGCGCCTCCCCGGGTACCTCGGCGGAGCCGGTATGCACCTTCGTCCAGTGGAACCCGAGCAGCGCGCCAGAGGACTCGTCGAAGGCCAGGAACAGTCCCCGGGGGTCGAACCAGGACTCGGCGACCCGCTCGCGCAGGTCGGACTCGGCCCAGCCACCCTGCTCGGGGTGCCAGGCGAAGGCGGCGTTGTTGACCCGCAGCAACTCGGCGTGGTCAGCGGTCCCGGCGTAGGGGCGGATCGCGATTCCCGACGGCACGGCGGGGTCGGGCAGGTCGTCGAGGCCGCGCCGCATCGTGACCAGTTCGCGGACCGGGCGGAGCCCGAGAGCGGCGGCGGTCGCACGAGCGGCAGGCTTCGTCCCGTGCGCCCAGAACCGCACCCGGCCGGCGCCGCGCTCGGCGGCGGCGGCGCGGATCAGTTTGGTGCCGATTCCGCGGCGTCGCGCCCCCGGATGAACGACCAGTTCGGCCACTGCGTCGGCGGTGCCGCGGGCGGGGACCAGGTTGAGGTAGCCAACCACCGAACGCTCGTCGCGGGCATCGGTGGCGATCAGATGCTCCGTCCGCTGCCGGGAGAGTTCCCGCAACACCTGATCCCCGACCGGGGCGACCATGTCGGCGGCTCGCGCCTCCTCGATGAGGCGGCGAACGGCATCCTGCTCAGCCCCCGACAGAGCGGTGCGCCACCGCAGAACCGTTCCGGCACGATCGCCGGCTTCATTCACGGGGTGGACACGGAGTGCGGCAGCGCCTCTCCGGATTTCTCATCGCCACCAACGGTTTCCGGCTCGCCGGACGCGCCCTCGTTGTCCCCGGCCGTACCGTCCGCCGCCGCCCGGCCTTTGGCCGGACGCACCGCCTTGTATCCGACGTTGCGCACCGTCCCGATCAGCGCCTCGTGTTCGGGCCCGAGCTTGGCGCGCAGCCGCCGGACGTGAACGTCGACGGTTCGAGTGCCACCGAAGAAGTCATAACCCCACACTTCCTGCAGCAACTGCGCGCGGGTGAACACCCGGCCGACGTGCTGAACCAGGAACTTCAGCAGCTCGAACTCCTTGTAGGTCAGGTCCAGCGGACGGCCGCGCAACCGCGCGGTGTAGGTGCCCTCGTCGATCACCAGCTCGCCCAGGCTGGCTTTCCCCGGGATGTCCCGTCCGGCCACACCCCCGCGCCGGCCGACGAGAAGCCGCAGCCGGGCGTCGATCTCGGCGGGGCCGGTGCCCGGCAGCAGGATTTCGTCGATCCCCCAGTCCGTGCTGACCGCCACAAGTCCGCCCTCGGTGACCACCGCCACCACCGGGACCGAGGATCCGGTGCTGCCCAGCAACCGGCACAGCCCCCTGGCACCCGCGAGGTCGGTCCGGGCGTCGACGATCGCCACGTCCGCGGCGCTGGCCTCCAGCAGCGCGGACACCTGAGTCGGCGCGGCGCGCACGGTGTGCGGCAGCAGCGCCAACGCGGGCAGCACGGACTCCGGATTCGGGTCGGCGGTCAGCAGCAGAAGATCCAACGAATTCTCCTCGTGCGCGTACTCTAGCCTGCGGCCCCGGCCACGCGACCCGGCGGTGCGCCAGAATGACCTGGTGCGCAAGCTGCTGACCGCCGCGGGTGTCTCGATGCTCGCGGTCGTCACCGCGGCTGGGGCGGATGTCGGCGCGGCTATCTACGCCGAGTACCACCTGTCGCGCCACGTGCGGTCCGCCGCCGGGCTGGGGTTCGACCCCTGGGTGGCGATTCTGGGGTTCCCGTTCATCCCGCAGGCGTTGCAGCACCGCTACCGCGAACTGGAGATCAAGGCGAACGGCGTCGACCATCCGGTGGTCGGCCAGGTCACCCTGGAGGCCACCATGCACGACGTGGGTCTGACCCAGGCATCCTGGCTGATGCGCCCCGACGGGGATCTGCCGGTGGGAAAGCTGGAGAGCCGCATCATCATCGACTCGCGCCGGCTGGGCGCGTTCATCGGCGTCAAGGACCTCGCCGTCGCCGCCCCGGCCGAGGACACCAACGACGCCACCGGCGGCACGACGGAGTCGGGCATCTCCGGCAACAAGGGGCTGGTCTTCACCGGCACACCCCTCAAGGCCGGTTACGACAAACTGGTGAGCGTGACCGTGGACCTCTCGATTGCCGGACCCGCCCGAACCACACTGGTCTTCACCCCGACCGGGGTGGTCACCGGGCCCAACACGGCCGACCAGACGGTGCCCGACGACAAGCGTGCCGACGTGCTGGGTGCGTTCGCCGCCACCGTTCCCGGACAGATCCTGCCGTTCGGCCTCGCGCCGACCAGCGAGGGCGCCCGCGGCTCGGACATCATCGTCGAGGGAATCCAGACCGACCTGACCGTCCGCCTCGACGGGTTCCGGCCGTGAGCGCGCTGGTCTCCGCCTCGGTTGCGATCGCCGCGGCACTCGGCCTGGCCGGAGCCGTCGGGGTGCTGCACCGCCGCCGGGCAGGTGTCCTGCGGGCCGCCACCGGATCCGCCGTCGACGCCGGCGACGCCCGACGGTGGGGCCTGTCGGCCACCGGCCCGACCATCGTCCACTTCACGGCGGTGTGGTGCGGCCCCTGCGCGGCGGTGCGCCGCGTCGTCGAGCAGGTCTGCGCCGACCTGCCGGACGTCGCCCACGTCGAGATCGACATGGACGCCGATCCGGCGGCGGCCAGCACACTCTCGGTGCTCTCGCTGCCCACCACCTTTATCTTCGATGCCGACGGCCAGCAGCGATACCGGGCTGCCGGGGTGCCCAGGGCCGCCGAGCTACGGGCGGCCCTGGATCCCCTGTTGGCCTGAGACTGCCTCGCTGTGTAGCATCCTTTCCGTGCTGACCCGCCTTGAGCTCCGGCTCACCAAGCGCCGCGCAGTGGATCTGTGCCGCGTCGCGGGTTGTTGCTGTTGTCGCAGCTGCTGAACATCCGCGGCCCCCGACGTTCCCGCGCGTTCCCGCGCGCCGCACACCGGGCTCCAGCGGACCTCCCGTCCAGTGACAGCAACAGGAGTGCACGTGTCAAGAGCAGTGCTGACCCAGGCGGCGCCGACCGCCCACCTCGTCGACGTCCGCGGTCCGCGGTTCGCGGCCTGGCTGACCACCGCCGTCCTGCTGGCGGTCCTGGCCGCCTCGGCGGTCGACCCGACCGCAGCCGCCGTCATCCTGTCGGCACAGGCCGTCGTCTTCGCGATCGGCGCGCTGGGCGGGCCGCGCCGGCATCCTTACGGGCTGCTCTTCGCCCGGTGGGTGGCGCCCCGGCTGAGCCCGGTCAGCGAGCGCGAACCCGTCGCGCCGCTTCGCTTCGCCCAGCTGGTGGGCCTCGCCTTCGCGGTGGTCGGGGTAGCCGGCTTCGCGTCGGGCCTTGAGCAGGTCGGCCTCATCGCGACGGCAGGTGCGTTGGCGGCCGCTTTCCTCAACGCGGCCTTCGGTATCTGCCTGGGTTGCCAGATCTACCCGCTAGTGAACCGTCTGCGCACCGCATTCGGCTCTGTCCGGAACAGCTGAGAGGGGACCCCTGATGGCACGCAACGACGTGCTGGTGTCGGCCGAGTGGGCCGAGGCCAACCTCGAATCGCCCGATATCGTCTTCGTCGAGGTCGATGAGGACACCGACGCCTACGATGTCGGCCATCTGGCCGGCGCCGTCAAACTCGACTGGCGGGCCGACCTGCAAGACCCCGTCAAGCGTGATTTCGTTGATGCCCAGCAGTTTTCGAAGCTGCTGAGCGATCGCGGCATTCGCAACGACGACACCGTGATCCTCTACGGCGGCAACAACAACTGGTTCGCCGCCTATGCCTACTGGTACTTCAAGCTCTACGGCCATGACGACGTGCGACTGCTCGACGGTGGACGCAAGAAGTGGGAACTCGACGGGCGTCCGCTGTCGACAGACGACGTCCAACGCCCGGCCAGCACGTATGTCGCCAAGACTCCGGACAACAGCATCCGGGCGTTCCGTGACGAGGTGCTCGCGGCGATCGGCACCAAGAACCTCGTCGACGTGCGCTCCCCGGATGAGTTCTCCGGCAAGATCCTGGCCCCGGCACACCTGCCCCAGGAGCAGAGCCAGCGACCCGGCCACATCCCGGGCGCCATCAACGTCCCCTGGAGCAAGGCCGCTCGGGAGGACGGCACCTTCAAGTCCGACGACGAACTGGCCAAGCTCTACGCCGACGCCGGTCTCGACGGCGAGAAGGAGACCATCGCCTACTGCCGCATCGGCGAGCGCTCCTCGCACACCTGGTTTGTGCTCCGGGAGTTGCTGGGACACAAGAACGTCAAGAACTACGACGGAAGTTGGACCGAATACGGCTCCCTGGTGGGAGCCCCGATCGAGTTGGGAAACTGACCATGTGCGCTGCACCCAAGCAAGGACGCGATTCGCAGACCCTGCCCGCAGGAGTGGACCTGGAGAAGGAGACGGTGATCACCGGCAAGGTGGTCGACGGAGCCGGCCAGACCGTCGGCGGCGCCTTCGTCCGACTGCTTGACGCCTCCGACGAGTTCACCGCCGAGGTCGTCGCCTCGGAGGCCGGGGACTTCCGGTTCTTCGCCGCGCCGGGCACCTGGACGGTACGCGCGCTGTCGCGGGTCGGCAGCGGCGATGTCACCGTGGCGCCGCTCGGTGCCGGAGTTCACGAGGTCGACGTCAAGGTCGCCTGACCGGGGCCGCGATAGACTCTGGCTCGTGGTCCTCTTCTTCGAACTCCTGCTGGTCGCGGTGACGGTGCTGATCACCTGGTTCGCGGTCTATGCGGTCTACCGGCTGATCACCGACGAGTCGTGACCGATGCCACCCCGGGCAGCGGCGATCGCGCGGTGGCCGCGGCCGCTGAACGCGCCAAGCAGACCGCCGGCCGCAACATCCCGGTCTTCGACGACCTTCCGCTGACCGACACCGCGAACCTGCGCCAGGGCGCCGATCTCAGCGACGCGCTGCTGGCCCTGCTTCCGCTCGTCGGCGTCTGGCGCGGCGAGGGTGAGGGCCGCGGGGCGCACGGGGACTACCGGTTCGGCCAGCAGATCATCGTCTCCCACGACGGCGGGGACTTCTTGAACTGGGAGGCCCGCTCGTGGCGGCTGGACTCGTCCGGCGGCTATCACGCCCCCGGCCTGCGGGAGACCGGGTTCTGGCGGTTCGTCCAGGATCCGGCCGACCCGGGGGAATCCGAGGCGATCGAACTGCTGCTGGCCCACTCGGCGGGCTACGTGGAGTTGTTCTACGGACATCCCCGCAACCAGTCGTCCTGGGAACTGGTGACCGACGCGCTGGCGCGCAGCAAGTCCGGGGTGCTCGTCGGCGGCGCCCGTCGGCTCTACGGCATCGTCGACGGGGGCGACCTCGCCTACGTCGAGGAGCGGGTCGACCCCGACGGGGGCCTGGTCCCGCACCTGTCGGCCCGGCTCTCGCGCTACGTCGGCTGATGCTGCGCACCGCGGCGTTGGTCGCTGCCGTCACGATCATCGCCGGCTGCGCATCGACGACACCACCGCCGGACACCACGGTCGGACCGACCGGACACGGCACGCTCGCCGCCTGCCTGCGCGACCACGGCGTGCCCGAGTCGGCGGGCCCCGCCGCGGTGCTCGGTCCGCCCGCCGGGGTCGACCAGCGGACCTGGCAACAGGCCATGAGCGCCTGCGAGGAATTCGCGCCCGGTCCGCCCGCACCGTAGGCGCCGCGGTCCTACGCTGGCGTCATGCCCCGCATGTCGAGTGTGGATGCGGCGTTCTGGTTCGCCGAGACGCCGGCCTGGCACATGCATATCGGCGCGCTGGCGATCCTCGATCCGCGCGAGTCGCCCGAGTTCTCCGTCGAGCGGGTGCGGACGCTGATCGGAGAACGGCTCGGCGAGCTGCCCCAGCTGCGGTATCGGGTCACCGAAGCACCGCTGGGCCTGGACCGGCCGTGGTACGTCGACGACGACCCCGATCTGGATTTCCACATCAGACACATCGCGGTGCCCTCCCCCGGCGGACGTCGGGAGCTCGACGAGCTCGTTGCCCGGCTGTGGTCCTACCCGCTGGACCGGGCGAAGCCGCTGTGGGAGATGTGGTTCATCGAGGGAGTCGAGGGCGACCGGGTCGCGCTGCTGACCAAGATTCACCACTGCCTCGTGGACGGGGTCTCCGGCGCCGGGATCAGTGAGATCCTCTTCGACATCACGCCTCAACCGCGCGCGCCCTCGGTGGACCCCGACGAGCCCCGGGTCCGCGATCAGCCGCCCCGCCCCGAGATCCGGCTACTGGGCGCGGCGATCAACGTGGCGATCATGACGCCGCTGCGGATTGTGCGGCTGATCGAACAGACCGTGCGCCAGCAGCTGGCGGTGCGGGAGATCCCGCAGAAGCCGCCGAGCTACTTCGACGCCCCGGCCACCCGGTTCAACACGGTCATCTCCCAGCAGCGGCGGTTCAGCGCCGCCCGGGTGGCACTGGACCGGGTCAAGGCGGTCAAGGACGGCTACGGGGTGAAGGTCAACGATGTCGTCCTGGCCCTGGTGGCCGGGGCGCTGCGCTCCTATCTGGGTGACCGCGGCGAGCTGCCGGACCGGCCCCTGCTGGCACAGGTGCCGGTCTCGACGCGGACCGGCGGGACCGACGCCACCGCCGTCGGGAACGCCATCAGCGCCATGGCGGTCACCCTGCCCGTCGAGATCGGTGAGTCCGCGAAACGGATCCGCGCGATCTATCGGGTCTCGCAGGCCGCCAAGCAGATGACCGAGGCGCTGACCGCGCACCAGATCATGGGCCTGACCGAGACGACGCCGCCGGGGTTGTTCCGGCTGGCCGTGCGGGCCTACACCACCAGCCGGCTCGGCGAGAACGCGCCGCCGATCAACCTGGTGGTGTCCAATGTTCCCGGCCCGCCGGTGCCGCTGTACGCCGCCGGAGCCGTGGTGGAGGAGTTCACCCCGATCGGGCCGCTGCTGATGGACGTGGGACTCAACGTGACGTGCTTCAGTTACTGCGACTGGATGGACTTCGGTTTCCTGAGCACACCGGAGATCGCGCCGGACATCGCGGCTTTGGCGGCCGGCATCGAACCGGCGCTGACCGAACTGGAGCAGGGACTCGGCCGGCGGCGCCCGCCCGCACGGGTCCGCGGCCGCAAATAGCCCGGACAAAACAGCCCGGACATGGGACGGCCCCCGAGCCTGGGTATCCAGGTTGGACGGACCGGGAGCTCGGGGGCCGGGTAGCTGCCTGGGATTCGCCAGCGCGCAGGCGCGGTGATTCCCGGCAACCTGGTGCCGCTAGCGGGCAGCCACCTCACATGTCCAAGAAGTACTCAAAGTTCCGGACCACCTCCTTTCCTGTGTACGCACGACCGTACCTGCGTCGCGGCCACCGTGCCAGTCAATTTCGCCGGGGCAGGTCACTGCCGGTCGCTCACGATGGCGGCGTCGACAAGGTCCGCGAACTCGGCGGCCATCGGGCTCGGCGCCAGGGCCTGCCCGTCGAGGGTGTGCACCCGGGCCGCCAGGGTGATGCTGGATACCAGCCAAACCCCCTGTGCGGCAACGAGATCAGCGGGCCGAAGCGGCTGGTATTCGCAGCGGTAACCCTTGGCGGCAGCCACCTCGAAGAGCGCCTGCTGGGTGGTGCCGCGCAGGATCGGGTACCACGTCGGGGGTGTCTTCAGGCACGGCCCGCCGGTGTGGTCGCGGGCGGCGATCACCACCGTCGAGCGCGGTCCGTCGAGGATGTAGCCGTCGGAGCGGACGAAGATCACATCGCCCGCGCCCTGGCGGGCGGCCTGGCGCAGCGCAGCCAGGTGCCCCGCAGAGGACAGGGTCTTGGCCCCGGCCAGCAGCCACGGCATGGCCTCGACACCGGTGGCGGGCAGGCCGCGGTCAAGCACCAGCGCCGACACGCCGTCGCGCCGCGCCGCGCCGACCCGGGCAGCCACCGGGGCGACGGTCAGGAAGGCCGTCGGCGCCGATCCGCTCTCGCGGCCCCGGCTGTACACCAGCCGCAGCACGCCCTCGTCGTCGGTGCGGTCGACCCACCGGCTGACCGCCGTCTGGATCGCGCGTCGCCAGGTCGGGGCGTCCGGCTCGGGCAGATCCGCCATCGCGGCCGACCGGGCCAGCCGGTGCAGGTGCGACTCCACCAGACAGGCGCCGCCGGCGCGGATCAGCAGGGTCTCGAACACGCCGTCGCCGCGTACCGCCGCCAGATCGTCGGCGCACAGCAGCGGCTGGTCGGGATCGGCGAACTCGATCAGCGGCTGCGGTGCGCCGTCGATCGTGACGAGCAGCTGGTCGGACATGGGCCAGAAGCCTAGTGGCCGGGCTCGTAGAGTTGAGGGGTGACAGCCGTGCGAGCACCGGAGAACTCCCCCGACGCCGGAACGGTGTGGCACTACGGCGACCCGTTCGGCGAGCAGCGTGCGGCCGAACGCCAGGCGGTGTTCGTGGACCGCTCGCACCGCGCGGTCATCACCCTGACCGGAGCCGACCGGCGAACCTGGCTGCATGCGATCTCCACCCAGGACGTCGGCGCACTCGCCGACGGCGCCTGCACCGAGAACCTCAGCCTCGACGGTCAGGGGCGCGTCGAAGATCACTGGCAGCAGACCGAACTGGGCGGGGTGACCTACCTGGACACCGAGCCGTGGCGGGCCGAACCGCTGCTGGGCTACCTGACCAAGATGGTGTTCTGGTCCGACGTCCAGCCCGCCGCCGCCGACCTGGGTGTGCTGTCGCTGATCGGTCCGGGCCTGGCCGACTCGGCCGTGGTGGCCGCGTTGGGTCTGGACGCCCTGCCCGACGAGTCGGCGGCGGTCGCCCTGCCCGGCGGCGGGTTGGTGCGGCGGGTTCCGGCCGCCACACCCGGTCAGGTCGAACTGGACCTGCTGGTTCCGCGCGCCGACATCGGCGACTGGCGGGACCGGCTCGCCGCCGCCGGGGTGCGCCCGGCGGGGGTCTGGGCCTACGAGGCACACCGGGTCGCCGCGCTGCGGCCACGGCTGGGGGTGGACACCGACGAGAAGACGATCCCCCACGAGGTGGGGTGGATCGGCCGGGCCGTGCACCTGGACAAGGGCTGCTATCGCGGTCAGGAAACCGTGGCGCGGGTGTACAACCTCGGCCGGCCGCCGCGCATGCTCGTCCTGCTGCACCTCGACGGCTCCGGGGAGCGGCCGCAGAGCGGCGATCCGGTGCTGGCCGACGGGCGTCCGGTGGGCAGACTGGGCACCGTGGTCGACCACGCCGAACTCGGCCCGGTCGCGCTGGCCCTGCTCAAGCGGGGTCTTCCGGCCGACACCGAGCTGACCACCGGTGGGGACCACCCGGTGGCCGCCCGGATCGACCCGGAGTCGCTGCCCCCGGCCGACGTGGCGGGCCCGGGCCGGGCCGCCGTCGACCGCCTGCGGGATTCGACCGGCTGACATTCACCTCCGGTTCGCCGCTGGGCGAACGGGCATGCCGCCCCATCGGAGCCCCCGCACGGTAAGGTAGTCACGAGACGAATACGAGATTGATCGGAGCCGCCTGAACTTCAGGCCGCTCCGTTATTGCGCGAGGGGGTTCCCCCATGGGCCGCGGCCGGGCGAAGGCAAAGCAGACCAAGGTTGCCCGAGAGCTGAAATACAGCTCTCCGCAAACGGATTTCTCCCAGCTCCAGCGGGAGCTCTCCGGGTCGGAGGATGAGTTCGGTCAGGACCTCGGTACCGACACCGACGACGACCGCAGCACCCGGGGCTGACGCCCCTCAGAACCGCGGATGCCGGCCGACCAGTTCGGCCCGCGACCCGCCGCTCCCCTTGGCGACCACACCCAGCGTCCAGCAGCGGACGTGGCGCGCGGTCAGCACCGCCAGCGCCCGGTCGGTGTCCTCGGGGGCGACGACGGCGACCATGCCGACGCCCATGTTGAAGGTTCTCTCCATCTCCGCGGGTTCCACCCGGCCGCGCTGGGCGATCAGGCCGAAGATCGGGGCGGGAGTCCACGTGCCGCGCTCCACCTCGGCGACCAACCCGCGCGGAATGACCCGCTCCAGGTTGCCGGCCAGGCCACCGCCGGTGACGTGGCAGAAGGTGCGGACCTGGGTCTCGGCGGCCAGCGCCAGGCAGTCCCTGGCGTAGATGTAGGTGGGCTCGAGCAATTCCTCGCCGAGGGTCCGGCCGAACTCCTCGACCTGGCCGGCCAGGTTCATCCGGTCGATCTCCAGCAGCACTTTGCGAGCCAGCGAGTAGCCGTTGGAGTGCAGCCCCGAGGACGCCATCCCGATCAGCACGTCACCCGGGCGGACCCGGTCCGGCCCCAGCACGTCGTCGGCCTCCACCACCCCGACACCGGTGGCCGACAGGTCGTAGTGGTCGGGCTCCATCAGACCGGGGTGCTCGGCCGTCTCCCCGCCCAGCAGCGCGCACCCGGCGATCACGCAGCCCTCGGCGATGCCGGACACGATGGCTCCCACCCGCTCGGGAACGACGCGCCCGACCGCGATGTAATCCTGCAGGAAGAGCGGCTCGGCCCCGCAGACGACGAGGTCGTCGACCACCATCGCGACCAGATCCAGACCCACGGTGTCGTGCTTGTCCATCGCCTGCGCGACCACCAGCTTGGTGCCCACCCCGTCGGTCGAGCAGGCCAGCAGCGGCTCGCGGTACCCGCCGCGCAGCGCGAAGAGCCCGGCGAACCCGCCCAGGCCGCCGCGCACCTCGGGGCGGCTGGCCCGTTCGGCGAGCGGCTTGAACAGGTCGACGGCGCGGTCGCCGGCCTCGATGTCAACGCCGGCGGCGGCGTAGGAAACCCCTGTGGTTGCCCCGCCGCTGTTCTTCGCGCCCCTCGACTTACCCGGCATCGGCGACAAGGCTACCCGGCGGCCCAACTCGACGCGTTTTCCGGCAGTCGGGGTCGGGACTGTGAAACTGTGGCGGCATGGCGTCGATGATCCGCACCCTCGCGGCCGTGGGTGGCGCCGTCGGCGCCGCGCTGATGCCCCTGGCCGTTCCGGCGGGTGCCACTCCGCCTTCCGGCGTCGAGGTCGAGACGCTGTCGAAGAACACCGTCGACGGCGTCGACTACCTCGTCACCAGGATCACCGTCGCCCCCGGCGGGGGCACCGGCTGGCACTACCACCCGGGCGAGGTGTTCGGCTTCATCAGGGAGGGCACCATGACCCACTACGACGGGGGGTGCGGCGTCGACGCGGTCTATTCCTCCGGCGCTCCGGTCAAGGAGGGCGTCGGTGCGGGCTTCGTGCACAACGGCCGCAACGAGGCGCGCACACCGCTGGTGATGGAGGTGGTCTACATCAACCCGGTCGGTACCCCCCTGTCGGTTGAGGTGCCGCCACCGGCGGGTTGTCCGGTTTCCTGACCGCGGGCAACACCGGCGCCGGGTGCTGGCGCTGGCGAGCGGGGGCGTGAGTGGGTTGAATTGGTGAAGCGACGATCGGAGGACGCGGTGGCGGCGAAGCTTCGGTGCCTGGTCACGGGTGCCACCGGCTACATCGGCGGACGCCTGGTGCCCCGGCTTCTGGACAGCGGGTTCGCGGTGCGCGCCCTGGCCCGCAACCCCGACAAGCTGGCCAGCGTCCCCTGGCGGGATCGCATCGAGGTGGCCCGCGGCGACCTCGGTGACCCCGCGTCGCTGGAGGCGGCGTTCGACGACGTCGACGTCGTCTACTACCTCGTGCACTCGATGGGATTGGCGCGCGATTTCGCCGCCGAGGAACGCCGCGCGGCGCAGAACGTGGTCAGCGCGGCGCGCCGGGCAGGGGTGCGCCGGATCATTTACCTGAGCGGCCTGCACCCCGAGGGGGCCGAACTGTCCAAGCACCTCGGGTCGCGCACCACCGTCGGGGAGATCCTGATCGCCTCGGGCATCGAGACGCTCGTGCTGCAGGCGGGGGTGGTGGTGGGGTCCGGTTCGGCTTCCTTCGAGATGGTCCGCCACCTCACCGACCGGCTGCCGGTGATGACGACCCCGAAGTGGGTGCACAACAAGATCCAGCCGATCGCGATCCGCGACGTGCTCTACTACCTGGTGGCCGCAGCGACTTGCGAGGTGCCCGAGTCGCGGGAGTGGGACATCGGAGGCCCGGATGTCCTGGAGTACGGCGAGATGATGCAGATCTACGCCGAGGTCGCAGGACTGCCCCGGCGCCACATCCTGGTGCTGCCGGTGCTCACGCCGCGCATCGCCTCGCTGTGGGTGGGCCTGGTGACTCCGATCCCGACCGGGCTGGCCCGTCCGCTGGTGGAATCCCTGCACTGCGACGCCGTGATGGACAACCACGACATCGACACCGTCATCCCGCCCCCCGAGGGCGGTCTGACGCCCTACCGGCGGTCGGTGTCGCTGGCGCTGGCGCGCATCGCCCGCGGCGAGGTGGAGACCACCTGGAACACCGGAACCGCCGCGCAGCTGCCCAGTGACCCGGAGTGGGCCGGCGAGGTCGTCTACACCGACACCCGCTCCCAGCACACGTCGGCCACCCCCGAGCAGCTGTGGCGGGCGGTGGAGAGCAGCGTCCCGGCGGGCTGGCGGGTCGAGGAACGCGAGTCGGGCCGGGTGCTCAAGTTGCGCGCGGCCAACCGCGGCCCGGGCGACCGCTGGCTGGAGATGCGGGTGACCCCGGACGGCAGTGGGAGCCGCTACGAGCAGCGCGCCATCTTCTATCCGCGCGGGCTGCTGGGCCGGCTGTACTGGTTCGCCGGGCGCCCCCTGCAGGCGATGTCGCTGGACCGGCGGGTCCGCCAGGTCACCTCGACAGTGGGAGTCAGGGCCGGCTGAGCGCCGAGGCGTTGTCGTTGTCGGCCTGTACCGCCGCGAGCATGTTCTCGACCACGTTCTTGCCCAGCGCCGTCGCGCTCGGCAGGTCGATCGGGTAGTCGCCGTCGAAGCAGGCGCAGCACAACCGGCTGGCGGGCTGCTCAGTGGCCGCCACCATCGCGTGCTGCGAGATGTAGCCAAGGGTGTCCGCGCCGATGGCCTGGCGGACCGTCTCGAGCACCTCGCCGTCGGCGGCCTGGGTGCCCTGCGCGTTGGCGATCAGTTCGGCCGGGGTGGCGAAGTCGATGCCGTAGAAGCAGGGCCACTTCACCGGTGGCGAGGCGATGCGCACGTGCACCTCGACGGCACCGGATTCGCGCAGCATGCGCACCAGCGCGCGCTGGGTGTTTCCGCGCACGATCGAATCGTCGACGACGACGAGCCGTTTGCCGCGGATGACGTCGCGCAGCGGGTTGAGCTTGAGCCGGATGCCGAGCTGGCGGATGGTCTGCGAGGGCTGGATGAACGTGCGCCCGACGTAGGCGTTCTTGGTAAGGCCCTGCCCGAACGGGATGCCCGACTCCTGGGCGTAGCCGACCGCCGCCGGGGTGCCCGAGTCAGGAACGCCGATGACCAGGTCGGCCTCGACCGGCTTCTCCCGGGCCAGCCGGCGCCCGATGTCGACGCGGGTGGCGTGCACCGAGCGGCCGGCCAGGTTGCTGTCCGGCCGGGCGAGGTAGACGTACTCGAACACGCAGCCCTTCGGGGTCGGCGGGGCGAACCGGCTCGAGCGCATCCCGTCGGCGTCGATGGCCAGCAGCTCGCCGGGTTCGATGTCCCGCACGAACGACGCGCCCACGATGTCCAGCGCGGCAGTCTCGGAGGCGACCACCCAGCCGCGATCGAGCCGTCCCAGCGACAGCGGTCGCACGCCGAACGGGTCGCGCGCGGCGTAGAGCGTGTTCTCGTCCATGAACACCAGGCAGAACGCACCCCGCACGGTGGGCAGGAACTCCAGCGCGGCTTGTTCGATGCTGGAGTCCGCCGCGCCGTTGGCCAGCAGCGCGCCGAGGATGTCGGAGTCGGTGGTCGCGGACGACTCGCCGTTGAACAGCCCGGCTGCGCGGGCCCGGTCGGCGAGTTCGGTGGTGTTGACGAGATTTCCGTTGTGGCCCAGGGCAAGCCCGGTACCGGCGGCGGTGTTGCGGAACACCGGCTGCGCGTTCTCCCAGGTGGTCGATCCGGTCGTGGAGTAGCGGCAGTGACCGATGGCGACGTGGCCCGGCATGGCCGCCAAGGTCTGCTCGTCGAACACCTGGCTGACCAGACCGAGATCCTTGAACACCAGGACCTGCGAACCGTCGGCGACCGCGATACCGGCGGCCTCCTGGCCGCGGTGCTGCAGCGCGTAAAGGCCGTAGTAGGTGAGCTTGGCGACGTCCTCGCCGGGGGCCCAGACGCCGAAGACGCCGCATTCCTCCCGGGGCGGGTTTTCCAGTTGTCCGGTCACGATATGGGCTGCTCCCTGGCGGGTCGACGACATCGATGATCTGGCCGGTCGGACGCCGCCAGTCTACGGTCATCGACGCCGAAACCGGGAATCCCGGTGCTCAGGCCTCAGGCGTGTTCGCCGTCGGCGAGGCTGACCAGGGGCAACCACCGGGCGACCTGGGCCGCCCGCGGTCCGGAGAGCCGCAGCGCACCCGCCGACACGGCCGACTCGACGGTCGTCAGGCCGCCGGCCAGCAGCAGCCAGGTCCGCGGGTCGGTCTCGACCACGTTCGCAGGCGTTCCGCGGGTGTGGGTCGGTCCCGAAATGCATTGCACCGCAACGAAAGGCGGCACGCGGACCTCGACGCTGCGTCCGGGTGCCCGTCCGGCGAGTGCACGCGCGCTCAACCGGACGGCCGTCGCGAGGGTCGCCCGGCCGGGCTCCGGCAGCGAGCCGTCCCGCAGCCACGGCGCGATCTCCCGCAACGCCGTCGCGGCGGCCTCGGGGTCGGGTGATCGCGGTCCGGCCACGGCCTCAGGTCCCGCGCACCACCAGCGCGGCCACCGCGCCGGCCTCGTTCACCGCCAGGTGGGCCAGGACCGGCGCGATCAGACTGCCCGAGCGCTCGGCCAGCAGGCCGAATGCCCAGCCGGCGAGCCCGGTCACCAGCACGGTGCCCGCGGTGGCCGCCGGCGAGGCGCGGGCGGCGCGGGCGTCGGGGACATGGCTGAGGCCGAAGGCCACCGCCTGCAGCTGCCGCCCTCCGCGGGGACCGAAGGCTGCCGTGCCCAGGGCCGCCAGCGCCCCGCGGAAGGCGGTCTCCTCCGACCAGACGGTGCCCAGCGGAATCTCCAGCGCCAGCCAGCGCCAGGGGTGCCGGGGCAGTTCGCGGTCGGCCATGGCGTGACGCACCCGAGGCAGCGCGGTCGAGCCGGCGATTCCCGCCACCGCCGCGACCGCCGCCGCGGCGCCCAGCCGCAGGCCCGCGCCCGCGGCGGGCGGACGCAGCCCCAGCGGAGCGCGTGCGCCCAGCGCGAGGGCCGTGCCGAGGCCGGCCTGCAGCACCGGATGGCGTCGCCACGGGTGCCGAAGGCCGGCGGTGAAGCTCCACCCCACCAGTGCGCCGGCCAGGATGAGCGCTCGCGCCCCGGCGCCCCGGCCCACGCTCACGCGAACTCCGGTCCGCCGGCGGCGATCGCGTCGCGCAGGCCGCGGCGAACCCGCTCGGTGTCGGCGGCGGTCCAGCCTTCGGGTGCGGCGACGGCCACCCACCCGTCGAGTTGGCGGTCGCCGTAGTTGTGGCCGTGGCCGGCCGGGGTGCCCGCGGACTCGGTGACGTTGGCGGCCATGTCGGCGGTGACCTGGAAGAAAGTGACGATCGGAGACCAGCGCATCGACGGGCTGCGGTCGAATCCGGGCGGCTCGGTCAGCCAGTCCGGACGCCGCAGCAGCAGGTTGGGCGACCACCAGACCACCGGATCGGAGGCGTGCTGCAGGTAGAGCACCCGGGTTCGAGGCCAGGGCGGGGCGGCGACAGTCGCGATCTCCGCGGAACTCGACGACTGCGCGAAGCGCACCGTGCGGCCACCGTCGTAGCGGGGCGCAACCTCCGGGGTGCCCGGGTCGCGCCGGGCGGTCAGGGCCCGCCAGAGCCGGCTGGCGTTCGGCGGCCCGACCCACAGCACCGAGGAGAAGCCCATCGCGGGGACGTCCGGGAGGTATCCGAAAGCGCCCTGGCCGGCCAGCGCGCCGAGGCTCTCGCCGTAGAGGGCCAGTACCGGCCTGCGGTCGACCGGCCACTGCGACCAGCGCCGCTGCACGGCGTCGATCATCGCCCGGCCCGCCTCGACCGACTTCGACTGGTCGGCCAGAAAGGAGATCCAACTCGGCAGATACGAGTACTGCATGGCCACCAGGGCCGTATCGCCGTTGTAGACGGACTCGATCGCGCGGGCGGCCACCGGATCGACCCACCCGGTGCCGGTGGTCGGGATGATCACCAGCACGCTGCGCTCGTAGGCTCGGGTGCGCTGCAGTTCCGAGAGCAGCAGAGCCACCCGGCCATCGGTCGTGTCGGCCGACTGAAGACCCGCATAGATGCGGATCGGCTGCTTGGCGGGCTGACCGTTGAGTGCGGTGAGTTCGTCGGCGCGCGGCCCGGTGGCCACGAAATTGCGGCCCTGGAATCCCAGCGTCTGCCACGGCACGAAAGACTCTGCGCTCCCTGATCTTTCGGGCAGCGCCGGCTGCTCGACGCCGGTTCGGGTGGCGCTGTTCTGGGGCTGGAAGACCGCGCTCGCCCCGGCGACGAAGCCGCGGAACAGTACGCCGTTGACGACGGTGATGATCACCACGACGACGATTGCGGTGCCGATGAACAGCGCCACCTCGTCGTCGACGCTCCAGCGCCGGATCATCCACCGGGCCAGCAACCGGATGGCGTCCTTGACCACCCGCGCCGAGGCGATCAGTACGGCTGCGGCCAGCACCGCCACCGGCAGGATGCGCAGGTAGCCCGCCGTCGCCGGGCCGGCGATGCCCATCAACTCGGCGACCCGGCGCTGCCAGGCTGCCGCCGGCACCACCATCAGCACGCTGCCCCCGGCCGCAGCCCCGACGACGGCGGCCTGCGCGGCGTAACGCACCCGCCGCGACGGGGGCCACCAGCTGCGCCCGCGCAGGATCACCGCGCGCACTACGGCGCCGGCGAGCACACCGATGCCGTAGCCGATCGCCGCGTTGAGCCCACCGATCACCCCGGCACTGATCCAGTCGCGGGGCAGCAGCGACGGCGTCAGCGACAGGCAGAAGAACAGCGCGCCGAACGCGACTCCGGTGAAGTCCAGACGCACCAGACTCAGCGCCCACGCCGCCGAGATTCTCATCCGAAGAGCCCGGGCAGCACCCTTTCCGACGTGCTGCGCAACTCCTCCAAGGTGACCGCGAAGAGACCCTGCACCTCGACGACGTCTGACTCCAGGTCGGAGACTCCGATGCGGGTCGCCGGCAGGCCGCGCGCCTCGCACATCGCGGCGAAACGGCTCTCCTCGGTGCGCGGCACCGCGACCAGTGCCCGTCCGGCGGATTCGGAGAACAGCCAGACGAACGGATCGGCGCCCTCCGGAAGCACGACACGGCAACCGGTCTCACCCGCCAGTGCGGCCTCCACCACCGCTTGGATGAGGCCGCCCTCACTGAGGTCGTGGGCCGCCGACGCGAGGCCGTCGCGGGAGGCCGCCACCAGCACGTCGGCCAGCAGTCTCTCCCGTTCCAGATCCACCCGCGGCGGAATGCCGCCGAGATGGTCGGCGGTCACCTGCGCCCAGACCGAGCCGTCGAACTCGTCGCGGGTCTCGCCGAGAAGGTAGAGGGTCTCCCCGGGTTCGGCGCCCAGGCCGGTCGGCAGCCGGCGCCGCACGTCGTCGAGCACCCCGAGCACACCGACCACCGGGGTGGGCAGGATCGCCGTGGTTCCGGTCTGGTTGTAGAAGCTGACATTGCCACCGGTCACTGGAATGCCCAGGGCCGCAGCACCATCGGCGAGTCCGCGGACGGCCTGGGCGAACTGCCACATGACGCCGGGGTCCTCCGGTGAGCCGAAATTCAGACAGTTGGTGACCGCGATCGGCGTGGCGCCGGTGACGGCGACGTTGCGGTACGCCTCGGCAAGGGC
Organism: Mycobacterium sp.; assembly: GCF_046091765.1. GTDB lineage: Bacteria > Actinomycetota > Actinomycetes > Mycobacteriales > Mycobacteriaceae > Mycobacterium. The sequence continues at coordinate 23,365 of NZ_JBJTCF010000041.1, forward strand.
CAGTTGCGCACCGGCGTAGGGGTCGAGTTGGGTGTAGCGGCCCGAGGCGTCGGTGGCGACCGCGATGCCGCGGCCGGTGTTCTCGTCCACGCGCAGCACCCCGCCGTCGGCATGCTCCGCCAGCACGGTGTTTCCGCGGACGTAGCGGTCGTACTGTTCGGTGATGAAGGCCCGACTGCACAGGTGCGGGCTGCCCAGCAGCGCGAGCAGCGTCGCACGCAGGTCCGCTCCGGTCACCGGACGGGGCAGCGTCGCGGAGGTGTCGGCGTTGAGTGCGTCCTGGGTGGCCGGGCGGGCCAGTGGGCGCTGGTAGACCGGGCCCTCGTGGGCGACGGTTCGGGGCGGCACGTCAACCACGGTCTGGCCGTGCCAGGTGATCTTCAGCCGATCACCGTCGGTGACCTCGCCGATCACCGTGGCCAGCACGTCCCACTTGCGACACACCGCCATGAACTTCTCGACATCGCGCGGCGCGACCACAGCGCACATCCGCTCCTGTGACTCACTGGAGAGCACTTCGGCGGGCGTCATATTCGCCGCCCTCAGCGGCACCCGGTCCAGATCGATGGTCATACCGCCGTCACCGGCTGATGCCAATTCCGATGTCGCGCAGGACAGTCCGGCTCCGCCGAGATCCTGGATGCCCACCACCACATCGGCGGCGTATAGCTCCAGACAGCATTCGATGAGCACCTTCTCGGTGAACGGATCGCCGACCTGCACGCTGGGCAGTTTCTTGCGCCCGGCTCCGGATTCGTCACCGGAGAAGGTGTCCGATGCCAACACCGACACACCCCCGATGCCGTCCAGGCCGGTGCGCGCGCCGAACAGGATGATCTTGTTGCCGGTGCCGGAGGCGAACGCCAGGTGCAGATCCTCGGTGCGCAGCACGCCCACACACAGCGCGTTGACCAACGGGTTGCCCGCGTAGGAGGCGTCGAACACGGTTTCCCCGCCGATGTTGGGCAGTCCCAGCGAGTTGCCGTAGCCGCCGATGCCGCGCACCACCCCGTCGAGCACCCGGCGCGTGTCGGGGGCGTCGGCCGGGCCGAACCGCAACTGGTCCATCACCGCGACCGGTCGGGCCCCCATCGCCATGATGTCGCGCACGATGCCGCCCACGCCGGTCGCCGCGCCCTGGTAGGGCTCGACATAGGACGGGTGGTTGTGCGACTCGACCTTGAACGTCACCGCCCAGCCGTCACCGATGTCGACGACCCCGGCGTTTTCGCCGATCCCGGCGAGCATCCCCGCCCGCATCTGCTCGGTGGTGGTCTCGCCGAAGTAGCGCAGGTGCACCTTCGAGGACTTGTACGAGCAGTGTTCGCTCCACATGACCGAGTACATGGCCAATTCGGCGTCGGTGGGACGGCGGCCGAGAATGTCGCGGATGCGCTGATACTCGTCGTCCTTGAGGCCGAGCTCGCGGTAGGGCTGGGGATGATCGGGGGTTGCCTCGGCGTGCTCGACGGTATCGACGGCTGTCACGGAGCAGAGTGTAGTGAGGGTCAGGCCCGCGGCGCGGCGACGCAGAACACGTTGCCGTCCGGGTCGGCCATGACCGCCCAGCGCAGACCGCCCTCGACCGAGTGCCGGGCGGTCTCGCAGGCGCCGAGGCCGACCAGGCGCCCCACCTC
>NZ_JBJTCF010000042.1:0-5609 GCF_046091765.1 Mycobacterium sp.
GCTGCTCGCCGCGGCGGGGGTGATGCTGGCTCCGACGGCCGGCGCCGCCGGGTTGAAGCTGGGCAACTACAACGCCAACGTCGACGGCCGCTACGACTTCCACACCTGGATCTGGGCGATCAGTTCGTGCACCCCGCCGGGAAACGCCGAGCAGTGCGCGCGGGTGTCGGCGATCCCGATGCCGATCGCCAAGGCCTACGAGTGGTACGGGGTGGCCAACCAGGTCAACGGCACCTACACCCTGACCGTCGACGTCCCCGACGGGCTGCGCTGCGGCAACGTCTACTACGGGCCGGTGATCCCGACCCGCGACGTCTACACCTTCGACGCGGTGACGCTGACCGGCACCCTGCAGTCGTCGTTCGCGGTGGGTTGCGACAACGCCCCGGGCGGCACCTTCACCTATCCGTTCAGCCTGGTGCGGCTGTAACGCCGCTATTCACCCGCCGGCGATGACGCCGTGGTTGATCGCGGGGCCGAGCCGGGACATCAGATCCGCGCTGCGCCACACGATCAGCCCGACGAGGGCCAGCAGCACCGCCGCGCTCAGCCCCGCCTGCACCGTCGCCTGCGGGACGCGCACGTAGATCAGCGCGACCAGGGCGCCGGTCAGCAGCCCGCCGAGATGGCCCTGCCAGCTGATGCCGGGGATGGTGAACGTGAGCACCAGGTTGATCGCGATCAGCGTCACCAGCCAGCGCACGTCGAGGTTCAGCCGCTTGGCGGCCACGAAGGTGGCGCCGAAGAGCCCGAAGATCGCCCCGGAGGCACCGGCGGTCGCGGCGTTCAGCGGCGAGAAGAGGTACACGACCGCCGAGCCGCCCAGTGCGCTCAACCCGTAGAGGGCGGCGAAGCGCACCCGGCCCAGGTGCTGCTCCAGTGGCGGGCCCAACACGTAGAGCGCCCACATGTTGAACCCGATGTGCAGCAGGCCGTAGTGCATGAAGGCCGAGGTGACCAGACGGTAGTAGTCGCCGCCGGCGACCGCGGGCGGCCACAGCGACCACGCACCCTGCAGGCCGGGCAACACCATCTGGGCGAGGAAGACCGCCACGTTGACCGCGATCAGGGCATAGCTGACCAGCGGCTGGGTGCGGCTTCGCGCAATCCGCACCGGCGCCGCCGCCGGCGCCTGAGCCGCGGCGGCCTGCACGCAGTCGACGCACTGCTGTCCGACCGGCGCGCTGCGCAGGCATTCCGGGCAGGCCGGCCGGCCGCAGCGGGTGCAGCCCAGGTACGTCCCGCGGTCGGGATGGCGGTAGCAGCAGTACGGGGCCGGTGGCGGATAGGGGGTGCTCATGGTTCTGTCGGGGACGATACTGGGTATCCCGAACAGCAGGGTCGGCGCGCCTATACTCCGCTGATCGGCGGGGCTGAGCAATCTGGTCGAGCGATCGGGCGGAACACGTGCGTGGGACAAGCGGGTAGAAGGAGTCGCCGATGACGGCACCGGGCCGGCGGTTCAACGACCTCGTGACGCGCTTCTGGAGCGTCGCCGCCCCGCTCTACGACCTGCCCCGGCTGCAGCGCTGGGTCTACCAGCCGGCCCAGGACGAGGTGCTCGCGCTGCTGCGCCGGCGGGGGTCGCGCCGGGTCGCCGACATCGCCTGTGGCACAGGGATTCTGGCGACCCGGATCCATTCCGAGATCGGGCCCGAGGAAGTGTACGGGGTGGACATGTCCGACGGGATGCTCGAGCAGGCGCGGGCGCGTTCGGTGCACGTGCGCTGGCTCAAGGGCCCCGCCGAGCGACTCCCCTTCGACGACGGTGCGCTGGATGCGGTCGTCACCACCTCGGCGTTCCACTTCTTCGACCAGCCCGCCGCGATGCGCGAGTTCCACCGGGTGCTGGCGCCGGGCGGTCTGGCGGCGGTGGCCACCATCAGCCCGCCGATGCCCGCCGCACTTCGACGGCTGTCGGCCAGCCCCGCCAACCCCGCGCACAACCCCTCGCCGGCCGAGATACGGCGGCTGTTCACCGACGCCGGGTTCTCGATCGTCGAGCAGCGCCGCGTCGACCGCCCGCTGTGGACCCGCGGGGTCTGGGACCTCATCACCGTCGGCGAGAAACCGTAGGAGACTGACTGACATGGCCATCGAACTTCTCCTCAAGAACGCCGAGATCGGTGTGGTGACCACCAACCACGAGGCGATGGCGGCCTTCTATGCCGACGTTCTCGGGCTGCAGTTCCAGGGCAGCCTGGAGTTCCCCGGCGGGACGATGCGGCGCTACGCCCTCGGCGACAACGTGCTCAAACTGGTCACCTACGACGAGGATCCGGATGCTCCGGTCGCGCCGGGCGGCGGTCGGGCCCGCGCCGGCATCCGCTACTTCACCCTGGTGGTGACCAGCCTGTCGGCCGCCGAACGGGCACTCACCGAGGCCGGGTGCGACATCGTCGAACCCCGCACCGAATTCGCCGCCGTTCCCGGCATGGGCTGGCTGTTCGTCGCCGACCCGGACGGCAACTGGATCGAACTCGCCGGGCCGCTGTAGCGATGACCGACCTGCATCCGGGTATCGCGGCGCTGGCGCCGCTGCTGGGCACCTGGACCGGTCGCGGCCGCGGCGAGTACCCCACCATCGAGTCGTTCGGCTACACCGAGGAGATCACCTTCGGCCACAACGGCAAGCCGTTCCTGGCCTACTCCCAGCGAACCCGGTCGGAGTCCGGTGCGCCGCTGCACGCCGAGGCCGGGTATCTGCGCACACCGGCGCCCGGGCGCGTGGAACTGGTGCTGGCCCACCCGACCGGGGTCACCGAGATCGACGAAGGCTCACTCGAGGTCCATGACGGCGGACTGGTCATCGAGGTGCACTCCACCGCGATCGGGCGCACCGCATCGGCCAAAGAGGTTGCCGCGCTGACGCGTTCGATCCGCGTCGCCGGTGACGAGCTGACCTACTCCGTCGCGATGGCCGCGGTCGGGCAACCGCTGCAGCACCACCTGGCCGCCACCCTGCATCGCTCCCGGTGAGCGGCGTCGGCAGGATCCGGGTTCCGGCTGACCTCGAGGCGGTCACCGACGTCGGCGACGAACACCCGGGCGCGCTGGATCCGGCCGCCGTCGAACGGATCTGGCGGGCCGTGGAGCACTGGTATGCGGCCGGGATGCATCCGGCCGTCCAGCTGTGTCTGCGCTACGACGGCGTGCCGGTGCTCAACCGCGCGATCGGGCACGCCCGCGGCAACGGCCCCGCCGATCCGCCGGACGCCGAGCAGGTCGCGGTCACGACGCAGACCCCGTTCTGCGTCTACTCGGCGGCCAAGGCGATCACCACGACCGTGGTGCACATGCTCGTCGAGCGCGGCCACTTCCGGCTCGACGACCGGGTGTGCGACTACCTGCCGAGCTACACCAGCCACGGCAAGGACCGCACCACGATCCGTCACGTGATGACCCACAGTGCCGGGGTGCCGTTCGCCACCGGCCCGCGCCCGGACCTCAAGCGGATGAACGACAGCGACTACGCCCGCGAACAACTGGGCCGGATGAAACCGATCCACCCGCCCGGACTGGTGCACATCTATCACGGGCTGACCTGGGGGCCGCTGGTCCGCGAGATCGTCTCGGCCGCAACCGGCCGCGGCATCCGCGAGATCCTGGCCACCGAGATCCTCGACCCGCTCGGTTTCCGGTGGACGAACTACGGGGTCGCCGAGGCCGACGTGGCGCTGGTCGCCCCCAGCCACGTCACCGGGGCACCGCTGCCCGCGCCGATCTCGGCGGCGCTGCGCACCGCGCTGGGCGGGACCATGCAGCAGATCGTCCCGTTCTCCAACACCCCGCTGTTTCTGACCAGCGTGATCCCCTCGTCGAGCACCGTGTCCAACGCCGACGAACTGTCCCGCTTCGCCGACCTGCTGCGCCGCGGCGGTGAACTCGACGGCGTGCGCGTGCTGCGCCCGGACACCCTGGCCGCCGCGGTCGCGCCGTGCCGCCGGTTGCGGCCGGACGTGGCCACCGGGCTGGCACCGATCCGCTGGGGAACCGGGTACATGCTCGGCTCGCGGCGCTTCGGACCGTTCGGCCGCGGCGCCCCGGCCGCGTTCGGACACACCGGCCTGACCAACGTCGTGATGTGGGCCGACCCGCAGCGGCGGCTGGCGGTCGGGCTGGTCAGCAGCGGCAAGCCGGGCCGCCATCCGGAGTCCCGCCGCTTCGGCGAACTGCTGGACCGGATCAACGCCGAAATACCCCGCCAGCGTTCGGGTGAATTGTGGGCGCTGCGCCGGCCCGGTTAGCGTGACGGGCGTGGAGATGCTGCAGCACCAACTCGACGAGGTTCGCCTGCTGCTCGCGCGGGCGCGAGAACTGTTCGGCGACAGCGCTTCCGGAGACACCGGGGAGCCGCCGCTGCTGCCGTCAACCACCGGGCCGCAGCGCGTGCTGCCGTAGTGCCTGCTCGGCGAGGTCGAGGTCGGCGGGTGCGGGCAGTCCCGCCGACGGGGTGAAACCCGCCGACACGATCTCCTGGCGGATCCGCATGACGGCCTTGAGATGCGAGACCTGCGCGGCGAGCAGGACCGCCCGGGCCAGCGCCGCGGCCTCGGCCTCCATCGCCGCATCCGCCAGCGCGACGCTGTGCAGATAGCCGCCGCGGCAGGACCGGAACACCAGGTGCCCGCTGGGGTGGGCGGCGTCGAACGCCGGATCGGGCGAACTCACCCGCGCTCCTCGGGAATCGACCCGAGCTGCGACGCGGCGGCCGCGTCGTGCTGCTCCCAGACGTCGGCGGCGCTGCTGAGCCGGTCGGCCAACTCGGCGTGGGCGGCGGCCTGCTGCTCGTAGCAGACTCGGCGCTCGTCGAGCAGTCCGCGGCCGGCTTCGCGCAGTTCGGCGAACACCGGGCCCAGCGCCTCGAGTGCCGCCAGCACCTCGGCGTGCCCGGACGGCACCCCGTGCAGGTAGTCGGCGGTCAGCCGGTGCTCCTGGGCCGCCCGGCGCAGTTCGGCGGGCACGACGGTGATGCGCTCTGCCATGAGTGACTCCAATCAGGACGGGACGGCACCGGGGGCCGGCGCCGGGACGGGCGCCGCCGGCGGTACCGGCAGCGGCTCGGGGGGATGCTGCCAGCCGGCGAAACCCGGCCCGGCGATGCCGGCGATGTCCGCGACGTCGCGGATCTGGTTGTCCAGCAGTGCTTTTCCCGCACCGAGGGCAAGCGCGTGGCGGTCGGCCAGCACCCCGATGTCACCGGCGGTCAACTGGTCGGGGGCGACCAGGGCGGCGATGGCCGACCCGGGCGGCGGAATGGCGATGCCCTGCTGGCGGAACGCGTCGGGGATGGGCGTCCCGGCCACGGCGGCGGTGATCACCGCGGCCAGCTCCGGGCTGGGGGCGGTGACCGTCTGCCCGCCGGGCAGCCGGATCACCACCGCACCGTCGGCGGGCAACGGCTCGGCGGGCCGATCCGCGGTCGGCTCGGCGGGGCCGTCGGACTCCCCGGACCGCTCCCCCGCGGCATCCGGCGCCTCGCGGCGGCTTCCGAGCGGGCCGAGCGGACCGATCTCGCGGCCCAGCCCGGACAGTCCCGGCAGCGACGAGAGCCCGCCGAGCCGTTGCCCGCCGACGGTGCGGTGGTGATCCGGCTGCCCGGCGGGCAG
>NZ_JBJTCF010000043.1:0-33534 GCF_046091765.1 Mycobacterium sp.
AGCAACGGCACAGCCGGCACCGGCGGCAAGGGCGGGGCGGCGACCACCACCGCCGTCGGCAACTGGCGGGCGACCGGAGGCAACGGCGGCGCGGGCGGTGTCTCCACCAACGGCAACGGCGGCAACGGCGGCGACGGCGGCAGCGCCTCGTCGGCGGGCAACAGCACCACCGTCACCGGCGGCGTGGGTGGCACCGGCGGCGCCGGGGTCACCGGGGTCACCGGCAGCGGCGGCAACGGCGGTGGCGGCGGCGCGGCCACGTCCACCGGAACCAACACCCCGACCACCGGCGGCAACGGCGGCAACGGCGGTTCGCCGGGTGGTTCCGGCGGTACCGGCGGCACCGCGACCGCCACCGGTGCCGGCTCGACGGCGACCAACGGCAGCTCCGGTAGCCCGGGCTGACGCCCGCGGGAAGCCAGGGGTGATGAGGACGGCGGTCAACCTCGTCAGGGCAGGCGGTGTGGCCGCCGCCCTGGGCATCGGGGTGGCGGCCTGGACGGGATGCGCGGTCGCCTCCGCCGACCCCGGGTCCGCCGACGTGTCCAGTGCGGCCGCGAACAGTGCACCCCGTGGCGACGCGGCGCGGGTGACAGCGGCCCGGGCGGCCCACCGCCTGACCGCCCCGGCGGTGCGGGGCAGGCCGTCTGCCGCCCGGCGATCGGCTCACGCGACGGGCACGCCGGCGCTCGCGGGTGTGCCGGCCGCGCCGAGGGCCGCCGTGAACCCCGACGCCCTGCCCCCGAGGCCCGCACCGAGGGAAACCGTGGCGATGGTCGCTTCGTCGTTGTTGGGAATGGTGCAGGCGACGTGGCGGGCGATCGCAATCGGCAGCTACCTCGGGCCGACCCGGTCGACGCTGAACCAGACCGTCGTCGTCGACGGCTACGACCTGGTGCCCAGCGGCACCGAACTCGTCACGTCGTTCTACGGACCGTGGACCTTCTGGCCGGGTGGTCCGACCCTGGTGCAGGGTCAGCAGAAGTACAGCGTCGTCGAACCGGTGACGCGGGAGAATCTTGGGAACTTCGACGCGCTGGTGAGCACGGGCAGCCCGTTCAATCTGCGCGGGAAATACGTCGAACTGCTCGTCACCGCCAACGACGGCACCAATGTCGGCACCGGCCCCGGTCAGGTTCCGCCGGTGGGCTCGCTGATCGCGAACTTCGACCTGATCGGCGGCTTCGGGTGGTCCTACACCGCGATGCCGGCGGCACCCAAGGCGGTGATCTCCTACAAGATCGTGACGCCGTTCGGGGACATTCCGATTCCGTTCACCTTCGACGCCTCGGCGGGAATCGCCGACCGCACGGTGGACAACCGCCCGATCAATCTCGCCAACGGCTACAGCATCGCCCCGGCCGACCCGGCCGGTGAAACATACGTCGGGACAAGCGGATTCCTGCCCATCTTCACCACCGTGCAGGCCCGGCAGGTGTTCGACGTCCGCGACGCCTCAGGTGAGGCGGTCGGCAGTTTCGAGGGCGTGGTGACACCCACCGCCGACGTGTTCGGCCTCTACACCCAGGCGATCCTGGTGACCAGGGTCGTCGAGGGCACCCCCGGGACGCGTCCCGGCGATGTCCCGCCGGTCGGCTCGGTCTACAACGTGATCTACGAGGGCGCCGACACCCGCTACGGTCTCTATTCGTCGCTGCCCGCACCGTCGGGAAACGTGGTGTCGGTGATCCTGGTCGACGGCGACACGGTGTCCAACATCCGGACCTTCCCGTTGAATCTGCTCGACGCCGCGGCGCTGCCGCCGGTCACACGGTTGCCGATCGCCGGCGGCTACAGCCTGCTGCCCGTCTCGCCGCTGTACCCGTCGGGAGTGAACGGCCTGCCGCCCCGGGAGATTCAGATCCAGGGCTATCAGCAGTTCGGCATGTACGACCGCGCCGGCGCGCTGCGGGGCAGCGTCGATGCCGACGTGTCCCTCCAGTACGACTTGTGGGGCAACTCCAGCCAAGCCATCCTGGTCACCGACGTGCGCGGCGGCGACGCGGGCACCGCGCCGGGCCAGGTGCCACCGGTGGGCTCGATGTTCACCTATTTCTTTCTCGGCAACACCGGGCTGGGCACCTCCTACGCCAGCCTGGCCGCACCGTCGGGCAACAAGGTCTCCTTTAAGATTCTGACCCCGCTGATCGACATCCCCACCTGGTCGACCTACAACGCCACCGCGGGCTTCGACACCGTCTCGCTCTTCAACCCGTTCGCGACCGGATAGTGCGGACAGAGGCACTCGAACCTCGTCCGGCTGGGCAGGTCAGCGGACTTGATCCCGGCCTCTCGCCTCATCGGTACCGCCCCCTCGCCCGGCCAGCACCATGAGGCAGGCCAGCAACGCACCGGTCAGGCAGTAGGCCGACGCGATCTCAACGGGCCGCGCCGAGGGCAGCTGCAACCCGCCGCTGGGGTCGACCGAGTGAATGACGCCGAAGAGGCTGAAGACGGCCAGAACCGCAAAGGTCGCCGCTACGGCCCCGGCCCGGCGGTCCAGCAGGAAGGCCACCGCACCGCCCCACAGCATGGCAGTCAGGATGAAGCCCTGACCCACGATAGATATCGTCGAAAGTTGTTCCGCCAGAACCGGGTTGGAGTCGGACACCGCCCCACGCAGTTGGTTGGTGTAGATCGACACCAGGTAGGCCAGCACCGGCACGATGCTGAACGCCACCGCTGGCAGGTGCCGCGGATCGGGCACCCGCACGGCCTGGACCGTGATCTCGATACCCACGAACAGCAGGATCGGGGCGACCGCCACCTCGGGCAAGACGTTCACCAAAGCTCCCAGCAGTCCGATCATGCCGCCTATTCCGACGATAAGTCCGGTCAGCAGGGTGTAGCCGGCCCGCGCGCCCATGGCCTTGTACGCCGGGTGCCCGATGTAGGGCGTGGACTGTGCGACGCCGCCGAAAACGGCCGCCACGAGAGTGGACCCCGCCTCGACCAGAAGGATGTCCCGGGTGCGGTACTCGTCGCCGGCCGCCCGGGCCGATGCGGTCGCGTTGATGCCGCCGATGATGGTCAGCAAGCCGAAGGGCAGGCTGACGGGCAGGAACTCCAGGGCTCGCGGCAAGCCGGCCAGCAGCTGCCCGACCTCAGGCACCGGCACGTGCAGCGCAAACGCGGCAACCGCGTCCGAGGAGTGGGCCGGGTGGATTCCCAACAGGTCCATCGCCCAGTAGAGCGCGACCGCGACCGCGACGGCGGCCAGGGCACCGGGGATACGCCCGGGCAGCTGGTATTTGGCGATCAGCGTGTAGAGGACCAGTCCGGCTCCGACCAGGCCGGCGACGGGTTCTTCGAAGATCTGGACCACGGGAATCAAGCCCAGTAGGGCAAGCCCCACCCCGGCGAGTGGCCCCAGCAGGGCCGCCTGCGGCATGATTCGCGCCACCGCGTCGCCGAAGAAGGCCAGCACGACCTTGGTCACGCCGATGAGGAACAGCGTCGCCATCCCGGTCGCCCAGGTCACGTACGGGTCTTGGGTCTGTACGTACACCGGACCGAGGACGATCAGCGCCAGCCCGATGGTGGACGGCGTGTCCAGGCCCAGGGGCATGGCCGTGCGCCGCCCACCCTTCCGGACGGCCATCCACGTGTACAACAGGTCCCCGATCATGACCCCGAGGGCGGTTCCCGGGATCATCCGGGTCAGCAGGAAATCCGCCGGAAACCCGAACTGGAACACCAAGATACCGCTGAGTGCGACCAGGTTGACGACGTTGTCGAGCAGCAGGGCGAACAGTGCATTGGTGTCGCCTGGGGAAAACAACGACTGCCACCGCGACCGGGACGACATGCTCTGGCCTCCAAGGGTCTCGGTCAAGGGTTGGCGAAACGGACGTACTCGGGCTTCGTGGCGGGCCGATCGGGAAGGCTGGCGGGGTCGCGGTCCTTGTTCACGATCCTGCGGTGCGGGTGAGGCTGGTCATGTGCCTGTAATACAGCACGCGGTCGCGATTTGTGCGGGCGGAGGGACTCGAACCCTCACGCTCTTTCGAGCAATGGCACCTAAAGCCATCACGTATGCCAATTTCGTCACGCCCGCGAAGAACCCGATCCTAACGTCATTCCACGAAGCGGTAGGCGAGCGCAAGTGAGCGGTAGGTGCGTTCGGCACGTCGATCACGGGTGAGAAGGGTCCGACCGTTCACGGAGGCGGCCCAGCCCACAAGAGCGTCGTACACAGAACCGCCGACGATACCGGCGTCGGCCAGTCGGTCCCGCAGATCGAGGGTGGCGGCCCCGTCCAGCCAGCAATCGTCGGCAAATGCTGCCGCCAGGACCGACACAGCCTGATCGGCGCTCAACCGCAATTCCACCGGCAACCGGGTCAACACCGAGTACGTCTCGAACACCGCATGCCCGGCGAGCGCTGGCCGAAGATCGACCAGGGTCCGACGGCACGCGCGGTGTGCCTCGTGGGTCGGGTCGAGGGCGGCTACAGCCACGCTGGTGTCGCACGCCCACCTGTCACCGCGGGATCTCACCGCTGAAGATCGTCTCGAAGTCGACGGACATCCTCGTCGGTCACGCTCGCGCCCTCGACCTTGCCCAAAATCGGCAGGCCGTCGCGGGTCTCAACCGTGCGCCGCCCCGCTCGCACGGGTTCGATCCTCAGCCCGGCACCATCGGGGATCAATTCCAGGGGGGTGTCCGGTGTGATCCCCAGCGCGTCCCTCAGCGCCTTGGGGATCACCAGTCGGCCCACGCTGTCGATTGTCACTTTCATGGCAGTACATTACCAATCATTTGGTAGGAAGGCCCGCGGGGTAGGTTCGGGGGGTGCCGAGTCCCCGACGCCGCAGGTTCGCGCTGGTCCTGCTCGTCATCGTCGCCGCGGCGGGCTGCCTGGCCCTGGGCTGGTGGCAGTGGACCCGCTACGAGTCGGCGTCGGGGAACTTCCAGAATCTCGGCTACGCGCTGCAGTGGCCGATGTTCGCGGCGTTCTGCGTCTACGCCTACCGCAAGTTCGTCCGCTACGAGCAGGCCCCGCCGACCCCGGACATCCAGACCCCCACCGAGATCCCGCCCGGGCTGCTGCCCGATCGCCCTTCCGCGCAGGCGCCCTCCCCCGATCCCGTACTGCGCGAGTACAACGCCTATCTCGCTTCCCTCGCCGAGGGGGCCGAGCACGACAAAAGGACCGCCCCATGACCGACACGCCCGAAGCCCAGCCGCTCGCGCCGGTGGAGAAGATCCGCTCGGCCCTCAACGCCTACCGGGTGCTGGCGTGGGCGACCGGCGTCTGGCTGATCGCACTGTGCTACGAGATGGTGCTCAAATACGCGGTCAAGGTCGACAACCCGCCGGACTGGATCGGCGTGGTGCACGGCTGGGTGTACTTCGTGTACCTGCTGTGCACGGCCAACCTCGCGGTCAAGGTGCGCTGGCCGATCGCCAAGACCATCGGGGTGCTGCTGGCCGGCACCATCCCGCTGCTGGGGATCATCGTCGAGCAGGTGCAGACCCGCGAGGTCAAGCAGCGCTTCAATCTTTAGAAGCTCCAGCCAGTTCCCGCAGCGCCGGCAGCAGCAGGCTCAACGCCCGCCCGCGGTGGGAGACCGCGTCCTTCTCCGCCGCGCTCAACTGGGCGGCGCTGCGGGTCTCGCCCTCGGGGATGAACACCGGGTCATAGCCGAAACCGTTGTCTCCCAATGGCTTCCGGGCGATGACCCCCGGCCACTGCCCCCGCACCACGGTCTGCCCGGCACCCGACACCAGCGCGCACGCCGAGACGAACGCCGCCGTGCGCCGCGCATCGGGGACGTCGTGGAGCTGGGCCAGCAGCAGCGAGTAGTTGGCGACATCGGCCTCGGGGTCGCCGTGGCGGCCGGCCCAGCGCGCCGAGAGCACGCCGGGCATCCCGCGCAGCGCGGCCACTTCCAGGCCCGAGTCATCCGCCAGGGTCGCCAACCCGGTGGCCGCGAAGCCGTCGCGGGCCTTGGCGATCGCGTTCTCCTCGAAGGTCGCGCCGGTCTCCGGGGCCTCCGGGTAGGGCGCGACGTCGTCGAGGGTCAGCAGGTCCAGCCCGGTGATCCCGGCGGCGTCGAGCACCCGGCGCAACTCGGCCAGCTTCTTGCGGTTGCGGCTGGCCACCAGCAGGCGGGTCATCGCGGCGGCCCGCGTCAGCTTCCGAACGCCTTCTTGGGCGGCGGGCCCTCGGGCAGCACTCCCGGGTAGGGCAGCGCCAGCGCCTCGCGCTGAACGGCGAAGAGTTGCTCGCACGCGCCGAACGCGGCGTCGAGCATCTTGTCCAGGGTGGAGCGCGGGAAGGTCGCGCCCTCCCCGGTGCCCTGGATCTCCACCAGCGTCCCGGTGTCGGTGGCCACCACGTTCATGTCCACCTCGGCGCGGGCGTCCTCCTCGTAGGGCAGATCGACGCGCACCCGCCCGTCGACCACCCCGACGCTGACCGCGGCGATCCCGCACGACACCGGACGCGGATCGGTGAGTTTGCCGCCGGCCGCCAGATAGGTCACCGCGTCGCACAGCGCCACATAGGCCCCGGTGATCGCGGCGGTGCGGGTGCCGCCGTCGGCCTGCAGCACGTCGCAGTCGATGGCGATGGTGTTCTCCCCCAGCGCGGCCAAGTCGATGCACGCGCGCAGCGAGCGCCCGACCAGCCGGCTGATCTCCTGGGTGCGCCCGCCCAACCGGCCCTTGACCGACTCGCGGTCGCTGCGGGTGTGGGTCGCGGCGGGCAACATCGCGTACTCGGCGGTCAGCCATCCCAGCCCGGAACCCTTGCGCCAGCGCGGCACCCCCTCGGTGACACTCGCGGTGCACATCACCCGGGTCTCCCCGCAGGCGATGAGCACCGAGCCCGCGGGGTGGGAGGTGAATCCCCGGGTGATGACCACCGGCCGCAGTTCAAGGTCCTCGCGGCCGTCCTGTCGCTGTGGCACCCGCAAACCCTAACCCGGGGGAACTCAGCAGCGGCGAACCTCGATGCACTCCCCGGGCAGCACCGCCCGCACCGGGCCGTCGAACTCGGCCTTGGCCTCGCCGATGACGTCCTCGCGCGAGGTCCACGGCGGGATGTGGGTCAGCAGCAGCTCGCCCACGCCGGCCCGGGTGGCGATGCGGCCGGCCTCGGTGCCGGACAGGTGCAGATGCGGGGGCCGGTCGGGCGCGTCGGTCCAGGACGCCTCACACAGGAACGCGTCGGCGCCGCCGGCCAGTTCGACCAGCGATTCGCAGAATCCGGTGTCCCCGCTGTAGACCAGGGTCGCGCCGGCGGCGTCGGTGATCCGCAACCCGTAAGACTCGGTGGGATGGTTGACCAGCCGGGGCAGCACGCTCAGCGCGCCGACCCGGACCGGCTCGCCGTCGACCCAGTGCTCGACGTCGAAGACGTCGGCGAAGTCGTCGAGTTCACCACCCAGCGGTGAGGAGGCGGCCGCCAGCCGGGCCCAGGTGTCGGCGGGGCCGAACATCATGCCGCGCTTGGTGGCCGGCGTCGGGTGGTAGCGGCGCCAGACGAACAGGCCCGGCAGGTCCAGGCAGTGATCGGCGTGCAGATGGGTGAGCAGGACGTGCACCTCGTTGGGGTCGGCGTAGCGCTGCAACGCCCCCAGCACCCCGCCCCCGAAATCCATCACCAGCGGCGGGGTGTCGGGCGCGGACAGCAGATAGCCCGACGCCGGCGAGTCCGGCCCGACGACGCTCCCCGAGCAGCCCAGGATGGTGATCTGCACCACATCAGCTTGCCACGCCGACGCGGGCGCGGTCAGGCGTTCGGCACCGCGACCTGCCGGCCGGGCGGGCCCACCCCGACGATCGCCGGGCCGAGCAGGCGCGCGGCCAGCCCGCTGAACGTGGCCGGGTCGCCGGTCGACTCGAAGACCCGGCGGGCCGCGGCCTCGGCGGTTTCGGGGTGCGGGCGCAGCAGGTCGCGCTCGGTGAGCACGCGCAGCAATTCTTTGGCGGTCTCCTCCGCGCTGGATACCAGCGTGACGGAGTCGCCCACCGCCAGCTGGATCACCCCGGACAGCAGCGGGTAGTGCGTGCATCCCAGCACCAGGGTGTCGATCCGGGCGCGCTGCATCGGCTCCAGATACGCCTCGGCGAGGCCCAGCACCTGCCGGCCGCTGGTCACCCCCCGCTCGACGAAGTCGACGAACCGCGGGCAGGCCACCGCGGTGACCTCGACGTCGGGTGCGGCGGCGAAGGCGTCGGTGTAGGCGCCCGAGGAGATGGTCGCCTCGGTGCCGATCACCCCGATGCGTCCGCTGCGGGTGGCCGCCACCGCGCGCCGCACCGCGGGCAGGATCACCTCGATCACCGGGACGTCGTAGCGTTCCCGGGCGTCGCGCAGGCACGCCGACGAGGCGGTGTTGCAGGCGATCACCAGCGCCTTGACGCCGCGGCCGACCAGGTCGTCACCGATCGCCAGGGCGTGCGCGCGCACCTCGGGGATGGTCAGCGGGCCGTAGGGGCCGTGCGCGGTGTCCCCGACGTAGACGAGGTGCTCGTCGGGCAGCTGGTCGATGATGGCGCGGGCCACTGTCAGACCCCCCACGCCGGAGTCGAAGATGCCGATCGGCGCCTGGGGATCGGCGGGCCCCGCACTCACGACGTGATCCCGGGAAGCTGCCCGGCCGAGGGGGTGCGCGCGCCAGCGCGCGCCTCGCGCTCCGGGCGCGACAACCAGTAGGCCGCCAGCACGCCGGCGATCGCCCCGCACAGGTGTCCCTGCCAGGACACTCCCCCGCACCGGTCGAGCACCGGAACCGCGCCCCACAGAATCCCGCCGTAGACGAACAGCACCGCCAGCCCGACGACGATCTGCCAGAGGTGGCGGGTGAACCAGCCGAACAACAGCAGAAAGGTGAGCCAGCCGAAGATCAGCCCGGAGGCGCCGATGTGGTTGGTTTCCAGCCGGCAGCCGCCGAGGTCGCCGATCAGCCAGGTGCCCAGGCCGCCGAGGATCCAGATGATCGCGGTGGCCCACACGAACCGCCCCATGCCCGCCAGGGTCACCAGGAAGCCCAGCACCAGCAGCGGGATGGTGTTGGCGAACAGGTGCTGCCAGTCGGCGTGCAGCAGCGGGGCGAACAGCACGCCCCACAGCCCGTCGGTCTCCAGCGGCCGGATGCCGTTGCGGTCCAGCTTGTGCCCGCTGAGCTGGTCGACGATCTCCACCAGATAGAGCAGCGCCACGAAGGACAGCACGGTGGCTCCGCCGACCTTCCACGCCGGCGGGCGGGCGAGCTGGCCGGCGGCGGTCATGCCCATCTCACGCCCACAGCTGACCCTCCAACGCTTGCTCGGCCTCCTCGAGGCTACCGGCGTAGGCCCCGGTCGACAGATACTTCCAGCCCGCGTCGCACACGATGAAGGCGATGTCGGCGCGCCGCCCGGCGCTGCGCGCCTTGTCGCCCGCGGCCAGCGCGGCGTGCAGGATCGCGCCGGTGGACACCCCGGCGAAGATGCCCTCGACCGAGGCGAGCTCGCGCGTGCGCCGCAGCGCGTCGGCGGCGCCGACCGAGTAGCGGGCGGTCAGCACCTCGGGGTCGTAGAGCTCGGGGATGAAGCCCTCGTCGATGTTGCGCAGCGCGTAGACGTCCTCGCCGTAGCGGGGTTCGGCGGCGATGATCGCGATCCCGGGGACGTGCTCGCGCAGGTACCGCCCGGTGCCCATCAGGGTGCCGCTGGTGCCCAGGCCGGCCACGAAGTGGGTGATCTCGGGGAGGTCGGCCAGCAGTTCGGGTCCGGTGCCGCGGTAGTGCGCCTCGGTGTTGGCCGGGTTGCCGTACTGGTAGAGCATCACCCACTCGGGATGCTCGGCGGCCAGCTGTTTGGCCACCGCGACCGCGGTGTTGGAGCCGCCCTCGGCCGGCGAGGAGATGATCTCCGCGCCGAAGAGCTCCAGCAGTTGGGCCCGCTCGACGGAGGTGTTCTCCGGCATCACGCAGATCAGCCGGTAGCCCTTGAGCCGGGCGGCCATCGCCAGCGAGATGCCGGTGTTGCCACTGGTGGGCTCCAGGATCGTCGAACCCGGACGCAGCACACCGTCGGCCTCGGCCCGCTCGATCATGGCCAGCGCGGCGCGGTCCTTGACCGAGCCGGTGGGGTTGCGGTCCTCCATCTTGGCCCACAGCCGCACGTGCGCAGCGGCACCGTCGTCCCACCGCGGCGAGAGCCGCGACAGGCCGACCAGCGGGGTGTCGCCGACCGCCTGCAGCAGCGAGGCGTACCGGGTCACCGCGATCTCACCCGCCGGCGACCGCGGGCAGGATCGTCACGGCGTCGCCGTCGCCCACGGCGGTGTCCAGCCCGCCGGAGAATCGGACGTCCTCGTCGTTGACGTAGATGTTGATGTAGCGGTTCAGTGTGCCGTCGACGGCCAGCCGCCGGCCGATCCCGGGATGGTTGGCCTCCAGGTCGTCGATCACCGCCCGCAGCGTGGCGCCCTGCGCGGTCACCCGTTTCTGGCCGCCGGTCAGGCTGCGCAGGATGGTCGGCACCGACACCGTCACGCTCATCGGGGCGCCGTCCGGTCGGCCGGGTAGCGCTCGACGATGCTGACCGGCTCCTCGGTGACCACCCCGTCGACGATGCGGAAGCTGCGCACTTCCTCGACGTCCGGATCGCGGGTGGAGATCAGCACGTAGTGGGCGTCGGGTTCGCCGGCGTAGGCGATGTCCGAACGGCTGGGGTAGGCGGCGGTGGCGGTGTGGGAGTGGTAGACCACGATCGGCGCCTCCCCCGCAGCCTCCAGGCCGCGCCACACCCGAATCTGTTCGGCCGGGTCGAACCGGTAGAACGTCGGGGACCGTTCGGCGTTGGTCATGGCGATGTGGCGCTCCGGGCGATCGGAGTCCTCCGGTCCGGCCAGCAGACCGCAGGCCTCGTCGGGGTGGTCCCGGCGGGCGTGGGCGACCATGGCCTCGACGAGGTCGGCCCGAATCACCAGCATCGCGCGATCCTCCTCACGTCCCGATTGCATCGGGGAACATGTCACGGTAGCCCGGTATTCCGGCGACCGGCTCGGCGGCGAGCACCCCGACCAGCACCGCTCGCGCCAGGGCGTCGGCCGCCGCCGCGCCCACCGCGGCGGTCAGCGCGGTCTCCGCCGACATCGCCGCGGGGGTGTCCGGGGCCGGTGGGACCGCCACCGCACCGGTGGCCAGGACGAACACCGCATCGCCGTCGTAGGGGGTGTGCGCCGGCCGGATCGCCCGGGCCAGACCGTCGTGGGCGGCCATCGCGACGCGGCGGCACGCGGCCTTGCTCAGCGCGGCATCGGTGGCGATCACCGCGATCGTGGTGTTCAGCGGCCCGGGTTCGCGTCTTCGCGCGGCGTACGCGGCGACCTGCTCGCGCGGGGGCGCCCGCAGCCCGAACTCGGCGATCAGATCGGCCATCCACGGCAGCCCGGTCGCGGGGTCCACCACCTCCCCGGCGGCGTTGACCACGGCGATCGCGCCCACCCGCACACCGGACTCCAGCAGCACCGAGGCGGTTCCCACCCCTCCTTTGAGACCACCCGCGCGGGCACCCACCCCGGCTCCGACGCTGCCGACCGCCACCTCGGGTCCGGCTGCGGCCGCGGCGGCGTAGCCGAAGGAGGCGTCCGGGCGACTCGACCAGTCGCCGACCCGCAGATCGAAGATGACCGCGGCCGGGACGATCGGGACCGTCCCGCCCCTCAGTTGCACCCCGCGACCGCTCTCCTCCAGCCAGCGCATCACGCCGTCGGCGGCGGCCAGGCCGAACGCACTGCCGCCGGTCAGCACGACCGCGTCAACGAACCGAATGGTGTTGGAGGCCTCCAGCAGATCGGTCTCGCGGCTGCCGGGTGCGGCACCGCGGACGTCGACGGCACCGACCGTGCCCGGCGGCGCCACCACCACCGTGGTCCCGCACGCCCACCCGCGGCCCGGGATGGGCCGGTCCGGGGCGGAGAAATCCATCGCCGTCGCGTCGGGATCGCAGCGCTGATGGTGGCCGACCAGAATCCCGGCGACGTCGGTGATCGCCCCGCTCACCTGGCCTTGCCCATCAACCCGATCACCAGGTATTCCTGGAGCACGGTCAGCCACTGATAGACGTCGAGGTGACCGGCCATCGGATGGCCGGGCGGCAGCCGGTCGGGTGCATCCGGGCCGATACCCAGCATGGTGCCCAGCGCCAGCCGGATGTCGTTGACCGCGGCGATCCAGGCCTCGGCGTCGTCGGTGGTCAACTCCAGGCGGCCGCCCTCCTCGGGCAGGGTCTGCAGAAGCTGTTGCGCGGCAGCGATCTTCCCGTCGATGATCTTCGGCTCATGCAGGCTGCGCAGCGCGCTGTTGGAGAAGTCCTCCCCCTCCTGCCCGACAGCATCGGCGTGCACGAAGTCGGGCAGCAGCCGGCGCATGGTCGCATCGTCGGGCGGAACGGAGTGCCCGGTGCGGATGCCGGTGATCTGCTCGAGCGGGTCCGAGGGCGCGGCCGTCTGACGTTCGCGCAGCATCTCCAGCATCGAGGTCGCCATGGTCCGCAGCAGGGCCGCCTCGTGAATCTCCATCGCCGACACGAAGCGGGGACCTTCGGCGGTGTCGACCCGCTTCCACTTGCGCACGAATGTCAGCGGTCCTGCTGCAGGGTGGCCCACAGGCCCGCGGCGTGCAGTTTGGCCACGTCGACCTCCATCGCCTCGCGGCTGCCGGCGGACACCACCGCCTTGCCCTCGTTGTGCACCTGCAGCATCAGCTTGGTGGCGTGCGGTTCGCTGTAGCCGAAGAGTTTCTGCAAGATGTAGGTGACGTAGGTCATCAGGTTCACCGGATCGTCCCACACGATGGTCACCCAGGGGGCGTCGGTGACCTGTTTTTCGCTGGCCTCGAGAACTCCGCTGGTACCCGGCCGGGTCGGTGCCGATGACGCGCCCATGGCCTAAGGATAGCGAGCCGACCGCCGGGGCCACCCGATACCGTTGCCCTCATGGTTGGGGACGCGTCGCCGGCGCTGCTGACCGACAAATACGAGCTGACCATGCTTTCCGCTGCGCTGCGCGACGGCTCGGCGCAGCGGCGAACCACCTTCGAGGTCTTCGCCCGACGGCTTCCCGAGGGACGGCGCTACGGGGTGCTCGCCGGGACGAACCGGTTTCTGGAAGCGTTGGGCGGCTTCGTTTTCGACCCACCGGCGCTGGCGTCGCTCTCCGAGTTCCTGTCGCCGACGACCCTCGACTATCTGCGCGGGTTCCGCTTCGGCGGCGACATCGACGGCTACGCCGAGGGTGAACTCTATTTCCCGGGATCGCCGGTGCTTTCGGTGACCGGGACCTTCGCCGAGTGCGTCGTGCTGGAGACACTGGCGCTGTCGATCCTCAATCACGACAGCGCGGTCGCCTCGGCGGCCGCCCGGATGGTCAGCGCAGCCGGGGGGCGCCCGCTCATCGAGATGGGGTCGCGACGCACCCACGAGCAGGCCGCGGTCGCCGCCGCGCGCGCCGCCTACATCGCCGGCTTCGCGGGCACCTCCAACCTCGAAGCCGTCCGCCGCTGGGGGATTCCCGGGATAGGCACCTCCGCGCACGCCTTCACCCTGCTCTACGCCGGGGCCGAGAAAGGTCCGGCGGGAAGTCCGGAATCCGACGACTGGGAGCGGGCCGCCTTTCGCGCCCAGATCGCCGAACTCGGGATCGACACCACGCTGCTGGTCGACACCTTCGATGTGCGGCGCGGGGTCGACAACGCGATCGCCGTGGCGGGCACCGGCCTGGGCGCGGTGCGCATCGACTCCGGGGATCTGGGCGTGCTGGTCCGCCAGGTGCGCGACCAGCTCGACGCCCTCGGCGCGACGGCAACCCGGATCGTGGTCTCCGGTGACCTCGACGAGTACGCGATCGCCGCGCTGCGCGCCGAACCCGTCGACTCCTACGGGGTCGGAACCTCGGTGGTCACCGGATCCGGCGCCCCGACCGCCGGCATGGTCTACAAACTGGTCGAGGTCGACGGGATCCCGGTGCGCAAGCGCAGCAGCCACAAGGAGTCCCACGGCGGCCGCAAGGGCGCGACGAGAATCTCCGACGCGACGGGCGTCGTCTCGGAGGAACTGGTCCACCCGGCCGGGGCCCCCCCGAACGCCGAGGCGCACGCGCGAGCGCTGACCACACCGCTGGTGCGCGGCGGCCACCCGGTGATCGGGCCGGACGGTCTGAGCGCGGCCCGCGACCTGCTGGCCCGGGGACTGGCCAGCTTGCCCTGGGCGGGGCTGGCCCTGTCCCGCGGCGAACCGGCCATCCCCACCCGCCAGGTGCCGGCGCGGTGAACGCCGCGCGGCCCGCCGATCTTTCCGAATTGCTCGGGCTGGCGACCGCGGCACTGGGCGGTGCACCGCGGCCCGGACAGGTCGAGATGGCCGAGGCCGTCGAACGGGCCTTCGCCACCGGCGAGCACCTGGCCGTGCAGGCCGGCACCGGGACCGGGAAGTCGCTGGCCTATCTAGTGCCCGCCCTCGCGCGGGCCGTGCGGGACGAATCACCGGTGGTGGTGTCCACCGCCACAATCGCCCTGCAGCGTCAACTGGTCGATCGCGACCTGCCGCTGCTGGCCGACGCGCTGGCCGACGCCCTGCCCCGCCGGCCGCGCTTCGCCCTGCTCAAAGGCAGGCAGAACTATCTGTGCCGCAACAAGATTCAGGGCGACGACCCGGGAGAGGGCGACGAGGCCGAGACCGGGGAACTGTTCGAACCCCAACCCGTCAGTGCTCTGGGCCGCGACGTGCAACGACTGACGGTATGGGCATCCTCGACGGAAACCGGCGACCGCGACGACCTCCGCCCCGGAGTCGCCGACCGGGTCTGGTCGCAGGTGAGCGTGTCCGCGCGCGAGTGCCTCGGGCCGTCGCGCTGCCCGTTCAGCGCCGACTGCTTCGCCGAGATCGCCCGCGCCGAGGCCGGCCAGGCCGACATCGTCGTCACCAACCATGCCCTGCTGGCGATCGACGCCGTCACCGACTCGGCGGTGCTGCCCGAGCACGAGTTCCTGGTCGTCGACGAGGCCCACGAACTGGTCGACCGGGTGACGTCGGTGGCCACCGGCGAACTGGCGCCCGGCGCTCTGGAGGCGACCGCCCGGCGGGCCGCCCGCCTGGCCGGCCCGGAGCCCGCCCACCGGCTCGAGCAGGCCGTCGCCGCACTCGGCGCCGCGCTGCGCGAGGCGCCCGCCCGCCAGATCGACTGCCTCGACGCCGCGCTGGCCGCAGACCTGACAGTGCTGCGCGACGCCGCCGCCGCCGCACGATCGGCGATCGACCCCGCACCGGCGGACCCGAAGGCCGCCGCGCCGCGAGCCGAGGCGATCGTCGCGCTGGGCGACATTGCCGACGTCTGCACCCGAGTGGTGGAATCCTTCGCCCCGCCGATCCCCGACCGGACCGAGGTGGTGTGGCTCGATCAGGACGAGCAGCGCGGGCCGGTGCTGCGGGTCGCGCCGCTGTCGGTCGCCGAGCTGCTGGGCGGCGGACTGTTCGGCGCCACGACCGCCGTCCTGACCTCGGCCACTCTCAAGGCCGGCGGCGCATTCGACGCGATGGCCGACAGCTGGGGCCTGACCGACGGACCGGCCTGGCGCGGGCTGGACGTCGGCTCGCCCTTCGACCACGCCCGCGCGGGCATCCTCTACGTCGCCGCACACCTGCCGCCGCCGGGGCGCGACGGGGTCGCACCGGCGCAGACCCTCGACGAGATCGCCGGCCTGATCGAGGCGTGCGACGGGCGCACCCTGGGCTTGTTCTCCTCGATGCGGGCCGCGCGGGAGGCCGCCGAGCGGATGCGGGAGCGGCTGGACACCCCGGTGCTCTGCCAGGGCGACGACGGCACCGCCGCGCTGGTCGAGCAGTTCGCCGCCGACCCGCAGACCTCGCTGTTCGGGACGCTGTCGCTGTGGCAGGGCGTCGACGTGCCCGGACCTTCGTTGTCGCTGGTGATCATCGACCGCATCCCGTTCCCCCGGCCGGACAACCCGCTGATGGCGGCGCGCCAGCGCGCGGTGTCCGCCCGCGGCGGCAACGGGTTCCTCACGATCGCCGCCGGCCACGCGGCGCTGCTGCTGGCTCAGGGCGCGGGCCGGCTGCTGCGCCAGCCCACCGACCGCGGCGTGGTCGCGGTTCTGGACTCGCGGCTGGCGACCGCCCGCTACGCGGGCTACCTGCGGGCGTCGCTGCCGCCGTTCTGGGCCACCACCGATCCCGCCGTCGTGCGACAAGCTCTCGCACGGCTGAGCGCTCCGAGCGCGGACTACGCCTCGGAGTCCTGACCGCCCCAGCGGAAGATGAGCAGGCTCGCGGCGACGGCGCAGGCCGCCAGCGCGATCACCGGTGCCACGACGAATCGGGTCAGCGTCGCGCCGACCACCGCCCCACCGACCATGGTGGCAACCACGGTCAGGCGCAGCTTCCGGCGCGCCCCGCTGCCGCCGGCCAGTCGGCTGTCGGCTCCGATACCGACGATGGTGGAGGTCAGCACGGTGGTGCTGAGCTCCTGAACACCGAACAGGCGTGCCGTCGCGTTCTGCGCACCGAAGCTCACCGCCAGGCCCGCGATGAGGATCAGCTTCGTGTCGTCGCGGTAGCCGAGTACCCCGGCACCGGCGAGGCCCGACAGCGCGGCCAGCAACAGGAACTCACACCCGAGCGCCGTCGTGATCCAGCGCCGCACGTCGCGATCGCGCAGCCGCGCGAACCGCCCGCCGATCACCGCGCCGGTGAGAAAACTGACGAACGCGACGACCGCGGCGGTCAGGTCGACCCCGGAATGCGGGACGAACCAGAAACCCAGGAAAATCACGTTGCCGGTCATGTTCGCGACGAAGACGTGCCCGAGGCAGAGCACACTGACGGCATCGACCAGTCCGGTGGCGAACGTCAACAACAGCAGGGCGGTGACGGTGAGCCGTTCCGAGACCGGCGATTCGACTGTCATGCCGGGGGAACCGCCTCGAAGGTATAGCTCGTCCCGACCGACGACTGACTGACCGAATCGCCGAAGGCGTCGGCGAGGGCGTGCAGGGCCCGCCAGCCGGTGCAGTGCCCGGCGATGATGTAGCGGATCCCGAAGGGCGCCAGGCCCGCGACCGTCTGGGCGATCACGGCCTCCATCACGCCCCCCAGGTGCAGGCCACCCATCACCGCGTGAATGGGCACATCCGGAAAGAGTCGGGCGACCTCGGTGCACACGTTGACGATCCCGGCGTGGGAGCAGGCGCTGAACACGATCAGCCCCAGCCCTTTCACGTGGGCGACCAGCATCCGCTCGTCCATCAGCAGCGGGTCGGGTTCCCACGGGTCCCCGTCGTGCTCGCGGCACAGGTGGTCGGATCGACCCTTCTCGAACGGGCTCACGCGCGGGATCACCCCGCTGTAGTAGAAGTGGCCGTCCAGCAGCAGCCGCTGGCCGGCGTCGTTGACGACCGCTGCGCCGTGGTGGACCAACTGCCCGGGAGTGGGAACCGTCTCGGTCGGGATCACCTGCCCGGCGCCGAGTTGCACGCCGCGCTGCCGGAACATCAGCGGGTTGACATGCACGGTGACCGAGCCGCGGCGGCTGACGACGGCATCGACGGCATCGAGCAACGCACCCATGTGGTCCCAATGCCCGTGCGTGATGGCGATCGCCCCCACCTCACCGAGGTCGATCCCGAGATTGGCGCAGTTGCGGATGAACGCCGCGCCCTCGGTCCCGGTGTCGAAGAGCAGCACGTGTTTGGCCGACGACGTCCTGGTGCGCAGCCGAAGTCCGTAGCCGAGATTGGCTACCAGGAGCGTCTCACCGGACACCACCGAAGCGCCGGCCCGGACCACGTTGTCGATCTCGGAGCGGGCGAACGAGGTCTTGCTCACATAGGTGTCGCTGACGTTGTCACTGAGAACATCGACACTGAGCGAATCGACCGGGGTCAGCAGCGCTGCGACGTCAGGCTCGTCGTGTGGCACTGTCGTGCGCCTTTCTGGATTGCGCTCCCCCGGCGATCCTGCTGATTCCACCACAGCGGGTGCGGGGCGTCAGGTGAAACTATTGTGGAGAAATGCACCGTGGAGACATGCACCGGGGAGACATGCACAGTGGAGACATGCACCGAACCCGCCTCCTGCGATGCGCGGTGTCCCTCGCGGCCGCCGCCGCGGTACTCACCGGCTGCGCGACGGCCGTCGTCGGGACCCCGGTCTCGGTGTTCTCCGATCCCTTCAAGGTGGGCGGGCTGGAAGCCGTGGACGGGCCGACCGGGCTGCGGCCCGACGCCAAGGCCGAGTCGCGCGAGGTGATCGGGACCGACGGCAGCGAGGTCGACCAGCTGGCTGGGCAGTCGGTCAGCGACCTCGAGGAGTTCTGGGAATTCGCCTACCCGGAGGCTTTCGGCGGCGAGTTCAAGCCGGTCGACGCCGTGATCTCCTGGGATTCGGACGACTACAGCGGGCAGTTCTGCGGTGAGTCGACCTCGGGCCTGGTCAACGCGGGCTTCTGCGAGGACGACGACACCATCGGCTGGGATCGCACCGTGCTGCTGCCGGCGATGCGCCAGGCCAACGGGGACATGGCGATCACGATGGTGCTGGCGCACGAGTACGGCCACGCCGTCCAGCAGATGGCCGGCCTGAGTTCGCGAAGCATCCCCACGCTGGTGGGCGAGCAGCAGGCCGACTGCTTGACCGGCGTGTACCTGCGCTGGGTGGCCGAGGGCAAGTCGCCCCGCTTCACGCTGAGCACCGGCGACGGACTCAACAACCTGCTGGCCGCGATGATCTCCTTCCGCGATCCGGTACTGCGGGAGAACGACTACTACGACGGCGCCGACGAGCACGGCTCGGCCTTCGAGCGCATCTCTGCGTTCCAGTTCGGCTTCACCGACGGACCCTCGGCGTGCGCGGCGATCACCATGACCGAGATCACCCAGCGCCGCGGCGACCTGCCGGTGCAACTGCCCGCCGACCAGACCGGCGAGTTACCCGTCACCGAGGAGTCGGTCCGCTCGATCGTCGACGCGCTGAACATCATCTTCAGCCCGGCCCAGCCGCCGCAGCTGACCTTCGACGCCGCCGCGGCAGCCGCCTGCCCGGACGCCCGACCCAGTCCGCCGGCGTCGTACTGCCCGGCCAGCAACACCATCACCGTCGATCTGCCCGGCCTGCAGCAGATGGGTGCCTCCACCGAGGGCCTCGACGAAGTGGTCCTGCAGGGCGACAACACCGCCTACTCGGCTGTCGTTTCGCGCTACATGCTGGCGCTGCAGCGCCAACGCGGCGGGCTCTCGCTCAACACCGCCGAGGCGGCTCTGCGGACCGCCTGCCTGACCGGGGTGGCAACCGCCAAGATGTCCGGGGACATCGCCACCCCCGACGGCAACACCGTCGCGCTGACCGCCGGCGACCTCGACGAGGCGGTCTCGGGTCTGCTGACCAACGGGCTGGCCGCCAGCGACGTCAACGGGGAGACGGTGACCGCCGGGTTCTCCCGCATCGACGCCTTCCGCGTCGGCGTCCTCAGCGACGAGGAACGCTGCATCAAACGGTTCCCCTGAGCCTCGATCCACCGATATCGCCCGGGATGTGGGCCGGTGCTGACAGTATCAACGATCTCGATATCGTGCGCTCGGGCGAGGTGAAGACTCTTTTCGGCGGCGTATACGCACCCTCGACTATCGGAACCCTGTTGCGAGAGTTCACCTTCGGTCACGCTCGGCAAATCGAATCGGTGTTGGGTGAGCATCTGGCCCTACTGTACCGACGGGTCGATCTGTTGCCCGGCGCCGATGAGCGGGTGTTCATCGACAGCGACTCACTGCTGCGCCCGGTTTACGGCCACGCCAAACAAAGCGCCTGTTACGGACACTGTGTTCCAGCGCCACTTTTATGCCCAGAGGCACTTACCCCTCCACAGCGAAAAGCACCTCGCAGCGCGGCCGAAACGAGTGTGGGGCAGCCCGGCGGGGCGGGGCAGACCGGGGCGCGGCCCCGGTTACAACCGTGAAAACTCTTCGTCCACTTCGCCTTCGCCGGACGTTCACAGGGGTTGACTGAACCCGGTCATATCCGGCCGATCGGGGAGGGTCAGGCTCGTGCGATTCATCGACTTCAAGGCCAAGACTCCGCTGATCGGCATGTCCATGGTCTTTCTGGCCATGGTCGTCGTGGCGGTGACCGCCTATCTCCACGTGGGCTGGTACTCGGTCATCGGCTACGCAGTCGCGGCCGCCGTCGCTGTCTTCGGGTTCATCTTCACCTTCCGGGACCTGCCCGCCCCGCCGCACCACGCCGACGCCGCCGGCCGGACCGCCGAGGAGGCGCAGCAATGACGACAATTCCCCGCCCCGCCCCCTCCGAACCGGCCGGACTGACCGCCGAGGACGCCGGCTACCACAAGAGTCTTAGCCCCCGCCAATTGCAGATGATCGCGATCGGCGGCGCGATCGGGACCGGTCTGTTCCTCGGTGCCGGCGGCCGGCTGGCCAGTGCCGGTCCCGGGCTGTTCCTGGCCTACGGCGTCTGCGGGGTGTTCGTGTTCTTCATCCTGCGAGCGATGGGCGAACTCGTCCTGCACCGCCCGACCACGGGATCCTTCGTCTCCTACGCGCGGGAGTTCCTCGGCGAGAAGGCGGCCTTCGTCGCCGGCTGGATGTATTTCCTCAACTGGTCGGTGACCACGATCGTCGACTCGACGGCGATTGCGGTGTTCTTCAAATTCTGGGGCGTCTTCAAGGACGTCCCCCAGTGGCTGATCGCGCTGATCGCCCTGGGGATCGTCCTGGCCATGAACCTGGTGTCGGTCGCGCTGTTCGGCGAGTTCGAGTTCTGGGCTGCGCTGGTCAAGGTGATCGCCCTGGTGACTTTCCTGGTCGCGGGCACGATCTTCCTGGCCGGCCGGTATTCCATCGACGGTCACTCGACCGGCTTCAGCGTGATCGCCGACAACGGCGGCCTGTTCCCGGTCGGACTGCTGCCCCTAGTCCTGGTCACCTCCGGCGTCGTGTTCGCCTATGCGGCGGTCGAACTGGTCGGGATCGCCGCGGGCGAGACCGAGGAGCCCGAGAAGGTGATGCCTCGGGCGATCAACTCGGTCATCGCCCGCATCGCGCTGTTCTACGTGGGCTCGCTCTTCCTGCTCGCCCTGCTGCTGCCCTACACCGCCTACTCGGCCGCGGAAAGCCCGTTCGTCACGTTCTTCTCCAGAATCGGCATCGAAGGCGGCGGGACGGTAATGAACCTGGTGGTTCTCACCGCCGCCTTCTCCAGCCTCAACGCCGGCCTGTACTCCACCGGGCGGATCCTGCGTTCGATGGCGATGAACGGCAGCGCGCCCAAGTTCACCGCCCGGATGTCGCGGCAGGGTGTCCCCTACGGCGGGATCCTGCTCACCGCCTCGATCGGACTGCTCGGCGTGCTGCTCAACAGCCTCGTACCGGATATGGCCTTCGAGATCGTGCTCAACGTGGCCTCGCTGGGCATCCTCTCGTCGTGGGCGACCATCATCATCTGTCAACTCCAGTTGTTCCGGTGGTCCGAGCAGGGCAGGTTGGAACGGCCGTCGTTCCGGATGTGGGGTTCGCCCTACACCGGCTACCTGACGCTGGCCTTCCTGCTGTCGGTCCTCGTGCTGATGGCGTTCAACTACCCGGTGGGCACCGCGACGATCGCGGGCCTGGCTGTGCTGATCCCGGCGCTCATCGGGGGCTGGTACCTGGTGCGCGACCGGGTGTCGGATATCGCGCGCGAGCGCGCGGGCGACGGCGGCGACTCGGCCCCCGCCGACTAAGCAAGTCTCCGGTTCCCGGCCCGAAAATGTTAGGAACTCTCAGGATCGGGTCTTAGCGAACAGGGTCAAGCACGGGGCCGCAGAGTTTGAGGCGGGTCCCCAAGTGTCGCCGCAGCGCTTTGTCCAGAACGGTCAGGTCATCTGCAGCTGGAAACCGACGGCGCGCTGTCCCGACGGCGGGTGCGAATCAGAGGATCTGGTGCTGCGCCCTCAGACGGCTTTGGTGGTCCCGTACCAGGACAGAATCGCCTCACCCTCGTCGGTGGACTTGGTCAGGATGGCGTAGGAGCGGATGAACGACTCGCCCACGCAGCCGTCGATGTGAACCCGGAAGTTGTCGATCGAGATCCATGGCGCGGCACCGGTGTAGCGCTTCTTGGTCACCGGCACGCTCTCGATGATGCCCGGCTTGAGTCCGACGGTGACCGCACCGCCGAGGTTGGCGCCGATCGAGGGAACGAAGAAGTTGTCGAAGGGGGGAACGATGTCGATGAAGCCGATGCCCGGGCTGATCCCGGCGGTGCCGGTCAGCGACACCCCGTTGGAGGTGCTCATGTCGATCCCGCAGCCGATCTGGTAGCCGACCTCGAAGACCCCGGCCGGGCTGTCCCCGCCACCGGCGACCGACCCGGTGAACACCCCGCCTACGACGTACTCCCGCGAGGAGATCGCGGTGGTCAGCGGAGCGGCGGGCAGCTGGGTCTCGTCGCGCGAGGAGATGGTCAGGGTCGCGCCGTCGGGCGTCTCGGTGCTGACCGGTGCCGCTGAGATCACCACCGCCGGATCGGAGGGAGGGGCGGCCTCGGTCGCGGCGACCGGTTCGATCACCGGTGCCCCCGGGTCGGGTGCCGGCGGTTGCGGATCGGCCGCCGCCGGGGCCGCAGTCGCCAGGCAGAGCCCGATGGCGACGATCACACGAATCACACGAGGCAACCTACCTGCGGCCCGGGCACCGCGCGCCACGGTTCCCAAACTCTCAGGCCAGGGCCACCAGCCCCAGCTCGGAGTCCGACGCCAGCAGGGGATGGTGCGGCAGCACCCGGACCGTGTAGCCCACCGCGCCGGCCCGCGGCAACGGCGTGGTGGTGGTGAAGATCTCGGTTCCGCCCTCGCCGGACCCGGTGTGGACCATGTCCACGTAGTCCGGCCGCAGCAGGGTGCCGTCGGCGTCCACCCGGCCGAGCACCGCCTGGACGACCACCTCATCGGGACGCAGCCCGGCCAGTTCGACCGCCGCGGTCAGCGTCAGCTTCGAACCCAGCAGCGGGGTATCGGGCAGGCCGGTGCTGTCCACGTCGGTGACCGCGACCCCGGGCCAGGCCTCCCGCACGCGCATCCGATAAGCCGTCAGTTCCCGCGCGTGGCCGTAGGGGAGCCCGTCGATCGGGGCGACGGTGTGCCGCAGCGCCTGTGCCGCCGGGACGTAGTACTGCTCGGTGTAGTCGCGGACCATCCGCGAAGCCAGCACCTTGGGTCCCAGCGTCTGCAGCGTGTGGCGGACCATCTCCACCCAGCGGGTCGGCACGCCCTGCTCGTCGCGGTCGTAGAACTTCGGCGCCACCGCGTCGCGCAGCAGCCCGTAGAGGGCGCTGGCCTCCAGGTCGTCGCGGCGCTCCTCGTCGGCGACGCCCTCGGCGGTCGGTATCTCCCAGCCGTTCTCCCCGTCGAACCACTCATCCCACCAGCCGTCGCGGATCGACAGGTTCAGCCCGCCGTTGAGCGCGCTCTTCATCCCCGAGGTCCCGCAGGCCTCCAGTGGGCGCAACGGATTGTTCAGCCACACGTCGCACCCCCAGTACAGCAGCCGGGCCATCGACATGTCGTAGTCCGGCAGGAACGCGATCCGGTGGCGCACCTCCTCGCGGTCGGCGAAGCGGACGATCTGCTGGATGAGCGCCTTGCCGGCCTCGTCGGCGGGATGGGACTTGCCGGCCACCACGAGCTGGATCGGTCTGGCTTCGTCGAGCAGCAGCGCCTCCAGCCGCGCCGGGTCGCGCAGCATGAGCGTCAGCCTCTTGTAGGTCGGGACCCGGCGGGCGAATCCGACCGTCAGCACATCCGGGTCGAAGGCCTGCGCGGTCCAGCCGAGTTCGGCTTCGGTCAGACCGCGTTCCAGCCACGAATCGCGCAGTCGGCGACGGATGTCCTCGACCAGGCGGGCGCGCAACTGGGAACGGATCCACCAGATATGACCGTTGTCGACGTCATGCAGCCGCTGCCACACCTCCGGCTCGCGCAGCGCCTCCGTGGAGCCGAGCAGCTCACGGCCCAGCGAAAGCCATTGCGGCGCAGCCCAGGTGGGGCCGTGCACCCCGTTGGTGATCGACCCGATCGGGACCTGGCGGGCATCGAAACCCGGCCACAGCGAGGAGAACATCGCCCGGCTGACCCGCCCGTGCAGTTCGGAGACCCCGTTGGCCCGCTGGGCCAATCGCAGGCCCATGTGAGCCATGTTGAACTTCGCACCGTCGGTGCCGAAGTCGTCTTCCGCGCCCAGCTCCAGCACCCGCCCGATGGGCACTCCGGGCAGCAGCGGTCCGGCCACCAGGTCGCCGGCGTCGGCGTCGGCGTTTTCGAGGAAGTAACGCCTGACCAGCTCCACCGGGAAGCGATCGATCCCGGCCGACACCGGGGTGTGGGTGGTGAAGACCGTGCTGGCGCGCACGACCGTCAGCGCGGTGTCGAAGTCCAGACCGTCGGTGAGCATCAGTTCCCGGATGCGCTCGACGCCCAAAAAACCCGCGTGCCCCTCGTTCATGTGGAACACATCCGGTGCCGGCCGGCCCTCCAGCGCGGTGAACGCCCGGATCGCCCGCACCCCGCCGATGCCGGCCAGAAGTTCCTGTTTGATCCGGTGCTCCTGGTCGCCGCCGTAGAGCCGGTCGGTGACGTTGTGCATGTCGTGGTCGTTCTCCGGGATATCGGAGTCCAACAGCAGCAACGGGATTCGGCCGACCTGGGCGATCCACACCCGCGCGCGCAGCATTCGCGATTCGGGCATCGCCAACTCGACGAGCACCGGGGTTCCGTCGGTCTGGACGAGCAGACGCAGCGGCAGGCCCTGCGGATCCATCGTGGGATAGTTCTCGTGCTGCCAGCCGTCGGCGGTCAGTGACTGGCGGAAGTAGCCGGAACGGTAGTTCAGGCCCACGCCGATCAGCGGCAGACCGAGGTCCGACGCCGCCTTGAGGTGGTCACCGGCCAGGATTCCCAGCCCGCCGGAGTAGTTGGGCAGCGCCGCGGCGACGCCGAACTCCATCGAGAAGTAGGCGATTCCCGCGGGCAGGGCCGAGGCGTCGCGCTGCTGGTACCACAGCGGGCGGGTCAGGTAGTCGTCGAGATCGGCGGCGAGCCGGTCGAGCCGCTCGAGGAACCCGTGGTCGGTGGCCAGTTCGTCGAGGCGCCGGGCGCTGACCGCACCCAGCAGCGCCACCGGGTCGGCCCCGCTGCGGACCCACTTCGCCGGGTCGATGCTCTCGAAGAGCTCCTGCGTCGGGGTGTCCCACGACCAGCGCAGATTCGTCGACAGCCGGCCCAGCGCCGACAGCCGCTCGGGCAGCGGGACACGGACGGTGAACCTACGCAGCGCCTTCACGGCTCCGACCTTACTGAGAACCGGCCGCGCGCGCGGTCCGAGCTTCGGCCGCAGCGTCCCTGGCCGCCCACTACCGTTGGTCGGGTGCCGGGCCGAATCGAGATCGACGAGATCGCGCCGGTGGTGTCCTGCGGCGCCTACCCCGCGCGGGCGGTCGTCGGGGAGGTCGTCCCGGTGCGCGCCACGGTCTGGCGGGAGGGCCACGAGGCGGTGGCCGCCACGCTGGTCGTGCGGTATCTGGGCCGGGCCTATCCCCGCGCGGGCCGCGACCCGTCGCGGCCGGGCCGCTCCCCCGACGCCACGGTGGCGATCACCCCGGACCCACCGGACGCGCCCGCTGCGCCGGCCGCACCCCGCGCCGGAACCGAGCAGTGCCCGATGGCGCTGGGCCGCACCCCGGACGTGTTCCACGGCCAGTTCACCCCCGACCGGGTCGGGCTGTGGAGCTTCCGGGTCGACGGGTGGGGCGACCCGATCACGACCTGGCAGCGCGCGGTCACCGCCAAGCTGGAGGCCGGGCAGGACGAGGACGACCTGCATAACGACCTTCTGGTCGGCGCCGCGCTGCTCGAGCGCGCGGCCGCCGGTGTGCCCCGCGCCGAGCGGGGCCCGCTGCTCGACGCGGCGGGCGAGCTGCGCCGGCCCGGCGACCCCCTCGAGCGCGCCGCACCCGCGCTCGCCGAGGAGGTGACCGAACTGCTCGCCCGCCACCCCCTGCGCGAACCGCTCACCCGCGGCCCGTCCTACAGCGTGTGGGTGGACCGGCCCGCCGCGCGGTGCGGGGCCTGGTATGAGATGTTCCCCCGCTCCACCGGTGGCCGCCGACCCGACGGAACCGCGGTGCACGGCACGTTCGCCACCGCGGCCGTCGCACTGGACCGGATCGCCGCGATGGGCTTCTCGGTGGTCTACCTGCCCCCGATCCACCCGATCGGCGCCGTGCACCGCAAGGGCCGCAACAACAACGTCACCGCCGAGCCGGGCGACGTCGGCTCACCGTGGGCGATCGGCAGCGCCGCCGGCGGCCACGACGCCGTGCACCCCGCGCTGGGAACGCTGGCCGACTTCGACGACTTCGTGGCGGCCGCCGCCAAACTGGGGATGGAGGTCGCCCTGGATCTGGCGCTGCAGTGCGCGCCGGACCATCCGTGGGCGGCCGGGCACCGGGACTGGTTCACCGAGCTGCCCGACGGCACCATCGCCTACGCGGAGAATCCGCCCAAGAAGTATCAGGACATCTATCCGCTGAACTTCGACAACGACACCCACGGGCTCTACCACGAGGTGCTGCGCGTGGTCCTGCACTGGGTGTCCCACGGGGTCAGGATCTTCCGGGTGGACAACCCGCACACCAAGCCACCGGACTTCTGGGCCTGGCTGATCGGCGAGGTCAAGACTCACGATCCCGACGTGCTGTTCCTCTCCGAAGCCTTCACCCGCCCGGCGCGGCTGTACGGGCTGGCCAAACTCGGCTTCACCCAGTCGTATTCGTACTTCACCTGGCGCACCGGCAAGTGGGAGCTCATGGAATTCGCCCGGGACCTCGCCGAGCACGCTGACTACGCCCGGCCCAACCTGTTCGTCAACACCCCCGACATCCTGCACGCGAGTCTGCAGCACGGCGGGCCGGGGATGTTCGCCATCCGCGCGGTGCTGGCCGCCACGATGGGCCCGTCGTGGGGGGTGTACTCGGGCTATGAGTTGTTCGAGAGCACGCCGGTGCGAGAGGGCAGCGAGGAATATCTCGACTCGGAGAAGTACGAACTTCGCCCCCGCGACTTCGCCGGCGCCCTGGCCGCGGGGCGCTCGCTGGAACCCTTTCTCACCAGACTCAACCACATCCGCGCCGACCATCCCGCGCTGTGCCAGCTGCGCACGGTGTGGTTCCACTCCGTCGACAACGAGGCACTGCTGGCCTACAGCAAGTTCGACCCGGTCACCGGCGACCTGGTGCTCGTCATCGTGTCGCTCAACCCGTTCGGCCCCGAGCAGGGCGTGGTGTCGCTCGACATGGGCGCGCTGGCGATGCAGCCCTGGGAACGCTTCGCCGTCCGCGACGAGATCAGCGGCGAGGAATACCTGTGGGGCCAGACGAACTACGTCCGTCTCGATCCGGCCAAGGCGGTCGCCCACATCCTGCGCCTGCCGCCGATCCCGGAGCGGCAGCGTAGCTGCATGCTGAGGCGGGAATGAGTCACCGATGAGCACCAGTCCGTACCTGGCACCGGCTCCCGGAGACCTGGCGCGCCTGGTGGCGGGGGTCCATCACGATCCGCACGCGATCCTCGGCGCACATGAGTACGGCGACCACACGGTGATCCGGGCGCTGCGGCCACACGCGGAGTCGGTCATCGCCCTCGTCGGCGCCCGTCGCTATCCGATGACGCACCTGTCGGCGGGCCTGTTCGCGGTGGCGCTGCCGTTCACCGATCTCGTCGACTACCGGCTGCAGGTGAGCTATTCCGGTGGCGACGGCCTCGCGCCGATTCACGCCGACGGGTACCGGTTCCTGCCGACGCTGGGTGAGATCGACCTGCACCTGTTCGCCGAAGGGCGCCACGAGCGACTCTGGGAGATCCTCGGCGCCCATCCCCGCTCCTTTCACACCGCCGACGGCAGAGTCGACGGGGTGTCCTTCGCCGTGTGGGCGCCCAACGCGAAGGGTGTCGGCCTGATCGGCGAATTCAACGGCTGGGACGGCAACGACGCGCCGATGCGGGTGCTCGGCTCCTCGGGGGTGTGGGAGCTGTTCTGGCCCGACTTCCCCGCCGGCGGTCTCTACAAGTTCCGCGTGCACGGCGCGGACGGCGAGGTCACCGATCGGGCCGACCCGTTCGCCTTCGCCACCGAGGTACCCCCGCGCACCGCGTCGCGGGTGTTCGTCTCGGACTATCGGTGGGCCGACGGCGAGTGGATGCAGCGCCGCGCTGAGCACAACCCGGTCTTCGCGCCGATGAGCACCTACGAGGTTCACCTGGGGTCGTGGCGTCCCGGCCTGGACTACCGCGAACTCGCCGAGCAACTGACCGAATACGTTGTCGCCCAAGGCTTCACTCATGTCGAGTTGCTGCCGGTCGCCGAGCACCCCTTCGGCGGGTCGTGGGGGTACCAGGTGACCTCCTATTACGCGCCGACGTCGCGATTCGGCAGTCCCGACGATTTCCGCCTGCTGGTCGACTACCTGCATCGCGCCGGCATCGGGGTGGTCATGGACTGGGTCCCGGCACACTTCCCCAAGGACTCCTGGGCGTTGGGCCGCTTCGACGGCACCTCGCTCTACGAACACGCCGATCCGCGCCGCGGGGAACAGTTGGACTGGGGCACCTACGTGTTCGACTTCGGCCGCCCCGAGGTCCGCAACTTCCTGGTCGCCAACGCCCTGTTCTGGTGTGAGGAGTTCCACATCGACGGCCTGCGGGTCGATGCGGTCGCCTCCATGCTCTATCTGGACTACTCCCGCCCGGCGGGAGCCTGGACGCCGAACGTCTACGGCGGGCGGGAGAACCTCGAAGCCGTGCAGTTCCTGCAGGAGATGAACGCGACCGTGCACAAACTCGTGCCGGGGATCGTCACCATCGCCGAGGAGTCCACGTCATGGCCGGGGGTCACCCGCCCGACCGCCCTGGGCGGGCTGGGCTTCTCGATGAAATGGAACATGGGCTGGATGCACGACACGCTGCACTACGTGGGCCGCGACCCGGTGTACCGCAGCTACCACCACCACGAGATGACGTTCTCAATGCTCTACGCCTACAGCGAGAACTTCGTGCTGCCGATCAGCCACGACGAGGTCGTGCACGGCAAGGGCACCCTGTGGAGCCGGATGCCCGGCAGCGATCACGTCAGGGCCGCTGGCCTGCGCAGCCTGCTGGCCTACCAGTGGGCGCACCCGGGCAAGAAGCTGTTGTTCATGGGCCAGGAGTTCGGCCAGCGCGCCGAGTGGTCCGAGCAGCGCGGCCTGGACTGGTTCCAGCTCGACGAGCACAGCTTCTCGACGGGGATCCAGCGCTTCGTCGAGGACATCAACGCCGTCTACCGCAGCCGTCCCGCGCTGTGGAGTCTGGACAGCAGGCCCGAGGGCTACTCCTGGATCGACGCGAATGACTCGGCCAACAACGTCTTGAGCTTTTTGCGTTTCGGCGCCGACGGATCGGTGCTGGCGTGCGTGTTCAACTTCGCCGGCACCGAGTGCACCCGCTACCGCCTCGGGCTGCCCGCCGCGGGGACCTGGCGCGAGGTGATCAACAGCGATGCCACCGTCTACCACGGATCGGGGATCGGCAACTTCGGCGCGGTGGCGGCCGGCGCGCGTCCGCACCACGGCAGACCGGCCTCGGCCGAGTTGGTGCTGCCCCCCAGTTCGGCCATCTGGCTGGAACCGGCCGGCGACTGAGTACGAGCGGATCCGGGTCCGTCAGTACAGCGCGTTGGCCAGGTTGCGCCGCCCGGCGATGACGTCGGGGTCGGCGGGGTCGAACAACTCGAACAACTCGATGAGTCTGGTGCGCACCGTGGTGCGCTCGTCGCCGGAGGTTCGCACCACCAGCGCGGTCAGCCGGGCGAACGCGCCCGCCGCGTCGCGAGCCAGAATCTGCACATCGGCCGCGGCGAAGGCCGCCTCGATGTCGTCGGGGGCGGCGTCGGACACGGCGACCGCGTCGGGCCGCCGCGCGGAGGCGCGCTGCAGGAATCCGATCTGGGTCAGCGCGCCTTTCGCCTCGGCGTGCTGCGGGTCTCGCTCCAGCAGCCTCCGATAGGCGGCTTCGGCCGCGTCGAAGTCACCGGCGTCGAGTTTCTCGCGTGCGGTGAGCAGGTCGGGGTCGACCGACTCGGCCTCCGCCTGCTGCTCTGCACCCGGTGCACCGGTCGCGGCGAGTAGCGAGTCCACCCAGCGGCGCACCTGCTCGCGCGGCTGTCCGCCCTGGAAACTGGCCAGCGGCTGGCCTCCGGCGAGGGCTATCACCGTGGGCACCGCGTCCACCCCGAAGATCTCGGCCACCCGCGGCACGGTGTCCACGTTGATCAGAGCCAGCGACCAGCTGCCGCCGTCCTCGGCGGCCAGCGCACCCAGCGTCTCGGCGAGCTGCACGCAGGCGTCGCTGCGCGGGGACCACAGCAGCACGACAACGGGCATCTGACCCGAGCGGACCAGCACCTCGGATTCGAAGTTGACCTCGGTGATCTCCACGCCGGCGGACTGCTCGCCGCCCGCGCCCTGCGCCGCGCGCTGCTTGAGGCCGGAGAGGTCCACCGCCCCGGCCATCGCCGGCGCAACCCTCGGACGAGGACGAGTCACGGGCACAAGTCTGACACGGGCCGGCGTATGACCAACATCACAGTTACCCGCCTGATGTCCGCCCGGCGGGGATCAGCAAACTAGCCGGCGCGAAGGATCAGCGCGTCGCCCTGGCCGCCGGCCCCGCACAGGGCGGCCACCGCGTAGCCGGCCTTGCGGCGGGACAGCTCCAAGGCGGCGTGCAGGGTGATCCGCGCGCCGGACATCCCGATCGGATGGCCGATCGCGATCGCTCCGCCGTTGCGATTGACCCGGTCGGGGTCCACCCCCAGCTCGCGCGTCGAGGCCAGCGCCACCGCCGCGAACGCCTCGTTGATCTCCAGCACCTCGAGGTCATCGAGCCCGATGCCCTCCCTGGCGACGGCTTTCTTGACCGCGTTGGCCGGTTGGGACTGCAGCGTCGAGTCCGGGCCGGCCACCACGCCGTGCGCTCCGATCTCGCACAGCCAGGACAGTCCGAGTGCGGCCGCCCTGTCCTTGTTCATCACCACCACCGCGCAGCCGCCGTCGGAGATCTGCGAGGCCGAACCCGCGGTGATCGTGCCGTCGGCGCGAAACGCCGGCTTGAGCCCGGCCAGCGACTCCGCGGTGGTGTCGGCCCGGATGCCCTCATCCTCGGCGAACACCACCGGGTCACCCTTGCGCTGGGGAATGCGCACCGGCACCACCTCATCGGCGAAAACGCCGTCCTTCCAGGCGGCGGCGGCCTTCTGGTGCGACCCGGCGGCGAAGGTGTCCTGCTCGAGGCGGGTGAAGCGGTCCTCGGCGTTGCGGTCCTCGGTCAGCGCGCCCATCGGCTGGTCGGTGAACACGTCGTGCAGACCGTCGTAGGCCGTGTGGTCGAGCAGCGTCACGTCGCCGTAGCGGTGGCCGGCCCGGCTGTCCATCAGCAGGTGCGGCGCCCGCGTCATCGACTCCTGCCCGCCGGCGACGACCACGTCGAACTCCCCGGCCCGGATGAGCTGATCGGCCAGCGCGATCGCGTCGATCCCGGACAGGCACATCTTGTTGATCGTCAGTGCCGGCACGTCCCAGCTGATCCCCGCGGCCACCGCCGCCTGGCGGGCCGGCATCTGCCCGGCCCCGGCGGTCAGCACCTGACCCATGATCACGTAGTCGACCAGCGCACCGGGCTGCTCGTCGCCGGGGAAAGCCTTGGCCAGGGCGGCCCGGATTGCCACCGCACCGAGGTCGGTGCCGGAGACCTCCCGCAGCGATCCCATCAGCCGGCCCACCGGCGTCCGGGCTCCAGCAACGATCACCGACGTCGTCATCAAGACCTCCTGAGCTGCGAGGGACCGGCTGTTCGGCCAACCGGATGGGCACTGCTGCCGCCGTCAGGTTACCGTTGCGTTATGACCGCCGAACACGTCGACGCCCGGCCGCTGCTCGCCAGCGCGCTGGTCACCGCGATCGACCACATCGGCGTCGCGGTGCCCGACCTCGACGCGGCGGTCCAGTGGTACCACGACCACCTCGGGATGATCGTGGTCTTCGAGGAGCTCAACACCGACCAGGGCGTGCGGGAAGCCATGCTGGCGGTGCGCGGCGCACCGGCCGGCAGTTCCCAGCTGCAGCTGATGGCGCCGGTGGACGAGACCTCGACGATCGCGAAGTTCATCGACAAGCGCGGACCGGGCATCCAGCAGCTGGCCTACCGGGTCAGCGACCTCGACGCGCTCTGCGCGCGGCTGCGCGATGAGGGTGTGCGCCTGCTCTACGACACACCGCGACGCGGCACGGCGAATTCCCGGATCAACTTCATCCATCCCAAGGATGCCGGCGGGGTTCTTGTCGAACTGGTCGAGCCCGCCGCCGAACGCTGACGCCTCAGGTCCGCCTGCGGGTCGGTCGCCGGTTGGTCCGGTTTTTCCAGCACGCGCTGTGCCAGTGCCGACGGTCCTCTTCTCCCCCGTCGCTGCGCCACGCCACCACATGGGGCTTGCCGGGCGGGATCTCCTGATCGCAGCCCGGACAGCGATAGGTCTTGACCGCCCGCGCACCCGCGACCGGCTGCACCTCGTACTCATGGCCGTCGGCACCGAGTTCCACCCGTCGCGCCAGCTTCGGTGCCGGGGGCGGCGGGGGTCCGGGATCGCGGGGGCGTCGTCGCGGCATCAGAACAACCGGTACTCGGAGCTGTCCAGACCGCGCATCACATCGTAATCCAAAGTCAGACAACGGATTCCCCGATCCGCGGCCAGCGTCTTGGCCTGCGGTTTGATCTGCTGCGCGGCGAACACCCCGGTGACCGGCGCGAGCAGGCTGTCGCGGTTGAGCAAATCCAGGTAGCGCGTCAGCTGTTCGACACCGTCGATCTCGCCGCGGCGTTTGATCTCGACGGCCACCGTGCGGCCCAGCTCGTCACGACACAGGATGTCCACCGGGCCGATCGCGGTCATGAACTCCCGGCGCACCAGGGTGTAGCCCACCCCCAGTAACTCGATGTGCTCGGCCAGCAGCTCCTGCAGGTGCGCCTCCACCCCGTCCTGGACCAGGCCGGGGTCGGTGCCCAGTTCGTGGCTGGAGTCGTGCTCGATCTCCTCGATGGTGATGCGCAGCTGCTCTCCGGACTTGTTCTCGACCACCCACACCCCGCCGTCCTCGGCCTCGGTCAGCCGGCACGGCGGGCTCATCCAGTTCAGCGGCTTGTAGGCGCGGTCGTCGGCGTGCACGCTCACCGAGCCGTCGGCCTTGATCAGCAGCAGCCGGCGGGCGGAGGGCAGGTGGGCGGTGAGCCGGCCCAGGTAGTCGACGGTGCACTGGGCGATCACGAGGCGCACCGCTCCAGCTTAGGGGCCCGGGGCGCGGGGTACTAAGCTGGCCGCCGCGATGCAGACACCCGTGCACTACCGGACCGTCCCGAGCCCGATCGGTCCGCTGACCCTCGCCGGC
>NZ_JBJTCF010000044.1:0-14788 GCF_046091765.1 Mycobacterium sp.
CTTCTCGCTGCAGCAGGAAGAAGACGAAAAGGCGGCGCTGGGCGCGATGTAGGCGCGGCGCGCGCGGGGCCCCCGCGCCTGCCGTCAGGCCAGCGCGGAATCGGCCGGCCAGGCGAGCGGCACGCCTTCGGCCTGCAGGCCTCTGGCATGCTGAATCCATGACCGAACCGCCGTTTCGCGGAACGGAGGGAACTCCGCCGTCCTACGGACCCTTCCCGCCGCCGGTTCCCCCCGGTTACTACCCGCCGGGCTACTACCCCGACCCGATGGCGCCCTACGGCCGCCACCCGTTCACCGGCGAACCTTTCTCGGACAAGTCGAAGATCGCGGGCGGGCTGCTCCAGCTGCTCGGGTTGATGGGAATCCTCGGTGTCGGGCGCATCTATCTCGGCTACACCGGCCTGGGCATCACCCAGTTGCTCGTCGGTCTTCTTATCAGCTTCGTGACCTGTGGGTTCGGCATCGTCGTGCCCATCATCTGGGGGATCATCGACGCGGTCCTGATCTTCACCGGAAGCGTTCGCGATCCCCAGGGCCGCCCGCTGCGCGATGGTTAACCGATGGCCACCCGCCCGGGTCGCCCGCTACGGCGGCCTGGGACTCGGCGTGCTCGCGGCCGGCGCGCTGACCTACACCGGATTCGTCGACCCGCACCAGCCGGGCTCGCTCTACCCGCCGTGCCCGTTTCGCTTGCTGACCGGTTGGTATTGCCCCGCCTGCGGTGGCCTGCGGATGACTCACGACCTGCTCCACGGTGATCTTGCCGCAGCTGCGGTCGACAACGTGTTCGTGCTGACCGCGCTGCCGCTGTTGGCAATCTGGTCGGTGTGGCGGATCAGCCGCGGCCGGCGCGCGTTCACACCGGCCGCGCTGATCGTGATGGTGACCGCGACGCTGGCGTGGACGATCCTGCGCAACCTTCCTGGTTTCCCGCTCGTTCCAACAACGTTCGGCTCCTAGACCCGCCGAGGCGATCCCCGCACGGGATCAGACGGACTATGCTCAGACGTCGTGACCCGCCGAGCCAAGATCGTGTGCACCTTAGGTCCGGCCACCAGCGACGACATGGTCAGGGCGTTGGTCGACGCGGGAATGGACGTCGCGCGGCTGAACTTCAGCCACGGCGACTACGCCGACCATGAGAGCGCCTACGGGCTGGTTCGTCAGGCTGCTGAGACCACCGGACGGGCGGTCGGTGTCCTCGCGGACCTGCAGGGGCCCAAGATCCGGCTCGGTCGGTTCGCCGACGGGCACACGTTGTGGGCCAACGGAGAGCGGATCCGGATCACCGTCGAGGAGTGTGTGGGTAGTCACGACCGCGTCTCCACCACCTACAGGCAGCTGACGCAGGACGCCCGCCCGGGTGACCGGCTGTTGGTCGATGACGGCAAGGTGGCTCTCGTCGTCGAACACATCGACGGCACCGACGTGGTGTGCTCGGTCACCGAGGGCGGGCCGGTGAGCAACAACAAGGGCTTGTCCATGCCGGGCATGGCCTTCTCCGTCCCGGCCCTGTCCGACAAGGACATTGAGGACTTGAAGTTCGCCCTCCGACTCGGCGTCGATCTGGTGGCGCTGTCCTTCGTGCGCTCGCCGGCCGACATCGAGTTGGTGCACCAGGTGATGGACCAGGTGGGCCGCCGCGTGCCGGTGATCGCCAAGCTCGAGAAACCCGAGGCGATCGACAACCTCGAGGCGATCGTGCAGGCCTTCGACGCGGTGATGGTCGCCCGCGGCGATCTCGGCGTGGAGTTGCCGCTGGAGGAGGTCCCGCTGGTGCAGAAGCGGGCCATCCAAATCGCCCGCGAACATGCCAAGCCGGTCATCGTCGCCACCCAGATGCTGGAATCGATGATCGAGAACTCCCGGCCCACCCGCGCGGAGGCCTCCGACGTCGCCAACGCGGTGCTCGACGGCGCCGATGCGGTGATGCTGTCCGGTGAGACCTCGGTCGGGAAATACCCCCTGGAGGCGGTCCGGACCATGGCGCGGATCATCACCCGAGTCGAGCAGGATTCGAAGGCGGCGCCCCCGCTGGAACACGTGCCGAGGTCCAAGGCGGGCGTCATCTCCTATGCGGCCCGCGACATCGGCGAGCGCCTGCAGGCCCAGGCGCTGGTGGCGTTCACATCCTCGGGTGACACCGTGCGCCGGCTGGCCCGGTTGCACCCGCCGCTGCCGCTGCTGGCGTTCGTCACCGAGCCCGGACTGCGCGGTCAGTTGGCGCTGACCTGGGGCACCGAGACGTTCATCGTTCCGCACCTGGACAGCACCGACACCATGATCCGGCAGGTCGACCACGCGCTGCTGGAGTTGGGCCGCTACCAGCGAGGCGATCTGGTCGTCATCGTCGCCGGTGCCCCGCCGGGCACAGTAGGCTCGACGAACTTGATACACGTCCACCGGATCGGGGAGGACGACCACTAGTCGTCACGGATCACTGAGAGGCTGCCCAGTGCCGAAGTCCGATTTCGACGAACTGCTGGGCATCTTGGATCTCTCGGTGGCGGGTGACGATGTCTTCGCCGGTCGCCACCCGCGCAAGAATCCGATCCGCACCTTCGGTGGCCAGCTGATGGCGCAGGGTTTCGTGGCCGCCAGTCGCACGCTCGAGCATGACCTGCCCCCGACTGCGCTCGCGGTGCACTTCATTGCCGGCGGGGACCCCGCCAGTGACATTGAATTCCGCGTCCACCGGTTGCGCGACGAGCGGCGCTTCGCCAATCGCCGGGTCGACGTCACCCAGCACGGCCGACTGCTGGCCACCGCACTGGTGTCCTACCTCTCCGGCGGTCAGGGTCTGGAACACAGCCTCACCGCACCCGAGGTTCCCGAACCCGACGATCTGCCGACCATCGACGAGCTTCTGGTGGGTTATGAGGACATCGTGCCCATCTTCGTCGATGCCCTGCGGCCCATCGAGTGGCGCTACGCCAACGACCCGGCGTGGGTGATGCGGCACAAGGGTGACCGGCTCGCCCGCAATCAGGTGTGGATGAAAGCCGCAGGCCGGATGCCCGCCGATCCGGTGCTGCACACGGCGGCGATGATCTACTCCTCGGACACCACAGTGCTGGATTCGATCATCACCACCCACGGCCTGTCGTGGGGGTGGGACCGCATCTTCGCGGTGACGATCAACCACTCGGTGTGGTTTCACCGCCAGGTCGACTTCTCCGACTGGGTGCTCTACGCGACGGCCTCCCCGGCGGCGGCGGAGTCACGCGGCCTGGGCATGGGCCATTTCTACAACCGCGCCGGCCAGATCGTCGCGACCGTCGCCCAGGAGGGGATCGTCAAGCACTTCGGCAGATCAGAGCGCGGGGAACGCGGCTAGCGGGCCGGCGTTCCGGTCACCGAAAATCGGTCCTCCACCGACTGGCGGAACCGTTCGGCGCACGCCTGCACCTGCGTGCGATCCTGTCCTGCCCGTTGCAGGCAGTCGAAGTAGTCGCTGGCGCCGACCTCCCGGAACAGGCCGACCCACACCCCGATGAAGACCAGCCCGACCACGACCGCGAAAACACCCAACAGGATGCCCGCCAGGGCCACCCCGCCGTTGGTGGCCTCGCCGCGCCTGACGCGCCCGCGGGCAACCAGTCCCAGCACCACGGCCACGATGCCGCCGACGATGCCGCCGATCACCGAGAACGATCCGATGAGCGCGACGATGGCGAC
Source organism: Mycobacterium sp. (assembly GCF_046091765.1). Lineage (GTDB taxonomy): Bacteria > Actinomycetota > Actinomycetes > Mycobacteriales > Mycobacteriaceae > Mycobacterium. The sequence goes on from NZ_JBJTCF010000044.1 coordinate 3,679, forward strand.
CACCAGTGCGGCCGCGCCCAGCCCGTTGCGGGGAGCGGCCGGGATCGGGTAGCCCCCCGGCGGCGGGGGATACGCCGGCATGCCGGGGTAAGCCCCGGGCGGATAGGGGTACGGGTAGGGGGGATAGGGCGGTGCGTCCGGCGGCAGGCTGCCGCCCTGCGGCGGGGTTCCCGGCCTGTCGGGAGGGTTCTCAGTCATGGCGGCGCTTCATGTCGTGGGACACGTGCGTCAGGTTACCCGCCGCTGGGCGGCGGGCGGATGCTGCGCGGTCAGGACCGGCCCAGCGCCTCGCTGATCCCGGCGCGGACCTCGTTGCCGGTCTTGCGCATGCTCAGCGCCGCGATGACCTCGAACACGCCGATCACGATGAGCCAGATTCCGACCACCAGGGTCAGCGTCACCAGCGAGGACATCGGATAGGCGAGCACGATGATGCCGGCGATGACCGAGATGACGCCGAAGAAGATGTTCCAGCCCCGGCCGGGCACGCCCGGCTCACCGAGTGCCGCCGCGGTGGTCGCCACCCCGCGGAAGATGAAGCCCACGGCGATCCAGATGGCCAGCAGCAGGAACGCGTCGCCGCGGCCGAATTGGCGGAAGGCCAGCACGCCCAGGATCAACGCCGCGGCACCGCTGATCACCAGCAGAACCCGGCCGCCGGTTGAGACCGGGAGGCTGAAGGCGAAGATCATCTGGGCGATTCCGGACACCAGCAGGTAGGCGCCGAACATGACTGCCGCCACCAGCAGGGTGGGCCCGGGCCACCACAGCACCAGGCCACCGAGGATCACCGACAGGACGCCGGTCAACAGGGTGGACTTCCACAGATGCTGGAAGAGGCGGGGCTGCGGGGCAGAATCCGTCATGACCGCAGTGTGGCACAGCGGTGCTGCTCTGCCAGTCGACACGCCGGATTTCGGCTACCGTCCGTGGGATACAGCGCTGCTGCCAAGCCGCGACCTGGTCAGAGGAGTGACGGATGCGGAGACATCAGAGGCGAGCGGGATCGGGCTGGCGTGCGGCGGCGCTGATCGGGACGATCGGCATGCTGTTGCTGGCGGGCTGCGCGCGCAACACCGAAAGCGGATCGGAGCCCGGCACCGGACCCGCTGCCACGTCGGTGGCGGTCAGCCCGTCGAAGGTCGGGGAGATCGCCGCCACCCTGCCGGAGAACATCGCCCAGGCCGGCGTTCTGGTCGTCGGGGTCAACCTGCCCTATCCGCCCAACGAGTTCAAGGATTCCGAGGGCCGGATCGTCGGGTTCGACGTCGATCTGATGAACGCGGTCGCGGCGACGCTGGGTCTGGAGGCCGAGTACCGCGAATCCGACTTCGCCAAGATCATCCCGGCCATCCAGGGCGGCACCTACGACGTCGGTATGTCCTCGTTCACCGACACCAGGGAGCGCGAGAAGGAGGTCGACTTCGTCACCTACTTCTCGGCCGGAACCCAGTGGGCACAGCGTTCCGGCGAGCCGGTCGATCCGCGAAATGCCTGCGGCAAGAAGGTCGCCGTCCAGGCTGCCACCATTCAGGAGACCGATGAGCTGCCGGCGAAGAGCAAAGCCTGCGTCGATCGGGGGCAGCCGGAGATCGAGATCGTGAAATTCGACGGGCAGGACGCTGTGACGAACGCCGTCGTCCTGGGCCAGGCCGACGCCATGTCGGCTGACTCCCCGGTCACCGCCTACGCGGTCAAACAGAGCGGCGGCAAACTCGAGGCGGCCGGCGAGATCTTCGACTCCGCTCCCTACGGATGGCCGGTCGCGAAGGGCTCACCGCTGGCGCAGCCGCTGCTGCGGGCCCTCGAACATCTGATGAAGACAGGCGATTACACGACGATTGCGGCGAACTGGGGCCTTGAAGCGGGAATGATCGACAAGCCGGTCATCAACGGCGCCGTCGGCTGAATGACCGAGCAGCGATCGGCCCCGCAACCGATCGAGGCCATCCCGCTGCGCCATCCGGGCCGCTGGCTGGGTGCGGGGCTCACGCTGCTCCTGGTCGGGCTTTTCCTCTACGGCGCGGCGACCAACGACGCCTACGGCTGGGCCACGTACCGCCGGTACCTCTTTGACCACCGGGTTTCCGAGGCCGCGTGGAACACCCTGCAACTGACCTTCTGGGCGATGTTGCTCGGAGTCGTGCTCGGGGTGGCGCTGGCGGTGATGCGGCTGTCGCCCAACCCGGTCCTTCGCTCCGCGTCGTGGATCTATCTGTGGATCTTTCGCGGCACGCCGGTGTACGTCCAACTGGTGTTCTGGGGACTCTTTCCCACGCTGTACCGCAACATCACGGTGGGAGTCCCGTTCGGACCCTCGTTCTTCCAGCTGAACCTGCAGGATCTGTCGATCGGATTCGTCTTGGCCATCGTCGGGCTGGGGCTCAACGAGGCGGCCTACATGGCCGAGATCATCCGGGCGGGGATCAATTCTGTGCCCGAAGGTCAGACCGAAGCGTCGACCGCCCTGGGCATGTCCTGGTGGCTGAGCATGCGAAGGGTCATCCTGCCGCAGGCGACCCGGGTGATCATCCCCCCGACCGGCAACGAGTTGATCAGCATGCTCAAGACGACATCTCTGGTGACCGCGGTGCCCTACACCCTGGAGCTCTACACCCGAACCCGCGACATCTCCGCGGTGATCTTCCAGCCGATCCCGCTGCTTCTGGTGGCTGCGACCTGGTACCTGGCCATCACCAGCGTGCTGATGGTCGGCCAGTACTACCTGGAGAAGCACTTCTCCCGGGGCATCTCGCGCACGCTCACCGCCAAGCAGCTCAAGGAGCTCGCTGCCGCCAAAGCCGGCCTGGGGAACGGGCCCCGGTGAGTGTTGCGGGGGCCGGTCAACCGATGGTCGACGCGCAAAAGGTCTGCAAGAGCTTCGGCGCGCTGGAGGTGCTCAACGGTGTGACCCTGTCGGTCGACCGCGGCCAGGTGATGGTTCTGGTCGGCCCATCTGGCTCGGGCAAGTCGACTTTCCTGAGATGCATCAACCATCTGGAGAAGCTGTCGGCCGGGCGTCTCTACGTCGACGGCGAGATGATCGGCTACCGCGAAAGCGGCGGTCGGCTCTACGAGATGTCCACCCGGGAAGCCGCCGCCCAGCGTCGTGGGATCGGCATGGTCTTTCAGAACTTCAATCTCTTCCCGCACCGCACCGCGCTGGAGAACATCGTCGAGGCGCCGGTCTACGTTCGAGGAACCCGGAAAGCGGCCGCCGTTGAACGCGCCCGCGACCTGCTGCGCCAAGTCGAATTGTCCGACAAGGCCGATGCCTACCCGGCCCAGCTCTCCGGGGGCCAGCAGCAACGGGTCGCGATCGCCCGCGCACTGGCGATGGACCCCAAGCTGATGCTCTTCGACGAGCCCACCTCGGCGCTGGATCCTGAGCTCGTCGGCGAGGTGCTGAGCGTGATGAAGAAGCTTGCCGCCGCCGGTATGACGATGATCGTCGTCACCCACGAAATGGGGTTCGCCCGGGAGGTGGCCGACCAGTTGGTCTTCATGGACGCCGGGGTCGTGGTTGAGAGCGGTCCGCCCCGGGAGGTCCTGAGCCATCCGCGACATGAGCGCACCAAGGCGTTCCTCTCGAAGGTGATGTAGCCGGACCTGTCTCGCCGGACCTGCTCCTACACTGGAGTCAGAAAGAGCCGAGCAGGAGGACAGTCATGGCAGGCAAGACCGGTAATCGACGTAATCGGCACGAGGTGGCGGGCTTCCGGGCATCGCCGCGGCTCACCGGCAGTCTCCAACGGGTGCTGGTGGACCTCATCGAGTTGCAGCTGCAGGGCAAGCAGGCGCACTGGAATGTGGTCGGCCCGAACTTCCGCGACCTGCACCTGCAACTCGACGAGTTGGTGGACTTCGTCAGGGTGTCCAGCGACACGGTTGCCGAGCGCATGCGTGCCCTCGACGCGGTTCCCGACGGGCGCTCGGAAACCGTCTCCGCCACGACGACCGTTCCGGCGATCACCGCCGACGAGATCAACAGCGACGACGCGGTCGACCAGATCAGCGCGGCCATTTACGCCGCTGTCGAGACCCTTCGAGAGGTCCGCGAGGATGTGGACGACGAGGATCCGAACACCACGGGCGTTCTCGACGAGGTGACTGAAGGCCTGGAGAAGCTTGCCTGGCTGATCAAGTCGGAGAACCGCAAAGCCTAGGTAAAGTTCGCCGGGCTCTGCGCTCTACCGGGCTCGTCGAGATCCGGCAGTGGTTCGCGCAAGGGCTTACGGCCGATCAGGTACCAGGTTCGCATCACGCCCTTGCCCTTGATCGCGATCTCGCCGCGCTCCTCCAAGACGAACGTGTCGCTCAGCAGTTCGTAGACATCGTGGGGAACCTGGATGCGGCCCTCCACGTCGGTGGATTCCATCCGGGAGGCGACATTCACCGCGTCGCCCCACACGTCGTAGAAGAACCGGCGCGCACCGACCACACCGGCGACCACCGGACCCGCGGCGATACCGATCCTTAGCGGCACCGGCTCGCCCCGGGGGTCGCGCAGATTGGCCACCGCGCGGGACAACTCCAGCGCGAGGTCGGCGATCGCCTCGGCGTGATCGGGCCGCGGCGTGGGCACGCCGCTGACCACCATGTAGGAGTCGCCGGTCGTCTTGATCTTCTCCAGTCCGTGGCGGTCGACCAGCCGGTCGAAAGTGGTGTAGAGCAGATCGAGGAAGCGCACCAACTCCGAGGGTGGAATCTCGCTGGCCCGCTCGGTGAATCCGGCGATGTCGGCGAACAGGATGGAGGCTGCGTCGTAGCGATCGGCGATGACGCCGTGGGACGGATCCTTGAGCTGCTCGGCGATACTGGCCGGCAGGATGTTGGCCAGCAGCGCCTCGGAGCGGTTGTATTCGATGTCCATCGCCGCCTCGGCGCGATCCACCTCGCGCATGGCGTACCACACGGTGGCAAAAATCAGTATGGTCGCGCCGACCGTGGTGAACATGAAAGCGGCGTCGACCGCCCAGCGAGGCTGGATGCCGGTATCGGCCGGGGCCAGGAACTGCAGGGCCACGCACAGCGCGGCGCCGATCGCCGTCACCAGCGCCGCCAGCACGAGATGACGGAGGCCGAGCACCAGCACCGCCAGCGACGCCGACACCAGGTAGTAGAACTGGACGCCGGAATCGGTGCCGATCCGCAACCCGACGAAGGTCAGCGACGAGAAGGAGACCACCACGAAGACCAGCGCGCCCCAGAGGTCGCCGAACCGGTTGAGCAGCGGGATGGCCAACAGCACCGCGGCGGTGACCAGGTTGATCAGACCGATGTAGGCGACGCCGGACCCGGTGACGGTCTGGGCGATCCCCAGCAACGCGGTGATCGCCGCGGCGATCCGGGTGGCGACGGCAAGGACGCGCTGCGGGCGGCCGGCGGCTTCGGCCCGATGTCGGTTGCGCGCCGGTGGCCGGCGCTGCAGGCGCTCGCAGTCCGCCCAGCGGAAGGGGCTCTCCGAGAGAATTCGGGAGGCGCGTCCATGCTCAGACCGCATCCTCCCAGCCTAGTCGGCGGCGACCGCCGGATCCTGATGCCGGTGGTGGGCCGGGGTATCGCGGGTTGCCGGTCAGCGCGGTCCGGCGGCGATTCGATTCCTGCCAGTCCGTAACCTGGCGTACCACGGTAAATGTCAGGAGGCACCATGAACCGCACGACCGCGCGACGCGCCCGCACCGGATGTGCGTCTGCCGGACTCGCCGCGCTGGCCCTGGCCGCACTGAGCGGGTGCTCCGCCGGTGAGCAGAACCCGTCGGCGGCCGGCACCACGTTCTCCGGAAGCCCCGCGCCGTCTGCCGGGGCGGCGGCGTCGAGCACCCCGATGGTCGGTGGCATGACCGAATGCACCAAGGCCGCTTTGGCCGAGTCGGCGACCGGGGCCGCGAGGGCCCTCGGACCGGACAACGTCTACACGATCGATCAATTGAACTGTGCCGACGGCTGGGCGGTCACCACTGGCGTGCTGGCGAGCAAGGACAACCCGCAGATGGGCGCACCCACGTCCTTCATCTTCGAGCAGGAGGGTCAGTTCTGGGTGCTCAAGGACAGGGCCGATGTCTGCGGAACCAATCCGACCACCACAACGGCACCTGGTGATGCGCAGATCCCGGCTGCGCTCTTCCTCTCCGGGTGCGCGGCGGGCTGACCTCCGTGGTGAATCCCTTCCGGCCGGACATCGCCGCCATCATCAACCGTCAGCAGGATGCTTGGAACCGAGGCGATGCCGCTGCGTTCGCGCGGGACTGCGACCCGGAGATGTCATTCACCAATATCGAGAGCAGGATGTTCGTCGGGCGGGAGCCCTTCGAAGAACGGCATCGCCTCCTGTTTGACGGCCCCTTTGCGGGCAGCACGCTGGAGATGACCATCAAAAGGGTCTGGCTTCCCGCCGACAACGTGGCGATCGTCGATGTCGCCTGCGCGCTGGCGGGTTTTCAGCGACTGCCCGAGGGAGTGGCGCCGGCGGACGATGGCAGGTTGCTCACCAACCTGATGGAGGTCCTGGTCCGTGCGGATTCCACCTGGCGGGTGGTCGCCTATCACAATGTCGATGCGTGAGAGCCGATGCGTGAGAGCCGATGCGGGTGTTGCTACGACAAGGCGGTATCGGTGCGGAAGTATTCGGTGCCCTCGACACCGCCGCGGGGCAGGATCCGGTCCAACCAGCCGGGCAGCCACCAATTCGCCCGGCCCGCCAGCACCATCAGGGCGGGAACCAGAACGCAGCGGACCACGGTGGCGTCCAGGGCGACGGCGAACGCCAAGCCGAGGCCGAACTGCTTGATGGTCGGGTCCTCGGACAGGATGAAAGCTCCGAAAACCGACACCATGATCAGTGCGGCAGAGGTGATCACCCGTGCGCTGCGTGCGAGTCCGCGAATCGCCGCGATCTTGTCCTGCGCGCCGGCCTCGTGTTCCTCTTTGATGTGACTGACCAGGAACACTTCGTAATCCATCGACAGGCCGAACAGGATGGCGAACATCAGCACCGGTACGAACGAAGTGATCGGCACCTCGCCACTGAGTCCGATGAAGCGGGTGCCCCAGCCCCATTGGAAGACGGCGACGAGCATTCCGTAGGCGGCACCCACCGCGAGCAGGTTCATCAGAGCGGCCTTGGCGGCGATCAGTGGCGAGCGGAAAGCGAAGATCAAGAGCAGGAAACTGAGTAGGACAACAACAAGGATCGATTCGACGAGGGTGTCCTGGATGGCGTCCGCGACGTCGATGTAGGCGGCGGTGATTCCACCGACGTGAGCGACCAGACCGGTGCCACCCAGCGCCTGTGGGATTGTCTGTGACCGGATGCGCCGCACGAGATTGGCGGTCGCCTCGGCCTGTGGCGGCGAGCGCGGGATGACCTCGAGAACGGCGGCGGTGCGTGCGGCGTTGACGTTTGCCGGTAGCAGTGCAACGACGTCGGGCTCAGCGCTCAACCGCTGCTCGAGACGGGCGAGGACCCCGTCGTCGGTCGGTGTGCCCGGGAGCCCGACAGCGATGATCAGCGGACCGTTCGCCCCGGGGCCGAAGCCCTTCGCGATCATGTCGTAGGCGATCCTGATCTGCGAGTTCTTCGGCGCGGCCGCAGTGTCGATCTGCCCCAGGTCCAGCGAGAGCACCGGAATCGCCATGAACAGCAGAACCGCGGTGGACGCGATGGCGGCAGGCCAGGGGTGATCGGCGATCAGCCGCCCCCAGCGCTCCCAACCCCGGTGATCGCCTGCGCCGGTTCGCGCCCACGGCAGCCGCAAGGAATCCACCCTGCTTCCGGCGATCGCCAGCAGCGCCGGCATGAGGGTCACCGCGGCCAGGATCGCGGTGACCACCGCTACCGCGGAGAACATTCCCATCGAGCGGACCAGCGGCAGGCGGGTGACCGCCAGCGAGCACAGCGCCAGGATGACCGTGACACCGGCGAAGACCACCGCTGCGCCGGACGTCGCTACCGACCGCGCGATCGACTCGGGGATTCCCATGCCCTCGGCGATCTGCTCGCGGTGCCGGGCGAGGATGAACATCGAGTAGTCGATCCCCACCCCGAGGCCGATCATCGAGGCCAGCGCCGGTGCGGCGGTCGGCAGAACGGCGACGTGCGAGAGCAGCATGATCGCACTGAGCCCGGTCATCAGCCCGAACAGGGCGTTGACGATCGGAAGCAGCATCGAGGTCACAGAGCCGAAGGTGAGCAACAGGATCAGGAGGGCGAAGACGATACCGACCCAACTGCTGCTGTTGTCCGAGCCGCGAACACTCTGCGCGTAGTAAAGCTTTTCACCGATCGAGCCGCCGACGGCGGTTTCGAGGCCGGCGCCTTGCAGGGGCTTCTGGATCGCATCGACGGCGGCCTGCGCTTGGTTGGCGGTGTAACCGTCCACCGGGCCTTGCAGGGACAGGACGATGACGGCTGTGCTCTGGTCAGCGCTGAGTCCGCCGGGAGTCGTGTACGGGTCGCTCACCGATGCCACGTTGGGCGCAGATCGTGCGGCCAGCACCGTCGACTCGAGCGCAGACCGCGTGGAGGGGGCGGTAAGCGCTGATCCGTCTGGAGCCCGGACCACGATCGGATTCTGCTCTTGGGCCCCGCTCGGATAGCGCTCCTGGAGTAGCGCGGTGGCCTGCGCACTGTCGCTGCCCGGCACGGTCAGGTCATCTGCCTGCCGGGGTCCCGTAACCACAACCCCCACGCCGAGGACGACGACGAGGAGAACCCACGCGATCACGATGGGCCAGCGGGCGCGGACGCAGAACAGGCCCAGCCGGTACAGCGCGGCCGTCATTGCGTCGCGGCGATCAGGTCGGCGGCTTTCTCCCCGATGACGACCGCGGGGGCGTGGGTGTGACCGCGGACGATCGACGGCATCACCGAAGCATCGGCCACCCGCAAGCCGGCGACCCCGCGCACCCGCAGGTGCGGATCGACGACGCTACGGTCGTCGCGGCCCATCCGGCAGGTGCCGACCGGGTGATAGAGCGTGTGCGAACAGCTGTCCAGAGCGCGTTCGAGGGTCTCGTCGTCCAGCGTGCTCGCGTGCAACGGGCGGACGACGTCGCCGACGATGCCGGACAGGGCGGGGGAGCGGGCGATGGTGGCGGCGACCCGCAGGCCCTGCATCATCGCCGCCCGATCTAGCCCCTCAGGGTCGGACAGGTACCGGGGATCGATGACCGGTTTGGCGGCGGGGTCCGCCGAGCGCAGGGCGACCGTGCCGGCGCTGCGGGGTTTGAGCAGTACCGGGCCGGTGGCGATGCCGTGGCCGAACGCCTCGCCGATTCCTTCGTCGTAGAAGGGGGCCGGCGCCCAGATCAATTCGAGGTCGGGCCACTCGAGCTCGGGGCGGCTGCATACGAATCCGTAGGCCTCACCGACGTTGGAGGTCAGCATGCCGCGGCGCCGGAGCAGGTAGTTGGCCAGCTCAGCCGGCTTCTCGGCGTCGAAGAGGCTGTCGTCGCGCACCGCGAATCCCAGCGGGGCGATCAGGTGGTCGAGCAGGTTCTTGCCGACCTCGGGGGCATGGCGGACCACATCGATGCCGAACTCGGAGAGCTCTGCGGCATCGCCGATTCCGGACAGCATCAGCAGCTGGGGAGTGTTCACCGCCCCCGCGCACAGGATGACCTCGCGAGACGCCCAGACGGTCTGCCGGCGCCCGCCGGCGTCGTCGAACTCGACCCCGACCGCCCGACCTCCGCCGATCAGCACCCTGCGCACCGTGGCGTTGGTCAACAGCCGCAGGTTGCGCCGGTAGAGCACAGGTTTGAGATAGGCGTCGGCACAGCTCCAGCGCGCGCCGCGGCGCTGGGTCACAGCCGTCTCGCAGAAGCCGTCGGTCATCGGCTCCCCGGGCTCGGTCAGCCGGTAGCCGGCCTGCTCGGCGGCTCGCAGCCAGGCCGACGTCGACGCCCGCGGGCTTCGCTGGGGGGAGATGACCAGTGCGCCGTTCTCGACGCGGTCGAAATACGGCCGCAGGTGCGCGTAGTCCCACTCCGCACCGGCATGCTGGCCCCACTCGTCGTAGTCGGCGGGGAACCCGGGAACCCACATCATCGCGTTCATCGACGAGGATCCCCCGAGCACTTTGCCTCGCGGCCAATAGATTTCGCGACCACCCACCGCCTTTTGCGGCTCGGTGAGGTAATCCCAGTCCATCGGGCCCCGGAACAGCTTGGAGAAGGCTGCCGGGATGTGGACGAATTTGTCGCTGTCCCTCGGGCCGGCTTCCAGGACGACGACGTCGGCACGGGGATCCGCGCTGAGCCGGCTGGCCACCACCGCACCCGCCGAACCGGTGCCCACCACCACGTAATCGCTCTGCATCGCCGAAGCTTACGTCGCTACGACGCCGGCCGAACCGGCATCGGAGCCGCGGTCACTGGTGCCCTCGGTGAGACTCGAACTGTTTTCACCGCTGCTGCTCGGGGCGTTTTCGTGGGAAAACACCGCAAAACACGGTCAGCGCTCATCACCGTAGATACCTGTGACTGTGGCCAAATTGTGGCCACGCGGTGGCCACGTCCCGACGCCCAGTTAGTCGAGCGCCGGCGGCGGTGGGCTGTCGCCGTCCCTTACCACCAGGCATTGCACCGATTGGTCTCCCGCCGCGATGCGCTCCAGAATGGCAATCGTCGTCGGGTCTAGTTCTCCGTTCTCAATCCCGCGCAAATCAAGTACCGGGGGTAGCGGGTCGTTGGGCATGGTCATTTTTGTGTCCTTTCCGTGGGTGAACCGGACGGTACGCCGACGCTCCGACATTGCCGTGTGGATTTTGGGCGCTGCTCTCTCCTGCCCGCCTACGCCGCGAGTTGCGGAGACCACCGGGGGGAGGGGCAAAGTCCGCATGGCAACGGTCGGGAAACCTTTTACGGCGCATCGGGCCACGCCGCGCGCCGCGCCAATTCCTGCACCAGCGTTATCCAGTCGTCTTCAGTGAACTCTGAGCCATGAAAGCTAGCTGTGTTGATCCATGAAATCATCGTCGCAACGGCGTCAAGGTTTCCCTGATCCGGTCCGCCATCGCGGTAGTCGCGAATCAATTGGTCAGCAATGGCGTCCGGGTCTGACACCCACGGTCTTTCCTCCATAGAGGAAACAACCGTAGGCCAAACC
>NZ_JBJTCF010000045.1:0-43266 GCF_046091765.1 Mycobacterium sp.
AGCCTCTCCAACACCTCGAAGCGCTCACCCGGATTCAGCGAGTCCAGATCGGCGGCGGCCAGCTGCGCCACCGCGGCGTCGAGCGCATCCAACGCCACCTGAATCGAACCCATGTTCTAAAAATAGCGCGGAGGTACGACAGGCAAACACCCCTCAGGCCTGCTCCTGACGATTGAACAGGGCCTGTGAGTCAGGCGGCCCGGATCTCCAGACCGACGGTGCGCTTGGCGCCGCCGCGGAGTTTGGAGAAGAAGGTGAACACCTTCCCGACGAGCCCGTAACGATTGGTGATGGCGCGGTAGACCGCGTCGGTCTGCGACTCGTCCAGCACGGTCGCCACCGCCTCCACCGCCTCGCCCTTGACGTTGCCGCGCATGTCGCAGACCGCCAGCGTCACCCGGGGCGTGTTGCGGATCCGCTTCACCTTCCACGCGTTCTTCTCGGTGATCACCAGCGCCCGGTCGCCGTCGCGGGCGATCCAGATCGGGGTCGGCTTGGGCCGGCCGTCCTTGGTGAAGGTCGTCAGCAGGACGTACTGGGCTTTGGACACCTCGTCGAAAGTGGTAGCCATGGCTTAAATCCTAGCCGTGTCCCAGCCGTCGCCGCCGAGTGAACGCCGACCGGGCGAACGGCGGCTACGACCGGGTTTCGATCACCGACACCGTGCCGGCGTCGGAGTTGGTGACATAGACCGTGTGCGTGCCCGGGTCCACCGCCACCCCGCGCGTACCCGGACCGACGGGCACGGTGTCGCTGACGGCGCGCGCCGAACCGTCGATCACCGCAACCGAATCGCCGCGTTCGTTGACCACGTACGCGGTGCGGGTGCCCGGATCCACCGCCAGTCCGCCGGATGCGGAGATGCTCTGCACCGGCACGGCCGCGACGACCGCGCGCGGACGAGCGTCGATCATCGACACCGTGCTCTCCCAGAAGTTGGCGACGTAGACGACGTGCTCACGGGTGTCCACCGCCACCCCGCGCGGCCCGGTGCCGGCCGGAATCGTGTGGGTCACGGTGCGTGTCGAGGCGTCGATCACCGACACCAGATTGGCCCCGGTGGCGGGCTGATTGCCCCCCGCGAACCTCTCGGTGATGACGTAGAAGGTGTTCAGGGCGGGGTCCACCGCCACACCCTGTGGATTGGCTCCGACCCTCACGGTGGCCACAACGGTGGATGTTGTTCCGTCGATGACCGACAGCGTCTCGTCTCTGGCGTTCGGGACGTAGACCAGGTGGGTGTTCGGGTCCACCGCCACGTCGACGGGAAGGCGGCCAACGGCCACCGTGGCGGTGACGGCGCGCGTCGAGCCGTCGATCACCGAGACGGTGTTGTCGAAGAGGTGGGTCACGAAGATGGTGTTGGTACTCGGGTCCACCGCGACGGACCAGGGCTTGTTACCGACCGGGATACGGCTGGTGACCGCGCGCGTTTCCCCGTCGATCACCGAGACACTGCCGTCCTCGGTATTGGCGACGTACACGGCGCGGGTGCCCGGATCCACGGCGATACCGTTGGGTCCCTTGCCGACCGGCACGGTCGCGGTGACCCGGTAGGAGACGTCCGTGGGTCGATCGTCGTTGCCGGGTGTCGCCTGACCCCCGGTGCGCCCACCGCAGCCGGACAGCGCCACCGCCATTGCAGCAACGGGGATGAGCAGGAATCCGGTCCGGTGAGCACCTATGGTTATCGCGCCTCGAGATCACCCTCGGTCTCCAGCAGCACCTGACGCAGCCCGCTGAGCGTCTGGGGTTGCGGGCTCTGCCACATCCCCCGGCCCACCGCCTCGAGCAGCCGCTCGGACATCCCGTGCAGCGCCCACGGATTGGACTCGGAGAGGAACTTGCGGTTCTGCGGATCCAGCACGTAGGACTCGGTGAGTTGCTCGTACATCCAATCCGCCATCACACCCGCGGTCGCGTCGTAACCGAACAGGTAGTCCACCGTCGCCGCCATCTCGAAGGCGCCCTTGTAGCCGTGGCGGCGCATCGCGGCCATCCACCGCGGGTTGACCACCCGGGCGCGGAACACCCGGGTGGTCTCCTCGCCCAGGGTGCGGGTGCGCACCGCGTCGGGTCGGGTGTTGTCGCCGATGTAGGCGGCCGGGGCATGACCGGTCAGGGCGCGGACGGTGGCGATCATGCCGCCGTGGTATTGGAAGTAGTCGTCGGAGTCGGCGATGTCGTGCTCGCGGCAGTCGGTGTTCTTGGCCGCCACCGCGATCCGACGGTACTGCGTCGACATGTCCTCGGCGGCCGGCCGGCCGTCGAGCCCGCGGCCGTAGGCGAACCCACCCCACGCGGTGTAGACCTCGGCGAGGTCGGCGTCGTCGCGCCAGTTGCGGCTGTCGATCAGTTGCAGCAGTCCCGCCCCGTAGGTTCCGGGCTTGGAGCCGAAAATCCTTGTGGTGGCGCGCCGTTGGTCGCCGTGTTCGGCGAGGTCGGCCTGGGCGTGCGCGCGCACGTAGTTGTGCTCCTCGGGCTCGTCGAGATCCGCGACCAGGCGCACCGCGTCGTCGAGCAGGGTGAGCACGTGCGGGAAGGCGTCGCGGAAGAAGCCGGAGATGCGCACGGTGACGTCGATGCGGGGCCGGCCCAGTTCGTCGAGCGCGATCGCCTTAACGCCGACCACCCGGCGCGACGCGTCGTCCCAGACCGGCCGCACCCCGAGCAGGGCGAGCACCTCGGCGATGTCGTCACCGGAGGTGCGCATCGCCGAGGTGCCCCACGCCGAAAGGCCGACCGAGCGCGGCCAGTCGCCGTGGTCGGCGCGGTAGCGCTCCAGCAGTGAATCGGCCATCGCCACGCCGGTCTCCCAGGCCAGCCGCGAGGGCATCGCCTTGGGGTCCACCGAGTAGAAGTTGCGTCCGGTGGGCAGCACGTTGATCAGGCCGCGCAGCGGTGAGCCGGACGGCCCGGCCGCGATGTAGCGGCCCTGTAGCGCGCGCAGCACCTGGTCGATCTCCCCCGCCGTCCCGGCCAGTCGGGGTACCACCTCCTCGGCGGCGAAGCGCAGGATCGCCGCCACGGCCGGGTCGCCGGTCAGCCCGTCCGCACATCCGGGGTCCCAGCCCGCCGCCTGCAGCGCGGACAGCAGTGCGCGGGCCCCGGCCTCGGCCGCGTCGACGGTTGCCCGGTCGTCGCTGCCGTCCTCGGCCAGACCGAGAGCCTGACGCAGACCCGGCAGATGCTGCTCACCGGCGAACAACTGCCGCGCCCGCAGGATGGACAGCACCAGATCGAGTTCGGCCGCGCCGGTCGGGTTCCGGGCCAGGATGTGCAGGCCGTCGCGGATCTGGACGTCCTTGATCTCACACAACCAGCCGTCGACACCCAGCAGCATGTCGTCGAAGCTGTCGTCCTCGGGCCGCTCGGCCAGACCCAGATCGTGGTCCATCTTCGCCGCGCGGATCAGCGTCCAGATCTGCTGACGGATGGCGGGCAGCTTGGCCGGGTCGAGAGCGGCGATGGTGGCGTGCTCGTCGAGCAGTTGCTCCAGCCGCGCGATGTCGCCGTAGGTCTCCGCCCGTGCCATGGGGGGAATGAGGTGGTCGACGAGCACCGCGTGCGCGCGACGTTTGGCCTGGGTGCCCTCGCCGGGGTCGTTGACCAGGAAGGGGTAGATCAGCGGGAGGTCTCCGAGCGCGGCGTCGGTGGCGCAGTCCGCCGACATCCCCAGCGTCTTGCCGGGCAGCCATTCCAGGTTGCCGTGCTTGCCCAGGTGGATCATCGCGTGCGCACCGAACTCGTGCCGCAGCCACAGGTAGGTGGCCAGGTAGTGGTGACTCGGCGGCAGGTCCGGGTCGTGGTAGATCGCCACCGGGTTCTCCCCGAACCCGCGCGGCGGTTGCACGAGGATGACCAGGTTGCCCGATTGCAATGCCGCGAAGACGATCTCGCCGTCGGGGTCGCGGCTGCGGTCGACGAACAGATCCCCCGGCGGCGGGCCCCAGTGCGCGACGACGGCTTCGGCCAGGCCGACCGGCAGGCCGGCGAACCACTGCCGGTAGCGGGCGGCGGAAACGCGAACGGGGTTGCCGGCCAGGTGGCCTTCGGTGAGCCAGGACGGATCCTGCCCGCCCCGCTCGATCAGGGCGTGCATCAGCGCGTCGCCGTCGCGGGCCTCCACCCCGGGCACCTCGCCGATGTCGTAGCCGTGCTCGCGCAGTGCGCGCAGCAGGGCGATGGCGCTTGCCGGGGTGTCCAGCCCGACGGCGTTCCCGATCCGGGAGTGCTTGGTCGGGTACGCCGAGAACACCACCGCCAGCCTCTTGTCGGCGGGAGCGACCCGCCGCAGCATCGCGTGCCGTACAGCCAGCCCGGCGACCCGCGCGCAGCGCTCGGTGTCGGGAACATAGGAGATCAGCCCGTCGGGGTCGATCTCCTTGAAGGAGAAGGGGACGGTGATGATCCGCCCGTCGAACTCGGGCACCGCGACCTGGGTCGCGACGTCCAGCGGGCTCAGTCCGTCGTCGCTGTCCGACCAGCGCGACCGGGAACTGGTCAGGCACAGCCCCTGCAGAATCGGGACATCAAGGGCGGCAAGGTGTTTGACATCCCACATGTCGTCCTCGCCGCCCGCCGAGGCCGACGCGGGACGCGCCCCGCCGGCGGCCAGCACGGTCACCACCAACGCGTCGGCGCTTCCCAGCAGCTCCAGCAGTCCCGGCTCGGGATTGCGCAGCGAGGTGCAGTACACCGGCAGCGGCCGCCCGCCGGCGTGCTCGATCGCGGCGCACAGCGCCTCGATGTAACCGGTGTTGCCGGCGAGCTGCTGGGCCCGGTAGTACAGCAGGGCCACCACCGGACCGTCGGTGTCGGGCGCCTGAAGGTCCAGCACTCCCCACCCCGGCATGGACACCGGCGGGGTGAAGCCGAACCCGGTCATCAGCACCGTGTCGCACAGGAACGCGTGCAGTTGGCACAGGTTGTCCACACCGCCCTGGGCCAGATAGGCGTGGGTCTGCAGGGCGACCCCGGCCGGCACCGACGAGCGCTGCATCAATTCGGCGTCGGGGGCCTGCTCGCCGCTGACCACCACGGTCGGAATCCCGCTGCCGACGACCGCGTCGATGCCGTCCGGCCACGCCCGGTAGCCGCCGAGGATGCGCACCACCACGACCGCGACGCCGTCGAGCAGTCCACTCAGTTCACCGTCGAGCAGCCGGGACGGGTTCGCCCAGCGGAACGGCAGACCGCTGGCCCGGGCGGTGATCAGATCGGTGTCCGACGTCGACAGCAACAGCACCAGGGGCCGGGTCACCGTTCGTACCCTAACCGGGCGGTTCGGAGTCGGCGCCCAGGGCGGCGACCCCCGAGCCGGACAGCGGCATCGCGGCCACCGCGAGGATGGCCACGATCACCACCGGGCCCAGCAGCGGCGCCCAGTCCAGCCGCAGCGGCACGGCCAGGGCGGCCAGAGCGGCGAGGGTGAAGCCCAGGAGCCCGGCCACGCTCGGCATCGTCATCGTCACCGCCTGCCCGCCGGCGGCGTGCCGGATCACCAGATAGGCCGCCGCGCTCACCCCGGACACGGCGGCGAAGAGCACCGGCGGGTCGGTGAGCGCGCCGCCCGCCAGCGTCAGGAGCACCGCCGCCGTGGCCGCCCACCGCACGAACAGCCCCGCCAGCACGGCGACCGCCGCCACCCCGAGCACGACCAGACCGACGGTCCCGGCCGGCCACGCTGCGGCGAGGACCATCAGGACGCCGAATGCCGTCGAGGACAGCAGCGGGGCGGGCTGGGCGCCCGCGGGAGCGCTCACCGGGATCTCCTGCGGGTGACCGCCCGGGTGGCCTGCGGTATCAGTCGCATCGCCTGTTCCAGCGTCACCTCGTCCGGCCAGGACAGCACCTCGACCCCGATCACCCGCATGTCGCGGTACATCGCCGAGCGCTGCAGCGCCCACATCCGCTGCATGATCGGCTCCTCCTCGTCCTCGAGCGGATAGCCCTGCAGGACGTCGACCACCACAACCGGGTGTCCGCGTTTGCACAGGTCGGTCAGCGCCAGCCCGAATGCGGTGTCGAGCAGCGTCGAGAACGCGATCACGATCGCGTGCGGCGGGATGGCCGGCTGCGGGGCGAGGGTGCCCTCCATCGGGTGATAGCCGACCCCGGCGCACAGCACGGTGTCGAGGACCCGATAGAACTGCCGCTGCCCGATGTCGGGCGCCAGCCAGCGCGGGCGCGGCCCGCCCAACCCGACCAGCCCGGCCCGGTCGCCGGCCCGCAGCGCCGACTGCACCACCTGGACGGCGCCCTCGACGGAGCGCTGGGTGGCCGCCGTCGCGGGCCCGGGCGGCTGCGCGCTCATGTCCACCAGCACCACGACGTCGACGGAGCGGTCGGTTAGCCGCTCGGTGACGTGCAGGTTGCCGCGGCGCGCGCTGACCGCCCAGTTGACGGTCCGCAGCTGGTCGCCCGGCACGTAGGGGCGGATGTCGGCGTACTCCACCCCGGGACCGGTGTGGCGGGTCAGGTGCGTGCCGAGCCGGTCGGGCACTTCGCTGGGCGGGATCGCCGTCGACGGCGGGGGCACCAGCGGGAACACCAGGACGTCGGCGATCTCCGCCGACGCCGCGGCGGTCAGCAGCCCACCCGGTGCCACCACGCCCACCGTCGCCGAGACGGGGTAGCGGCCCCAGCGCTCGGCCGACACCGACACCCGCTGTCGCACCGCGTCGCCGTCGGGCAGCGACTCGAGCCGCATGCCGGGCAGCGCGCGCACCTCGAGTCGTACATCCACCTCGGCCGCCGCCTCGCCCTCCGCCGCAATCTCGGCGACTATCTCGACCCCTTCACCCTCGAAGCAGCGCTGCAGGGCCGGTGTCGCGTCCACGGTGAGCCGCCGCGGCGGGGTCTGCCACCCGATCGTGCACAGCACGCCCAGCATCGGTGCGGCGAACAGCAGCAGCTGCCAGCGGCCGGACGCCAGAGCCGCCACCAGAGCGGCGGCGGCGCAGACGAACAGCGACTGGGTCAGCGCCGAGATACGCCAGCGCAACTCGACGTCAACTCGGCGAACCTCGTCGGCCACGCTAAGCCTGCTCGGGCGCGCGGGGCACCGGCAGCCTGCGCAGCAACTGATCGACCACGTCGGATCCGTGCAGACTGCGCACCCACATCTCCGGGCGCAGGGTGATCCGGTGACCGAACGCCGGCACGGCCAGCGCCTTGATGTCCTCGGGCAGCACGAAGTCGCGACCGCTGAGCAGGGCGCGTGCGCGGGCGAGCTGAACCAGGTCGAGTTCGGCCCGCGGGCTGGCTCCGACGACGACCTGGGGGTGACTCCGGGTGGCCGCGGCCACCGTGACCACGTAGCGCAGCACGTCGTCGTGCACCGACACCTGCTCGACCGCCTCCTGCATCTCCAACAGCTCTGCGGCGTCGACGATCTCGGTGAGCTCCACCTCGGCCGCGCCCCGCTCCAGCCGCCGGCGCAGCATCGAGGCCTCGTCGCTTTCCGACAGGTACTTCAGCGCCACCTTGACGGCGAACCGGTCCAGCTGTGCCTCCGGCAGCGGGTAGGTGCCCTCGAACTCGATCGGGTTGTCGGTGGCGATCACGACGAACGGCGCGGGCAGCCGGTGGGTCTCCCCGTCGATGCTGACCTGACGTTCGGCCATCGCCTCCAGCAGCGCCGCCTGGGTCTTGGGCGGGGTCCGGTTGATCTCGTCGGCCATCAGCAGGTTGGTGAAGATCGGGCCGCGCCGGAAGTCGAACTGACCCGACCTCATGTCGTAGATCGTCGAGCCGAGCAGGTCGGCGGGCAGCAGATCCGGAGTGAACTGCACCCGGGTGAAGCGCAACCCCAGCGTGGCGGCGAAGGACCGCGCGATCAGGGTCTTGCCCATGCCCGGCAGGTCCTCGATGAGGACGTGGCCACCGGCCAGCACCGTGGTGAGGATCAGCGTGAGCGCGGCGCGCTTGCCGACGACTGCCCGCTCGACCTCGTCGAGGACCGCCTCGCAGCGCGCGGTGGTCGCGGCGACCGATGTCGTCATAGCTGTTCCATTCGTCGGAGGATCTCGTCGAGGGTGTCCCGCCCGGGACCGGGCTCACGGCCCTTCGTGGCGGCGACGTTCTGCGGGTCGACCCACTGCCACAACTCGGCGCCGAAGACCATCTGGCCGGTGGCGGCCAACGCGGATGCGTCCCGCTGGCGGGTGGCCAGCACGAACTCCCGGGCGAGTTTGGGGCGCAGGTGCCGGTCCCAGTCGGCGCGCGACGAGTCCGCCCAGCGGACCATCGCCTGGGTCTGCGACCGCCACCGGTGCAGCGACTCCAGGGAGTCATCGACACCCTGATCACCGGACTCCCCCGAGCCGACGCCCGCGAATCTGCCGCGCAACTCCCACGCCAGCAGCGCGACGGCGACACCGGCGACCGGCAGCGTCCAGCGCCGTGCCACCACGAAGGTCATCAGCTCGGCCAGGACCACCAGCAGCAGGCCGCCGGCGACGATTTTGTTCATGAGGGCCTCACGGCACGGCCACGCTGTGCACGTCGTCGAGGACGGTGCGCAACGCCCGCTCGGCCGCCAGCCGGTGTTCCTCGGTCATGACGTGCGCACTGAACCGGGCCTCGGCGAACAGATCGACCAGCGCAGTCGCGCTCCCGGCGCGCAGCACCCCGGAGTCCACCGCCCGCTCCAGGACCTCCGAGGGGGTGTCCGATTCGCGCGGCGCCGCGTGCGGCGAACCGGCCAGCGCCCGCTCCATCGCGGCGTAGCAGGCGATGATCGCCTCCCGCGGGTCGCGGCTGCGGTCGCCGATCTCGGCCAGGCCGAGTTCCGCGGCCACCGCGAGCGGCTCGGCCTCCGGCGGCGCGTCACGCCGGTCGCCCGCCCTGAGCGGGGCGGCGACGGGGCCGGGACGGCGGCGTCGGCGTGCGGCGATGACCGCGCCGGCGACGATCATCACCGTCATCACCACGGTGGTCGTCACCAGCAGGACGAAGACCTCCCCGCCGGGTCGCTCCGCCGCCGGCGGCTCGCGGGCCGGCGGGGTCGATCCGGTGGCATCCGAGACCGCCCGCGAGCCCGCCGGCGGTGCCGCGGCGTCGGGCCCACCCAGTTGATTGAGCAGGATGAAAAACGCGAGCCACACCATCAGCAGTCCGACCGCCGCGATCAGCAGACGCCGGTCCAGTCGCCCGCGCCCGGATTCGGGGCTGAGCGGGAAGGCACGCCGCAGACCGGGTGTCGCCCGCACCGGGTTGCGCGCCGAGGCGTAGAGCGCGATCGCCAGGATGATCAGCGAGACAGCGAGCAGAACGGCGATCCCGGCCAGCGTCGTCGGGCTGTCCTCGGCCCGTTGCGGGGTCTGGGTCCGGGCGTCGGGCAGCTGCCCGCGCAGGCTGAGTGCGGCCACGACCAGCAACCCGGCCAGGACGGCTGCCCGTCCGGCGGGCCGGGAAAGAGATGGGCCTGCCCTCGTGATTGCCTGCGTGGTTGCCTGCGTGATTGCCTTCGTGATGCCATTCCCCCTGAGTCGGATCGTGCCCCTCCCATGGTGGCACGCCCGCTGCTCAGCGGCGCAGCCGTACGGTGGGGGCGTGGTGGTCGACCGCGATCGGGCCTCCCCGGACGCCTGCCCGGGCGCCCTGCTTGTGCACCGGGCCGCCGACGGGCCGATGGCCCGGGTGCGGCTGCCGGGCGGCCTGCTGACCGCCGCCCAGCTCGACGCGCTGGCCGAGGCCGCGGAGCGGTTCGGGTCCGCCACCGTGGAGCTGACCTCGCGCGGCAACGTCCAGCTGCGCCGCATCAGCGACACCGAGGCGGTGGCCGACGCGCTCGCCGGCGCCGGTCTGCTGCCCTCGCCGACCCACGAGCGGGTCCGCAACATCGTCGCGTCGCCGTTGTCGGGGCGGGTCGGCGGACGTGCCGACGTGCGGCCCTGGGTGATCGGGCTGGACCGGGCGATCTGCGGCGAACCGGCGCTGGCCGCGCTGCCCGGACGGTTCCTGTTCAGCATCGACGACGGCAGCGCCGACGTGTCCGGGATGGCCGCCGACGTCGGTGTCGCCGTCCTCGACGACGGGGTCGCACTGCTGCTGGCCGGCCACGACAGCGGGGTGCGCCTGGCCGGCGACGAGGCGGTGGCGGCCATGGTCGGGGTCGCGTCCCGGTTCGTCGCGGCCCGCGGACAGGCCTGGCGGGTAGCCGAAATAGCCGACCCGGCGGCGCTGCTCGCCGGGTTGCGCGCGACGGCGACGCCGGTGCGCGACCTTCCCGCCTTTCCGGCCCCGCCTCGGGCGCCGGTCGGCTGGATCTGTCAGGACGACGGGAAGGTGGCCCTCGGCGCCGCGGTTCCGCTGGGAGTGCTGACGGCGCGGCAGGCCCGCTTCCTCGCCGCGATCGGCGCACCGGTGGTGATCACCCCATGGCGCTCGGTGCTGGTGTGCGACCTCGATGCGGGCGTCGCCGACACCGCGCTGCGGGTGCTGGCACCGCTGGGGCTGGTCTTCGACGGGGACTCCGGCTGGCTGGCGGTCAGCGCCTGTGTGGGCAGCCCGGGCTGTGAACGGTCGCTGGCCGATGTGCGCGGTGAGGCGGCCCGCCGGGTGGCCGCCGGGGTCGCGGGCGGGGGCACCCGGGTGCATTTCGTGGGTTGCGAACGCGCCTGCGGCAGCCCGGCGGGGGCGGACGTCATGATGGCCACCGCGACCGGATACCTCCGGCTGCCCCGCTGCGCCGGACCGCAGAGCGGATGCCCCTAGGCTGAGCGGGTGCTCGACTACATTCGCGACGCCGCCGAGATCTACCGGCAGTCGTTCGCGACGATCCGCGCCGAGGCCGATCTGCAGCGCTTCCCGGCCGACGTCGCCGCGGTGGTCGTGCGGCTGATCCACACCTGCGGACAGGTCGACCTGACCGACGAGGTGGCCTACACCCCCGGCGTCGTCGCCGCCACCCGGGCCGCGCTGGAGTCCGGCGCGCCGGTGCTGTGCGACTCGTCGATGGTCGCGGCCGGCATCACCGCCACCCGGTCGCTGGGAAACGAAGTGGTGTCGCTGGTCGCCGACCCGCGCGCGGCCGACCTTGCGGCCCGCCGCTCCATCACCCGCTCGGCAGCCGGGGTGGAACTGTGGGCCGACCGGATGGCCGGGGCGGTGCTGGCGATCGGCAACGCCCCGACAGCGCTGTTCCGGCTGCTGGAACTGATCGACGAGGGCATGCCCGCTCCCGTCTCGGTGTTGGGCGGACCGGTTGGGTTCGTCGGCTCGGCACAGTCCAAACAGGAGCTGGTCGACCACCCCCGCGAGATGGACTACCTGGTGGTGCTGGGACGCCGCGGCGGCAGCGCGATGGCCGCGGCGGCCGTCAACGCGATAGCCGGTGCGCCGCAATGAGCGGAACCCTGTTCGGTGTCGGGCTGGGCCCGGGCGACCCGGAGCTGGTGACGGTCAAGGCCGCGCGGGTGATCGGCGAGGCCGACGTGGTGGCCTACCACAGCGCACGACACGGGCGCAGCATTGCGCGCCGCATCGCCGAGCCCTACCTGCGGCCCGGCCAGATCGAGGAAC
This sequence comes from Mycobacterium sp., assembly GCF_046091765.1. Lineage (GTDB taxonomy): Bacteria > Actinomycetota > Actinomycetes > Mycobacteriales > Mycobacteriaceae > Mycobacterium. The sequence goes on from NZ_JBJTCF010000045.1 coordinate 11,530, forward strand.
ATCTGGTCTACCCGGTGACCACCGAAGCCACCGATCACCCCGGCGGATATGAGGGGGCGATGGAGGACTTCTACCGGGAGGCCGCCGACCGGCTCGCCGCGCACCTCGACGCCGGCCGCGACGTCGCCCTGCTGGCCGAGGGCGATCCGCTGTTCTACAGCTCCTACATGCACATCCACACCCGGCTGGCGGACCGCTTTGCAGCGGTGATCGTGCCGGGGGTGACCTCGCTGAGTGCGGCCTCCGCGGCGATCGCGACGCCGCTGGTGACCGGGGAGGAGGTGCTCAGTGTGCTTCCGGGAACGCTGCCCGTCGGTGAACTCGCCCGTCGCCTGGCCGACGCCGACGCAGCCGTGGTGATGAAGCTGGGAAGAACGTATCCGCAAGTGCGCGAAGCGCTTTCGGCGGCCGGACGGCTCGGGGACACGGTCTACGTGGAGCGGGCCAGCACCGACTCGCAGGTGGTGCGCCCCGCCGCGGAGGTCGACGGGTCGGCGGTGCCGTACTTCTCGCTGGCGATCCTGCCGGGAACCGGCCGGGCCGCGCGCCCCGCCCCGCAGACCGGGACGGTTGCGGTGGTCGGGCTCGGGCCGGGCAGCGCGGACTGGATGACGCCGCAGAGCCGGCGCGAACTGGCCACCGCCACCGACCTGATCGGCTACGGACCCTATCTGGACCGGGTCGCCCCCTGCCCGGGTCAGCGCCGTCACCGCAGCGACAACACCGCCGAGAGTGAGCGGGCGCGGCTGGCCTGCGAACTGGCCGAGCAGGGCCGGGCGGTCGCGGTGGTGTCCTCCGGGGATCCCGGGGTGTTCGCGATGGCCACCGCGGTCCTCGAGGAGGCCAAGCAGTGGCCGGGGGTGACGGTGCGGGTGATCCCCGCGATGACCGCGGCGCAGGCGGTGGCCAGTCGGGTGGGCGCACCGCTCGGGCACGACTACGCGGTGCTCTCCCTGTCCGACCGTCTCAAGGGTTGGGAAGTGATCGCCGCACGGCTGTCCGCGGCGGCCGCCTCGGATCTGGTGCTGGCGATCTACAACCCGGCGTCGACCACCCGCACCTGGCAGGTCGCCGCGATGCGCGATCTGCTTCTCCAACATCGCGACGCCGGAACCCCGGTGGTGATCGGGCGCGACGTGTCCGGACCCGCCGAATCGGTGAGTGTGGTGCGGCTGGCCGATCTCGACCCCGCCGGAATCGACATGCGCTGCCTGCTGATCGTCGGCTCGTCGCAGACCCAGTGGTATCCCGGCTCGGCCGGCGACGTGGTTTTCACCCCTCGGCGCTACCCCGGCTGAGGCGTCCCGAGCGCGCCGGAGCCGACCCAGTCCAGCGCCTCCCCGACTGTGCCGACGACCCGCACCCCGGGCGGCAGCGGCGGTCGTTCGATCATCACCACGTCGACACCGAGTGCCCGCGCGGCATCGAGCTTGGCCCGGGTCAGTTCTCCCCCGCTGTTCTTGGTCACCAGCACCTGGATTTGGTGCCGCTCGAGCAGCGCCCGCTCGTCGTCATAGCGGTAGGGCCCCCGGGAGAGCGCCACCTCGTGCCGCCGCGGCAGCACGGCGGGATCCGGCGGGGTGACGACCCGGATGAGGAACCACGCGTCGCCGGCGGTGAAGGCGTGCAGTCCGGACCGCCCGGTGGTGAGGAACACCCGCGGATAGCCCCGGGTCGCCACCAGCTCCGCGGCCGCGGACACGGAGCCGACCAGGTGCGCGCCGGCGGGTTCCCAGGCCGGACGGCACAGCACCAGGTGCGGCAGACCGAGTTCGGCGCAGGCCTGGGCACCGTTGCCGGTGATGGTCGCAGCGAAGGGGTGGGTGGCGTCGATGACAGCCTGGATTCGGTTGCCACACAACCACTCTCGCAAACCGCCGGGGCCGCCGAATCCCCCGATGCGGACCGCGCCCACCGGTAGCGCCGGATCGGGTATCCGCCCGGCCAGTGAGGTGATGACCTCGGCGTCCGGATGCAGGTGCCCGGCCAGTTCGCGCGCCTCGGCGGTGCCGCCCAGCAGCAGGATGCGCATCAGTGCCGGCTCCCCCGTCGCCGCCCGGACGAATAGAGATAGCTGTCGGGGAACTCGCCGGCCGTCAGTGCCGCACCGACGATGATCACCGCCGTGCGGGTGATCGCGGCGGAGCGCACCTGTCCGGCGATGTCGGCCAGCGTGCCGCGCAACACCTGCTGCTCGGGGCGGCTGGCGAACGCGACGACGGCCACCGGGGTCTGCGGGGGGTACCCGCCGTGCAGCAGCTGCGGCACGATCGCCTCGACGCGGTGTGCCGCGAGATGGATCACCAGCGTGGTCTGCGCCCGGGCCAGCTCGGCGAGGTCCTCCCCGGCGGGCAGCGGCGTGGACAGGGTGGCGACCCGGGTCAGGATGACCGACTGGGCGACTCCGGGCACGGTGAGCTCCCGGCCGAGGACCGCCGCGGCGGCGGCGAACGCCGGCACGCCTGGCACGATCTCGAACGGGACGCCGAGTTCGGCAAGGCGCCGGCACTGTTCGGCCACCGCGCTGTAGAGCGACGGATCACCCGAGTGCAGCCGCGCGACGTCCTTGCCGTCGCGGTGCGCGGCGGCGAGCTCCGCGACGATCTGTTCGAGGGTCAGCGGCCCGGTGTCGATCACTCGCGCTCCGGGCGGGCAGCTCTGCACCAGTTCCCCGGGCAGGATCGAGCCGGCGTAGAGGCAGACCTCGCAGCGCTCGATGAGCCGCTGTCCGCGCACGGTGATCAGATCGGCGGCTCCGGGTCCGGCACCGATGAAGTAGACGGTCACCCGGGACTGACCACCCACTGGGTGATCGGCATCGCCGGGCGCCAGCCGGTGAAACCGCCCAGCGGTTCGCCGCGGTAGTGCTGGAAACGGGCCAGCTCGCCACCGAGTCGGGAATGCCACTGCACCAGAATCGCTTCGGACTCCGCCGTGACGGCGTTGACGACCAGGCGGCCGCCACCGTTGATCCGCGCCAGGCACTCGTCGAGGAGGTTCTCGGTACTCAGCCCTCCGCCGATGAAGATGGCGTCGGGCGGCGCGGCGCCGTCGAAGTCCCCGGGCGCCGGTCCGCGCACCTCGATGTCACAGCCGAAGGCCCGGGCGTTGGCGGCGATGCGGCCACGGCGCGCGGCGTCGACCTCGAAGGCCACCGCCCGGCACCCGCGGGCGCTGCGGCACCATTCGACGGCGATGCTGCCCGAGCCGGACCCGACATCCCAGAGCATCTCGCCGGGCCGGGGCGCCAGCGCCGAAAGCGTCACCGCGCGCACCGACTGCTTGGTGATCTGTCCGTCGTGGCCGAACACGTCGTCGGGCAGCACCTGCCCGACTCTCCGCTCAGGCAGATAGCGGACCGCGATGACGGAGAGATCGTCGACATCGGTCGCCGGCTCAGCCGCCCACGCGTCGGCTCGGCCGGTGCGGATCCGCTCCCACGGACCACCAAGCTGTTCGAGCACGGTGAATACCGATGCACCGCAGCCGGTTTCAGTGAGAATCGCGCCCAGCGCGGCCGGTGTGTTCCGGTCGCGACAGAGCACCACCGCCTGACCGCCGCGGCGCACGGCGGTGTGCGCGGGCGCGGTCACCAGGCTGATCACCTCGGTGTCCTGCCCGGCCCAGCCCAGCCGGGCACACGCGAGAGTCACCGAAGAGACATGCGGCAGAACCCGGACCGACTCGGCCCCGTACAGGGCGACCAGCCGGCCGGCGATGCCGTGCAGCAGCGGATCGCCACTGGCGACGACGTGAACGTCACCCGGCGCATCGGCGAGCAGGGTTTGCAGTGCGGGCAGCATCGGCGAGGGCCAGCAGCGCCGGGGTGCGCTGATGGAGTCGTCGGCGTCGCCGAGCAGTTCCAGCTGTCGCGGTGAGCCGTAGATCACCGTGGCGCGGCGCAGTTCGCGAAGCGACTCCGGTGACAGCCCGCCCACTCCGTCGGCCCCGATGCCGACCACCACGATCGTCGGGGTCATCGGGGCATCCTGCGCCAGATCGCCTGCGGCAGCAGCCGCAGACCGAAGAACACCGGCCGAAGCGCCCAGGGCACCCACACCACGCGCCGGCCCCGCGCCAGCGCGCGCGCGGTCGCCGCGGCGACCTGTGCGGGTGTGCTCGACAGCGGGGCGGGTTGCATGCCGCGGGTCATGCGCCCGACGACGAATCCGGGGCGGACGATCAACAATGTCACGCCGCTGCCGTGCAGGGCATCGGACAGTCCGCTGGCGAAGCCGTCCAGGCCGGCCTTCGCCGAGCCGTAGACGTAGTTGGCCCGGCGCACCCGGGCCCCGGCCACCGAGGAGAACACCACCAGCCGCCCGCGCCGCGCCGCACGCATCTGCGCGGCCAGCAGGGTGAGCAGGCTGACCTGCGCGACGTAATCGGTGTGCACGATGGCGACCGCGTGGGCGGGGTCGCATTCCGCAACGGACTGCTCACCGAGCACTCCGAAGGCCAGCACCGCGGTGCCGACCGGCCCGAACTCGGCGGTCACCTTGTCGACCAGGACAGCGTGGGTGGCCAGATCGTCGGCGTCGAACTCGACGGTGTGCACCGCGGCGGCACCGGCCGCGCGCACCGCGGCGACCTCGGCGTCGAGGCGGTCGGCACCTCGGGCGGCCAGCACCACCACCGAACCCGGCGCCAGGTGCGTGGCGAGTTCGACCCCGATCTCACTACGCCCGCCCAGAACCAGCACGACATCTGCGGCCGCGTCGGCCGTGTCCTCCATGGCTGCGATTATTCACTGCGCTAGCGTGGGCACCGATGGCCAATACCACCACCCGGCTGACCAGCGACGCGCTCGAATTCCTCACCGAACGCCACCTGGCGATGCTGACCACGCTGCGCGCCGACGGTTCGCCGCACGTGGTCGCCGTCGGGTTCACCTTCGACCCCCAGACGCACATCGCCCGGGTGATCACCAGCGACGGATCGCAGAAGGCGGTCAACGCCGAGCGCAGCACGGTCGGCGTCGTCTCCCAGGTCGACGGGGCCCGGTGGCTCTCGCTGGAGGGCCGCGCCGGGGTCAACCGCGATCCCGAGGCGATCCGCGATGCCGAACTGCGTTACGCCCAGCGCTACCGCACCCCCCGGCCCAACCCGAAACGGGTGGTGATCGAGGTGCTCATCGAACGCGTGCTGGGATCCTCCACCCTGCTCGACCGCTCCGCGGACTGATCGCCCTCAGCGCGCGAGGGGCACCACGGTCAACTCGTGCGGCCGGGCATTGACCGCCGCGGCCCCGGCTGCGGTGACGACCACGATGTCCTCGATGCGCGCGCCCCACCTCCCCGGGAAGTAGATGCCCGGCTCCACGCTGAACGCCATGCCCTCGGCCAGCGGCAGGTGGTTTCCCGCCACGATGTAGGGCTCCTCGTGCACCGACAGGCCGATGCCATGCCCGGTCCGGTGCACGAAGAACTCCCCCAGCCCCGCCGCGGCGAGCACGTCGCGGGCGGCGGCGTCGACCTGCTCGGCACTGACTCCGGGTCGCACCGCGGCCACCGCGGCGGCCTGCGCCCGCTGCAGCGCCGCGTAGCGCTCGGCGACGTCGCTCGCCGGCTCGCCCAGACTGTAGGTGCGGGTGCAGTCGGAGTGGTAGCCCGGCTCGACGGGTCCGCCGATGTCGACGACGACCACGTCGCCGGGCTGCAGGACACGGTCGGAGTGACGGTGGTGCGGGTCGGCGCCGTTGGGTCCGGAACCGACGATGACGAAGGTTGCCTCCGAATGCCCCTCGGCCACAATGGCTTCGGTGATGTCAGCGGCGACCTGAGCCTCGGTGCGCCCGGGGCGCAGGAATTCCGGCACCCGGGCGTGCACCCGGTCGATGGCAGCGCCGGCGGCGCGCAGCGCCTCGACCTCGGCGGCGTCCTTGATCATCCGCAAGCCGGCCAGCACCGGCGTGGCCAGCACCGGAACCGCGCCGAGTTTCCCGGCCAGCGGCAGCAGATGCAGGGCCGGCATCGAGTCGGTGACCCCCGCCCGCGCGTGTCCGCCCAGCGCGTCGGCGACCAGTGTGTAGGGATCCTCCCCGTCGACCCAGTCCCGCATGTCGAGGTTCAGGTCGGCCGCCGCGGACTGGCGCAGAGCGGCCAGTTCCAGGCGCGGCAGCACCACCACCGGCTCAGCTCCCGAGGCGGGCACCACCAGCGCGGTCAGTCGCTCGAAGGTCTGCGCCCGCGACCCGATGAGGTACCGCAGGTCGTAGCCGGGGGTGATGACCAGTCCGGCGAGTCCGGCCTGACCGGCGCTCGCCGCCGCGGCGGCCAGCCGATGGGCGTAGACCTCGCTGGCGAAGCGGGCAGCGGTCATGGGGGCAAGGCTAGTGGGCAGGCTAGCGTGCGGGTATGTCCGCTCCGGTGATGCTGCTTGACGGTGCCAGCATGTGGTTTCGGTCCTACTTCGCGCTGCCGTCCTCGATCACCGCGCCGGACGGCCGTCCGGTCAACGCGGTCCGCGGTTTCCTCGACAGCATGGCCAAGGTCATCGATCAGCACCGGCCCGGACGCTTGGCGGTCTGTCTCGATCTGGATTGGCGCCCGCAGTTCCGGGTGGACCTGATCCCGTCGTACAAAGCCCACCGGGTGGCCGCCGAGGTCGATGAGCTCGACGACACCGACGCCGACACCGAGGAGGTACCCGACGATCTGGGCCCGCAGGTCGAGATGATCGCCGAGATCCTCGCCGCGCTCGGGATCGCCACCGCCGGCGCGCAGGGGTTCGAGGCCGACGACGTGATCGGCACCCTGGCCGCCACAGAGCGCCGAGATCCGGTGGTGGTGGTCAGCGGCGATCGCGACCTGCTGCAGCTGGTCGCCGACACACCGGTGCCGGTGCGGGTGCTCTACCTGGGCGGGGGCATGGCCAAGGCGACGCTGTTCGGGCCCGCCGAGGTGGCCGAACGCTACGGCGTGCCGCGGGGCCGCGCCGGGGCGGCCTACGCCGAACTGGCGCTGCTGCGCGGTGACCCGTCCGACGGGCTGCCCGGGGTGCCGGGTGTCGGGGAGAAGACCGCGGCGACGATGCTGAACCGCTACGGGTCACTCGAGCGGATCCTCGCCGCCGCTGCCGACCCGCAATCGGATCTGCCGGCCGGCTTTCGGACCAGAATCGTCTCGGCACTCGCCTACATCGAGGCCGCGCTGCCGGTGGTCTTCGTCGCGCGTGATGCCCCGGTGGAGTTGTCGACCGCCGACGACCATCTGCCGAAGGCCGCCGTCGATCCCGCCGGGCTTGCCGAGCTGGCCGAGCGCTACGGGGTGGTCTCGCCGGTCGGGCGGCTGCGCCAGGCAATGGGTCTCGCGTGAGCCGCTCTGCACCCCGTTGCTTTCAGGTGAAACCCGTCGCGAGGCTTACCCACGCTCCTAGGCTGACCGGGTCGGTGTCCGGGTGATCGGGAGGCGTCACGGTGTTGCACAGGTATGCCCTTTGTGTGGGTTCGGCGTTGTCGGTGGGACGGGTCGGTGCCTTGGCGGCGGCGCTGGGTGTGGGTGTGGTTCTGGGGGTGGTGCCGGCGGTGGCCTCCGCGGACAGCGCCGAGGGATCGGGCGTCGCGCAGGCGACCACACGCTCGGCGGCTGATGCGGGCCCGACCCGTGCGGGGCGCACCGCACCCCGGGCCACCGCGCTCAGCGCGGTGCGCGACCAGCTCAGCCCGACCAGGGCTGCGCGCACCGGGCAGACACGACACGACCAGCGGCCCCCGGCCCCGGCGGCCGCGGTCGCGCTGGCGGGCCAACTCAGCTCAGCACCCCCACCGCGGCGCGCCACCACCAGCGTGCAAACCACCCGGCCCCGCTCAGCACTGAGCACCGCCGCGGCCGACCCGATCTCCGACTTCATCGGGATCTTCATCGGCGACGGCACCGCAGAGAAACCCAATGCCGGGATCCTGCTCGGCAACGGCTACAGCTGGACCGCAGACACCTGCCCGACCGGCCCCTGTGCCGGCGGCAACGGCGGACTGATCGGCAACGGCGGCAACGGGTTCAACGGCGGCAACGGCGGCAGCGCCGGCTGGTTCGGCACCGGCGGCAACGGCGGCGCCGGGGTGGCCGCGATCAACAACGGCACCGGCGGTGACGGCGGCGCCGGTGGACTGATCACCGGCAGCGGCGGTGACGGCGGAACCGGCGCCCCCAGCACCAACGGCGGTGACGGCGGCAGCACTGGACTGCTGTCGATCTTCGGCGACGGCGGCAACGGCGGCGCAGGCGGAACCGGCACCCCCGGCGCAGGCGGCACCCCCGGTGCCGGCGGCAGCGCCGCAACCCCCAACGGAACCACCGGCGGCAACGGCAGCGCAGGCTCAGCAGGCGGCACCGGCGGCGACGGCGGCGAAGGAAGCTGGATCCTGGGCCGCGGCGGTGACGGCGGTGCCGCCGGCACCGGTGGTGACGGCGGTGCCGGCGGCAGCGGCGGTGCCGGCTACAGCCCCCTGATCGCCGGCCAAAACGCCGGCAACGGCGGCCAAGGCGGTAACGGCGGCGACGGCGGCACCACCGGCACCCCCGGCGCCCCCGGCATCGGACGACTGCTCTTCCTCATCGCCCAAACCGGCACCCCCGGGACCACCGCAAACCAAGGCAACGGCGGCACCGGAGGAACCGGAGGAAACGCCGGCACCGGCTCCAAGGGCGGAGTCGGACAGACCGGCGGCAACGGCGGAGCAGGTGGCGACGGAGGCACCGGCGGCGGCGGCACAACCCCCGGCCAAGGCGGCGCCGGCGGAACCGGCGGGGCCGGCGGCAAGGGCGGCGACGGCACGGCCGGCGGACTTGCCCCCGCCCCCGGCGGGGAAGGCGGCGACGGCGGTGCGGGCGGATCCGGCGGCACCGGACCCGCCGCAACCCAAGCCGCAGGCGGCACCGGCGGAACAGGAGGAACCGGCGGAACCGGTGGTGGACTCTTCGGCAGTACTGGCCAGACAGGCACCGCAGGAAACACCGCAACCGGCGGGACCGGTGGCGGCGGCGGAACCGGCGGCACCGGCGGAGCCGCCTCGGCCCCCCGCGCCTACGTCACCAACAACGGCAGCAACACGGTCTCGGTCATCGACACTGCCACCAACCCCGTCACCGCGACCATCGCCCTCCCTGGCAAACCCTGGGGAATCGCCATCACACCGGACGGAACCCGGGCCTACGTCGGCGAGGGCTACTCAGCAGACGGCGAGGCCACCACGGTGTCGGTGATCGACACCGTCTCCAACACCATCACGACGGCGATCCCGCTCAGCGGAGACGCGTTCGGACTTGCGATCACCCCGGACGGCAGCCGTGCCTACGCGACTGTCGCAGGTGCTGATGGGAACTCGACCGTGGCGGTGATCAGCACTGCCACCAACACCGTCACAACGACCATCCCGGTGGAAGGCTCAGGCTCTAACCCGGCGATCACCCCGGACGGTGGCAGGGTGTACCTCACCGCGACTCTTGATCCGACCCTCGGCAGCGTCGTGGTGATCGACACTGCGACCAACACCGTCACCGCGACCATTGACCCGGTGGGATCCTCGGGAGCGGTTCCATCTGGCGTTGCGACTTACAGCGGACAGGTCTACTTCTCCACCTTCAGCTTCTTTGATCCGGCCGGTGGCGCCACTGTTCAGGTGATCGACACTGCCACCAACGCCATCACCGCCGTCATCAGGCTTGACCCGAGTCCCTTCGCGGTCGCGGTGACGCCGGACGGCGACTTCGTGTACGTCACAGTCGACGATATCGAGACCGGCGGGACCGGTTTACTGTCGGTGATCGATACCGCCAGCGACATCGTCGCTACCACCATCACTCTGACCGGCGGTAGCGGAGTCCGCCCCTGGGCCGTGGCGGTCACCCCCAACGGGGCTTACGCGTACGTCACCCTCGGCGACGTCGACACCTTGACCGGCGGCAAAGTCCAGGTGATCAACACGACCAGCAACACGGTGACCGCCACGATCCCCGCACCCAACGGCTCCGCTCCCTACACCCTGGCGATCACCCCGCGGTGGTGGTAACCCTCCGCGAACGTGCGCACAGATACACCGGCAGCGGCGTGTCGGGTACCGACACGCACACTCGCGGGGCGGGCTACTTGGGCCGGCCGACCTCGTAGGTGCCCTTGTCGTCCTGGAAGGTCACCGTCACCTGGCGCTTGGTGCCATCGATGCTGACCTCGCAGTTGAAGGTATCGCCCTTCTTGACGGTCGGGTTCTGGCCGTTGTTGCACCGGACGTCCTGGACGTTCTTGGCGCCGTAGCCGTTGGACTCGTCGGTGAGGACCTGCTGCACGCCCTGCTGGGCCTGGTTGACGTCGAGCTTGGTGGTGACGAAGAAGCCCGGCTTCCAGAACCCCAGGATCAGCACCACGATGAGCGCCAGCGCCGCCAGCAGGCCCAGCACCGTGCCGGCGACCGCGGTGGACTTCTTCCCCGCCTCCTCCGCACCCGGCGGGGCGAAGGGCGGGTACTGCCCGGGCGGCGGGTACTGCCCCGGCGGGTACTGGCCGTACTGCGGGGGCATCGGGTAGCCGCCGGGCTGCCCGTAGGGCTGCACCCCGGGCTGGCCGTAGGACGCGTACTCGGGCTGACCGTAGGGCTGCGGATAACCCGGCGGGGGCGGCTGACCGTACTGCGGGTACTGCCCGGTCGGGTAGGCCTGCGGCTGCCAGGCCGGAGCCTCCGACCCCGGCGGCTGCCAGGACGTCTCCGGTCCGGGCTGACCGCGCGACGCGCCCTGCTCGGCGCCGCCAGGCTGATCCTTGTCCGAGCCCTTCCAGGGGTTGGCCTCAGATCCCTGCGGTCCGCTCATCGTCTCTCCTTGGTGTGGGTCGTTGCCCCGGGGTGCGCGTAGCAACGGTAACGCCTGCACCACCCTACCCGCTGTCAACAGCGACGACGCCGCGGCGGATGTCGTCGATGGCCCGTTGGGCCGCCCCCCGCAGCCCCGGCTGCGGGGCGGCGTTGCGCACCTGATCGAGCAGGTCAAGCACCTGACGGCACCACCGGACGAAATCTCCGGCCGACAGCGCCGACCCGTCGCCGGCGGTGTCCGAGCAGTCCAGCGCGGCGGCCAGGTTACCGGTGGTGGCCCAGCGGTGGACTGCGGCCACGAATCCGGGGTCGGGCTCCCGCGAGGGCGTCAGCCGGTGGCGCTGCTCGTCGGCGCGCAACTGGTCGAAGAGCCGGCGGGTGTCGGCCAGGGCGCGGCGCACCGCCGCGGTGGGCGTGTCCACCGCGTGGGCGGGGGTGGGGCCGTCTGAGCCGCGGGTCTCGAACACCACCGCCGAGAGCACCGCCGCCAGCTCGGCGGGCTGCAGCCCCGCCCACGCCCCCGTCCGCAGGCACTCGGCCACCAGCAGGTCGCTCTCGCTGTAGATGCGGGCCAGCAGCCGACCGTCGGGCGTCACCCGGGGCGCCCCGCCGCCGGTTTCGATGTAGCCCCGCTCGGTCAGCAGACCGACGATCCGGTCGAAGGTCCGGGCCAGCGAGTTGGTGGCGCCGCGGATCTTCTGCTGCAGCTGCTCGTTGTCCCGCTCGATGCGCAGGTAACGCTCGGCGATCCGGACCTTCGCCTCCCGCTCGGGCAGCCCGTGTGCCGGGTGCCGGCGCAGTTTCGTCCGCAGCGCGGCCAGTTCCGGGTCCACGTCGGGGGTTGGGTTCGCAGCACCCCGCCGGCCGCGGCGCGGTGCGGTGTTCAGCCCGGCCGCGGCCGTCAGCAGCGCGGAGGCGAGGTCGCGGCGGGTCTTGGGCTGGCGGTGCTCCACCCGTTTGGGCAGCGTCATCGAACCCAGCGGGGCCGAGGCCCCGGAGTAGTCGGCGGAGGAAATCCTTCCGGCCCAGCGGTTCTCGGTGAGCACCAGCGGGCGGGGGTCCTCCGCGTCGCGCGCCGCCTCCAGCACGACCGCCAGCCCGCCGCGGCGGCCGTGGGTGATGGTGATGATGTCGCCGCGGCGCAGCGCGGCCAGCGCGTCGGTGGCGGCCTGCCGCCGCTGCAGCCGCGAGGCCCGCGACTGGGAACGCTCGCGTTCGCCGATCTCGGCGCGCAACCGGGCGTAGCCCAGGATCGCCGGCTCGGCGCCGGCGGCGCGGCCTTTCCAGCCGAGTTCGTCGGCGATGTCCTCGAGCATCTTCTCGCCCCGCTCGACCCCGCGCACCAGCCCCACCACCGACCGGTCGGCCTGGTACTGGGCAAAGGACCGCTCCAGCAACCGGTGCGCCTGCTCGGGCCCCATCTGGCCGACCAGGTTGATGGTCATGTTGTAGGACGGCGCGAACGAACTCTTCAGCGGGAACGTCCGGGTGGAGGCCAGCCCGGCCACCTCGGCCGGTTCGGCGGTCGGCTCGCCGGGATGCCAGATCACCACCGCGTGACCCTCCACGTCGATCCCGCGGCGTCCGGCCCGCCCGGTCAGCTGGGTGTACTCCCCCGGCGTCAGCGGCAGGTGCGCCTCGCCGTTGAACTTCACCAGCTTCTCCAGCACCACGGTGCGGGCCGGCATGTTGATGCCCAACGCCAGGGTCTCGGTGGCGAACACCGCCCTGACCAGACCGGCCGCGAACAGTTCCTCGACGGTGTGCCGGAAGACGGGCAGCATCCCGGCGTGGTGGGCGGCCAGGCCGCGCAGCAGCCCCTCCCGCCAGTCGTAGTAGTCCAGCACCGCCAGGTCGGCGTCGGCCAACTCGCCGCAGCGGCGGTCGATCACCTCGGCGATGCGGTCACGGTCCTGCTCGCCGGTCAGCCGCAGCGAACTGCGCAGGCACTGCTTGACCGCGGCGTCGCAGCCGGCCCGGGAGAAGATGAAGGTGATGGCCGGCAGCAGGCCCTCGCGGTCGAGCATGGCGATGACGTCCGGCCGTGCCGGGGGCCGGTACACGCCGGAGTAACCCGGTCGGCCGCGCCGGCGCGGCTGCCAGTCGGCGAGCCGGTCGGCCTCGCGGCGGTGGGCGATCTGGCGCAGCAGCTCCGCGTCGACCACCACGGGGTTGCCCTCGCCGGCGCGGTAGTCGAAGAGGTCGAAGAGCCGCTTGCCGACCAGCACGTGCTGCCAGAGCGGAACGGGCCGGTGCTCGTCGACCACCACGGTGGTGTCGCCGCGCACCGTCTTGATCCAGCCGCCGAACTCCTCGGCGTTGCTGACCGTCGCCGACAGGCTGACCAGGCGCACCTGCTCGGGCAGGTGCAGGATGACCTCCTCCCACACCGCGCCGCGCATCCGGTCGGCGAGGAAGTGGACCTCGTCCATGACGACGTAGGCCAGCTCATGCAAGGTCTCAGACCCGGCGTAGAGCATGTTGCGCAGCACCTCGGTGGTCATCACGACCACCGGGGCGTCGCCGTTGATGGACTGGTCCCCGGTGAGCAGCCCGATGTGCTGTGCGCCGTAGCGGCGCACCAGATCGGAGTGCTTCTGGTTGCTCAGCGCCTTGATCGGTGTGGTGTAGAAGCACTTCTGCCCGGCTTGCAGCGCCAGGTGCACGGCGAACTCCCCGACGACCGTCTTGCCGGCTCCGGTGGGCGCGCACACCAGCACGCCGTGGCCGTTCTCCAGCGCGGTGCAGGCCTGCTCCTGAAACGCATCGAGCCGGAAGGAGAGCTGGCCGGCGAAACGGGCCAGCTCCGACTCGCGCTCAGGTGTTGTCATGCTCAGTGCGCGACGGCGCGGGCACCGGGGAGGGCGCCTCGATCGGTGCCGCGCGATCGTCGGGCAGAGCCTCGGTGGCCGCGCGCTTGGCCTTGCGCCGGTCGTGCAGGCGGGCGATCTGGATCGCGAACTCCAGCAGCACGGTCAGCGCCAGGCCGAGCGCCAGCATGGAGAACGGGTCCGACCCGGGGGTGGCGACCGCGGCGAAGGCGAACACCGCGAAGATCAGCCCCCGCCGCCATTCCTTGAGCTTGGCGTAGCTGAGCACCCCGGAGAGGTTGAGCATGACGATCAGCAGCGGGAACTCGAACCCGACGCCGAAGACGAGCAGCAGGTTGACCAGGAAGCCGAAGTAGCGGTCACCGGACAGCGCGGTCACCTGCACGTCACTGCCGACGGTGAGCAGAAAGCCCAGCGCCTTGGAGAGCACCACGTAGGCCAGCACCGCCCCGCCGACGAACAGCACCGCCGCCGAGACGACGAAGGCCATCGCGAAACGGCGCTCGTTGCGGTAGAGGCCGGGGGTGATGAACGCCCACAGCTGGTGCAGCCAGACCGGGCAGGCCAGGACGATCCCCGCGGTCAGGGCGACCTTCAGGCGCAACATGAACTGGTCGAATGGGGCGGTCGCGAGCAGCCGGCAGCCGCCGTCGGGGGTGAGCTCGGCGCGCGCGGAGGACGGCAGCGAGCAGTAGGGCCCGCGCAGCCACTCACCGAGGCTGTCCACGCCGAGGATGCCGTGGCTGTACCAGATGAAACCCACCACGGTGGTCAGGGTGACCGCGCCCAGCGAGATCAGCAGACGGGTGCGCAGTTCCCGGATGTGCTCGACGAGCGACATGGTCCCGTCGGGGTTGGTGCGGCTGCGCCGCTGTCGCGGGTCGAGCCGGGAGAGAAACTTCGGGGTGCGCACGGCTGCTGCCTGACGGCGCCGGGGCGCCGGGTGTGCTTACCGGTTCAGGCCGGCCGGGCGTCGGTCGGGTTGTGGGGCGGATCGACGGGCGCCTCGACCCGCTCGGACGCGACCTGGGTCGCGGGCTGCGCCGGCGTGACCGGGGCGTCGGTCTTCTCCGCCTTCTCGGTCTGCAGCTCCTTGACCTCGGACTTGAAGATCCGCATGGACCTGCCCAGCGAACGCGCGGCGTCGGGCAGGCGCTTGGACCCGAAAAGCACGACGACGACGAGGAGCAGGATCAGCCAGTGCCAGGGTTGCAGAGCACCCATCGTCACCTCCAGGACCTCAGACTCGGCTCGATGCTACCCCACCGGTCGGTCTACCCCGGGTGATCGTAGGCGGCCAGGGCCTCGGCCGCGGCCTGCCGCACCCGCGCGACCAGGGAGTCGGGCGAAAGCGCCCGCACGTCGGCGCCGAATCCGAGAACCAGCCGCGCCATCCACTCCTCGGCGGCGTAGGTCATGGCGACCTCCCGGAAACCCCCGGGCAGTTCCCGGAGCACCCGCAACGGGAAGTACTCCAGCATCCATGCGACGTGCGGGCTGATGCGCAATGTCGCCGCCGGCAGTGCGGGGTCGGCGTCGAACAGTGCCGTATTGGGCGGCGCGTCGAGGGCGGGCCGCGGCGGCGCGGCCGGCTCGTCGAGCACCCGCGCGTCGATGATGCGGTCGAAGCGGAACAGTCGCACCCCCTCGGCGTCGCGCGCCCACGCCTCCAGATAGCTGTGGTCACCGACCAGCACCACCCGGATCGGATCCACCACCCGGCTGGACTGGGCGTCGCGGGAGGCCGAGTAGTACTCGACCGACAGCGCCCGGCCCTCGCCGACGGCGGCGCCCACGGCCGAGGCGGCCTCGCTTTCCGTGGGCTGGGCCGAGATCACCGCTGGGTGCCCGCCCACCGCCGCCTCGATCTTCGCGATGGCGCCGCGAGCCGCCGCCGGGTCGATGACGCCGGGGATGTCGGCCAGTGCTCGCAGAGCCACCAGCAGCCCGGAGGCCTCCGGGGTCGTCAGCCGCAGCGGTTTGTCCATCCCGGCTGAGAAGGTGACGGTGATGGTGTCGCCGGTCAACTCGAAATCGATCAGGTCACCGGGTCCGTACCCGGGCAGTCCGCACATCCATAGTTGTTTGACGTCCTGTTCGAGCTGGCGGCGGCTGACCCCGAGGTCGGCGGCGGCCTTGGCGTAGCTGACACTCGGGTTGGCCGAGAAGTAGGGCACCATGTTGAGCAGTCGCACCAGTCGGGCGGAGACGGCCGTCACGGGCCGGTTCCCGACTGGGCGGTGAGCCGCCCCAGCACATCGGCGCGCAACGACGGCGGATCGAGGACCAGCGCGTCGGCGCCGTACCCGGCGATCTCGCGGGCCAGCCGGTCGATCGCGCCCACCTCCAACTCGAGCACCTCGCCGTTGCGGCCGTTGACGGTCTGCGCTCCGGCGCATGTGCCCGCGCGGCGCAGCGCGGTTGCGCGCCCGTCGGCCACCCACACCCGGGCCCGCCCGCCGCTGGAGGCGTCACCGATCGCCTGTTCGACCACCGCGCGCAGGTCGAGGTCGGGGGGCCGGCTCACCTCGCCGCCCGCGCCCACGGAGGTGACGTCCACGATGCGAGAGAGCCGGAAGATCCGGGTTGCCGCCCGGTCGCGGTCGTGCCCGACCAGATACCAGCGGCCGCGCGCGGAGACCACACCCCACGGCTCGACCGTGCGCTCGGTGTACTCGTCGATCGGAGTGGGCCGGTGCCGGAAGGCGACGATCTGCCCGGCGTCGATCGCCGCGACCAGTACCCCCAGCACCTCCTCGGATCCCCGCAGCCCGGTCGGCCCGGCGCCGGTGCTGATCGTCACCGGTGCCGACGGATCGACCTCCACCCCGGCCGCGCGCAGCTTCAGTAGCGCGTTCTGGGTGGCGGTGATCAGTTCCGGCGACTCCCACAACTTGGTCGCGACGGCCACCGCGGCCGCCTCCTCGGCGGTGAGGTCGATGTCGGGCAGGGAATAGTCGTCGGGCTTGATCCGGTAGCCGTCGACCGCGTCGAAGGAGCGCACCCGGCCGGTCTCCAGCGGGATCCCCAGATCGCGTAACTCGTTCTTGTCCCGCTCGAACATCCGGGAGAACGCCTCGTCGCTGACGCAGTCGGCGTATCCGTAGACGGTGGCGCGGATGCGCTCGGCGGTGAGATACCCGCGCGTCGAGAGCAGGGCGATGACCAGGTTCATCAACCGCTCGATTTTGGCGATGGCCACGGCGCCAACCTTAACCGGAATGCCGCCGGCACACCCTTCACCGCACCGCCACCGGGGCAGACCGGCGCCGGGCGCTCACATGCTGGCGATCAGCCGCCGCACCCGCTCGTCGGAGGACCGGAACGGGTCCTTGCACAGCACGGTGCGCTGCGCCTGATCGTTGAGTTTGAGGTGCACCCAGTCGACGGTGAAGTCGCGTCCGGCCTGCTGGGCGGCGCTGATGAACTCCCCGCGCAGCTTGGCGCGGGTGGTCTGCGGGGGCGTGTCGACGGCCGCCTCGATCTCCTCGTCGGTGGTCACCCGGGCGGCCAGGCCCTTGCGCTGGAGCAGATCGAACACGCCGCGGCCGCGCTTGATGTCGTGGTAGGCCAGGTCGAGCTGGCTGATCTTGGGGTCGGACAGCTCCATGTTGTAGCGGTCCTGGTAGCGGGTGAACAGCTTGCGCTTGATGACCCAGTCGATCTCGGTGTCGACCTTCGCGAAGTCCTGGCTCTCGACCGCGTCGAGTTGCCGACCCCACAGGTCGATCACCTGCTCGAGCTGGGTGTTGGGTTCACGCGACTGCAGGTAGTCGACCGCACGGGAGTGGTACTCGCGCTGGATGTCCAGCGCGCTGGCCTGCCGCCCGCCGGCCAGCCGCACCGGCCGGCGCCCGGTCAGATCGTGGCTGACCTCGCGGATCGCCCGGATCGGATTGTCCAGAGAGAAATCCCGGAACGGCACCCCGGCCTCGATCATCTCCAGCACCAGCGCGCACGTGCCGACCTTGAGCATGGTCGTGGTCTCGCTCATGTTGGAGTCGCCGACGATCACGTGCAGCCGGCGGTACTTCTCGGCGTCGGCGTGCGGCTCGTCGCGGGTGTTGATGATCGGCCGCGACCGCGTGGTCGCACTGGAGACGCCCTCCCAGATGTGCTCCGCGCGCTGGGACAGGCAGAACGTCGCCGCCTTCGGCGTCTGCAGCACCTTGCCCGCACCGCAGATCAGCTGCCGGGTGACCAGGAAGGGCAGCAGCACATCGGAGATCCGGGAGAACTCGCCGGCCCGCACGATGAGGTAGTTCTCATGGCAGCCGTAGGAGTTGCCGGCCGAATCGGTGTTGTTCTTGAACAGGTAGATGTCCCCGCCGATGCCCTCGTCGATGAGCCGCTGCTCGGCGTCGACCAACAGATCCTCCAGGACTCGCTCGCCGGCCCGGTCGTGGGTGACGAGCTGGATCAGGTTGTCGCACTCCGCGGTGGCGTACTCGGGATGACTGCCGACATCGAGGTAGAGGCGCGCGCCGTTGCGCAGGAACACGTTGGAACTGCGGCCCCAGGAGACCACGCGCCGGAACAGGTAGCGGGCCACCTCGTCCGGGCTGAGCCGGCGATGACCGTGGAACGTGCAGGTGACACCGAACTCGGTCTCGATACCCATGATTCGGCGCTGCACGCGTCGAGCCTACTGGTTGGACCCGCCGTCAGGCGCGGCGGCCGAACCCGCCTCGGGCAGCAGCGTCTCCAGCGCGGGGCCGGTGATCCGCCGGAAGGCGCGCCGCGGACGGCTGGCGTCCAGCACCGCGACCTCCAGCGTCGAGGGCCCCAGCACGCGCGGTTCGGCGGCCGGGGTGGCGCTGCCGGCGGCACTGGCGATGCCGGCTCGCAGCGCCTCGACGGCGACGCCCAGCGCCTCGGCCAGTGCCGCGTTCTCCGAGTAGGAGGCCTTCAGCGCGGAGATGATCGGGTCGGTCGTTCCGCCCATCACCACGAAATGCGGTTCGTCGGCGATGGACCCGTCGTAGGTGATGCGGTAGAGCTCGGGCGCCTTGGTCTCGCCGTGATGAGCCACCTCGGCCACGCAGAGCTCCACCTCGTAGGGCTTGGCCTGCTCGGTGAAGATCGTCCCGAGCGTCTGGGCGTAGACGTTGGCGAGCTGCCGGCCGGTCACGTCGCGGCGGTCATAGGCGTAGCCGCGGGTGTCCGCGTACTGGATGCCGCCGCGGCGCAGGCTGTCGAACTCGTTGAAGCGGCCCACCGCCGCGAAGCCGACACGGTCGTAGATCTCGCTGATCTTCTGCAATGAGCGCGACGGATTCTCCGCGACGAACAGCACCCCGTCGGCGTAGGCCAGCGTCACCACACTGCGGCCCCGGGCGATTCCTTTGCGCGCGATCTCTGATCGCTCACGCATCGCCTGCTCAGGCGAGATGAAATAGGGGAAGCTCACGCGTCCGCCCGGGGTGCCTCGTTGCTCGGCATTCCATCAGGACCGTAATCCTTTGTGCGCGAACGGCTCTCGATGACCTGGCGCGCCAGATTGACGATGCGGTCCTCGGCGACGTCGCGTGCGCCACCGGAGTCGATGGTGACCGCGGTCGGGAAAATACCGCGCACCAGGTCCGGGCCTCCGGTGGCCGAGTCGTCGTCGGCGGCGTCGTAGAGCGCCTCCACCGCGACCTTCAGCGCCGAGTCGGCGTCGCCGACAGCGGAGTAGAGCTTCTTCATCGAGGCCCTGGCGAACAGCGACCCCGAGCCGACCGCCTGGTAGCCCTCCTCCTCGATGTGCCAGCCCCCGGCGGCGTCGAAGGTCACGATCCGCCCGGCCGCCTGCGCGTCGGCGGCATCGACGTCGTAACCCACCAGCAGCGGCAGGGCTACGAATCCCTGCAGCGCGGCTCCCAGGTTGCTGCGCACCATGATGGCCAGCCGGTTCACCTTGCCGGCGAAGGTCATCGGCACGCCTTCGAGCTTCTCGTAGTGCTCGAGTTCGACGGCGTAGAGCCGGGCGAACTCGACGGCGAGGGCGGCGGTTCCGGCGATCCCGGTGGCGGTGTAGTCGTCGGTGATGTAGACCTTCTGGACGTCGCGCCCGGCGATCATGTTGCCCTGCGTGGAACGCCGGTCACCGGCGATCAGCACGCCGCCGGGATACTTCAGCGCGACGATGGTGGTGCCGTGCGGCAGGGCCGCCGACGCCGCGGGATTCTCCGGCGCGGCCGGCAGCAGTTGGGGCGCCCGGTTGCGGAGGAACTCCGAGAACGAGGACAGGTCGACTCCGTGGGCAGGTGAACCGGGAAGAGTTGAGGGGGTGGCCAGCCGATCAGGGTTGGGCCAGGTCACTGTCCGCCCTTTTGGACGTAGGCGCGCACGAAATCCTCGGCGTTCTCCTCCAGCACGTCGTCGATCTCGTCGAGCAGGTCATCGGTCTCGGCGGCGAGTTTCTCGCGACGCTCCTGGCCGCCGCCGGCGTCTCCGGTGAGGTCGTCGTCCTCGCCGCTACCGCCACCACGCCTGGTCTGTTCCTGAGCCATCGCTGCCTCCTGCTTCCCGGCCCGGTCTCACGGCCGAATCCCACAGTACCGGGGTCCGCGGCCGATGAGCCCCCGGTGGGGTTACCCGGGTCGCCGCCCGGCAGGTCAGGTGGTGAGCTGCTCGACCAGTTCCACGGCACTGTTCACCGAGTCCAGCAATGCCCCGACGTGGGCCTTGCTGCCCCGCAGCGGCTCCAGGGTGGGGATGCGGACCAGCGAGTCGCCGCCCAGGTCGAAGATCACCGAGTCCCAGCTGGCGGCCGCGATGTCGGCGCCGAACCGGCGCAGGCACTCCCCGCGGAAGTAGGCCCGGGTGTCGGTCGGCGGGTTGTCCACCGCGTCGAGCACCTGCTGCTCGCTGACGAGGCGCTTCATCGAACCGCGTGCCACCAGCCGGTTGTACAGACCCCGGTCCAGCCGGACGTCGGAATACTGCAGATCCACCAGCTGCAGCCTGGGCGCCGACCAGCTCAGGTTCTCCCGGTTGCGGAAGCCCTCGAGCAGCCGCAGCTTGGCCGGCCAGTCGAGCAGTTCGGCGCACTCCATCGGATCGCGTTCGAGCAGATCCAGAACGTGGGCCCAGGTCTCGACGAGGTCGGCGGCCCGGGCGTCGTGGTCGCGGCCGTCGAGCAGTTTGACGACACGGTCGAGGTAGATGCGCTGCAGTGCCAGAGCAGTCAGTTCCCGGCCGTCGGCGAGCGCCACCGTCGCGCGCAGCGTGGGATCGCGGCTGATCACGTGGACGGCGTGCACCGGCCGGGCCAGAGCCAGGTCGCTGAGGTCGAGTCCGTGCGCGAGCCCCTCCTCGATCACGTCCAGTACCAGCGCGGTGGTGCCCAGCTTCAGGTACGTCGAGGTCTCCGCGAGGTTGGCGTCGCCGATGATGACGTGCAGGCGGCGGTACTTGTCGGCGTCGGCGTGCGGCTCGTCGCGGGTGTTGATGATGCCCCGCTTGAGCGTGGTCTCCAGCCCCACCTCGACTTCGATGTAGTCGGCGCGCTGGGAGATCTGGAACCCGGCGTCGTCGCCGGAGGGGCCGATGCCGACCCGGCCGGCGCCGGTGACGACCTGGCGGGACACCAGGAACGGGGTCAGGCCGGCGATCACCGCCGAGAACGGGGTCTGGCGGCTCATCAGGTAGTTCTCGTGCGAACCGTAGGAGGCGCCCTTGCCGTCGACATTGTTCTTGTAGAGCTGGAGCTTGGCCGCCCCGGGCACGCTGGCGACGTGGCGCGCGGCGGCCTCCATCACCCGCTCACCGGCCTTGTCCCAGATGACCGCGTCCAGCGGGTCGGTGACCTCGGGAGCGGAGTACTCCGGGTGGGCGTGGTCGACGTAGAGCCGGGCGCCGTTGGTCAGGATCATGTTCGCCGCCCCGACCTCGTCGGCGTCGACCACCGGGGGCGGGCCCGAGGTGCGGCTCAGGTCGAATCCGCGGGCATCGCGCAGCGGCGACTCGACCTCGTAGTCCCAGCGGGTTCGCTTGGCCCGCTGGATCCCGGCGGCCGCCGCGTAGGCGAGCACGGCCTGGGTGGAGGTCAGGATCGGGTTGGCGGTCGGGTCGGACGGCGAGGAGATGCCGTACTCGACCTCGGTGCCGATGATCCGCTGCACCGCCACAGCCTAGCCGGGCTGGCGGTAAGCTCGTCGAGCGTGGACGTCTTCGGCAAGCGCTACGGCGAAGTCCTGCTGGTCCGGATGGGGCCGTCGGGTCCGCAGGCGACGGTTTATAACACCTTTCCGCTCAATGACTGCCCGGCCGAGCTGTGGGACGTGCTGGACGCCGAGTCGATCGCCCGCGACAACGACGCGGTCGCCGCGCTGCTCAACGGTCCCCGCTACTGGCTGATGAGCGGTCTGGCGAAGAAGGCCGGCGAAGCGCAGCCGACCAAGACCTTCGGCGGGATCGAGATGATCGAGCAGGCGACGGTGCAGTTGTCCTCGCAGGACCCGCAGCCCTACAGCGTGAACAAGGTCGACCGCCGGGCGGTGTTCACCTTCGACGCCGGCCGCCCGGTGTTCGAACTCGTCGACGCCGACGGTCAGCGGTGGGTGATGCAGACCTACAGCCAGGTCGTCGACAAGAACTTGGCCCTCCAGGACCTACCCGGCCTGGCGGCCCGTCTGAAACCGCCGCCGGGGTGGCGTTACGAAACACGCACGCTCACCGAGCCTTTGGTGGTCGACACCACGGCCAGCGTTGCGCACGTGCTGCAGGACGAGCTCACCAACACCTATTCGCGGGAGTCCCCGGCTCCCTAGCAGGCGGGGACGGAATCTGTTTACAGGTACTGCCCGAGGTTGGACTCGGTGTCGATCGCACGACTGGCGCTGGCGGTCTTGCCGGAGACGAGGGTGCGGATGTAGACGATCCGCTCCCCCTTCTTGCCGGAGATGCGGGCCCAGTCGTCGGGGTTGGTGGTGTTGGGCAGGTCCTCGTTCTCGGCGAACTCGTCGACGATCGAGTCCAGCAGATGCTGGATGCGCAGACCCCGCTGGCCGGTCTCCAGGACGGACTTGATCGCGTACTTCTTGCCGCGGTCCACGACGTTCTGGATCATCGCCCCGGAGTTGAAGTCCTTGAAGTACATGACCTCTTTGTCGCCGTTGGCGTAGGTCACCTCCAGGAACCGGTTGTCGTCGATCTCGGCGTACATCCGGTCGACGACCTTTTCGATCATGGCCTTGATGCAGGCGGTGCGGTCCCCCCCGAACTCGGCGAGGTCGTCGGCGTGGACCGGCAGATTCTCAGTGAGGTACTTGCTGAAGATGTCCTGCGCCGCCTCGGCGTCGGGCCGCTCGATCTTGATCTTGACGTCGAGCCGACCGGGCCTCAGGATCGCCGGATCGATCATGTCCTCCCGGTTGGAGGCGCCGATCACGATGACGTTCTCCAGGCCCTCCACCCCGTCGATCTCGCTGAGCAGCTGCGGCACCACCGTGGTCTCCACGTCCGAGCTCACCCCGGTACCGCGGGTGCGGAAGATCGAGTCCATCTCGTCGAAGAACACGATCACCGGCGTGCCCTCGGACGCCTTCTCCCGGGCTCGCTGGAAGATCAGCCGGATGTGGCGCTCGGTCTCGCCGACGAACTTGTTGAGCAGCTCGGGACCCTTGATATTGAGGAAGTAGGACTTGGCCTCGCGCGAGTCGTCGCCGCGCAGATCCGCCATCTTCTTGGCCAGCGAGTTGGCGACCGCCTTGGCGATGAGCGTCTTGCCGCAACCCGGCGGCCCGTAGAGCAGCACCCCCTTGGGCGGGCGCAGCGAGTACTCGCGGTAGAGCTCCTTGTGCAGGAACGGAAGTTCGACGGCGTCGCGGATGAGCTCGATCTGCCGCGTCAGGCCGCCGATGTCGCTGTAGGCGACGTCGGGCACCTCTTCGAGCACGAGGTCCTCGACCTCGGCCTTGGGAATGCGTTCGAAGGCGTAGCCGGCCTTGGTGTCGACCAGCAGCGAGTCACCGGGGCGAAGCTTGCGCGGCCGCTGATCCTCGTCGAGGGACTCGGCGACCTCCGGGGCCATGTCCTCGACAGCCACCAGCGGCTCGGCCAGCCAGACGATGCGCTCCTCGTCGGCGTGCCCGACCACCATCGCGCGGTGTCCGTCGGACAGGATCTCGCGCAGCGTGCAGATCTCCCCCACGGCCTCGAAATGCCCGGCTTCGACAACGGTCAGCGCCTCGTTGAGCCGCACCGTCTGACCCTTCTTGAGCGACTTGACGTCGATGTTGGGCGAGCAGGTCAGCCGCATCTTGCGACCGGAGGTGAACACATCGAGGGTGTCGTCGTCGTGTGCGCCCAGCAGCACGCCGTAGCCGCTGGGCGGCTGGCCGAGTCGGTCGACTTCCTCGCGCAGCGCCAGCAGCTGCTGGCGGGCTTCCTTGAGGGTGTCCATCAGTTTGGCGTTGCGAGCGGTCAGAGAGTCGATCCGGGCCTCGAGCTGCTGCACCTCGCGCACGCTGCGGGGGCCGGCGCCCGTCGCGTGCACCTGCTCACGCAGGGACGCCGCCTCGCGCCGCAGTTGCTCAAGCTCATCCGCCTCCCCGCCGGTCAGCGGGTCGTCGTCGGCGTTGAACGCGTCGGGAGAGGCTTGATCACTCATCTACGGCTCCTTCCCCACACCGAGCCGGTGCGGCGGGACACCTCAACGCTACCGGCGATTACACCATGGTGCGCTCCCGGTGAATTTCGACACTCTGACTTGACTGTTAACCTTTTCGGTGACGTGAGCTGACCGAAAGGACTCCCGTGACCCTCAGACTCCTCGCCGCCGGGGCGGCCGCTGTCGCGGTCGCCGGGTCCGCCGCCGTCGGCGTGACCGCCCTCGCGACGGGTATCGCGGCTGGTCCAGGGCCGGTGCAGGCTGCGGTTTTCGGCGTTCCGCTGCCCCTTGACCCGGCCGCCGCCGTGCCGACCGCCGACCAGCTCAACTCGGTGCTCTACGGCCTGGCCGACCCCAATGTGCCGTTCGCGGCCAAGGGCAACCTCGTCGAGGGCGGTATCGGCCGGATCGAGGCCCGCACCGCCGATGCCCTGATGCTCAAGGCCGTGGCAAACGGGCAGCTGCCGCTGAGTTTCTCGGTCGGCAACATCGCCGCCGCCGGCCCCGGTGCGGCGACCGCCAGCATCACCGCCTCCGGCCCGACGATGCCCCCGACGACCCAGTCGATCACCTTCGTCGACCAGGGCGGCTGGAAGCTGTCCCGGGCCTCGGCGGCGACGGTCCTGGCGATGTTCAGCACCTGACCCGCCGGGATGCGACCGACCGGGATCGGCGTCGCCTGCACCCTGGCCGCCGCAGCGTTGATCGGATGCTCGAATCCCGCTGAGCAGAATCCGGCGCCGGCGGCGTCGTCCGCCCAGGAGCTGCCGCCGGCTGCGCCGTCTGCTCCGCCCGCCGCCGCCCCGGACCCGGCCGCGCTGCCGCCGCCGGAGGCGCTGGCCGACGTGATCTACCGGCTGGCCGATCCGGCGATACCGGGGGCCGACAAGATGCACCTGGTGGCCGACACCACGCCCCCCGACGCGGACGCCCTGAACGGCTTCGCCTCCGCCCTGCGCGACAGCGGGTACACGCCGCTCGCGGTCCGCGCCAGCGACCTGCACTGGGCGCCGGGCCGCAGCGGTGCGGTGTCGGCGACGATCGTCATCACCACCCCCAACCCGGCCCAGCGCGGCGAGTTCACCTTCCCCCTGGAATTCGGTGCGCACGCCGGCAGCTGGCAGCTGAGTCGGCAGAGCGCCGAGATGCTGCTGGCATTCGACTCCGCCCCGCCGAACAGCCCGCAACCGGTTCCCTGACGCCGTGTGGATCGGCTGGCTTGAGTTCGACATCCTGCTCGGCGACGTGCACTCGCTCAAGCAGAAGCGTTCGGTGGTGCGACCGATCGTCGCCGAGTTGCAGCGACGCTTCTCGGTCTCGGCCGCCGAAACCGGGGCGCTGGACCTGCACCGGCGGGCCGGCATCGGGGTGTCGGTGGTGGCCGCCGACCGCGCGCACGTCGTCGAGGTTCTCGACGCGGCCGAGCGGTTGGTGGCCGCGCGCCCGGAGATCGAGTTGCTCTCGGCGCACCGGGACCTCCGGCGCAGCGACGACTAGGTGTTTACTACCACCGGACCGATCAGTGGACCGCGCACCACGATGCGCATGGTGCATCCGAAGCTGCCACATGATCCGGTGCGATCTCCTCGTACACCGCCGAGCCGGCGCTGGGTCCGCACTGGTGGAGGATCCACCATGCCCCGCACAGGTTCGACGACAAGATCGGGACGCGGTAGGAGAAGGCCACCTGGTAGATGCTGAAGACACTAACCAGGCCGGTGCCGGTCAGTAGCACTGCCGAGCCGGGTTCAGGGTCGATCCGGCGCAGACGGGCGACCACTTCCTCGGCATGGGTTTCGTAGGCGTGGAACTGCCCACCCTCTCCCACCATGTGCTCGATACCGATCACATTGATCCCGCCGCCGGTCCAGTAACGCTCCGTCTGGTCGGTGAGCCAGTCCGGGTACGGCGACAAGAGCGTTATCCGCGTCACGCCGATGGACCGCAGCGCGTCGTGAATCGCAAGGCTCGCCGTACGCACCGGCGCGCCGAAACGACGGCTCAGATCGGCGCACAGGTCATTGTCGCCGTCGATACCCAACTGGTAGTTGGGTCCGGTCATCGCGACAAGCGCGCAGGTGACCTCCAGACCCACCAGCAAGTCGAGGGCCTCCGCATACGAGGGCAGGTAGCGCTGGTTGCGCTTCTGCAGCGTGAGCCCGGTGAATCGGGGTAACCGGGAGCCGTACGACAGGATGCCGTCGCCGAGCAGGGCGCCCAGCTCGGGCTCCACGACCGGGTTGGACGGCGGCACCACGACTCCGATCCGGTAGGCGGTGGCGGGATCCGGCAGCGGCCTCATCGCCGCACCAGCGTGATTCGCGCGGCACTCATCCGCCGCGACCCTTGCGACGCTGCGGTGTGGGTGTGACGGTGCCCGGAGCCAGCTTGCGCGCCGAGATCAGGAACGCTGTGTGCCCGCGCATGCTGTGTTGCGGACGCACGGCCAGACCGACCACATTCCAGTTCCGGTGCAACGTCTCCCAGGCGCGGGGCTCGGTCCAGCACTGCTGTTCGCGCAGCGCCTCGACGGCCGTCGACAGCTGGGTGACCGTGGCGACGTAGACGATCAGCACCCCGCCGGGCACCAGGACTCGCGCGACGGCGTCGAGCACTTCCCAGGGTGCGAGCATGTCCAGCACCGCCCGGTCGACCGAGGCGTCGGGCAGGTCGGTGTCGGCGAGATCGGCGATCACCAGCCGCCAGTTGTCCGGCTGCGCGCCGAAGAAGGTCGCCACATTGCGCCGGGCGTGCTCAGCATGGTCGTCGCGTACCTCGTAGGAGATCACCTGGCCGGTCGGGCCGACCGCCCGCAGCAGCGAACAGGTCAGCGCACCGGACCCCGCGCCGGCCTCGAGCACCGTCGCCCCGGGGAAGACATCGCCCTCGTGCACGATCTGGGCCGCGTCTTTCGGATAGATCACCTGCGCACCGCGCGGCATCGACAGCACGTAGTCGATGAGCAGTGGGCGCAGCACCAGAAAGGCGTTGCCGCCGGTCGCGGTGACCACGCTGCCCTCCGGCAGGCCGATCACCGCGTCGTGGGCCACGATGCCCCGGTGGGTGTGGAAATCCTCGCCCGGGCTCAACACCATCGTGTAGTGGCGGCCCTTGGCGTCGGTCAGTTGAACCCGGTCGCCGGCGGCGAACAGGGCGGTCGATCGGTCCTGCGAATCGGTCACCCGGTCAGAGCACGCTGGTGAAGTAGGCGACCGCGACCCCGGCCGCGACGGCGAAGAGGTCCTCGCCCAGGGCGATCGGGCGATCGCGTCCGCCGATGGCCTTGACCAGCCTGGTGCGCACCTCGTAGCCGCCGATGGTGCCCAGCACGGCGCCGACCATCCCGGCGCCCAGGCTGCCCCACGGGTATCCCCAGGCGGTGCCGAGGGCGGCGCCCGCGAAGGCGCCGGTGGCCAGCCGGGTCAGAAACGACGGTGCGGTCTTGCGGCTGGGCATGCTCGGCATCTGGTCGCTGATCAGTTCGGCGACCGCGATGACGGTCAGGACCGCGACGGTGACCCCGTGACCCAGCCAGGACACCCACGTGCCGGACAGGTTGATCCACTCCAGAAACGCCGCCCAGGCGACCACCGCCGGCGCGGTGAAGGCTCGCAGTCCCGCGACCACGCCGATCAGCAGGGCCAGCAACAAAACGAGCGCGTGCGTCATGGCCGGGACGCTAGCACGGCCGCAGGAGCAGACCTCAGAACCGGCAGAACCTCACGTCGGAGGCCAGGATCGCCTTCGCGCCGATGCTCGCGAGGTCGTCCATGATGGCGTTGACCTCCCGGCGCGGCACCAGCGCGCGCACCGCGACCCAGTCCGGATCGGCCAGCGGGGCGATCGTCGGCGACTCCAACCCGGGGGTGATCGCGGTGGCCCGCTCCAGCACCGCGCGAGGGCAGTCGTAGTCGAGCATGAGGTACTGCTGTCCGAGCACGACTCCGTGCACGCGGGCGACCAACTGGTCGCGCGCGGTCCGGTCGGCCTGCTCACCGTCGGCCCGCTCGATGAGGACGGCCTCGGAGTCGCACAGCGACTCCCCGAACGCCACCAGGTGATGGCTGCTCAGGGTGCGACCGGAACCGACCACGTCGGCGATCGCGTCGGCGACGCCGAGTTGCACCGATATCTCCACCGCCCCGTCGAGCCCGATCACGGTCGCGGCGATCCCCCGGGCCGCCAGGTCGCCGCGGACGAGATTCGGGTAGGCGGTCGCGATGCGCTTGCCGGCCAGATCCGACACGGCCCACTCCCGGCCGGCCGGCGCGGCGTAGCGGAAGCGCGAGACCCCGAATCCCAGCGCGAGGCGTTCCCGCACCGGCGCGCCGGACTCGACGACCAGATCGCGCCCGGTGATCCCGAAATCCAACTGTCCGGAGCCGACGTAGATGGCGATGTCCTTGGGGCGCAGGAAGAAGAATTCCACGCCGTTGACCGGGTCGATGACGGTCAGGTCCTTGAGTTCACCGCGTCGGCGGTAGCCGGCCTCGGCGAGGATCTCCGCGGCCGGTTCGGACAGCGCGCCCTTGTTGGGCACCGCGACTTTGAGCACGGCTAGAGCTTCCGGTAGACGTCGGCGAGGTCCAGGCCGCGCGAGATCATCAGCACCTGCGTCCAGTACAGCAACTGGCTGATCTCGCCGGCGAGCACCTCGTCGGGCTCGTATTCGGCAGCCAGCCACACCTCGCCGGCCTCCTCGAGGATCTTCTTGCCCAGCGCGTGCACGCCCGCATCCAGCGCCGCGACGGTGGCGCTGCCCGCCGGCCGGGTGCGGGCGCGCTCGCCCAGTTCGGCGAACAGCTCCTCGAAGGTCTTCACGGGCAGCGATTGTTCCATGCGGGCCCGGGCATCGTCACGGCGGTTTTCCGGGCGCGCGCTTGCCTGCGGATTCGGCATCGTCGCAGGTTCTGCTGAGCTAGGGTCGCAGCACCGTCAGGAAAGGGGTATCGCCATGCACGGTCCGGACAAGGTGGAGCAGGCTCCGCGGGAGCCGGTGCACACCGGACGGGTGGTCACGATCGCGACGATCGCCGCCCTGGGCGGGTTCCTGTTCGGCTACGACAGCTCGGTGATCAACGGCGCGAACAAGGCCGTCTTCTACCAGTTCCAGGTGTCCGACAAGTTCCTGCAGGGCTTCGTGGTGGCCATCGCGCTGCTGGGGTCGGCGGTCGGCGCCTTCATCGGAGGCCGGCTGACCGACAAGTTCGGCCGCCGAAGGGTGATGGTCACGGCCGCCATCCTGTTCCTGATCGCCGGACTGGGTCAGGCCTTCCCCTTCGGTACCGGTGACTTCATGCTGTGGCGCATCGTCGGCGGTTTCGCCATCGGTCTGGCCGCGGTGGTCTCACCCATGTACATCGCCGAAGCCGCCCCGGCGCATCTGCGCGGGCGACTGTCGTCGCTGTTCCAGCTGGCCATCGTGGTCGGCATCTTCGCCACCCAGCTGATCAACCAGATCATCATCGGCCTGACCCCCAACTCGGTTCAGAAGCCACTGATGGATCCGACCGTGCCGCCGGTGGAGGCCAACAACACCCTGGCCCTGGGCCTGCAGTCCTGGCAGTGGATGTTCTTGTGCATGGTGGTGCCGGCGGTGGTCTACTGGGTGCTCGCCCTGACCCTGCCCGAGTCGCCGCGCTATCTGGTGGCCCGGGGTCAGGACGACGCGGCCGGCCAGGTCCTGCAGCAGATCTACGTCGGCGACGTCGCCGCCAAGGTCCACGTGATCAAGCAATCCCTGGCCGGCGAGCACAAGATGCGCCTCTCCGACATCAAGGGGCCGCGCGCCGGGCTGCTGCCGATCGTCTGGGTGGGCATCATCCTGGCCACCCTTCAGCAGTTCGTCGGCATCAACGCGGTCTTCTACTACTCCAACCTGATCTGGGGCGCGGTGGGGTTCGGCGAGAGCAAGGCGTTCCTCACGTCGACGATCATCAGCGCGGTCAACGTGATCTTCACGTTCGTGGCGATAGCCCTGGTCGACCGGATCGGGCGCAAACCGCTGCTGCTGGTCGGCTCGATCGGCATGTTCATCACCCTCGGCGTGCTGACCGTCGTCTTCCAGACCGCGCCCGCCTGCACCGAAGCACTGCTGGGCACCGAGGGCTGTGCGACGGTGGCCGACCTCAACACGCCCATCCTGTCCAACACCGGCGGGCTGGTCGCGGTGCTGATGCTCAACACCTATGTCGCGTTCTTCGCGGCGACCTGGGGCCCGATCGTGTGGGTGCTGCTGGGTGAGATGTTCCCCAACAAGATCCGCGCCGCGGCGATGTCGGTTGCGGTGGCGGCCAACTGGATCGCCAACTTCATCGTCTCGGAGTCCTTCCCCGGCCTGGTGGGGATTTCGCTGGGCCTGGCCTACGGACTGTTCACCCTGGGCGCGCTGGTGTCGTTCTTCTATGTCCTGAAGTTCGTCACCGAAACCAAGGGCGTGCAGTTGGAGGACATGGAGCAACTCGAGCAAGTCGATATCTAGCGCATCTCGGGGTACATCTCCTCGTAGATCTCGCGCAGACGGACCGGACTGAGTCCGGCCAGCGAGGTCAGGTGGCGCCGCCGGGGCCCGGTCGGCACCACGACGTCGTTGGGTACCACCAGCACCGGGCACCCGGCTTCCTCGGCGGCGGCAGCTCCTGCCACCGAGTCCTCGATGGCCAGACACCGGGCGGGCTCCTCCCCCAGCAGCGCGGCGGCGCGCCGGTAGGGATCGGGCGCCGGCTTGCCGTTGGGCACCTCGTCACCGCACACGCTGGCGGTGAAGTAGTGCCGTCCGATGCTGTTGAGCGCGCGCTCGGTCAGCCCGCGTCTGGTGTTGGTGACCAGCGCCATGGGGATGGCCGCGTCGGCCAGCGCATCGAGTAGCTCACGGGCGCCCTCGCACCACGGCAACCCGGCGTCGAAGAGCTCACCGGCGACGTCGTGGAGCCAGTCCGCGGTTTCGGCCATCGCGACCGGGTCGGACGGCAGACCCAGGTCGCGGTAGACGATCCGCATCACCACCTCCGCGGAGCCGCCGACGGTGGACTCCCGCACCGCCGGGGTCAACTCGGCGCCCTGGCGGTCGTAGAGCTCCTGCAGCGCGATCTCCCAGAGTTTCTCGGAGTCCACCAAGGTGCCGTCCATGTCCAGCAGGACGGCCTTCACCCGATGTCCTGTCCGGCGAATGCGCTCATCGTCGCCGAAGCGTATCGCCGCCCCGGCGAATACGACGAGTCGATGCCGCGACGTGCGGTGTGAGCTAGTTCGCCGATGGCGGCTGCGGCCGGAACGGCTGGAAGGGCTGGTACCACCACCAGTGGGCGCGTTCACCGGTCGGTGCGGGGTAGGGCCGCACCGCGGGTGGGGGCGTGTTGGGGGGACGCGCCAGTGATCCCGGGTGCAGTGGCCGGCCGGTGTTGTCGGTGACGGACAGCGTGTCGGCGGGTCCGGTGATGGTGATGGCGCCGCGGTGGTGCATGCGGTGGTGATAGGGGCACAGCAGCACCAGGTTGGTCAGCTCG
>NZ_JBJTCF010000046.1:0-10729 GCF_046091765.1 Mycobacterium sp.
CTCGCAGGCGCCGCCACCCCCGGCGGCGCCTGCGAGCGTCGGCGAACCTCAGGGGTACCGCGGATCGCACCGCCGGGCGGACCGCACCTATGACGGTCTGCCGCCGATGCCGCCACCCCCGCGCGGCCGGCACCGGGTCGCGGCCGACGATGCGCCGGCCGAACGCTCCGGGCCGCCGGCCTGGGCACCGGCACCCCCGCCTCCGCCTGCCTGGGCGCCCGCGCCGCCGGCGCCGGCCGGCGACACGTCGGGCCCGGCCCGGGACACCGGGCAGGACACCGGGCAGGACACCGGGGGCGACAGTGCAGAACAGTCCCAGGGCCAGCACACCGGCGGGCACTCGGTGGCCGACCTGCTGGCCCGGCTGCAGGTCAACCCGTCGCCGGGTGGCGGCCGACGACGCCGCGAGGGCTGATCCGGGCGATACACTTGCCGACTGTCCGGTACCCGCTGCGCGGACCGGAACGGTCCGAAGTCAGTGAGGTCCGCAACGAGATGGGCACCCCGAATGGACTGCGCCCGGCCCGCCTGAAGGTCGGGATCGTGGCGGCCGGCCGGGTCGGCAGCGCGCTGGGAATGGCGCTC
The DNA here is from genome assembly GCF_046091765.1 of Mycobacterium sp. Classification (GTDB taxonomy): domain Bacteria; phylum Actinomycetota; class Actinomycetes; order Mycobacteriales; family Mycobacteriaceae; genus Mycobacterium. The sequence goes on from NZ_JBJTCF010000046.1 coordinate 586, forward strand.
GAGCGAGCCGAGCACGTCGTCGTCGCCTGCAGTGCGGTGTCGGCGGTGTCACGGCGACTGGCCGAGCGGCGACTGCCGGACACGGCGGTCCTGCCGGTGCCCGAGGTCGCCGATCGCGCCGAACTGCTGCTGCTCGCGGTTCCCGACTCCGAACTTGCCGGTCTGGTCAACGGTCTGGCCGCGACCGGGGCGGTGCGCCGCGGGACGATCGTCGCGCACACCTCCGGCGCGAACGGAGTGGATGTGCTCGCCCCGCTGACCGCCGCGGGCTGCATTCCGCTGGCCATTCACCCGGCGATGACTTTCACCGGGGCCGACGAGGACCTCGGCCGGCTGGCCGACACATGTTTCGGGGTCACGGCGTCCGACGAGATCGGTTACGCCATCGCACAGTCACTGGTGCTCGAAATCGGCGGCGAGCCGTTCCGGGTTCGTGAGGATGCCCGCCCGCTCTACCACGCCGCGCTCGCTCACGGCAGCAACCACGTCGTCACGCTGGTCTGCGACGCCCTCGCGGCTCTGCGTGCGGCCCTGGCCGGTCAGGAACTGCTGGGGCAGGAACTCATCGGTGACGCCCCGGGCGGTCTGGCGGAGCGGATCCTCGGGCCGCTGGCCCGCGCCGCGCTGGAGAACACCCTGCAGCGCGGACAGGCGGCGCTGACCGGACCCGTCGCTCGTGGCGACGCCGCCGCGGTGTCGGCCCACCTGGGGGCGCTCGCCGACGTGGACACCGAACTTGCGCAGGCATATTGCGCCGACTCGTTGCGAACCGCGCAACGCGCCCATGCCCCCGAGGAGGTCTTCGAGGTGCTGACCGAATGGTCCACGCAGAATCGGCCGCGGCGATGAGCAGAGCCCCACAGTTCAGCGCCGGTGAACTCAACGTCTATCCGACGCCACTGGCGGTGTTGGACGTGAGCCGGGCGCTGCGGCACACCGGACGGCGGGTGATGCTGGTACCGACCATGGGCGCCCTGCACGACGGACACCTCGCCCTCATTCGCGCGGCCCGGCGGGTGGCGGGCTCGGTCGTGGTGGTCTCGATCTTCGTCAACCCCTCGCAGTTCGGTGCCGGCGAGGATCTCGAGACCTATCCCAGTGCCTTGGACAGCGACCTCGAATTGCTCGCCGACGAGGGCGTCGAGGTGGTGTTCACACCGAGTGAGTCGTCGATGTATCCCGACGGTTTCCGGACCGCCGTGCACCCCGGCCCGCTGGGCGCCGAACTCGAAGGTGTGGCACGCCCCGGGCATTTCGCCGGTGTACTCACCGTGGTGTTGAAGCTGCTGCAGATCGTCGGGCCGGACCGGGCGTTCTTCGGGGAAAAGGATTACCAGCAACTCGTCCTGATCCGGCAGATGGTCAGCGACCTCAATGTCGACACGCGGATCGTCGCGGTGCCCACCGTTCGGGAACCCGACGGACTGGCGATGTCCTCGCGCAACCGCCGTCTTCGCCCGGACGAGCGCGAGCAGGCCGGTGCGCTCTCCGCCGCGCTGCTGGCCGGCAAGTATGCCGCCTCCGGCGGCGCCGCGGCCACGCTGGACGCCGCCCGCGCGGTGCTCGACGAAGTGCCCGCACTCGGCGTCGACTACCTGCAGTTGCGCGGACCGTGGCTGGAGCCCGACGCGCGGTCCGGCCCCGCGCGGCTGCTGGTGGCGGCCCGACTCGGGGACACCCGGCTGATCGACAACATCGCGGTGGAACTGCCCGGCGGCGGGTCCGAGCCGGAATCCGGCGATGCCGAGCCGATGACTTGGCGCAATTAGGGGGATGAAGGTGCTGCTTGCCCTGGACGTCCGCAACACCCACACCGTGGTCGGCCTGATCTCCGGATCGGGTGATCACGCCAAAGTGGTGCACAACTGGCGCATCCGCACCGAGTCGGAAGTGACCGCCGATGAGCTCGCGCTCATCATCGACGGCCTCATCGGCGACGACTCCGAGCGGGTGAGCGGCGCGACCGGACTGTCCACCGTGCCCTCGGTGCTGCACGAGGTGCGGGTCATGCTCGACCAGTACTGGCCCGCGATACCGCATGTGCTCATCGAACCCGGAATCCGCACCGGAATCCCGGTGCTGGTCGACAACCCCAAGGAAGTCGGCGCCGATCGGATCGTCAATTGCCTTGCCGCCCATGCCAAATATCAGAAGGCGGCCATCGTCGTGGACTTCGGTTCGTCGATCTGTGTCGACGTCGTCTCAGCCCGCGGGGAGTTCCTTGGCGGGGTGATCGCGCCGGGAGTCCAGGTGTCCTCCGATGCCGCCGCGGCGCGTTCGGCGGCACTGCGGCGGGTGGAGCTGGCGCGGCCGCGCTCGGTGGTCGGTAAGAACACCGTGGAGTGCATGCAGTCCGGGGCGGTGTTCGGCTTCGCCGGACTCGTGGACGGCTTGGTGTCGCGGATCCGGGCCGATGTGGAGGGGTTCGGCGCCGGCGACGACGTCACGGTGCTGGCCACCGGTTACGGCGCGCCGTTGATGCTTCCCGATCTGCGCACCGTGGATCACTACGACCGCCACCTCACCCTCGACGGTCTGCGTATGGTCTACGAGCGCAATCAGGATCCTCCCCGGGGCCGACTCAAGGCCGGCCGCTGAAGCCCGCCCTCTAAGCTGGCTCGGCGTGAGCGATGCTGGTCCACCGGAAGCCGATCGGGAGGACACCCCCGAACAATTTCGGATCCGGCAGGACAAGCGGCAACGGCTGCTCGACTCCGGTCGGGAGCCCTACCCGGTCGCCGTGCCGCGCACGCATTCGCTCGCCGAGGTCCGCACCGCCCATCCTGATCTGGCCGCCGGCACGTCCACCGGCGACGTGGTCGGGGTAGCCGGACGGGTGGTGCTGGCCCGCAACGCCGGCAAGCTGTGCTTTGCCACCCTGCAGGAGGGCGACGGCACCCAGCTGCAGGCGATGATCAGCCTGGCGGGGGTGGGTCAGGACGCGCTGGAGTCCTGGAAGTCCGATGTCGACCTCGGCGACATCGTCTTCGTACACGGGGAGGTGATCAGTTCGCGTACCGGCGAGCTGTCGGTGCTCGCCGACTCCTGGCAGATGGCCGCCAAGGCGCTTCGACCGCTGCCGGTCGCCCATCGCGAGATGACCGAGGAGGCCCGGGTCCGGCAGCGCTACGTCGACCTCATCGTGCGGCCGCAGGCCCGGGTGATCGCCCGCCAGCGGATCGCGGTCGTGCGGGCGCTGCGCGACAGCCTGGAGCGCCGCGGCTTCGTCGAGGTCGAGACGCCGATGCTGCAGACCCTGGCCGGCGGCGCGGCGGCGCGGCCCTTCATCACCCACTCCAACGCCCTGGACACCGACCTCTACCTGCGGATCGCCCCGGAGCTTTTCCTCAAGAGGTGCGTGGTCGGCGGACTCGAGCGGGTTTTCGAACTCAACCGGGTCTTCCGCAACGAGGGTGCGGATTCGACGCACTCGCCGGAATTCGCGATGCTCGAGACGTACCAGGCCTGGGGCACATATGACGATTCCGCGACAATTACCCGGGAGATCATTCAGGAAGTCGCCGACGACGCGATCGGAACCCGCTCAGTGCCGATGCCGGACGGAACTGAGTACGACCTCGACGGCGAATGGCCGGTAATTCAAATGTATCCGTCTTTGTCTGCCGCCCTGGGCGAAGAGATCACCCCTGACACCCCGGTGCAACGATTACTTACGATCGCCGAGCAACGCGACATCGAGATTCCGCCGGAACGCGGATATGGCCATGGCAAGTTGGTCGAAGAACTGTGGGAGAATACCGTCGGCAAAACATTGGGGGTCCCCACTTTTGTGAAGGATTTCCCGGTCGAAACCACGCCGCTGACCCGCCAGCATCGCAGCATTCCCGGGGTGACCGAGAAATGGGATCTCTACATTCGCGGGATTGAACTGGCGACGGGATATTCCGAGCTCGTCGACCCGATTGTGCAGCGCGAACGGTTCGAGGCCCAGGCCAGGGCGGCCGCTGCCGGCGATACCGAGGCAATGGTTCTCGACGAGGAGTTCCTGGCAGCGATGGAATACGGCATGCCGCCGACCACCGGCACCGGAATGGGTGTGGATCGGCTGTTGATGGTTCTCACCGGCCGGTCAATTAGGGAGACGGTTTTGTTCCCGATTGTGCGGCGCCACGGCGGCGATTCTTGAAATTGCATATGCGATTGTGGCATTGTTCGGGGTGCGACGTTCCGCAGTAATTCCTTGAGCCCCGGGCGCGCGCTCAGTAAGGACGGATCAAATCATGGCCAAGAAAGTCACCGTCACCCTCGTCGACGATTTCGACGGGGACGGCCCCGCCGATGAAACCGTCGAATTCGCGCTCGATGGCGTGAGCTACGAGGTCGACCTGTCGGCCCGAAATGCCCAAAAACTCCGCGACGATCTCAAGAAATGGATCGACGCCGGTCGCCGGGTCGGGGGCCGCCGGCGCGGCCGCGGCGGGATCAGCGGCCGCGGGCGTGGTTCGATCGACCGGGAGCAGAGCGCCGCGATCCGGGAATGGGCCCGGCGCAACGGCCACAAGGTGTCCACCCGGGGGCGCATTCCCGCCGAGGTCGTCGAGGCGTTCCACGCCGCCACCTGAGGTTTTCCAGCGACCTGGCCCCGGCCCGGCCGGGAATCCGCCGGATCCGGCGGGCGTTTCGCCGACCGCGAAGCGCTCCCCGGGAAACGAATCCGCCAGCGAAGCGTTATACCGCTATGCGCCGGCTGAATAACCAGGGCCGGTGCTGGGGTAAGAAACCTTCGCACCCGCCCACTACAGTGGACCTATCCAGTGGTGACAGCTGCGGGTGCGCACCGGCCCCACAGGCGACGGAGAGCAGGTAGGTAGCGATGTTCGAGAGATTTACCGACCGTGCCCGGCGGGTCGTCGTCCTGGCCCAAGAAGAGGCCCGGATGCTCAACCACAACTACATCGGCACCGAGCACATCCTGCTCGGGCTGATCCACGAGGGCGAGGGCGTGGCGGCCAAGTCGCTCGAGTCCCTCGGCATCTCCCTGGAGGGCGTGCGCTCCCAGGTCGAGGAGATCATCGGCCAGGGCCAGCAGGCCCCCTCGGGCCACATCCCGTTCACCCCCCGCGCCAAGAAGGTCCTCGAGCTTTCGCTGCGGGAGGCGCTGCAACTCGGACACAACTACATCGGCACCGAGCACATCCTGCTCGGCCTGATCCGTGAGGGTGAGGGCGTCGCCGCCCAGGTCCTGGTCAAGCTCGGCGCCGAGTTGACCCGGGTCCGCCAGCAGGTCATCCAGTTGCTCAGCGGGTACCAGGGCAAGGAGACCGCCGAGGCCGGCACCGGAGGCCGGGGCGGGGAGTCCGGCAGCCCGTCGACCTCGCTGGTGCTCGACCAGTTCGGCCGCAACCTCACCGCGGCCGCCATGGAGGGCAAGCTGGACCCGGTCATCGGCCGCGAGAAGGAAATCGAGCGGGTGATGCAGGTGCTCAGCCGGCGCACCAAGAACAACCCGGTTCTGATCGGGGAGCCCGGTGTCGGCAAGACCGCCGTCGTCGAGGGGCTCGCGCAGGCAATCGTCAACGGCGAAGTCCCCGAGACGCTCAAGGACAAGCAGCTCTACACCCTCGACCTGGGCTCGCTGGTCGCGGGCAGCCGCTACCGCGGTGACTTCGAGGAGCGTCTCAAGAAGGTGCTCAAGGAGATCAACTCCCGCGGCGACATCATCCTGTTCATCGACGAGCTGCACACCCTGGTCGGGGCGGGCGCCGCGGAGGGCGCCATCGACGCCGCCTCGATCCTCAAGCCCAAGCTGGCTCGCGGCGAGCTGCAGACGATCGGTGCGACCACCCTCGACGAGTACCGCAAGTACATCGAGAAGGACGCCGCTCTGGAGCGCCGCTTCCAGCCCGTCCAGGTGGGTGAGCCGACGGTGGCCCACACCATCGAGATCCTCAAGGGCCTGCGTGACCGCTACGAGGCGCACCACCGGGTCTCGATCACCGACTCCGCGGTGGTTGCCGCGGCGACGCTGGCCGACCGCTACATCAACGACCGGTTCCTGCCCGACAAGGCCATCGACCTGATCGACGAGGCCGGTGCCCGGATGCGGATCCGCCGGATGACCGCGCCGCCGGACCTGCGCGAGTTCGACGAGAAGATCGCCGATGCCCGCCGGGAGAAGGAGTCCGCGATCGACGCGCAGGACTTCGAGAAGGCTGCCTCGTTGCGGGATCGCGAGAAGCAGCTTGTCGCCCAGCGCGCGGAGCGGGAAAAGCAATGGCGCGCAGGGGATCTCGACGTCGTCGCCGAGGTCGACGACGAGCAGATCGCCGAGGTTCTGGGTAACTGGACCGGCATCCCGGTGTTCAAACTCACCGAGGAGGAGACCACCCGGCTGCTGCGCATGGAGGATGAGCTGCACAAGCGGATCATCGGCCAGGAAGATGCGGTCAGGGCGGTCTCCAAGGCGATCCGTCGCACCCGCGCCGGCCTGAAGGACCCCAAGCGTCCGTCCGGGTCGTTCATCTTCGCCGGACCCTCCGGGGTGGGCAAGACCGAGCTGTCCAAGGCGCTGGCCGAGTTCCTCTTCGGTGACGACGACGCGCTCATCCAGATCGACATGGGCGAGTTCCACGACCGGTTCACCGCCTCGCGGCTGTTCGGCGCTCCGCCCGGGTACGTCGGGTACGAGGAGGGCGGTCAGCTCACCGAGAAGGTGCGCCGCAAGCCGTTCTCGGTCGTGCTGTTCGACGAGATCGAGAAGGCCCACCAGGAGATCTACAACTCCCTGCTGCAGGTTCTCGAGGACGGGCGCCTCACCGACGGCCAGGGACGCACGGTGGACTTCAAGAACACCGTGCTGATCTTCACCTCCAACCTGGGAACCTCCGACATCTCCAAGGCGGTCGGACTCGGCTTCACGCAGGGCGGCGGGGAGAACAACTACGAGCGGATGAAGCAGAAGGTCAACGACGAGCTCAAGAAGCACTTCCGCCCGGAGTTCCTCAACCGCATCGACGACATCATCGTGTTCCACCAGCTGACCCAGGACGAGATCATCCGGATGGTCGATTTGATGGTGGGGCGGGTCGCCAAGCAGCTCAAGTCCAAGGACATGGACATCGAGCTCACCGACAAGGCCAAGGCTCTGCTGGCCAAGCGTGGTTTCGATCCGGTGCTCGGCGCCCGGCCACTGCGACGGACCATCCAGCGCGAGATCGAGGACGTGCTCTCCGAGAAGATCCTCTTCGAGGAGATCGGTCCGGGTCAGCTGGTGACCGTGGATGTCGACAACTGGGACGGCGAGGGTCCGGTCGAGAACGCGGTGTTCACCTTCGCCGGTGGTCCCAAGCGGGAGACCGTCGAGCCGGATCTGGCCAACGCCGGCGCCGGCTCGGCCGGGGGGCCGACGACCGCCACCGAGTAGTCCTCGAAGCAGTCCTGGTCGCGCGGCTCTCGCCTAGCGGTAGCCCGGCAGCATCGCGAAGACCTGCTTGACGATCGTCATCACCCAGGCGCCCGCGTTGGGGCTGTGATAGCGGGGCCAGTTCAGTTGAAAGCTGACCACCCACGCTTGACCGGTCCGGTCGACCGCGTACCAGCTGAACGTCAGGTCGCCGGGAAGGTTGCCCGCCTTCGCGGCGATGTACGGCCACTCGGTGCGGTCGAGGTCGATACCCGGTATCTCGGACATGATGTCGCGAACCGGCGCGGCGGCACCGACGGCGATGCGCTGCAGCGCGGCGTGCACCCGGCAGATGTCCTCGGCGCTGCCGTACCACTCCGCGCCGTACGCCGAACCCGGCGAGTGCGTGCGCTGCGGATCGGGTTCGTAGGGCCGGGACTCGGCCTCGCGCAACAGTGCCGCGCGGTCATCCGGTCCGGCGCTCTTCCACCGGTCGCGCACGTCCGGTTCACCCCAGCCGAGCGCGAAAATCTCGTGCATCGTCGGGAACGGGGTCATGCTCGCCGGATCGTGGTGGCCGGCGTCGGCCAGCGCCCGCTCGATCGCACCCGGACCGAGTCGCTCGATCAGCAGATCGGTGGCCATGTTGTCACTGGTGGCGATCATCTTGCCGGCAGCTTGGCGCACCGTGATCCGCGATCCGGGTGGGAGCTCGTCGAATCCCGAGGAGCCGAGCTTCTTTGCTTCGCTGGTGATGGTGAGCAGGTCACCCCAGCCGACTGTGCCGGCCGTCACCGCCTGCGCGACGGCGTAGAGCACGTAGGTCTTGAAAATCGAGGCGAGCGGGAGCGATTCGGTGGTGTTCGCGCCCGCCACCGGCTCGCACCGGCCGTCGTCGACCTTCGAGACCTGGTAGGAGAAGCGGGCCCCGGTGCTGGCCAGGGCGGCGTCGACGTCGCGCCAGGAGGTGATGACCGGCTTCTCGGTGGTGACCCCCAAGCGGGTCACCTCGGTCTGTTCGTCGGTGCGCAACTCGATGAGCTGGTGCGCCCCGAAGGCGTTGGTCACGTTCAGTGTCGCCGAGCCGGCCCCGATGGTGGCGCTGCTGAGGCGGTAGGGCCGGTCCCACCACAGCCGGTCCATGACGGCGCTGACGGGTTCGACCGCGTCGGCGGCGGCCAGGGTATCGACGCTGACCGGACCGATCGGCCAGTCGGAGTTGAGCATGTCCATCACCTGTTTGGCGCGAACGCCCTGGGGGGTGTTCAAGGCGATCTGGACGTCGGCGCTCGCCGAGGGCGTCTGCGGCGGCGAGCAGCCCACCGAGGTGCCGGCCGCGGCGAGGGCGGCGGCGATGAGCGCGGCGGCGCGGCGCGCGGGCCGCGACGGCTCACGCCTTGTCGGAGCCGGCAACGTCGAGCACAACCTCGAACTCGAGCAGCTGGGCGCCGGTGGACACCGGGTTGGCCCGCTCGCCGGCGTGGGCGTGCACGGCAGGGCCCTGAGCCCAGGCCTGGAAGGCTTCCTCGGACTCCCACTGCGTCACCACGAAGTACCGCTCCTCGCCTTTAACCGGCCGCAGCAGCTGAAATCCCAGGAAGCCCGGCTGGTTGTCGACGGCGTGGGCGCGGTGGGCGAACCGCTTCTCCAGTTCGGGGCCGGCACCGGCTGGCACCTCGATCGCGTTGATTTTCACCACGGTCATGGCGAAAGGCTACCGCGTCCGCGCTGGGCGTTGGCCGACCGCGCAAGATGAAACGGTGACCGCCGAACTGCTGACCCACCGCGGTGGTACCGGACAGCCGCTGGTGCTGGTGCACGGGCTGATGGGCCGCGGCACCACGTGGTCACGACAGCTGCCGTGGCTGGCGCGGCTGGGTTCGGTGCACACCTACGACGCGCCCTGGCATCGCGGCCGCGACGTCGAGGATCCCGAACCGATCAGCACCGAGCGGTTCGTCGCCGACCTCGGCGACGCGGTCGCGGAGCTGCCTGGCCCGGCGGTGATGATCGGGCATTCGATGGGCGCGCTGCATTCGTGGTGTCTCGCCGCCGCACGGCCCGACCTGGTGCGCGCACTGGTGATCGAGGACATGGCGGCAGATTTCGTCGGGCGCACGACGGGGCCGTGGGAGCCGTGGCTGCACACCCTGCCGGCCGAGTTTCACTCGGAGCAGGAGGTGCTCGCCGAATTCGGGCCGGTCGCCGGACGGTACTTTCTGGAGGCGTTCGACCGCACGGAGACGGGATGGCGGCTGCACGGCAGGCCCGCCCGCTGGATCGAGATCGCCGCCGAGTGGGGGACCCGTCACTACTGGGAGCAGTGGGCGGCGGTACGCGCTCCGGCGTTGCTCATCGAGGCCGGCGACTCGGTGGCACCGCCCGGCCAGATGCGCCGGATGGCGCAACTGGCCGGGGAGCGGGCGAGATATGTGCACGTGCCCGGAGCCGGTCATCTCGTCCACGACGATGCGCCAGACCGGTATCGGGCCGCCGTGGAGTCATTTGTGGGGGCGCTGCCCGGGGACTCCTGACTAGCCTGATCGGAACGGCTGGAAGGGCTGGTACCACCACCAGTGGGCGCGTTCACCGGTCGGTGCGGGGTAGGGCCGCACCGTGGGTGGGGGCGTGTTGGGTGGTCGCGCCAGTGATCCCGGGTGCAGTGGCCGGCCGGTGTTGTCGGTGACGGACAGCGTGTCGGCGGGTCCGGTGATGGTGATGGCGCCGCGGTGGTGCATGCGGTGGTGATAGGGGCACAGCAGCACCAGGTTGGTCAGCTCG
>NZ_JBJTCF010000047.1:0-18773 GCF_046091765.1 Mycobacterium sp.
GGCGATTCGGGCGTGCCGCTGGTGCTCTCCGCGCCGGAGTCGGCGCCGGGGCGGGAACTGCGCGCGGTGGCCGAGCAGTTGGCGGTCCGTCGCCGCGGCCTGGCCGGGATGTCGCTGGGCCTGGACCCGGCCGGCCGCTGACTGCGGGATCTGCTAGGTCGCGTCGGCGTCGAACGGCGCGACGGCCGCCTCACCCGGTGGCGTCGCCGCCGCAGCCGGACTAGGGGCGCTCTTCGGCTTCTCCGATTCCGATCCGAAGTTTCCGGTCAGCCAGGAGTCGTCGCCGTCGAGCAGATGCTTGGTGACCGCCGCCCGCGGACTCATGCCGCGCAGCTTCTGCAGTTCGCTGATGGGCTGGCGCAGATCCTCGAACTCCGGGCCGAGTTCCTCGCGCAGCTGGCTGGTCGCCCCGCTGAGGTAGTCGCGCGCCTGCCGGAGCGCACCCGACGCCCACCGGATCGCACCGGGCAGCCGTTCGGGACCGAGCACCACCAGGCCGACGACGACCAGCAGCAGCATCTCGCCCCAGCCGATGTTGGCGAACATGCCTAGTTGTCCGGTGCGGGATTCACCGTCAGCGTCACCTTGCGGCCCTCGCGCATGACTTCGATCGGCGCGTCCTTGCCGATCGTCAGAGTGCGCACGGCGACGACGAACTCGTCGGCGTCGGCCACCTTGCGGTCGCCGACCTTGACCACGACGTCGTTCTCCTTGATCCCGGCCTTGTCGGCGGGGCCGCCGACCTTCACGTTGGCCACCTGAGCGCCCGAGGCCAGGTCGTTGCTGACCGAGCGGGCGGACAGGCCCAGCGTCGGGTGGGCGACCTTGCCGTCCTTGATCAGGGTCTCCACGGTCGCCTTCACCTCGTTGACCGGGATGGCGAAGCCCAGACCGCTGGCGCTGTCGGACAACGACTTTCCCGCGGTGTTGATCCCGATGACCAGAGCGTCCATGTTGATCAGCGGGCCACCAGAGTTGCCGTGGTTGATCGAGGCGTCGGTCTGGACGGCGTCGATGACGGTGTCGGTGTCGGACCCCTCGCCGGACAACGGCACCGGGCGGTTGAGCGCGCTGATGATGCCGGAGGTCACGGTGCTGCGCAGACCGAGCGGGGCACCGGCCGCGATCACCTCCTCGCCGACCTGAAGCTTGTCGGAGTCCCCGAAGCGGGCGACGGTCAGATTGTCGACGTTGTCGACCTTGAGCACGGCCAGATCGGTCTTGGGATCACGGCCCACCAGGTTGGCGGGCACCTCCTTGCCGTCGTTGAACACCACAGTCGTCTTGAACTTGCTCGGGTTGCTCGCAGCCTCGGAGATCACGTGGTTGTTGGTGACGATGTAGCCGCGCCCGTCGACGATCACGCCCGATCCCTGCGAGCCGTCCTGATCGCTCTTGGTCTCGATGGTGACCACCGAATCGGCAACCGAGGCAGCCACTTTCGCGATCTGGCCGGCCGGCGCACTGCCGCGGTCGGACGTCGACAACGTCACCTTGGAGGTGGTGAAGGCCTCGACCACCTCGGCCGTCTTGCGGCCGACCCAGCCGCCCGTGACACCGATCAGCAAGGCGGCGATGCCCAACACGGCCAGGGCCGCGTAGGACACCTTGCCCCCGAAGAGCACGTCGCGCACCCCGAGCTTGCCCACCGGGGCGGCGGCCGCCGACGGCAGCACCTTCTCGATCGCCGGGGAGCCCAGGGCCGCCGCGGCGGCAGGGTCGCGCCACGGATCCTCCGGCTCGGCCGGCCCGTCGTCGCGACCGTCGAGCGCGTCGGCGTCGACGGGGTGGCGCTGCAGCGAATCGCCGCCCGGGGAGGGCCGGCTGAAAGCCTCCTGCAGGACCGGGTCACGCGTCGCGGGGGCGGGCGTGTACTCGGCGGACTGGCGGTACTTGGCCGCCTGCTGGTCGGCGTGGAACGATCCGTCGACGCCGCGCGGGCGCCCGAACACCCGGGTGGACTCGGGGTCGACCGGCGGGCGCGCGACCGGCCGGGGAGCCAGCCGGGGTCCGCCGCTGGAGTTGTCCTGGTCGGAGATCACAGTCACCCTCAATCCGAACGCTTCACGCCGAGCCGGCCGATCAGTTGCCGGTCGTGCTCGTGATTCACCCTACCGGCGTTTGCGCCGATCGCGGACGGTGCCGTCGGTCACCTGGTCGGCGAGGCTCGGCGGCATGGCCGGCGTCTCATCGGGAGCGGAGCTGGGAATCTGGGTCAGCAGGCCCATCAGGTTGCTGGGCATGCTCACCGGCCGGGAGTCCCGCAGCGCGTCACGGGCCTGCCGCTGGGCGTCGATTTCCGCCGAGCACTGCCGGCAGATGGAAAGGTGGTGGGCGGCCCGCAGATGGGCGCGCATCTGCAGCTCCCCGTCGACGAACGCCGCGACTGCCTCGGTGGACAGGTGCTCGGTGGAGCCGAACCGCCGAGCCGCGCCGACCGGCGAGTCGCTCTGCGACGCCAGGTAGGACGGCAGCCAGGTGAAGGCCTTGCGGAACTTCGGTCCGGGCTCGAGCATTCGAACGCGCTCCTCTTTCGCTTTCCTGCTATGTCGAATGTAGCGCGGCCGGGAAGATCTCTGCAGTCAGGACCGCCTCCGCGCGGCGTGGTCAGGCCGATCCGGCAACGTCGTGGTGTGCGTTCGCGGCGAGGAAATCCCGGATGGCCTGCCGGCCCCGGTGGATGCGGCTGCGCACGGTTCCCAGCTTGACGCCGAGCGTCGCGCCGATCTCCTCGTAGGACAGGCCCTCGATGTCGCAGAGCACCACCGCGGCACGGAACTCCGGCTGCAGCGAATCCAGGGCGGCCTGAAGGTCGGGGCCGAGTCGGGACTCGTGGTAGATCTGCTCAGGTGTGGGTCCGTCGGAGGGCACCCGGTCGTAGTCGTCCGGCAGCGCCTCCATCCGCACCCGGCTGCGCCGGCGGACCATGTCCAGGAAGAGGTTGGTCGTGATGCGGTGCAGCCAGCCCTCGAAGGTGCCGGGCTGGTAGTTCTGCACGGCCCGGAACACCCGGATGAAGGTCTCCTGGGTGAGGTCCTCCGCGTCGTGCTGGTTACCCGCGAGGCGGTAGGCCAGGCGGTAGACGCGGTCGGCGTGCTGACGAACCAGTTCGTCCCAGGACGGCATGGCCGCGCGATCGCCGGTGGCGTCGAACACGGCGGTTCCCTGCAGATCCTCGGGCGCCTCGGCCCAGGTCGCGTCGCCGGTGTCAGCGGGCGCGCTGAGCGGGGCAGCCAGTGCGGTGATCGTCGGATCCTCCCGGTGCATTCGTGGCTCTGACCAACCTGAGCCGGCCATCTCGTGGGTACCGTCAACGCTGGTGAGCGCTTCATGCAGCACAACATGGTCGGCAAGCGGCTTATTCCGGACCCGGCGAGTGTCCTGCCTCATAGTCACCACCCTTGTCCCCCGTGCTGTGGGAGCCTTGTGAGCAAACTTTATCATAGCTGTGAGATCCCCAATTTAACCAGCATGCGGGTATGACACGTCACAAACAGTTCATTATCTAGCAACACTGTCGCCGCCGGGTGTCGCGACCGGCCGCGCCGCCGCGGGGGTTGCTCTACGCTGCTGAAGATGTTCCCCACCGACGGGTCCGGCGAACCGCCGCCGCCCAGCCGCGCAGATCGGCTGCTCAGCCACGCCGAGACGTCGATCTCGGAGGACGCCATCGTCGTCGCCGCGCGGGAGCGCGCCCAGGATGCCGGGGCCGGGGCGGTGACACCGGCCGTCGGAGCGCTGCTGAGCGTGCTGGCCCGGCTCTCCGGCGGGCGGGCGGTCGTCGAAGTGGGCACCGGTGCCGGCGTCAGTGGGCTGTGGCTGCTCTCGGGCATGCGCGATGACGGCGTGCTGACCACGATCGACGTCGAGCCGGAGCATCAGCGGCTGGCCAAACAGTCCTTCACCGAGGCCGGGATCGGCCCGGGGCGGACCCGGCTGATCGCCGGGCGGGCCCAGGAGGTGCTCACCCGGCTGGCCGACGAATCCTATGACCTGGTCTTCGTCGACGCGGCGCCGGCCGACCAGCCCGATTTCGTCGTCGAGGGCGTGCGGCTGCTGCGCCCCGGCGGCGCGATCGCCCTGCACCACGCCGCGCTCGACGGGCGGGCCGGAGACCCGGCGGCAAACGACGCGGAGGTGGCCGCGGTGCGCGAGGCGGCCCGGCTGATCGCCGAGGACGAGCGGCTCACCCCGGTGCTCGTCCCGCTGGGCGACGGCATCCTCGTGGCCACCCGCGACTGAACCGGGAGCCCGCGTGGAGTTGCTGACCGGTTTCGGCCTGGCCACCGCGGCGGGACTCAACGCCTACATCCCGCTTCTCGCGATGGGCCTGCTGGGCCGCTTCACCACCCTGCTCGACCTGCCGCCCGCCTGGGCCTGGCTCCAGAACGGCTGGGTGCTGGTGATCATCGGCGCGCTGCTGGCGGTGGAGATCGTGGCCGACAAGATCCCCGCACTGGACACCGTCAACGACACCATTCAGACCTTCGTGCGCCCGACGGCCGGCGGCATCGTGTTCGGTTCGGGCACAGCGGCCCAAACCGCGGCGGTCACCGACCCGGGCGAGTTCGCGCACACCGGCCAGTGGGTCCCCGTCGCGATCGGCGTGCTGACCGCCCTGGGCGTGCACCTGACCAAGACCGCGGTGCGACCGGTCGCCAACGTCGCCACCGGCGGCGTCGCGGCGCCGGTGCTCAGCACCGTCGAGGACGCCACCAGTGTCGTGCTGGTGTTCGTCGCGATCCTGGTGCCCGCCCTGGTGCTGGTGATCCTCGCGGCGTTGATCTGGGTCGCGGTCAAGCTGCTGCGCAGGCGACGGCGCGCCAACAAGTCCGCCGGTTCCTCCCGCGAGCAGACGTAAAGGTGCGCATTTGCGCGAGGTTTCGGGTGACTTTGCGTCTGCTCGCGCCAGAAGATCCGGGCGCGGGGCGCGGTTAGATCCAGACGCCCTTGCCGACGGCGACCACCCCGCCGGCGCTGACCGCGAAGCGCTCCCGGTCGCGCTCGAGATCCACCCCGATCGTCTCGCCGGGGCCGACGACCGCGTTCTTGTCCAGGATGGCCCGCCGGACCACCGAACCGCGGCCCACCCGCACCCCCGGCAGCAGCACGCTGCCCTCGACGATCGCCCCGTCGTCGACCACGACGTTGCTCGACAGCACCGAGTTGCGCACCGCGGCCGCCGAGATGATGCTGCCCGCCCCGACCACCGACTCCTGGGCCGAACCACCGTTGACGAACTTCGCCGGCGCGAGGTTCTCGGTCGCCCCGCGGATCGGCCAGCGGCGGTTGTAGAGGTTGAAGACCGGGTGCACCGACACCAGATCCATGTGCGCGTCGTAGAACGCGTCGAGAGTCCCGACGTCGCGCCAGTAGCCGTGGTCGCGTTCCGTCGCGCCGGGGACCTCGTTGTCGTTGAAGTCGTACACCGCGGCGAGGCCGTCGGCGACCAGTCGCGGAATGATGTTGCCGCCCATGTCGTGATCGGAGCTGTCGTCATCGGCGTCGGCGCGGATCGCGTCGATGAGCACCTTGGTGGTGAACACGTAGTTGCCCATCGACACGAAGGTCTGCTCGGGATTGCTGATGGTCCCCGGCGGATCGAGGGGCTTCTCGACGAAGTTGCTGATGCGGCCCGACTCGTCGGCTTCGATGCAGCCGAACGATCCGGCGTCCGTGCGCGGCACCCGGATTCCGGCGACCGTCGCCCCGGCGCCGCTTTCGATATGGAACTGCACCATCTGTTCGGGATCCATCCGATACACGTGGTCGGCGCCGAAGACCACGATGTAATCGGGATCCTCGTCGTAGACGAGGTTCAGTGACTGGTAGATGGCGTCGGCCGATCCGGTGTACCAGCGCGGGCCGAGTCGCTGCTGTGCGGGCACCGGGGTGATGTACTCGCCGGCCAGGCCGCTCAGACGCCAGTTCTGCGAGATGTGGCGGTCCAGCGAGTGCGACTTGTACTGGGTCAGCACGCAGATCCGCAGATAGCGCGCGTTGACCAGATTGGACAGGACGAAGTCGATGAGCCGGTAGGCGCCGCCGAACGGGACGGCGGGTTTGGCCCGGTCGGCGGTGAGCGGATAGAGCCGTTTGCCCTCTCCCCCGGCCAGCACCATGCCGAGCACGTGCGGCGCTTCTCTCATACCCGCCTCATACCCGCAACGCTAGTGGCAGCGGCTGCCACCTGCCAGGAGAATAGGGGTTCGGTCGCCGGTGGCGGGCACTACGGTCAGCCTATGCGCGTGGCGATGATGACCCGGGAGTACCCGCCCGAGGTGTACGGCGGCGCCGGGGTGCACGTCACCGAGTTGGTCGCCCAGTTGCGTCGGCTCTGCGAGGTCGACGTGCACTGCATGGGAGTCCCGCGCCCAGACGCTTTCGCCCACCAGCCCGACCCCGCGCTGGCCGACGCCAACCCCGCCCTGGCCACCCTGTCGTGCGATCTGCGGATGGCGCACGCCGCCTCCAGCCCCGAGCGGCCCGCCACGGTCGTGCATTCCCACACCTGGTACTCGGGAATGGCCGGGCACATCTCGTCGCTGCTGCACGGCATCCCGCACGTGGTGACCGCGCATTCGCTGGAGCCGCTGCGGCCGTGGAAGGCCGAGCAGCTCGGCGGCGGTTATCAGGTGTCGCTGTGGGTGGAGCGCACCGCGATGCAGGCCGCCGACGCGGTGATCGCGGTCAGCGCCGGGATGCGCGCCGACGTGCTGGCGACCTACCCCCAGCTGGACCCGGCCCGGGTCCACGTGGTGCGAAACGGCATCGACACCGACGTCTGGTACCCGGTGGCGCCGGACCCCGGGGAGTCGGTGCTCGCCGAGCTCGGCGTCGACCCGGCGCGGCCGATGGTCGCCTTCGTCGGCCGGATCACCAGGCAAAAAGGAGTGCCCCATCTGCTCGCCGCCGCGCACCGCTTCGACCCCGGCGTGCAGCTCGTGCTGTGCGCCGGGGCGCCCGACACCCCCGAGATCGCCGCGGAGGTCGCGGCCGAGGTCGCCACGCTCGCCGAGGAACGCGGCGGGGTGTTCTGGGTCCGGGAATTCCTGCCGGTCCATGAGATTCGCGAAATACTATCCGCCGCAACGGTATTCATCTGTCCGTCGGTCTATGAGCCGCTGGGGATCGTCAACCTCGAGGCGATGGCGTGTGCGACCGCGGTCGTCGCCTCCGACGTCGGGGGCATCCCGGAGGTAGTCGACGACGGGGTCACCGGGACACTGGTGCACTTCGACCCCACCGACCCGCGGGGCTTCGCCGAAGACCTGGCGGGGGCGGTCAATGCGCTGGTGCGTGACCCCGCCGCCGCGCGGCAGTTCGGGGCGGCGGGCCGCCAGCGGTGTATCGCCGAATTCTCCTGGGCGCAGGTGGCCGAACAGACCCTGGAGATCTACCGGGGGGTGGCCGACCGCGCCTAGCCGGTCACGCCCTTGAGTTCGTCGCCCAGTGCCGCGGCCTCCTCGGGCGTCAACTCGACGACCAGCCTGCCGCCGCCCTCCAGCGGTACCCGCATCACGATGCCGCGCCCCTCCTTGGTTGCCTCCAGCGGACCGTCGCCGGTCCGGGGCTTCATCGCCGCCATCGAGTGCTCCCTCCAGGTTCGAGCGGGCCCGTCACGCACCGACAAGCCGGTGCCGACTCCCGATTCTATTGTTCTCCTGCCGCGGGCCGGTAGTTCACCCCGGTCACAGGACGCCGGAGGAAGCCCGGACCCGACCCTGCGGGGGCACCCAGCAGGCCCGCAGGTGGTCGTCGACCATCCCGCTGGCCTGCATCAACGCGTAGGCGGTCGTCGGGCCGACGTACCGGAATCCGCGGTCCCGCAGGGCGCGGGCCAGCGCCCGCGACTCCGGGGTGTGGGACGGGACCTGCACGGTCGTCGCCGGACGGGGACGCGGCGGCGGGGCGAACGACCAGAGCAGGTCGGAGAGGTCGACGTCCAGGTCGGCCGCCGCGCGGGCGTTGGCCACGACGGCCTCGATCTTGGCCCGGTTGCGCACGATGTCCGCATCGGCCATCAGCCGCTCCACGTCCGTCTCGGTGAAGCGGGCCACGGTGTCGATGTCGAAGCCGGCGAACGCCCGCCGGAAACCCTCCCGCTTGCGCAGGATGACCAGCCACGACAGCCCGCTCTGAAAAGCCTCCAGGCTCAGCCGCTCGAAGAGCTCAACACGGCCGCGCAGCGGACGGCCCCATTCGAGGTCGTGGTAGTCCCGGTAGATCGGTGGCCCGCCGGCCGCCCAGTCGCACCGCGTCCGGCCGTCATCTGAGTCCACGGCGGTCACACCGGGTCCGGGTCGCGGCGCGCGATCGGGCCGGTCAGCCCGGCCGCGGTGCGCACGGCGTGCAACTCGGCCCGCAACTGGTCCAGTTCGGCTCCCAGGCGGTCCAGCACCCAGTCCACCTCGCTGGTCTTGTAGCCGCGCAACACCTGGGTGAAGGTGACCGCCTCGACGTCGGCGCCGGTGACCCCGGAGGCGGGCAGCACCGTCGTCGTCGTCGCCCTGGGCAGCGGGGGCAGTTGCTCGCCGCGGCCGAACACCACGCCGGCGATCCCGAACAGAACGGCGGCCACCAGGATGAGCACCACGAGGTAGAGCAGGATCAGCGTCACAGCGTCGATCCTGCCGCACCGGGGCGAGGGCGCAGCGTGTTCATCGGCGGACGGTCGGCCAGCGACACCGACGAGGTGCTGCACACCAGCCCCTCGCCGTCCTCGCCGGGGACGAACTGCGACAGCCCGATGCCCGAGTCGGGCACCCCGCAGCGGGCCAGCAGGGTGGCCACGACCTGGCGGCTCATCGGACCCAGCTCGCGCAGCGGCCGGTTGCGGTGGGTGCGCACACCCAGATTCACCTGGGCGATGGCGTCCAGCCCGAGCCGGTCATAGGTGTCCACGAGAATCCCGATCTCCACCCCGTAGCCGGGCGCAAACGGCACCGCGGCGAGCAACTCGCGGGTCGCGGCGTACTCCCCGCCCAGGGGCTGCAGCACTCCCGCCAGCTCGGGACGCAGCGCGGCCAGCAGGGGCCGCGCGACCAGCTCGGTGACCCGGCCGCCGCCGTTGGCGTCCTCGCCGCCGCCGACCCGCAACGGCCGCCGGTAGAAACCCCGGACCAGATGGATGCCCTCGCCGGTGAGGATCGGGCCGACCAGCCGGGGCACGAACAGCGGGTCGGGCTCGATGAGATCGGAGTCGATGAAAACGATCACCTCGCCGGCGGTCGCGGCCAGCGAGCGCCACAGCGCCTCACCCTTGCCGGGGCGCACCGGGATCTCGGGCAGGACGTCCTCGCGGCGCACGACCCGGGCCCCGGCCGCCAGTGCGCGGGCGGCCGTCTCGTCGGTCGAGCCGGAGTCGAGCACGATCAGTTCGTCGACCAGCCCGCCCAGCATGGGCGTGATCGTCTCGATGACCGGGCCGATGGTCGCGGCCTCGTTGAGCGCGGGCAGCACCACCGAGACCGAGCGCCCGGCTTTGGCCGCCCGCAGGTCGGCCGCGGTCCAGTCCGGCCGCGACCAGGTCCGGTCGACCAGCCAGGTCTGGGCGGCCTCGGTCGGGCCGGCGGTCACGCCAGACCCCGCACGGTGCGGGCGGGCGGGCGATCGCCGCGGATCGAGGCGACCATCTCCAGCACCCGCCGGGTGGGACCGACCTCGTGGACCCGGAACATCCGGGCGCCGTCGGCGGCGGCCAGGGCGGTGGCCGCCAGGGTGCCCTCGAGGCGTTCGGTCAGTCCCACCCCCAGAGTCTCCCCGATGAAGTCCTTGTTGCTCAGCGCCATCAGCACGGGCCATCCGGTGTTCACCAGATCGCTGACGTGGCGCAGCAGGGTCAGTCCGTGGAAGGTGTTCTTGCCGAAGTCGTGGGTGGGGTCGATGAGAATCCGGTCGGCCGGCACCCCCACCGACGCGGCGTGCTCGGCGGCCGCGGTCACCTCGGCGATCACCGCGTCGACCACCCCGGTCAGGGTGGTTCCGTAGTTCACCCGGAACGGCCGGGTCCGTGGGACGGCCCCGCCGGTGTGCGAGCACACCAGGCCCGCGCCGAATCCCGCCGCGACCTCGGGCAGCGCCGGGTCGGCGCCGGCCCAGGTGTCGTTGATGATGTCCGCACCGGCCGCGCAGGCCTCCCGCGCCACCGACGCGCGCCAGGTGTCCACGCTGATCAACTGGTCCGGGTAGGCGCCGCGCAGCCACTCGATGAAGGGCACCACGCGGGCGGTCTCGGCCCGCTCGTCGACCGGCGATCCCGGCCCGGCCTTCACCCCGCCCACATCGATCACGTCGGCGCCCTCGGCGACCACCCGGTGGACGGCCTGCATCGCGGCCTCGTCGGTGAAGGTGGCCCCGCGGTCGTAGAACGAGTCCGGCGTGCGGTTGACGATCGCCATGATCAGCGCCCGGTCGCCGGCCACCGGCCGCCCGCAGAAGGTTCCGCTGCGCTGCGGACTGGGCTGCGCACTGACGGGGCTCACCGTGCCATGGTGCCTGGTGTGCCGCGCGGACCGTCAGCGGGTGCTGCGGTAGACCAGCCAGCGCATGTCGATCGGGCAGTCCTCCCGCTCGGTGGCGAACACGTCCAGGCCCGCCACCCAGTTGGCGTACCAGCTCGTCGGCGGCCAGGCGCCGTCGGGCAGGTTGGCCTGCTCGTAGTCGTAGACCGAGTCGTCGGCCGCCAACTCCAGGGGCAGCCCCGCCGCCGCCTCGGTCATCTCGGGCCGGGTGAAGAACCCGGAGTACTCCTGCTGGGCGAACTGGCGGTCGGCCTCCTCGGGGACGTAGGAGGCGTCGGCGAGGAAGATGTTGAACACCAGCCGTCCGCCGGGGGCCAGGCAGTCCGCCGCCAGTTCCAGCAGCGCGCGCAACTGCGCGGGGGTGCGGAACTCCGGCACCACCTCGGAGAGCACGATCAGGGCGTAGTCGCGTTTGAGGTCCTCGCGGGTGGCGAACACGTCGCGGTTGATCACCCGGACGTCGAGAGCTTCGCGGCCGGCGTCCCGGGCGATCATGTCGGCGAAGTTCTTGGTCACCTCGACGACGTCGACCGGGTGCCCGCGGCGGGCCAGGGCCAGGGCGTTGCGCCCGGTGCCCGCGCCGATCTCAAGGATCCGGTGGTTTTTCGGATCGGCCGCCTCGGCCGCCAGCGCCCACACCCGGGCGTCGGGCTCGGTGCCGAACAGCGGCGGCTCGCGGGTGGCGATCCAGTTGTCGTAGGCCTGCTCGATGGTCCAGCAGTTGGTGTTCACCTGGTAGTTCAGCGGGCCGGCGACGACGGCCTGATAGGACACCACGATGCTGGACCGGATCGACTGGGCGTAGGCCTGGGCCAGCTGGCCGGCGAGCACCGTGCGCAGGTGCTCCTGCTCCTGCTCGGAGAAGGGCCGGCCCGCCTCGGCAAAGATCCGCGCGCAGCGCTGGGTGTAGTCGTCGACGAAGCCGGGCACGGCCGGGAAACTGAGGGTGCCCTGCGCGACGATCCGCCGGTCCAGCCGGCCCGTCATCGCCCTGCGCCGCTGCTCGGCCGCTGTCATCTGCGTTCGCTCCACGATTCCCCTCGCTCCCCTCGCCTCACCCCGGCGCCCGGCCGGTCGTCGCCGCGAATTCTATCGGCTGCCGCCGAACCGTCCCGGACCCGTGGGCCAAGCGGCGCGCTTGTCAGAAATCGTGCCGCCGGGCAAAATAAGGACCTATGTTGAGCAGCCTCCGCGTGGACAGCGTCGAGCAGTGGCGGGACCTCTGTCCCGCCCTGAACATCGAGGCCGGGCTGGCCCGGCCGAGACACGACGCCGGCGATCTGGCCGAGCTGACCGACCAGTTGCGCGTCGAGGGCTACATCAACGCGCCCGGGGTGCTTCCGGAGGCGACGTTCGCTCCGCTGCGCGACTGCGTCGCGATGCTCCACCGCTCGGGAATCCCCCTGGCGTTCGCCTTCGTCTACGACGAGTTCTGGCTGGCCTTCCAGGGCGTCTCGGACTTCATCGGCGCCGCCCTGGGCGACGACTACCTCGCGCTGCCCGATTTCTGGGCGTGGCACGTGCCGGCCTCCGACCAGGGTGCCGGCTGGGGACCACATCGCGACCGCGTGCAGCCGACGCTGGACAGCGACAACTCGCCGCACTCGCTGACCGTGTGGTTGCCGTTCTCCGACGCGACCCCGCTCAACGGCTGCATGTACGTGCTGCCCGCCCACCTCGACGACCGGTTCCGCAACCGCGTCTTCGACGGACCCGACAACATCCACGTCTACGATCCGCAGGCGATCCGCGCGCTGCCCGCGCCCGCCGGCAGCCTGCTGGCCTGGAATCAGGCCCTGCTGCACTGGGGCGGCCGGGCGTCCCGGCTCGCCAACGCGCCGCGGATCAGCGTGGCGTTCGAGTTCCAGCGCGCCGACCGGCCGGCGTTCAACCAGCCGCTGCTGGACCCCGCGCGGCTGCCGTCGTTCCGGGAGCGCCTCGGGCTGGTCGGCAAGCAGGTCCTGCAGTACCGGCACATGTACCCGCTGGCGGCTGACGTCGAGCGCATCGCGTCCGACCTCTTCGAGCGGTTCATGCCCGAGGTGGTGGCGGGCCGCACCGACGGCCTGAGCCTGGTGGGCGGGGTCAGCGAGGCGCGCTGAGGGGTGCGCACGCGCGCAGAGCGGCGTCGAGACTGTCGACGACCTGCAGCCGGTCCAACGCCGGTTGGGCGACGTAGCCGGACCGCACCAGCGAGGCCAGCCACGTCAGCAGGTCGGTGAAGTGGCCCTGCGGGTCGAGCAGCACGACCGGCTTGTCGTGCATCCCGAGGTAGCCGGCGGTCCAGGTTTCGAACAGCTCCTCCAGTGTGCCGATGCCGCCCGGCAGGGCGAGAAAGGCGTCGCTGCGGTCCTCCATGACCTGCTTGCGCTGGCGCATCGTGTCGGTGACGACCAACTCTTCGGCCTCGACGTCGGCCAGCTCCCGGTGCACCAGGGCCTTCGGGATCACGCCCACGGTGCGCCCACCGCGTGAGCGGGCCCCGGCCGCCAACGCGCCCATGGCCGACACCTTGCCGCCGCCGGACACCAGCGTCCAGCCGCGCTCAGCGATCGCCTCGCCCACCCGGCGCGCCAGATCGAGCAACTCCGGGTGCCGCGGGCTGGAGGCGCAGTAGACGCACACCGCCCACCGCTCGGCGGCGGGAAGGTCGGCGGGAGGCTCTGCGCGCACATCACGAAACTTAGACCAGCGCCCCAACGAGCCCGGGCGCCCGCATAAAGTCGGCGTCTATGCCGTGGCCGCTCGTCCCGCGTCGCGCCGTGGACCGCGTGGCGGAGCTGCTCGCCGCCGACTCCGCCGGTGGGGTGGCGCTGCTGGGCAACGAGGGAGTCGGCAAGACCACGCTGGCCGGGCAGGCCGCCGAGCGGCTCGGCCGGGGCGATCCGCTGTGGGTGACCGGGACCCTCGCGCAGTCCTCGGTGCCCTTCGGCGCGTTCGGAGCGCTGATCGAGTTCCACGACGCCGGCAAGCCGGCCGCGCTGATCCACTCGGCCGCGGATGCGGTGCTGGCCCGCGCGGGCTCCGCGCCGATCATCGTCGACAACGCGCGCCTGCTCGATCCGCTCTCCGCCGCGCTGGTCTACCGCCTGGCGCAGCACGCCGCCCGCCACCGCGACAGCCGGTTGATCGTGACGGTGCGGTCGATCCTG
Organism: Mycobacterium sp.; assembly: GCF_046091765.1. Classification (GTDB taxonomy): domain Bacteria; phylum Actinomycetota; class Actinomycetes; order Mycobacteriales; family Mycobacteriaceae; genus Mycobacterium. The sequence continues at coordinate 13,676 of NZ_JBJTCF010000047.1, forward strand.
CGGGCCCCGCAGGTGGTGACCGCGCTGTGGAACGACGGCCTGCTGCACCGGTTCGACGTCGAACCGCTCGACGGCTCCGAGACCGCCGCGGTGGTGGCCGCGGCGGGTGGCGGCGATGCCGCCGCCCTCTACCGGCGCAGCGCCGGCAACGCCCTGCACCTGCGGCTGCTGCTCTCCGGGGGCGGCACCGAGGAGACCCTCGCCGGCGCGGTCGACGCCTACCTGGAGGGTCTCGCCGGCTCGGTCCGCGAGGCGCTGGCCTACCTCTGCGTCTACGAGCCGCTGAGGTATGCCGATCTGGCTGCGCTGACCGACGAGTCCGCCGTGGCCGCCGCCCGCGACACCGGCGCGATCGAGGTGCGGGGCGACAGCGGGCTCGTCTACAGCGGCCACCCGCTGTTCCTCGAGCAGCTGGCGCGCACGCTGGACAAGGCCCGGACCAAGGCGCTGCGCACCGCGGTCGCCGCCCGATTGGGTTCGGCGCCCAGCACCACCGCGGCCGATCGCCTGGGCCGCATGATGCTGGCGCTCAACGGTGGCGCGCCGATCGACGCCGACGCCGTAGCCGGCGCCGCCCAGGAGGCTCTGCGACTGGGCGACCTCGGCCTCGCCGAGCGGCTGGCCCGGGGCGCCCTGGATCGCGGGGAGCGGTTCGATGCCGCGCTTTCCGCCCGCTTGACCCTGGGCAACGCGCTGGCCTGGCAGGGCCGCGGCCGGGAAGCCGACGCCGTGCTGGGCGCGGTGGACTCCACCGCGATCACCGACGTGGAGACGATCGCCTGGGCGGTGCCGCGCGCCGCCAACCAGTTCTGGATGCTCTCCGAGCCCGAACGCGCGACGGCGTTTCTGCAGACGGTGCGCCACCGGGTCAGCGATCCGTCGGGCCGCGCCACCCTCGACGCGCTGTCGGCGACGTTCGCGATGAACGCCGGAAACCTGCGCCGCGCGCTCGCTGTGGCCGGCGAAGTCCTGGACCGCCCCGACGCCCAGGACAACGCCGTCGCCTGGGCGGCCAGCGCGGCGGCCCTGTGCTCGGCCCGGATGGGACGGCTCGACGCGGTGCCGGCCCTGGCCGAGCGTGCGCTGCGTTCTGAGTACCCGGGGCTGATGCGGTTCACCGTCGGACTGGCCCAGACGACGGTGCTGCTGATGAACGCCCAAAGCGCAGCCGCCCTCGATGCGGCGCGCGGGTTCACCGACTTCGCCGAACTCGCCCAGCCCGGCCGGGCGATCGGCGACGTTCTGCTGGCCCAGGTGCTGCTGGCCCGCGGCGAGTGCGACACCGCCGCGGAGCTGCTCGCGCCGGCGTCGGCGATCCTGGAGCGCACCGGATACTCCTGGGGCCCACTGGCGCTGACGCTGCTGGCCACCGCGCTGGCCTATCGGGGCGAGGTGGCCGAATCGGCGAAAGCCCTCAGCCGCGCGCTGTCCCGGCACGGCACCAAGTCAGCGATGTTCGCCCCCGAACTGGGTATCGCGCGGGCCTGGCGGATGGCCGTGATCGGCGATCGGCCGGCCGCCATCACCGCGGCCCGCGACGCCGCGCGGATGGCCGAGCGCACCGGGCAGTGCGCCGTCGCGATCCGGGCCTGGCACGAGGCGGTCCGGCTGGGTGACCGGCGGGCGGCCGCCGCGATGGCACCGACGGCGGCCGGCGCCGACTGCGCGTTCACCTCGCTCGCGCTCGCTCACGCCCGGGCGCTGGCCGAGCAGGACGCTGAGGCCCTGCACGAAGCCGCCGAGCAGCTGGCAGCCGCCGGGTTCGCCGGTTCCGCCGCCGATGCCGTCCGCCAGGCCGAGCAGGTCAGCGCTCAGTCCGATAGCGCCGTCAGATAGCGGCGCAGCGTGTCGGTGACCGCGGTGATTTGGGCGACCGACACCCTTTCGTCGCGGCGGTGCGCGAGATTGGGATCACCGGGCCCGTAGTTGACCGCCGGGATTCCCAGTGCCGCGAAGCGCGCTACGTCGGTCCAGCCGTACTTGGCCCGCACCAGCCCGTCGGCGGCGTCGACTAGCGCGGCGGCGGCCGGGTGGTGCAGACCGGGCAGCGCGCCTGCGGCCGCGTCGGTCTGCTCCAGGGTCACCTCCAGGCCGTCGAAAACCTCGCGGACGTGGTCCAGCGCGGCGGCCGGGCTACGGTCGGGTGCGAATCGGAAGTTCACCGTGACCGAGGCCGCGTCGGGGATGACGTTGCCCGCCACCCCGCCGTCGATCCGCACCGCGGACAAGCCTTCCCGATAGGTGCACCCGTCGATGTCGACGACCCTGCCCTGGTAGCCCGCAAGCCGCTCCAGCACCGCGCCGAGTTTGTGGATTGCGTTGTCGCCCAGCCATGATCGCGCGGAGTGGGCGCGGGTCCCCGCCGCGGTGACGACGGCGCGCAGGGTGCCCTGACAGCCCGCCTCGATGTAGCCGCCGGAGGGTTCGCCGAGAATCGCGACGTCGGCGCGCAACCAGTCGGGCAGGTCGCGCTCGATGCGACCGAGCCCGTTGGAAGCGGCGTCGATCTCCTCGCAGTCGTAGAGCACCAGCGTGACGTCGCACACCGGCTCGGCGACGGTGGCGGCCAGATGCAGGAACACCGCGTCGCCGGACTTCATGTCGGAGGCCCCACAGCCGTAGAGGTGGTCGGCGTCGCGCCGGCTGGGGACGTTGTCGGCGATCGGCACGGTGTCCAGATGCCCGGCCAACAGCACCCGGGTCGGTCTCCCAAGGTCGGTTCGGGCCAGCACCGCGTCGCCGTTGCGGAGCACCTGCAAGCCGGTCTGCTCGCGCAGCGCCGCCTCGACCGCGTCGGCAATCCGCCGCTCGTCGCGGGACACGCTCGGGATGTCGATCAACGCGGCGGTCAACTGGATCGGGTCGGCGCGCAGGTCCAGCACAGCTATTCAGGCTAGTACGGTGGAGCACCGTGACTGCCGCTGCGGGTTTCGGACTGGCCACCGTCGCCGACGACGGCACCGTCCTCGACGCCTGGTTCCCCGAGCCAGAGCTGGGCGCCTACAGCCCGTCGGGCACCACCCGGATCACCCCCGCGGACGTGCCCGACGACCTGGCCGCGCTGGCCGGCCCGGACCCCGACCGCGGCGTCGAGGTCGTCGCAATCCGGACGGTGACCGTTCTGGCGGACAAGCCGGCCGACGCCTACGACGCCTACCTGCGGCTGCACCTGATCTCCCATCGGCTGGTCGAACCGCACGGATGCAGCCTCGACGGGATCTTCGGCGCGCTGACCAACGTGGTGTGGACCAACTACGGGCCCTGCCGCATCGACGGGTTCGAACAGGTCAGGATGCGGCTTCGCCGGCGCGGCCCGGTGACCGTCTACGGCGTCGACAAGTTCCCCCGCATGGTCGACTACGTGGTGCCCCCGGGCGTGCGTATCGCCGACGCCGACCGGGTACGCCTGGGCGCGCACCTGGCGCCCGGGACCACGGTGATGCACGAGGGGTTCATCAACTTCAACGCCGGCACACTCGGCGCGTCGATGGTGGAGGGTCGCATCTCGGCCGGTGTGGTGGTGGGCGACGGCAGCGACATCGGTGGCGGCGCATCGATCATGGGCACGCTTTCGGGCGGCGGCAAGGAAGTCGTGAGCATCGGCGAGCGTTGTCTGCTCGGCGCCAATGCCGGCATCGGTATCAGCCTCGGTGACGAGTGCATCGTGGAGGCCGGCCTGTACGTCACGGCCGGCACGCTCGTGGGTCTACCCGACGGATCGGTGGCCATGGGTCGCGAGTTGTCGGGGGCTAATGGTCTGCTGTTCCGACGCAACAGTCGCACCGGGGCCGTGGAAGCCACACCTCGCACGGGCAGTTGGGGCGGACTCAACGCCGCCCTGCACAAGAACTGACATGACCACGCTGCCGGCGGGCTTCCGCAGTTTCGTCACCAACGTCGGCATCAAGGACGACTCGAAGGACTTCACGATCGTCGCCTGTGATGCCCCCGTGGCCGCGGCCGGAGTGTTTACGCGGAGCCTGTTCGCCGGACCGAGTGTGCTGGTGAGTCGCGAACACCTCGCTGATCAGCGAGCCCGAGCCGTGGTGGTGATCTCCAAGAACGCCAACGTCGCCAACGGCCCGGGGGGTCTGGCGCATGCTCGTGAAGTCACCGAGCGCGTGGCCGCGCATCTGGGCTGTGCACCGACCGATGTGCTCATCGCGTCCACCGGTGTGATCGGTCGCGTGTATCCGATCGAACGCATTCGCACCGGACTCGCCGCTCTGCCCTCACCGTTGCCGAGCAACGACGCCGACGACGTCGCGCGCGGCATCATGACCACCGACACGGTTCACAAGATCGCCGAGGCCGAGGCCGGCGCGGCGCGGGTGGTCGGGGTGGCCAAGGGCGTGGGCATGATCGAGCCCGACATGGCCACGCTGATCACACTCGTGTTCACCGACGCGGCCATCGACGGCGCGGCGCTCGACGCCATGTGGCGGCGCGTCATCGACCAGACGTTCAACTGCGTGTCGGTCGACACCGACACCTCCACGAGCGACACCGCGATCGTGTTGGCGAGTGGTGCGGCCGGCCCGGTGGACGACGCTGTGCTCGAGAACGCTCTCTACGAAGTGGCGAAGTCGCTCACCAAGCAGGTCGCGCGCGACGGCGAGGGCGCCGAGACCCTCATCGAGGTGCGTGTGGATGGCGCGCGCAACGCACGCCAGGCCAAGGTCGTGGCCAAGTCGATCGTGAACTCGCCGCTCGTGAAGACCGCAATTCACGGGGCCGACCCCAACTGGGGTCGGGTGGCCATGGCCGTGGGCAAGTGCCACGACGAGACCGACATCGATCAGAGCAAGGTGATCATCCGTTTCGGATCACAAGAGGTGTATCCGAAAGCGGTGGACGAGAGCGGACTGGCGCGTCTCGCCGACTACATGCGTGGCGACGAAGTGCTCATTCACGTCACGCTCAACACCGGCCAAGCGCAATCAACCGTCTGGGGTTGCGACCTCACCGACGGCTACGTCCGCATCAACGCCGACTACACCACCAGAACACCAATGAATCACTTGGGTGGCATGCGAATGCCGCCATCCACGCGGATGGTTTCGGCATTCATGTAACTGTTGGTCACGCACTCCACGAC
>NZ_JBJTCF010000048.1:0-19096 GCF_046091765.1 Mycobacterium sp.
GGGCGTGCGTTCCTCCACGTGCCACTGCTGCCCGTACCCGTCGCGCATCAGGTCCAGGAAGGGCATCGACTCGAACGCCTCAGGCCCCAGCACCCCCGCGCCCGACCAGGCGCCGGTGGCGAGCAGCTCCAGGGCGATGACCGGGTTCATCGCGGTCTGCCACACCACCGCCTGCGCCTTGTACTCCTTCATCGTCCAGGCGTTGTCGGCGACGTGATAGAGGTAGACCTCCCGCGGCGCGCCGTCCTTGCCGGTGCCGGTCACCCACAGCCCGGCGCAGGTCTTGCCCTTCATCTTGGGCCCCAGCGCCAGCGGGTCGGGCAGGCAGGCGGCCACCACGTCGCGGGGGCTGACCGAGACGTCGCGGACCTTCACCGGCTCGGTCTTGTCCAGGCTGAGCTTGTTGAGCACCTGGAGCACCTCGATGAACTCGTCGCCGAGGCCGAACTTGAACGTCACCCGCTTGGCGTCGACCCAGCGCGGCATCAGCAGCACCTCTTCGTGCTCGACGTTGACGCACTCCACCGGTCCGATCCCCTCCGGGAAGTCGAAGACCTCGGGCTCGCTGAACGGCGCGGTGGTGAACCAGCCCCGGTCCTTCTCCCAGATCACCGGCGGGTTGAGGCACTCCTCGATGACGGTCCAGATCGAGAACGACGGCGCGAACTCATAACCCTCCACCACCAGGTTGGACGCGTCGCGCACGCCCAGCTCGTCGATGCTGGAGAACAGGTGGTCGGCCGCGTAGCGGGCAAAGACGTCGACCATCCCCGGCTCCACCCCGATCCCGACCAGCGCCAGTTGGCCGGCCGCCTCCCAGTCGCCGGCCTTGGCGAACTGGTCGTCGCCGAGCTTGATGTGCGTCAGTTCGAAGGGTTTCTCCGGGTGGCGGTGCGACAGGCTCATCGCGGTGTCCAGATAGCTCGCGCCCGCCGCGAAGGCCCCGTTGAAGATCGGCAGGACGAATCGCGGGTCGACGACGTTGAGCACGTGGGTGATGCCGTGGGTTCGGCAGGCCTCGGTGACGGCGTCGGCGTTGGAGGCGTCCAGCCCGATGCCGGTGAAGCGCTTATCGCCGACCCGGGCCTCCAGGTCCGACGCGCGGGCGCCGTCGTAGTCGGCGATGAGGTAGCTGTCGAAGAAATCGCGGCGGGCGGCGATGAGTGCGGCCGAGGACCCCACGCCACCGGCGCCGATTTGAAGGATGCGCATGCGTCGAGGGTAGGGCAACGACCTGGTGTCGCGAGGATTTTTCCGGTCCGCAGCACGGTGGGGCTACCAGTGCGACAATCCGCTCATGGCCGAGAACGCTGCCCACAAGGAGTCCGCCGACCCGCCGATGCACGGGCTGAAATCCAAGGGCCTCAAGAAGGGATCGGTCTCGCTGATCGGCGCGGTGGCGATCGGGTTGGCGGCCACCGCCCCGGCCTACTCGCTGACCGGGGCGCTGGGACACGGCGCCGACAAGGCCGGCTACCAGTTGCCGATCGTGTTCATCCTGGCGGTCATCCCGATGTACTTCGTGGCGCTGGCATACAAGCACCTCACCGACGCCGCGCCGTGCTCCGGCACCGTGTTCACCTGGGGTTCCAAGGCGATCCTGCCGCACATCGGCTGGATCGGCGGCTACGCGCTGATGCTCTCGAGCATCCTGGCCGGCGTCGGAGCCTCGGGCATCATCGTCAATGCCGTCAGCGTGGGCCTGGGCGTCGAGAACCCGTCGAACTGGTTGAAGATCCTCATCGCGGGTGTCTTCATCCTGAGCACCACCTGGCTGGTGGCGCGCGGCGCCGAGGAGTCCTCGCGGACCACACTGCTGCTGACCGTCATCCAGTACGGCGGGTTGATCCTGTTCGCGGCGATCCTGCTGGTCAACGTGTTCCTGCGCAAGGCCAACCCCACCGCCGAACCGTTCTCCTGGGACTGGTTCAACCCGTTCGCCATCGCCGGACCCGAAGCGCTGATCAGCGGATTCCTGGTGGCGGTGTTCATCTTCTGGGGCTTCGACGCCGCGCTGTCGATGTCCGAGGAGACCGAGGGAACCGCCGAACAGTCCGGCCGGGTCGGGGTGACCTCGATCGTCATCATCCTCATCACCTACGTGATCATCGGGGTGGCCGCCCTGGCCTTCGCCGGCACCGACGACACCAGCGAGGGCAGCCTGACCTACGCGCAGAACATCGACGACGTGTTCTCCGCCATGGCCCTACAAGCGGTCGGGCCGGTCGGCGCGGTGGTCGCGGCGGTGATCGTCGGGCTGTCGGCGTTCTCGGCGACGCTGTCGACAGTCATGGCCACCGTGCGCGGCCTGCTCGCGATGGCCACCTACAAGGCGCTTCCGGAACGCTTCGCCTCCGTCGACGAAGCCGCGCAGACCCCGAAGTTCACCACCTGGTTCATCGGGCTGGCCACGCTGGCGGTCTACGGCGGGCTGAACCTGGTCAGCGACAGCATCGTGGAGGACTGCGTCTACAGCGTGGGCATCGCGATCATGCTCTACTACTCAGTCGTCGCGGTGTCCTCGGTGGTGTACTTCTGGGACACCGCCTGGGGGTCCTGGCGCACCGCCCTGGGTCAGGTGATCCTGCCCGCAATCGCGGCGCTGATCCTCATCCCGATCGGCCTGTATGAGGCCTATCGGATGATCAGCCCCGAGTACGGCAGCGGCAACTCGCTGGCCGGGGTCGGCACGGTGTTCATCATCGGCGTGCTCGGCATCCTGCTCGGGGTGGTGCTGATGATCGTGTGGAGCGTGAAGTCCCCGGCCTTCTTCCGCGGCGAGACGCTGGCCCGGGAGCGGACCCAGCGGATCAAGGACCTACCCGTTGCGCCTTCCGCACCGACTGGTCCCGCCGCACCCCAGCATCCCGACGCGGACGTCTAGGACGCCGCGTCCCACCACGGCGCGGGCTGCCGGTCGGCCCACCCGTTGCGGGCCTCCAGCGCGGCGGCCAGCGACAGCAGCAGCGGCTCGCTGTTGGCCGGGCCCATCAGTTGCACGCCGATCGGCAGCCCATCGGCGGTGAAACCGGCCGGGATGTTGACCGACGGCCAGCCCAGCAGGTTCCACGGGAAGGTGACCGGGCAGGCGGCAATGATCGCCCGGTCGGTGGCGGTCGACCCCAGCTCGTCGAAGGCGTGCGCATGCGGCGGGGGCTGGGCCGTGGTCGGTGCCAGCACCACGTCGACGGCGTCGAAGATCGCGCCCACCCGCCGCGCGGTGGCAGCCTCATTGGCCCGGGCCCGGGCCAGCATGGTCCGCGACAACACCCGCCCGATGCGCATGTTGGACCGCGTGCGCGGATCCCAGCGCACCTCGCCCACTCGCTCCGCCCACTCCACCAGACCCGGGGTGGACCGGCACAAGAAGTCGATCGTGAGCCGGACCCCGTAATCCGGGTCTTGCCGCACCACGGAGTGGCCGAGGTCGCGCACCTGGTCGGCGACGCCGTGGACGGCGTCCCGGATCTCCGGATGCAGTCGGGCCCCGAAGAGGGTGAACGGGAACCGGGTCGAGACCGCCACCCGCAACGGCCGCGGCGGGCCGGCCAGCATCTCGCCGACCCGCACCGGCGGAGGCTGATGCAGGTCGCCGTCGACGTTGCCGGTCACCGCGTCGAGCACCAACGCGGCGTCGCCGACCGTGCGGGCCAGCACGCCGTTGACGGTGATGCCGTGGAACGCCTCGGGCATCGGCCAGGTGGAGATCCGCCCGCGCTGCGGTTTGATACCCACCAGATGGGTCCAGGCTGCGGGGATCCGCACGCTGCCGGCTCCGTCCGAGCCGATCGCCGCGGCCACCAGCCCGGCTGCGACGGCGGCCGCGCTGCCGCCCGACGACCCGCCCGGGGTGTGATCGCGCGACCACGGGTTGCGGGTGTGCCCGAACCCGGGCCCGCTGGTGAACGGCCACTGGCCCAGTTCGCACGCGTTGGTCTTGCCGACGATCACCGCCCCGGCCAGCCGCAGCCGGCGCACCACCTCGGCATCGGCCGTCGCCGCAGGCACCCGGCCGTGTGTCCCGAACGCGGTCGGCACACCGGCCACGTCGACGTCGTCCTTGACCGCGACGGGGATTCCCAGCAAAGGCGCGTCGTCGCCGGTCGCGCGCCGGCGGTCGGCCTCCGCGGCCTGCGCCGAGGCGGACTCGGCCAGCACCAGCTTGAACGCGTTGAGCTGCGGCTGGCTGGCGGCGATCGCCTCCAGCGACCGGCGGGTCAACTCGACTGAGGTCACCGATCCGCGCTCCAGCGCATCGAGTTGCTCGGCCACTGTGGCAAAGCGCCTGATCGGTGTCTTGTCGGCGGCCATCTCGTGGCCGAGATTACCTCGCGGCGCGATCGCGGGGTAAGTTCATGGCCATGGCGAGGTTCGGGGGCGCTGCGCGGGTGGGCGCGGCAGCCGTCGCCGTGGGCGTGGCGCTGGCCGGCCCCGGTGTTGCGGTGGCGGTCGCCGACAGCCCCGAATCCGACCCGGCACCGACCACCGCCGACGCGGCCGCTCCGGCCAAGGCCGCGGCAACCCGGCCGGCGGCCCGAGCCCACAGGCCGGCGGCGGCGCCGCGGGACTCTGCTGTTGGTTCGGCCTCGACGGACCGTCCGGTCGCCGCGGCGCGGGTCCCGCAACGAGAACCCGCCCGAAGCGACCGGCCCCGCCACGAGGCCCGGCCACCCATCTCGGTGGTCCGGCAGAACCGGGCGGCGCGCGCCACCGAGTCGGCCGGCCCGGTCAGCGCCGCCGCGCCTGCCGTGGCGTCAGTCGGCGCCGATCTGCCTGCGACGGCGGCACCGCCCACGGCACAGACCGCAGCGCCGTCTGAGGCTTCCCCGCAGGCCGCCCCCACGGCGGGGATCGCCGCACCGGTCGCCGGCCGCGCCGCACAGACGGTCACCGGCTGGCTCGACGATCTGTTCAGCCCGATCCGGGCCTTCGTCGAGGGAGTGACGCTGCTGGTGCGGCGGACCCTGTTCAACGAGGCGCCCACGGTCAGCCCCGGGCAGACCACCGGCCAGGTCGACGGACCGATCAGCGGATCGATCGGCGCGATCGACCCCGAAGGCGACCCGATCGTCTACAGCATCAGCCAGGCACCCGCGCACGGCACCGTCGTCGTCGGTGCCGACGGCTCCTACGACTACACCCCCGACCCCGGCTTCACCGGAACCGACACCTTCACGGTCACCGCCAGCGACCAGGGCTTCCACATCAACCTGCTCGACATCTTCCGGGCCGCGGGCACCGACGCGAATGTGATTGTCCGCCAGGGCGTTGCGGGCCCGCAGGTGCAGTTCAACTTCGTCTACCGGCGCGGCGCACAGCTGTGGACGCCGGCGGCGCGCAGCGCCCTGGAGTCGGTCGCGACCATGCTCGCGTCCAACTTTGAGGTGAGCACCCCCATCACCCTGACCTTCGACGTGACCGGCGAGTTCAGCATCCTGCCGTCCTCGCTGGCCTCGGCGGGCAGTGACCTCATCAGTTCCGACCCGGGTTTCCAACCCACCGTCGTGCAGCACAAGATTCTCACCGGCCTCGACGCCAACGGCGCGGAACCCGACGGGGAGATCAACTGGAACTTCGGCTACGCCTGGGCTTTCAGCGGGCCGATACTGGGCAGCCAGTACGACTTCCGGTCGACCGCCATGCATGAGCTGCTGCACACGCTGGGCTTCCTGTCCAACGCCAGCGCACCGGGGCAGAACACCTACCGGGACTGGACCGCGTTCGATCAGTACATCGCCACCGCCGACGGCGTCAGCCCGATCAATGCCGACTACACCTGGAACACCGCCTACGACACCAACCTGGTCAGCGGCAACGGCGGGCTGTTCTTCATCGGGCCCAATGCCGTCGCCGCCTACGGCCGGCCGGTTCCGCTCTACACCCCCAGCCTGTGGGAGTCGGGCAGTTCGATGTCGCACCTCGACGACCGCACCTTCGTCGGCGCCAACGAGCAGCTGATGAACGCCCAAGCCGACAAGGGAATCGGGGTCCGCGAACTCAGCGCCATCGAGCGGGGAATCCTCAAAGACCTCGGCTACACGCTGGTGGGCGATCCCGGCGCACTGGCCTTCATCTTCTTCGGCTTCGCGGTCCGACGCCGGCCGACACGGCCACGCCGCGGGGCGGGTCAACCGCCGAGGAACTCCGGGAGAGTGTGAGACTCCGCGTATTCTTCGATGATCCTCACGACAGGGGGCACGATGAACATCGCCGAAGAGACCATCGACTTTCTCTTCACCGAGCAGTTGCAGATCGACCAGGAGTGGTCCTATCTGCTGCCGACCGGCTTCACCTGGTGGGCTGACCGCAACGCGCAGACCGTCGACATCATCGGGGAGGAAACCGGGCCCGGCGGCCAGAGCGGGTATCTGATCTGCGTCCGTACCGAACTGCTGCGCGAGCTTGATCTCGATGCGGCCGCACTGGTCGAGATCAACGCCCTGATGGGGTGTTCGGCGATGTCCGGTCCGGTCTACGACGCGCGGGCCCGGCGGCTCGACCTGTGCTCCCTGGCGCGCGTGGACGACGCCAACGGCCCCTGGATGCGTTATCTCCTGGGCGCGGCGGCCGTCCTGCAGGTCGCCGAGGCGCGGATGCTCGCCCCGCTGCTGGCACAGGCGACCGGTGCGCAGCCGGCCGACAGCGGCCACCCGACAGCCGGTCTGCGCGAGGCCCCCGACGAAATGGCCTTCGCCGCCGGCATTTTCGTCACCGACGGCGCTCAGCCGTGCCGCTGGGAGCCCTCGGAGTTCGACGAACTGGCCGCCCACCTCGCCGATGGGTCTTCGGCCCGCGGCGTCACGGTCGCCGGGAGGGTGCTGACTCTCACGTTCGACTACGGCAGTAACGGCCGGATGTCCTCTGAGTGCGAGCTGCGCGGCGATCAGACTCACCCGCTCTACGGCAACGGCCTGCTGATCCTGCAGCGCTTCCCGGTCCACGTCGGATCGGAGTCCGACGGGATCACGCTGGCCCTGTCCCTCAACGCCGCCGATCTCTCGCACCGGCTGACCGGATACGGGTTCGGCAGCTATGTCTATGCCGACAGGGCGATCCACTTCACCGGGTTCATCCCCAACACGCTGCACAAACCGGGCCTGCTGCCCGTCTTGTACTCCTCGAGCGCCGCGCGCGCGCAGGCGATGTCCGACCGGCTTGCCGACGGCAACTGGGACGCCGAGCGCTACTCGGTGGATGCCGCCGTGATCGCCCGCCGTGAGCAGCGCATCCAGCAGGAACAGCAGCCGACCGGCGAACCACCCCCGCGAGGCTGCCCGATGCGCGCGCGCACCGACGGCTGACCGGGCCTGGCCGGCACCGTATCCTGAGACCCATGTCGCTGCTTTTCAATCCCCGGACCTACGAACCGCGTTCCTTCGACGAAGCCACCCAGCGGCAACTGCTGGCGCTGATCGAGTTCTTCGAGAGCAAGGGCCTGGCCCGCAACAAAGAGGAGTTCTACTCCGGTGAGTGGTACTCCGACTTCGTCGACCTGATCGCCACCAACGGGATCTTCTCGACCTTCGCCACCCCCGCCGAGGTCGGTGAGCTGGTCGGGGCAGAAGATGCCCGCTGGGATCTGGCCCGGATCAACGAACTCAACGAGATTCTCGGCTTCTACTCGCTGGCGCACTGGTACGCCTGGCAGGTCTCGGTCCTGGGCCTGGGACCGGTCTGGCTCAGCGACAACGACGGCGCGCGGCGACAAATCGCCGAGTTGCTCAGAGACGGTCACCTGTTCGGCTTCGGGCTGTCCGAACGCGAACACGGCGCCGACATCTACTCCTCGGACATGATCCTGCACCGCAAGGCCGACGGCGGGTTCAGCGCCAGCGGCGGCAAGTGGTACATCGGCAACGGGAACGTCGCCGGGCGGCTGAGTGTTTTCGGCAAGTTCGCCGCCGACGACCCCGAGCATCCCGGCGAGCACGTCTTCTTCCTGGTCGACCCGCGTCACCCGTCGTATGAGTTGATCAAGAACGTCGTCGCCGGCCAGATGTTCGTGGCGGCCTTCAACCTGCACGACTACCCGGTGGACCCCGACGACATCCTGCACGTCGGCAAAGCGGCTTTCGACGCCGCGCTGGCCACCGTCAACGTTGGCAAGGTCAACCTGGGCTGGGCCAGCATCGGCATCTGCGAGCACGCCTTCTACGAGGCCATCACCCACGCGCACAACCGGGTGCTCTACGGCAACCGGGTGACCGACTTCCCGCATGTGCGCCGGATGCTCGCCGACGCCTACGCGCGCCTGCTGGCGATGAAGATCTTCGCCGCCCGCGCGACCGACTACTTCCGCTGCGCCGATGCCGACGACCGGCGCTACCTGTTGTTCAACCCGATCACCAAGGCCAAGGTGACCAGCGAGGGCGAACGGGTCATCGACCTGCTCTGGGACGTCATCGCCGCCCGCGGCTTCGAACGCGACACCTACTTCAGCCGGGCCGCGGTCGACATCCGCGCCCTGCCGAAGCTGGAAGGCACCGTGCACGTGAACATCGCCCTCGTGCTCAAGTTCCTGCCCCGCTACCTGGGCGCAGCGCACGGCGCGGCGCAGGACTACCCGCAGATCCCGGTGCGCCAGGACGCCGCCGACGACGCGTACCTGTTCCACCAGGGCCCGGCCAAGGGCCTGGGTGCGATCGGTTTCAGCGACTGGCGTCCGGCGTTCGACAGATTCGCCCACCTGCCCAACGTCGCGATCTTCGTCGAGCAGATCGAGGCGTTCACCGCGCTGGTCACGACCGCGCCGCCCACCGAGGCGCAGCAGAGCGACCTCGACTACCTGCAGGTGCTGGGCCAGCTGTTCACCCAGATCGTCTACGCGCACCTCATCCTGGAATCCGCCGCCCTGGCGATCGACGACGGACACACCCGGCCCGGGTCGGTCAGCGACCTCAGCGACCTCGGCGAGGCTCACCTCGACCGGATCTTCGCGGTCTTCGTACGCGACATGGCCGACCAGGCCGTGGAACTACACGGTCAGGCCTCAGCGACCGACGGGCAAACGGCGGCCGCGCTGGCCATCGTGCGCCGCCCGCTGACCGAGGCCGGCGCCGAGACGGCGTTCATCTCGGAGGTGCTGTCCTACAGCGGCGTCTACGAGATGAAGCACTGACCGCACCGATCACACCGCCGCCGCGGCCGTGACCTGGCAGCAGCTCCAACCGTTCCTGGTGGCGCTGGCCATCGGCCTGCTGCTGGGGTTCGAGCGCGAGCGCAGCCACGGCGGAAGGGTGCCGGCCGGGTCGCGATCCTTTGCGCTGCTGTCGCTGCTGGGTGCGGTGGCCGCCGCCATCGACCCGTGGGCCGTGGTCGTCGGACTGCTCGGCGTCGTCGCCCTGATGGCGCTGGCCTACTTCCGCACCAGCGACGAAGATCCCGGAACCACCACCGAAATCGCCGCGGTCGGTGCCTATCTGCTCGGCGCGCTGGCTTACACCCGACCGGCGTTGGCCGTCGCCCTGGCCGTCGTCGTCGCCGTGCTGCTGCTGTCGAAGGCGCACATCCACCGTTTCGTCCGCGAGATCGTCAGCGAGATCGAACTCGAAGACGCCATCAAGTTCTTCGTCGTCGCGTTCGTCATCCTGCCGCTGCTGCCCGACCGCGACATCGGGCCCTACGGCATCCTCAACCCGGCGAAGGTCTGGCTGCTGGTCGTGCTGCTCACCGGCATCGGCTGGCTGGGCTACATCGGCGTGCGGGCCCTGGGGCCGCAGCGCGGCCTGCTGGTGACCGGGCTGGCCGGCGGCTTCGTGTCGGCGACCGCCACCACCGCGTCGATGGGCCGGCTGAGCCGGACGCTCACCGACGTGCGCGCACCACTGGCCGGCGCGCTGGTCGGCAGCCTGGCCACCTTCGTACAACTGCTCGTCGTGATCGGGTTGGTCGACGGCGACGTGCTGCGCCGGTTGTGGCCGGCGGTGCTCGCCGCTGCCGCCGCGCTGGCGGTCATCGCCGCCGCGGTGTGCCGCACAGCGGCCCGCGCCGCCGCTGCCGAGGCCGCCGACACCGTCGAGATCCCGGCGAGCCGCCCCTTCGCGCTGCGACCCGCCCTTGTGCTGGCCGCCGTGCTGACGCTGGCCCTGCTCGTCGCCCGCTGGGGTGCGGAGGTCCTCGGCGCCCGTGGTGCTGTGCTGGCCGCTCTCGCCGCCGGACTCGCCGACGCCCACGCCGGATCGGTGGCTGCGGCCAGCCTTGCCGCCAAGGGCGATATCACCATCGACACCGCCCTGCTGGCCATCTCCGCCGCGCTGGGCTCCAATCTGCTCGTCAAGTGCGTGCTGGCCTTCACCGCCGGCAGTCGGCGCTTCGGGCTGGGGTTCCTGGCGGGCATGGCCGCACCGACCGCGGTGTTCGCCGCTGTCATGGTGGCCACCCTGACGGCGGCGTGACACCATGACAGCGTCATGGACCTGTCGATCGTCATCCCCGCCTACAACGAGGAGCGCCGGCTCGGCCCGACCCTCGACGGGTGGGCGCAGTGGATGGACGGTTTCGACGGATCGGTCGAACTCGTCGTCTCCGATGACGGCAGCAGTGACGGCACCGCGGAGTTGGTCCAGGCCGCGTCCGCCCGCGATGCGCGCATCAGACTCAACCGGCTGCCGGTCAACCGCGGCAAGGGGGCGGCCGTTCACACCGGCATGCTGGCAGCGTGCGGTGACTATCGCTTCTACGTGGATGCCGATATGAACATCGCGCCCGCCCACACCGAACCCGCGCTGGCGATGCTGCGCGCGGGTGTCGCCGATGTGGTGACCGGTAAGCGCAGCCTGGCCGCCTATGCGGGAACTGAGCGGAGCCTCGCCCGGCTCGCAGCGGGTGCGGCCGTCCAGGCGACCAGGCGCAGCCTGCTGTTGCCGGTCATCCGCGACACCCAGGCCGGCTTCAAAGGTTTCTCCGCCGCCTGGGCGGAGCGGATCTTCGGGCAGGCCTCCGTCGACGGTTTCGCCTTCGACATCGAGGTGCTCTACCTGGCCCGCCGGCTGGGGGCGCGCATCGTGGAGATGCCCGTCGACGTCGAGTTCCGCGCCGAGTCCACCTTCGATGTGACCACGCACCTGCGGCCGTTCCTGGGCGACATCTGGCGGGTCCGGCTCAACGCCTGGCGGGGCCGCTATTCCTGAGTGTGCCGTCCCTCA
The DNA here is from genome assembly GCF_046091765.1 of Mycobacterium sp. Lineage (GTDB taxonomy): Bacteria > Actinomycetota > Actinomycetes > Mycobacteriales > Mycobacteriaceae > Mycobacterium. Next base: position 11,145 of record NZ_JBJTCF010000048.1, read on the forward strand.
CGCCGGCAGGACCCCGCCGTCGAACGGTTCGACGTCCACCGACACCTCGATGACGCTGTGCTCGGAGTCGGTGAAGATGATGCCGCGCAGCGGCGGGACATCGGCGTAGTCACGACCCCAGCCGACGATGATGTAGCGCTCGTCCACCAGAGCACCGTTGGTCGGATCGAGCCCCAGCCATTGGTTCTGCGGAGTCCACACCGCCGCCCAGGCGTGGGTGGCGTCGATGCCGAACATGCGCTGCTTGCCCGGCGGCGGATCGGTGGCCAGATAACCCGATACGTAACTCGCCGCCAACCCGTTGGCCCGCAGGCAGGCGATCGCCAGCCGGGCGAAGTCCTGACACACCCCCTCGCGGGCCCGCAGCACCTGCGCAACCTGGGTCGACACCGTCGTCGATCCGGAGCGGTAGGTGAAGTCGGTGAAGATCCGCGCGGTCAGGTCGCCGATCACCTCGATCAGCGGCCGGCCCGGGGCGAAGCTCTCGCGGGCGTATTCGACTATCTCCTCGGTGATTTCGGGCGGCCGCAGGTCCATCGCGAACTCGGTCGCCAGCACCCCGGCAGGGCCCGCCGGCCGGGCCGATTCCCACGGCGCCGCCGCCGCCCCGGAGTCATAACGGCCGGACGGCGGCGGGTCGACCTCGACCACCGAGCGGCCGGTCACCGTCAGAGCGCGGTGCCGCTCGGTGACCTGGAAGTAGGAGCTGATGTTGCCGTAGCTGTCGCGGCTGGTGGACCGGTCGGCGGGAGCAGGGTCGATGTCGAGTTCGAAACTCAGGCAACGCTGACCGGTGGTGTCGCGCGGCATCAAGTGTCCGCGCCCGTAGGAGTTGGTCACCGCGTCGGAATAGCGGTACTCGGTGCGATGGCTGATCCGGTAGCAGCGACTCGCCGGCGAGGGTGTGGGCCCGTCGGGAAAACTCACGGCAGCATCCGCCGCTGATCGGGTCCCCACAGCGGCTGCATCTCCCCCGGCAGCGTCAACTGGGTGCTGGTGATGACATCGGAAAGTTCAACCAGGCCCGCCAGGAGGGTGTCGAGCAGTTCCCGCAACGCACCGCGCCGCCCTTCGTCGTCGACCTCCTCCAGCTCCGCGGGATCCAGCCGGCGCAGCCGGGTGCTGATCTCCTCCACCAGCCGTTGGGGTTTCGAGGATCCGGAGGCTCCCGGCAGGGCACGCAGCCCGGCCCGCAGCCGGTCGAGCTGGTAGACCAGCGAGCGGGGATTGCGCGCGTCGAACAGCACCAACTCCGCGACCGCGGCCACGCTGACCCGGCCCAGGTTGAGCCGCCGGTAGATGACGGCGGACTCGCAGGCCACCAGGGCGGACTCGGTGATGGTCTGCTCGGCCGCCGGACTGCGTTCGACGGTCAGGGTGGACCGCAGCAGAGTGGCCAACCCCAGCGCACGCTCGATGCGCTTGCCGATGTCCAGCATCGTCCACCCGGCGTCGTGCACCATCGACTCGCCGATCACACCCGACAGCGCGAGCATCGCCCCCAGCGTCTGCTGCTGGGCGGCGGCCAGTGCGGTGTCGTCGGACGCGCGGCGGGCCCGGCCACCGTTCGGCGGCGATTGCGCCTGTCGCGCCAGGGCACGCTCGACGGCCCCGAGAACCATCCAGGTGTCATTGGACATCTGGTCGCGCACCGCCCGTGCGGCCAGGCCGAGATTCTCGATCGAATGCGCCAGCGAACCGGGTCGCCATTTGTCGACGGTCAGCGCCCACAGCGTGCCCGGTACCGCGGCAATCACGTCGGCGAAGGAGTCGTCGACCGGTGCTGAGGTTCCGGTCAGCTCACCCAGGGCGGCCAGTAACACGGGGATGCACGCGCTGCCGGCCAAGTCGCGTCGGCTTCGGAACTCGTGGTAGCGCTCGCGGGTGACGATGAGCAGTCGGGCCAGCCCTTCGGCGCGTTCGGCGTAGCGGCCGATCCAGAACAGATCGGAGAGCACGCGCGGTGAACTGATGAACTGGGTGCCGCTCGGCAATTCGACGGGTGCAACGGTGAGGGTCTGCTCGGCCTGCGCCCGAGCGGAGGTCCGGACCCAGACATCCTTGGCGGCAACGCTTTTCAGCGCAAGGGCTCCGAGCCCCGGCGCGAGGACATAAGCCAGTCCGCCCACCATCGGCGTGTATCCGCTGCGCTGAGCCACGGTGAAGAGCCGCATGCCGACTTCGGCGCGGGACAACCCGCCCGGGTAGTGATCGGTGGGCGCGGTGGAGAACTGTGGCAACTCCTGGCCGGCCCACTGCCACGGGGCGGCGTCGATACGCGCGGCGAGGTCGGAGCGCTGGGACGCCGACAGCGCCGGGCCGACGATCGTCTCGCCGGTCACCGTCGACCTGATCAGCAACGACGACATCCGGGCCAGCAGGTGGGAGCGCTCGGCGTCGATGCCGGCCCAGTACAGCTGCGGGGTCTCCAGCTGTGGCTGCTCTCCCAGCAGGCGTTCGGCCATCTGCGGCAGGAAGCGTTGCACGCCGGCGCTTTCCAGAACCCCGCTGCCCAGGGTGTTGACCACCGTCACCGCGCCGCGGCGCTGTACCTCGACCAGGCCCACCACGCCGAGCCGGGAATCCGCCCGCAGATCCAGCGGGTCGGCGTACTCGGCGTCGACCCGGCGCAGCACCACGTCGACCCGCTTGAGGGTTCCCAGCGAGCGCATCCACAGTTTGCCGTCGCGGACGACCAGGTCGGCGCTCTCCACCAGCGGGAAGCCCAAGACCGTCGCCAGATACGCCTGGTCGAAGGCGGTCTCGGAGTGGATGCCCGGACTGAGCACCACCACCACCGGGTCGTCGGCGGCTTCGGGTGCGGCTTCGATCAGCGCCAGTCGCAGGGCCTGGGCGAACGGTGAGGCGGGCCGCGGGCCGATCCGCTCATAGACATCGGGCATCGCGTGTGCCACGACCCGCCGTCCGGCCAGGGCGTAGCCCGCACCCGACGGGGCCTGGGTCCGGTCGGCGTTGACCCGGAAGCGGCCGTCGTCGCACCGGCTCAGATCGCAGCCGAGCAGGAACAGCTGATGCCGGCCCGGATTGAGCAGGCCGTGGGCGGCCCGAAGATAGCCGCGGTGGCCGAACAGCAGCTGCGGCGGCAGCAGACCGTCGGTGATCACCTGCCGGGGGCCGTAGAGGTCGGCCAGCACCGCGTCGAGCAGTCGTGCCCGTTGTGACACTCCTGCTTCGAGGATCTCCCAGTCCGGCGCCGACACCAGCAGCGGCGTGCCGTCGAGCTGCCACGGCGCGGGAGTGACGACGCCGCGGCTGTCGGTGACGGCCTCGCCGTGCTGGTCGATCGCGACGTAGGTGATGCCGTCGTTCTCCACCAGGCTGGTCACGACCTCGCGCAGTCGGTCGAATCCCTCGCGCCCGCGCTCGCCGATAGTGTGGGCGAACTCCGCCCAGGGCGCCCGCACGGCACCGGACTCGTCGAGGAACTCGTCGCGGGTGCCGTCTCCTGATCCGCGCTCAGCCCGGTAGGCGGCCAGCAGATGATCCGGATCGTCGTCGCGGTCCGCTGCTGCCAGCGACCGTGCCTGATCCGTCACGCCTGCCTCCCGACCTGGATTCAACCTGACACCTGCCAACGGGCCGCGGGAGCCCGTCAGTTGCGCAGCACGGTACGCACCCGGCGCAGATCGAGGATGCCCGGCGCGCCGACGTCGGTGGACTGGCGGGCCTGTTTTTCGCGCAGATCCGCGGCGTCCACCCGTCCCGGGGTGAACCCCAGGGCCTCGAAGCGCCGTCCGCGGCGCGACTCGGCCTCCACCGCGTTGACCGGAGGCGTCTCGTAGGCCCGACCGCCGGGATGGGTGACGTGCAGCGTGCAGCCCCCGCGCGAGGTGCCGGTCGCGGTGTCGATCAGCTCGAAGCGCAGCGGGCTGTCGATGGTGATGCTGGGATGCAGCGCGCTGGGGGGTTGCCAGGCCCGGTAGCGCACCCCGGCCACCTGGATGTCGGGGTTGTCGGTGGCCAGCATCGGCACCGGATAGCCATTGCAGATGATCAGATGGCGCTCCCGGTCGGCACCCACGGTGCGCACCTGGATGCGCTCGACGGAGGAGTCCACGTAGCGGGCCGTGCCGCCGGAGCTGGACTCCTCGCCCAGGGTCTCCCACGGCTCGATCGCACCCCGCAGCTCGATCTCGACACCATCGAACACCGCCGCTCCCAGCCGGGGGAACCGGAACTCGGTGAACGGGTCGAGCCAGCTCGTCTCGAAGTCGATGCCGTGGTCACGCAGATCCTTGGCGACGCTGGCGATGTCATGAATAACGAAGTGCGGCAACAGGTATCGACCGTGCAAGTTCAAACCGTGCCGGATCAGCGGGGCGCGCAGCGGTTCATCCCAGAACCAGGCGATCAGGCAGCGCACCAGCAGTGACTGCACCATCGCCATCTGATAGTGCGGGGGCATCTCGAAACCGCGCAACTCGAGCAGGCCCAGCCGACCGCGCGGGGTGTCCGGGTTGTAGAGCTTGTCGATGCAGAACTCTGCGCGGTGGGTGTTGCCGGTGATGTCGGTGAGCAGGTGGCGTAAGGCGCGGTCGATCAGCCACGGCGGCGGATTGCCGGGCTCGCTGAGCCGGGCGATCTCGGCGAAGGCGATCTCCATCTCGTAGAGCGAGTCTTCGCGACCCTCATCGGCCCGAGGCGCCTGCGAGGTGGTGCCGACGAAGCGGCCGGCGAACAGATAGGACAGCGCCGGGTGGCGCTGCCAGTAGGTCAGCAGCGACACCATCAGGTCGGGCCGGCGCAGCAGCGGCGAGTCACCCGGCGTGATGCCGCCCAGTGTGATGTGGTTGCCGCCGCCGGTCCCGCCGTGGGTGCCGTCGACGGCGAAGGACTCGGCGCACAGCCGCGCCTGGCGGGCCTGGTCGTAGAGCGTGTGGAGTTGCTCGCTCTGCTCGGCGAAGCTCCGGGTGGGCGCCACATTGACCTCGATGACACCCGGGTCGGGCGTGATCGACATCGACAGCAGCCGCGCGTCGGCCGGCGGCCCGTAACCCTCGACGACCACCGGGCAGCCCACCTCGGCGACGGCCTGCTCGAGCCGGGCCACCAGGTCGACGTAGTGCTCCAGGGCGTCGGTGGGCGGCAAGAAGATGTGCAGGTAGCCTTCCCGGACCTCGGCGACCATCGCGGTGGTGGGCGCGTCCTCGGCGTCCTCGCCCACCGCCGCCGCGCCGTCACCCGCGCGGTCACCGGGGTCACCAGCGGCGGGTGCGGACAGCGGGTCCGACGGGAACGTCGGACGCGGCGGGACCCAGCTGATCGAGTCCAGCGGCAGCCGCACCCCGGCCGGGGAGTGACCGTCGAGCAGCACGATCCGGCCGCGCCGCAGCCGCCAGTCCGCGCTGGCCCAGCCGGCGTCGTCCTCGCGGCGATGCAGCGGCAGCACCCAGGCGGCGGGGCCGCGAACCGGCTCCTCCAGACGGGCCAGCAGGGCGGCGCGGTCCTCGACCGAGTCGCTCACCAGATCGTCGCCGTCGGCGACGGGCGCACCCGCGGGTTGGCGCACCGCGTTCCACAGTCGGGCCAGCGGGTCCTCGTAGGCCGGCCGGACCTGGCTGGCGGGCAGGCTCAGATCGGCGGCGAGCGCGGTCAGCACCCGGCGGGCGGTTTCGGTGTCCGCCGCGCACCCGCGGGGTTTCTCATGCCCGCCATCTCCGCACCACGGGTCGGCCAGCAGCGCGGCATCGCGCCACAGCGGCCGGCCGTCGGTTCTCCAGTGCAGGCTGATCTGCCAGCGCGGCAACGCTTCTCCCGGATACCACTTCCCCTCGCCGCGCTGCACCAGACCCTGCGGCGCCCACACCGACTTCAGCCGGGCGGCCAGTGCCGCCGCCCGCTCCCGCTTGTGCGGGCCGTCAGCCGCGATGGTCCATTCGGGATCGGTCTGGTTGTCGATCGACACGAAGGTGGGTTCCCCGCCCATCGTCAGGCGCACGTCGCGTTCGGCCAGCCGCCGGTCGATCTGATCGCCGAGTTCGCCGATCGCCGTCCATGCGGTGTCGTCGAAGGGCAGGGTGACCCGCGGATCCTCCTGCACGCGGGTGACGGTGTTGGAGAACTCCAGGGTCGTCTCGGCGGTCCCGGTGGACCCGGTGATCGGGGCGGCCGAGGAGGGATGCGGCGTGGCTGCCAACGGGATGTGGCCCTCGCCGGCGAACAGACCCGACGTCGCGTCCAGACCGATCCAGCCCGCGCCGGGAATGTAGACCTCGGCCCAGGCGTGCAGGTCGGTGAAGTCCGCGGCCGGCCCGGACGGACCGTCGAGCGCCTCCACGTCGGAGGCCAACTGGATGAGGTAGCCGGATACGAAACGGGCGGCCAGGCCGAACTCGCGCAGGATCGACACCAGCAGCCACGCCGAGTCGCGGCACGAGCCCAAGGCGGTGTCCAGGGTGTACTGCGGGGTTTGCACGCCCGGTTCCAGCCGCAGGCTGTAGGCCACATCGGCGTTGACCGCCCGGTTGACGGCGACCAGGAAGTCGATCGTGCGGGAACCGGCGACCAGGGGGAACTCGCGCACCCAGTTCCGCACCCGCTCGCCGGGTCCGGATCCGTCGTCGCCGTCGTCGACCGCACGCAGATAGGGGTCCAGGTCGTCGGCCAGACCTGTGGGGTAACTGAACGGGAAGGTTTCGGCGAAGTCCTCCACGAAGAAGTCGAACGGGTTGATCACCTTCAGGTCGGCGATCAGGCCGACGGTGATGCTCAGCTCCCGTGCGCGCTCCGGGAACACCAGCCGCGCCATGAAGTTGCCGAACGCGTCCTGCTGCCAATTCACGAAGTGCCCGGCGGGCTCGACATCCATCGAGTAGGCCTCGATCGCGGTGCGGGTATGCGGTGCCGGGCGGAGCCTGACGACGTGCGGATAGACCTCCACCAGCCGGTCGAAGACGTATCTGGTGCGGTGCTGCAGCGCCACCTTGATACCCACCGGGACGATCCCACCACAACCCTGGGGCGGCTGCAGCGGCAGCGGAATGTCCGGCAAAGCCCGGCGGCCGTCGCCGGAGAGGGACCTTCGGGCCGGTTGGGCGGTGCGGTACACAAGCTCACAGGGAATATGAGATGATGCTGAGAAGTTCGCGGGAGTCTGCCCCAGCAATCCTGGCAGCAACCCCGGTGAACTCTCAGGAGGTGCGCGGTGTCTGCTTCCCGGTTCGTGGGGCGAGCCGGCGCTTTGGCGGCCGCGCTCGGGGCGGGATTCCTGCTGTCATCGCAGGTAGCGGCGCCCGCCTGGGCTGAACCGGCCGATCAGCCCGCACCGGCCACGGCGCCCGAGGCCCCGTCGGCGACAGATCCCGGGGCCGCCGATCCCCGTCGCGGTGCCGCCCGCCCCAACAGCTCAGGTCCGAGGCCCGGCGAGTCGCCGGCCGCCGTGCCGGCCCCCGCTCCAGCGACCCGACCGGACACGGTGGACGTATCGGAGGGCCGGGCTGCCTCGATGCCCGAGCCGGACCGCAACCGGTCTCATCCCCAGCCGCAGTCCACCCGCGCCGGCGCACCTGTCCGGATTCCCGATCCGGTAGCCGCGACGGCGACCTCCGGGCAGGCCCGGGCCGAGGTCGTCGAGTTGTCGGTGCCCGCCGATGAGGCCGCCGTCATCGGGCAACCCGCCCCGACGGTTCAACTCGAGACGTTGGCGGTCGCGCCGTCACCGACCGCACCCGTGATGGCCGCCGCCGCGCAAGCCGCCCCCGAGGTGATCGATGCTCTGCTCGCGCCGCTGCTGGGAACCACGCCCGACGCGCCCGCCGAGTCCGCGGTCGCCTGGGCGGTGCTGGCCGTGGCCCGCCGCCAGACCGGGTCCGACACCCCGGCTCCCGCGCCGGCGGCGGCGACCGCCGCGACCACGACGGCGCCCGCCAATCAACCCCCGGTGATCGCCTCGGTCACCGTCGGGACACCGAGTGCCAGTACGGGAGCGGTGC
>NZ_JBJTCF010000049.1:0-3600 GCF_046091765.1 Mycobacterium sp.
GGTCTGCCGGATCCTGGCAGGTTCTGGTATTAACATTGACGGAATACCGATCAGCTTCTTACAAAAGCCGATTCCACGTGAAGCTGTATCGCTGTTGATCCACCGCGCACCGCACCACACCCTCACTCCACCTCAGCCAGCAACAACCCGTCACGCGCCGCCACGATGTGATCCTGGCCCAGTGAGGGCAGCACCGCGGGCTGGGCGGGCGTCATCGCCTCGGCGTTGGCCGGTGGCGGCGGGATCACCGGCAGGGTCGGGCTCGGCGGCGCGGGATCGGCCGTCGCGGTGCCGGCACTGAGCGCCGCGGCGGCCAGGGCGGCCACGGCCGCGCACCGTGCGCGGTGTCGAGAGGTCATCAGCCCCGCGCTCCTTCCGGTCGGGCGGGCGTCGCTGCTGATCGTGCCACGTCGCTCACCCTAGTGCGCGGCGATGTCCCCGACCGGGGCCCGGCTGGGTGACGACCGTGCCTCTCGAGGAGACCCCCACCCCCGAGGCGGTGCTGGAGCTGTGGTCGCACTCGGTCGGCCCGACCCTTGACGCCGCGGTGGAGCGCATCGTCTCCGGGCAGCCCGGCTGGCCGCAGCCCACCGGCGAGGTCGACATCCTGCCCGTCTTCTCCCCCGCGCACGGCGAGCTGGACTGGGACCAGACGACCCGCACGCTGATGTGCCGCTGGACCGCGTGCACGGTAGGCGGGGTGGCGGTGACCGTGCCGCTGGAGGGCACCCGGCACACGCTGCGCGGGCTGCGCGTCGTGGAGGACGCGGTCACCACCGAGCTGCCGGGCACGGTGCTGTCCTCGCTGGGCCGTGATCACATCGTGGCGGCGCGTGACGGGTTGTTGCTGGCTGAGGTGGAGTGAGGGTGCGGTGCGAGGCGCGGTGCCGGAGCTGCTGGCGTCGTGGCGCTCAGCTCTGCGCCCACACCTGGCCGCAGCTGCGACAGATGCGCACCACCACCGCGTCGGGATGATCGGCCATCGGCGGTGGGAAGGATGTGGGCTTGTCGTCGCTGAACCATCCGGCGATGCGATCCGTCCATGACTCCTGCGGCGCCGGCTTCGGGGCGAACGGACGCTTCGGCGCCCTGAGGAAGTGCGTATCCCACCACCCGCAGGCCGGACAGGGGCAGACAGCGGCGAACTCCCCAGAGGGCGTGTTGACCGCGAAGCGCGACTTCTTGTTTTTCGGGACTTTGTTTTTGCGGACACTGTTTTTGCGGACACTGTTTTTGCGGACACTGTTTTTCAGGACAGCGTCGCGGGGAACGGGCGTCACCGATGGCGGTAACTTCGCCGCGGGGACGACGCGGCGGCGCGGTCGGGCGACACGAGTGCCGAAGAGCAGGTCTGCGAGGCTGCGTCGCGGCTCGAGACGGCGTTGCGATCGCTGCTTTCGGGCGGCCTCATCGGCGGGTCGGGGCCGCCGACGCCTTTGCTGGTCGCCGACGTCACTGATCGCTGCCGCCCCCGCAGCGCCAATGACGATGCCGACGATCAGGATGACCAGCACGGCGATGACCAACAGTTTCAGCATCAGGACCCCCCACCGCTTCGCGGACGAACCTACCCGCGCTGACCGACAGGAGTTGTCGGTCCCGCCCGGACAATGAGGGCATGGGGGAAATCAAGCATCGTCTGCGCATCATCGAAGGCCGTCCGTGGAAGCAGGCGCTGCTGGCGACCGTGCGCCTGGGGCTCACCGGCGGCCTGATCATCACGGGACTGCTCACCGCGCCGGCGGCGCTGGCGACACCCGGCCAATGCTGGAACAGTCCCTTCGGCGGCTTCTGTGACGAGCTGCCCGATGCCGACGGCAGCTTCCGGCACTGCTAGTACACCGGGTTCGGTTCGTCGTCCTACCGCAACTGCTACCAGGCGTGCCTGGACGCGGGCGGGCGGCTCTATCCCACCGACTACGACTTCGACACGCCCTGCTGAGGCGCCGCGCTACTCGCGCTCGGCGTCGCTGTCGTAGTCCCCGTCGCCGGCGATGTCGGCCAGGTACTCACCGGACGCCTCGGCGACGGCGTCGCGGTGACGCTGATCGCGGTCGCGGCGCTGCTGATCGATCGACTTGCCCCACTTGCTGGGTCTGCTCCAGCTCGGCATGGTCCTCCCCGTCCTCGGTGACACCAGACTAGTGGCGCGCACCGACACCCCGGGCAATCCGCACCGGCGACCACGGGCCCGACAGCGGCCCCCCGCCCACCTGATACCCGCTGCGCGGGGTCGGGCTGAACGGGTCGGTGAACGCCCGCAGCCGGGCCAGCTCATTCGCGGCGGCGAGGGCGGCGATCGAGCCGCTCCGGGTCTCGCGGAACACCCGGTCTCCGGCTTTGCGGGCGGCGGCCTCGATCGGGTCACCGTCGGTGTCGATCACGGCGGTCACCCGCGCGAGGTAGGCATCCCAGCGGGCGGGGTGGATGTTGGCCGCAGCCGAGAAACCCATAAAGCCGCCGGTGGCCAGCACGGCCACCGAGCTCGCCGGGCCGCTGGCGCTCACCCGCAGATCGCGCGGCACGTCGATGCCGTCCACACCGCGCAGCACCCCCACCGTCTGGCGGGCCAGCTCGTTGGCGTCCTCGCGGCGGCCCACGACGAAGTCACCGGGCTCCTCACTCCACGCCAGATTCCCCACGCTGAAGCGCAGCGCGCCGGAGTCGACGCAGCGAAACTCCACCAGCGGCGGTGACACGCTCGTGGCGCGCGAGACGGTGAGCACATCGCGCGGATGCAGCATGCCCGCAAGGTAGGCGGCGAGGAAGGTCTGGAAGGACCGCCACTGGTCCTCAACACTGAACTGGGTCATCGGATCATCACTCCCGGGTGTTCCGGGCCCCGGCGACGGGGCGCTCTTACCCGCACCGGTGTGGTGCGGGCCGCTTCGTCATCCGAGCCACCCACGAGCGTGGGGTTGGCGCACCATCAAGTCGGAGCTTGGCGACGGTGTCTCGTGAAGCTGACCCCACCCTACCTGCGGCGGTGTGTATTCGGATGTGCCGATGTCGCGTGCAGCAAACGGCAACTGCTAAAACTGCGGCTTTCCCGGGTGGAGGGGCGGACAACACCGTGACAGGTCTCAAGTGGGGGCGGCGGGTCGCCGCGGCGACGTTCCTGGCGGGCTGCGCCTTCGCCGCCCCGGCACCAGCGGGCTGGGCCGACTCCCCGCAGGCGACGCCCGGCACCGAATCCGCCGGCGCCGCCAGTGCGGCGGCAAGCCGCTCTGCCCCCGCCCGCAGCACCGAGCGCCGCGCGCGCACCGCGGCGGTGACCCCGACCGCCAACCGCGACACCACCGCCGCCGCCACACCCGCCGTCAAACCCGCCGCCACACCCGCCGTGCTGGGCGCCCCGTTCGCCTCAGCGCCGGCCGCCCCCGCCGCAGCGCCGCGGATCACCCGCCGGCCCCTGCAGGACATGACCGCGCCCCTGATCGGCATACTCACCCCGTACTCCGACTGGCTGGCGGACTACCCGCGCACCCCCGCGCCGCCGATGCTGCAGGGTGCTCTGGATCTGCTGCGCCGCTCGCTGGGTCCCGCGGTGGGCCCCCAGCAGCGCTCCAACCCCGAGTGGCGCAAGCCCACCGCCCTCAA
>NZ_JBJTCF010000050.1:0-35603 GCF_046091765.1 Mycobacterium sp.
TCGCGTTGCGTCGAATTAAACCACATGCTCCACCGCTTGTGCGGGCCCCCGTCAATTCCTTTGAGTTTCAGCCTTGCGGCCGTACTCCCCAGGCGGGGTACTTCATGCGTTAGCGTCGGCACCCAGGGGGTCGCTCCCCCAAGCACCTAGTCCCCATCGTTTACGGCGTGGACTACCAGGGTATCTAATCCTGTTTGCTCCCCACGCTGTCGCGCCTCAGTGTCAGCTGATGCCCAGCAGGCCGCCTTCGCCACTGGTGTTCTTTCGGATCTCTACGCATTCCACCGCTACACCAGGAATTCCAGTCTCCCCTGCAGTACTCCAGTCTGCCCGTATCGCTCGCACGCTCACAGTTAAGCCGTGAGATTTCACGAACAACGCGACAAACCACCTACGAGCTCTTTACGCCCAGTAATTCCGGACAACGCTCGCACCCTACGTATTACCGCGGCTGCTGGCACGTAGTTGGCCGGTGCTTCTTCTGTACCTACCGTCACTTGCGCTTCGTCGGTACTGAAAGAGGTTTACAACCCGAAGGCCGTCATCCCCCACGCGGCGTCGCTGCATCAGGCTTGCGCCCATTGTGCAATATTCCCCACTGCTGCCTCCCGTAGGAGTCTGGGCCGTATCTCAGTCCCAGTGTGGCCGGACACCCTCTCAGGCCGGCTACCCGTCGTCGCCTTGGTAGGCCATCACCCCACCAACAAGCTGATAGGCCGCGGGCCCATCCCACACCGCAAAAGCTTTCCACCACAGACCATGCAGTCCGTGGTCCTATCCGGTATTAGACCTAGTTTCCCAGGCTTATCCCGAAGTGCAGGGCAGATCACCCACGTGTTACTCACCCGTTCGCCACTCGTGTACCCCCGAAGGGGCCTTACCGTTCGACTTGCATGTGTTAAGCACGCCGCCAGCGTTCGTCCTGAGCCAGGATCAAACTCTCCAAACAAAATCTACCCACGCCGTCGGCACGGGAAAGAAATCAGAGAACTACCTGACAACCAAGAAAACTTGGCATAACGCCACACCCCGACACGGGGCGCCGAAGTGCGGCAAAAAAACAAACAACAAACAAAAACCACCAAACACACTATTGAGTTCTCAAACAACACACCCACCGGACATCCGCCGTTAGGGCAACCCTGCCATCTTACTACGGAGACCCGGGCGGGTCAACCGGGGCTGTCGATCCGCTTGCGGCTGCGACGCTCCGTCTGAGGTGTAACCGTCAGTGTACCCGTTCTATTTCCGCGCCCAGACCGGACAGGTTCTCCACGAACAGCGGGTAGCCGCGGTCGATGTGGAAAACGTCGTGGACCTCGGTCTCCCCGTCAGCCACCAGCCCGGCCAGCACCAGCCCGGCGCCGGCCCTGATGTCGGAGGCCCAGACCGGGGCGCTGGACAGTTGCGGGATCCCGCGCACCACCGCGTGGTGGCCGTCGGTCCGCGCGTCGGCGCCCAGCCGGATCATCTCCTCGACGAACCGGAACCTCGCCTCGAAGACGTTCTCGGTGATCATCGAGGTGCCGTCGGCGATCGAAGCCATCGCGATGGCCATCGGCTGCAGGTCGGTCGGAAACCCGGGGAAGGGCAGGGTGGCGACGTTGCAGGCCTTGGGCCGCTCGTACTGCACCACCCGGAAACCGTTGTCGTGTTGGGTGACGGTGGCCCCCGCGTCGTGCAGTTTGTGCAGCACGACCTGAAGGTGGGACGGGTCGACTCCGGTGACGGCGATGTCCCCGCGGGTCATCGCCGCGGCCATCCCCCACGTCGCGGCGACGATCCGGTCGCCGATCACCCGATGCTCGGTCGGGTGCAGCCGCGCAACCCCGGTGATCGTCAGCGTCGGCGTGCCGCACCCCTCGATGCGGGCACCCATCTGGTTGAGCATCTCGCACAGGTCCACCACGTCGGGTTCGCGCGCGGCGTTGTGGATGACCGTCACCCCGTCAGCCACCACCGCGGCCATCAGGATGTTCTCCGTGGCCCCGACCGACGGGTATTCCAGCTGGATCTCCGCCCCCCGAAGGCGCTCCGCCGAGGCCACCACGCAGCCGTGCTCGATGGTGCACTCCGCTCCGAGCTGACGCAGGCCCGACTGGTGCATGTCCAGCGGGCGCGAGCCGATCGCGTCGCCGCCGGGCAGCGCGACGCGGGCCCGCTTGCAACGCCCGACGAGTGGGCCCAGCACGCACACCGACGCCCGGAACTGGCGCACCGCGGCGAAGTCGGCCTCGTACTTGGGTTCGTCCGGGGAGGTGATGCGGACCACCGACCCGTCGAGTTCGACGTTGGCGCCCAGGCCGCGCAGCACCTCGGCCATCAGTGGGACGTCGAGGATGTCGGGGCAGTTGGTGATCGTGGTGGTGCCCTCGGCCAGCAGGCTGGCCGCCATGAGCTTGAGCACGCTGTTCTTGGCGCCGGTGACGGCGACCTCGCCGGAGAGCCGGTTGCCGCCGGTCACCAGAAAGTGCTCGCCCACGAGCGCTTACTTTAGTCGAGCCAGGAGCCTGGACCGGGCCTGCCGGCCGGTACGGTCATAGCCATGGCAGTGCATCTGACCCGCATCTACACCCGGACCGGCGACGACGGGACGTCCGGACTCAGCGACTTCTCGCGGGTGGAGAAAAGCGATCCCCGCCTGATCGCCTACGCGGGCTGTGACGAGGCCAACGCAGCGATCGGGGTCGCGGTGGCCCTCGGCGGCCCCGGCGAGGCGCTGCGCTCGGTGCTCGAACAGATCCAGAACGACCTCTTCGACGCCGGCGCGGACCTGTCCACGCCCCTCGTCGCCGACCCGCAGTACCCCCCGCTGCGCATCACCCAGCCCTACATCGACCGGCTGGAGAAGTGGTGCGACGAGTACAACGAGACGCTGCCCGCACTGGAATCGTTCATCCTGCCCGGCGGTTCCGCCCTGTCGGCGCTGCTGCACGTCGCGCGCACGGTGACCCGGCGCGCGGAGCGTTCGGCATGGGTGGCGGTGAAGTCTTACCCCGACTCGGTCAGCCCGCTTCCGGCGCGCTACCTCAACCGGCTCTCGGATCTGCTGTTCATCCTGTCGCGGGTGGCCAACCCCGCCGGCGACGTGCTGTGGCAGCCGGGCGGACCTCACGCGAAGCGTCCTTCGCGTCCGGACGCGTAGCGATCACTCCGTCCTGCGCCGCGACCGCGGCGAGGGCCGGGACTCCAGCCAGGAGAGAAAAGCCGTCAGCGCCCCGCGGTCGAGCGCCATCTCGTAGCTGCGGCGCTGATCGCCGGTCGCGTCATCGAGTTCGAGCACGACCGTCTCGTCGTTCATGATGTCGAACTCGTCGCCGCGCGGCGCCCGCCGCGACACGATTTCCAGGCCGCGCCGACTCAGCCGCCGGTCCGGCCACGGCCGCAGGCTCGACAACCGGTAGAACCGCGCCTCGTCGCCTCGGTAGCGGATCACGCCGTGCCGCCAGCCGTGGCCGCCGACCGCAGGGACGTCGCGCAAGATGGCGGCGGTTCCGCCTTGGCCGAGCTTCCACAACCGGTAGCTCAGCGCGAGCACGACCGTGGCCAGGACGCCGATCAGCGCGACCATGGCCGTCGTCGTCGCGCTCATGGAACCTTCAGTCGAGCAGGCCCAGCGCTCGCAGTCGCGCCCGACCCCGAGCAGCTGTTCGCGGGTCATCGGAGGCCGCGTCGGCCTTGGCCTCCTCGGCGTCGATCTCGGACTCGAAGGCCGCGGATTCGGCGAGGATGGTCACCCCGGCTTCGGTGACCGACAGATAACCGCCGTCGACGGCGACCCGCAGGTCGTCCTCGCCCTCGCGCTCGACGCGCACCACCGCATCGTCGACCAGTTGCGCCAGCAGCGGAATGTGGTGGGGCAGGATCCCGATCTCGCCGGAGGTGGTGCGGGTGAACAGAAAGGTCGCCTTGCCCGACCAGATCTTGCGTTCGACGGCGACGATGTCGACGTCCAGTTCGGCCATCTCCCATCACCTCTCGCCGGGGCCGGCGTCGATCACGGTGCCGATCACAGCTTCGCGCCGAAGGTCTCGGCCTTCTTGGCCAGATCGTCGAGCCCGCCGATCAGGAAGAACGCTTGCTCGGGCAGGTGGTCGAACTCGCCCTTGGCGAGTTTGTCGAACGCCTCGACGGTCTCCTTGAGCGGCACGGTCGAGCCGGGCTGGCCGGTGAACTGCTCGGCCGCCATCATGTTCTGGCTCAGGAACCGCTCGATGCGCCGCGCCCGGTTCACCAGTTGCTTGTCCTCCTCGGACAGTTCGTCGATGCCGAGGATGGCGATGATGTCCTGCAGGTCCTTGTAGCGCTGCAGGATGCGGATGACTTCCTGCGCCACCCGGTAGTGCTCGTCACCCACGATGGCCGGATCCAGGATCGTCGAGCTCGACGCCAGCGGATCCACCGCCGGGAAGATGCCCTTGGAGAACACCGCCCGGGACAGCTCGGTGGTCGCGTCCAGGTGCGCGAAGGTGGTGGCCGGCGCGGGGTCGGTGTAGTCGTCGGCGGGCACGTAGACCGCCTGCATCGAGGTGATCGAGCGGCCCCTGGTCGAGGTGATGCGCTCCTGCAGCTCACCCATCTCGTCGGCCAGCGTCGGCTGGTAGCCCACCGCCGAGGGCATCCGGCCCAGCAGGGTGGACACCTCGGAGCCGGCCTGGGTGAACCGGAAGATGTTGTCGATGAACAGCAGCACGTCCTGGCCCTGCTCGTCGCGGAAGAACTCGGCCATCGTCAGCGCCGAGAGCGCGACCCGCATGCGGGTGCCGGGCGGTTCGTCCATCTGGCCGAACACCAGCGCGGTGTCCTTGAGCACGTTGGCCTCGCGCAGCTCGACCCACAGGTCGTTGCCCTCGCGGGTGCGCTCCCCCACCCCGGCGAACACCGAGGTGCCGCCGAAGTTGCGGGCGATGCGGTTGATCATCTCCTGGATCAGCACCGTCTTGCCCACTCCGGCGCCTCCGAACAGGGCGATCTTGCCGCCGCGCACGTAGGGGGTGAGCAGGTCGACGACCTTCAGGCCGGTCTCGAGCATCTCGGTGCGCGGCTCGAGTTCGTCGAAGGCCGGCGGACGGCGATGGATGGACCACTTCTCGAAGTCCTTGCCGTAGCCGGGTTCATCGAGGCAGACGCCGAGGGCGTTGAAGACGTGACCCTTGACACCGTCGCCGACCGGGACCGAGATCGACGCGCCGGTGTCGGTCACCGCGACACCGCGCACCAGTCCGTCGGTGGGCTGCATCGAGATGGTGCGCACCAGGTTGTCGCCGAGGTGCTGGGCGACCTCCAGGGTCAGCGTCTTGGCCAGCGACCCGTAGGAGATCTCCGCGTGCAGCGCGTTGAACAGCTCGGGGACCGCACCGCGGGGGAACTCCACGTCGACGACCGGTCCGGTGATGCGCACCACGCGCCCGGCGCTGTCGCTGCCCGCGGACTTGCGGGACTCGGCGGTAACAGTCATTTTCTTTCTCCGCTCTTCTACTTCGCGGCGTCGGCGAGCGCATTTGCGCCGCCGACGATTTCGCTGATTTCCTGGGTGATCTGGGCTTGCCGTTCGCGGTTGGCCATCAGGGTGAGGATCTTGATCAGATCATCGGCGTTATCGGTGGCCGCCTTCATCGCACGCCGCCGCGATGCGGACTCCGACGCGGCCGCCTCGAGCAGCGCCGCGAAGATCCGGGTGGCCACGTAGCGTGGCAGCAGCGACTCGAACAGTGTCGTGGCGTCCGGCTCGAACGAGAACAGGGTGTGCGGTCCGGACTCTTCCTCGACGTACTCCACTTCCATCGGCGCGATGCGGCGGGCCTCAGCGGTCTGGGAGAGCATCGAGCGGAATTCGGTGAAGACGATGTGTAGCTCGTCGACGCCGAGGATGCCGTCCGGGCCGGGTTCATCCCCGATGTCGTCCGCGCCGGCGAGGAACACCTCGACGAGGGTGTCGGCGATCTCCTGGGCGTTCTGATACGTCGGCTTCTCGGAGAATCCGATCCACGAGGAGGTGATGTTCCAGTTGCGGAAGCTGAAGTAGCCCAATGCCTTGCGCCCGACCACATAAGGGATCGGGGTCTTGCCCTCCGAGCGCAGCAGCGCGATCAGCTCCTCGGAGCGTCGCAGAAGGTTGGCGTTGTACGCGCCGCACAGCCCTCGATCGGAGGAGACGATCAGCACGGCGGCCCGCTTGGGATTCTCCCGGGCCACCAGCAGCGGATGATCCAGTGCGGACTCGGCGGCGAGATTGGTGAGCATGCTGGTGATTTCGTCCGCGTACGGACGGGCCGACTCGACGCGGGCCTGGGCCTTGGCGATGCGTGAAGTTGCGATCAGCTCCTGGGCCTTGGTGATCTTCTTGATCGACCCGGCCGAGCGGATGCGCCCGCGTAGTTCCCGAAGTGTGGCTGCCATGCTGTCGCTACTTCTTCTTCGGGGCGGGTTTGCGGACCTGAACCTTTTCCTTCTCGACGTCCGCCTCGTCCATCGCCTTGACGTGCTCGTCGGGGACGACCGAGCTGCCGTCGGAGGTGGCGAAGCCGCGCTTGAAGTCGGCGACGATGCCGTTGAGCGCCTCCTCGGTCTCCTCGGTCAGCTTCTGGGACTCCCGGATGTCACCGAGAACCTCCGGGCGGGCCGCCTTGACGTGCTCGATGAACTCCGCCTCGAAGCGCGACACGTCGGCGACCGGGACGGAGTCCAGGTGCCCCTTGGTGCCCAGGAAGATCGCCACCACCTGGTCCTCGACCGCCATCGGGCTGTACTGCGGCTGCTTGAGCAACTCCACCAGACGGGCGCCGCGCTCGAGTTGGGCCTTGGAGGCCTCGTCGAGGTCGGAGGCGAACGCGGCGAAGGCCTCCAGTTCGCGGTATTGCGACAGATCCAGCCGCAGTGAGCCGGCCACCTCCTTCATCGCCTTGATCTGGGCGGCACCGCCCACGCGCGACACCGAAACACCGACGTTGATGGCCGGCCGCACGCCCTGGTTGAACAGGTCGGTCTCCAGGAAGCACTGCCCGTCGGTGATGGAGATGACGTTGGTCGGGATGTAGGCCGAGATGTCGTTGGCCTTGGTCTCGATGATCGGCAGCCCGGTCATCGAGCCGCCGCCCAGTTCGTCGGACAACTTCGCGCAGCGTTCCAGCAACCGGGAATGCAGGTAGAACACGTCGCCCGGGTAGGCCTCGCGGCCGGGGGGCCGGCGCAGCAGCAGCGAGATCGCCCGATAGGCCTCTGCCTGCTTGGTCAGGTCGTCGAACACGATGAGCACGTGTTTGCCGTCGTACATCCAGTGCTGGGCGATCGCCGAGCCGGTGTAGGGAGCGAGCCACTTGAAACCCGCGGCGTCGGACGCCGGGGCGGCCACGATGGTGGTGTAGTCCATCGCTCCGCCCTCTTCCAGCGCGCGGCGCACGCTGGCGATGGTGGTGCCCTTCTGCCCCACCGCGACATAGACACAGCGGACCTGCTTCTTGGGATCGCCAGTCTCCCAGTTCTGACGCTGGTTGAGGATGGTGTCCACACAGACGGCGGTCTTGCCGGTCTTGCGGTCGCCGATGATCAGCTGACGCTGTCCGCGGCCGATCGGGGTCATCGCGTCGACCGCCTTGATGCCGGTCTGCAGCGGCTCGCTCACGCTCTGGCGCTGCACCACCGAGGGGGCCTGCAGTTCGAGGGCACGCCGGGTGGCGGCGGTGATCTCGCCGCGGCCGTCGATCGGCTGACCGAGCGGATTGACCACCCGGCCGAGGAACTCGTCACCGACGGGCACCGAGAGCACCTCGCCGGTGCGCTTGACCTGCTGCCCCTCCTCGATCTTGTCGAACTCACCGAGGATCACCGCGCCGATGCTGTGCTCGTCAAGGTTGAGCGCGACGCCGAGGACTCCGCCGGCGAACTCGAGCAGCTCCTGGGTCATCACCGAGGGCAGGCCCTCCACGTGGGCGATACCGTCGCCCGCGTCGATGACGGTGCCGATCTCCTCACGGCCGGTGCCCGCCTCGAAACTCGAGACGTAGCTTTCGATGGCTCCCTGAATGTCTTGAGCGGAGATGGTCAACTCTGCCATGGCTTCTCGTCTTCCTGCCTTCTTCGGGTACGTGCTCGGTGTACGTGCTGGGTGTGACGGGGCTTGTCAGGCGGTCCTAGTCGGGGAGTTTCGTCTCGGCTGCGGCCAGCCGCGTGGCCAGCGTCCCGTCGATCACCTCGTCGCCGACGGCGACCGAGAGGCCGCCGAGCAGTTCGGGATCGATGGTGAGCTGAACCGAGACCGGGACGTGGTAGATGCGGTTGAGCACCTGGGTCAGCCGTGAGCGCTGGGTGTCGGTCAGGTCCGCCGCGGCACTGACCTGGGCGACGATTTCACCTCGGTGCGCGACGGCAAGCTGGGCGAGTTCCTGCACCGCGTCGTCGGCACGTTCACCGTCGAGCTGCTCGACGGTCTGGGTGAGCAGCGTGCGCGCAATCGGATTCACCCCGGAAGATTCGAGCACCGAGCCCAACAGCGCCGTGCGGCCTCCGGCCGGCCGGGAGGGGTCGCTGAGCAGGGTGACGAGCCGGGGCTGGGTGTCGAGCAGCCGGCTGAACCGGAACAGCTGCTCGGCGACCTCGTCGGCCTGCTGCTCGCGCTCGGCGCGCACCAGCAGCGCCAGCCGCGCGACGTGTTCGACCGCGCTGACGAAGTCGCCGGTCTTCGACCACCGCACGCTCACGGCGGTGTCGAGGACCTCGCGGGCGGGGCCGGAGATCCGCTCACCCAGCAGCCGCTGCAGGAGCTGTTTTTTGGCGTCGGCCGCACCGGTGGCCTCGGCGAGGTGCCGGGCCAGGATCGGCTCGCGCTGGAGCAGTTTCACGACGGCACTGAGATCCTCGGAGAGGGTCGACAGCGCGTCGGCGTTCAGTGAGACCGCCACCGCGTTGAAACGCTCGACCAGCGCGGCCTGCGCTTCCCGGCTTGCCGAGCGCATGGTGGACGAGGCGATCTCCGGGGCGAACGCGGCCGGCGCCATCGCTTCGAGCTGGTCGAGGAACCGGTCAACGGTGGCCGCGCGGGCCTGCGGATCGGCGACGTGCGAGCGGACCAGATCGGCCGCACGGCGGACCGACTCGCTGCCCAGATCGGCCCGCAGTTGACGGACCAGCTGCGAGCGCAACAGGGCGAGCTGCTGCTGGCCCTGCACCTTGATCCGCTCCACCTCGACATCGGCTTGGGCCCGCAGTTGCTCGCCGATGCGGACTGAGTCGGCGCGGGCCTCCTCGGCGATGTGCCTGGCCTCGGCGCGGGCCTCCTCGATGCGCTTGGCGTGGAACTGACTGGCGCTGGCCAGCCGTTCCGAGGCCGCCGCGCTGTCCTCCAGTTGCTGGCGCACCGCGTCTTTCTGGGAGGCCATCAGGCGGCGGATCGGCGGCACGACGTAGCGCCCGATGATCCAGACGATGACGGCGAACCCGACGAGCTGTCCGATGAAGGTCGACACGCTAGCGTCCCGACACCGTCGAACCGGACACATCCACGCCCAGCACCCGGCTGGCCAGTGTCTCGGAAAGGGTTTGCACCGAGGACCGCAGGTTGCCCGCGATGGCGTCGCTTTGCTGCTTGAGTTCATCGTTGGCCTGCTGGAGGGTCTGGGCAACCTGCTCGTTGGCCCTGCCCCGCATGTCGTCGAGTACCGCGCGCCCCTCGGCGCGCGCCTCGTCCCGGATCCCGGCGGCCTCGGTGCGCGCCGCTCCCAACTGCTCGGCGTAGTCGGCCTCCGCAGCGGTCTCCTGCGCGATCGCGTTGCGGTTGTCCTCGGCGGTCTTGGCGGCCATCTTCTCCCGTTCGCCCAGCACTTTCTGGATCGGGGGCACCACGAACGTGCCGATCACGCCGAGCACGATCAGGAAGATGGCCAGCACGAAGAAGAAGGTTCCGTTGGGGATGAGGAAGTTGCTGGTACCGCCTTCCTCGGCCGCCGCCAGCACTGTGACGCCGACCCCTTCCATCACCGAGACCTCAGCCGAGCCCATGGCCGACTAGGACGCGCCGGGCGTGGCGAACACGAAGAGTGCCATGAACGCCAGGTTGATGAAGTACGCCGCCTCCACCAGACCGACGGTGATGAAGAACGGGGTGAAAAGCCGGCCCTGGGCCTCGGGTTGGCGGGCGATGCCGGAGATCAGCGCGTTGCCGGCGATGCCGTCGCCGATCCCGGCGCCGATCGCGCCGCCGCCCAGGATGAGTCCGCCGCCGATCAGTGCGCCGGCAACGATGGTGGGGTCTGCCATTACTTATCCTCCTTGGTTGCTGGCAGGGGTGCTACCAGTTCGGTGGGTGCTCGTGCGGTGTCGTTGCATGCCGGGTCAGTGCTCCTCGTCCAGTTCCATCGACTGGCTGAAGTACAAGATGGTGAGCAGCGAGAAGATGAACGCCTGAATCAGCCCGACGAACAGGTCGAAGGTCTTCCAGATCGCGTTGGGCGCCCACATGATGTATGGCGGGAACAGCGCGATCAGCGCGACCATGATGCCGCCGGCGAAGATGTTGCCGAAGAGTCGCAGCGACAGCGAGATCGGCTTGGCGATCTCCTCGACGAGGTTGATCGGCGCCAGGAAGGCGACGTGCCCCTTGAGCAGCTTGACGGGGTGGCCGATCAGACCGCGGCGCCAGAAACCGGCGGCGTGGTAGCACAGGAACACGAACAGGGCGAGCGCCAGCACGAAGTTGATGTCCGATGCGGGCGGCTTGAGCAGTTCGTGGGTGCCGCCCTCGGCGGTGCCGTACTGGACCGGCAGCACCGAAATCCAGTTGGCGACGAGAATGAAGATGAACAGCGTCACCGCCAGCGGGAGTACGAACGGGGCGATCTTCATGCCGATCGCCGACTCGATCTGGCCGCGCATCTGGGTGGTGATCGCCTCCCAGAACAGCTGGACCCCGCTGGGCACGCCGGTCGAGGTGACCTTGGCCTTGAGGAAGAAGGCCAGCGCGATCACGATCACACCCGCGATCGCGGTGGCCAGGATGGTGTCGGTGTTGACGGTCATACCCAGCCAGGTGGCCGTGGTGTGGTGGCCGACCTCGATGGCACCCTCGGCGAGGATGCGCTCGGTCCCTGCGGTCATAGCACTCAATCCTTGAGCATGTCGTCGGACAGTGAGGCCGAAATGGCCGGACCGGTCTCCGCCGGGGCCGATTCGGGGGCCAGGCCGTCGGGTCCGCCGGCGCGGATCTTCTTCCACACCGGCAGTGCGGTGCTCAGGACCAGCACGACCTGGAAGAGCGCCAGGCCGAAGACGACGCCCAGGCCGGTCGGCCGGAAGATGTACGCGATGGCCAGGCCCACCACCGAGATGACCATCAGGCGGGTCGCGGAGTTCAGCGCCATCTTGCGCTTGAGCGGATGGGCGCCGGCGGTGATGGCGGCCACCGAACGGCGAACCAGCAGCGCGTTGAGCAAACCCAATCCCAGGCCGACGCCGAAGAACACCCCGAAGAGCGGGTGTCCGGCCCACGCGGACAGCCCGATCGCCACGCCCGTGAGGGCGGCGCAGAGGCCGAGCAGGACGGCGGGGCGAAACGCTACCGACGGGAACACCAACGGCGCTTCGTGCGCTGGCGTCGTCACCGGTTCACCTTCTGTCCACGGGCAGCGACTCCGTGCGCCCGGCCGATTCGTGTCCGCACGGTATCACACAGTCGGAGGGGGTTTTCGGGTCACGCAGAACCCTGAGTTCACTCCCGGATAGACGTCCGATAGCCCTCATCACGCGAGCGCAGCAACGGGATCACGGTGACCACCAGGGCCACGACGATCGCCACCAGCATGACCGCGCCGCCGTACTGCGGGCCGATGAAGATCGTGCTGGCCGCGCCCAGTGCCACGATGCCGACCCACAGGTAGATCACCAGCACGACGCGGCGATGGGAGTGACCGATCTCCAGCAGCCGGTGGTGCAGGTGCATCTTGTCCGGGCTGAACGGACTGCGCCCGGCGCGGGTGCGCCTGACGATGGCCAGCAACATGTCCAGGGCCGGCACGAAGACCACCGCCACCACGAGCAGAAACGGCGAGAGCAGCGCGTAGACGTCGCGGGTTCCGTAGGCGCTCTGCGAGATCGGGCCGGCCGCGGTCGTCGACGCCGCGGCCAGCATCAGGCCGATCAGCATCGACCCGGAGTCGCCCATGAAGATCCGGGCCGGGTGGAAGTTGTGCGGCAGGAAGCCCAGGCAGGCCCCGGCCAGCACGACGGAGATGACCGCCGGGGGGTAGAACAGCACGTCTCCACCGTGGTCGCGGAGCAGGCCGACCGAGAAGATGCAGATGGCCATCGCCGCGATGAGGCCCAGCCCGGCCGCCAACCCGTCGAGGCCGTCGACGAAGTTCATCGCGTTGATGATCGCCACCGTCAGGGCCAGCGTGAGCAAGATCGACGACGCCTGGTCGAGGACGATCGTGCCCACCCCGCCGAACGGGATGTAGAGCACGCTCCAGGCCACGCCCATGGTGACCAGGACGCTGGCCGCGGTGATCTGTCCGGCGAACTTGGTCAGCGCGTCCAGACCCCACCGATCGTCGATCAGGCCGATGCCCATCACCAGCCCGCCGGCGATCACCACCGCCGGCATTCCCGAGGAGTAGACGAACCCGCGGGTCAGCGCGGGCAGCTGGGAGGCGAGGAAGACCGCGGTGACCACGCCCAGGTACATCGCCAGCCCGCCCATGCGCGGGGTCGGTTGCAGGTGGACGTCGCGCTCGCGGGGATAGGCGACCGCGCCCAGTCTGGTGGCAAGCTGTCGCACCCCGCCGGTGGCGAAGTAGGTCACGATCGCCGCCGTCAGCCCGACGAGCACCAGTTCCCGCAGGGGTACGCCGGCGCCGCGGTCAGACAGCGCCAGGTAGTGCGTCACGATTCCGCTAATGGTCAAACGGTACTGCACGCGGCCGTGGCCGCCGCGCTGCTCAGCCGGTCAGCGAGGCAGCGTCGACGTCGAGCACGCGGGCAACCGCCTCGACGCTGACGGGTCCCTCCCGCAGGATGCGCGGCGGCTGCACGGTCAGGTCGACGATGGTCGACGCGGCCAGCTCCGGGCAGGGCCCGCCGTCGAGGTAGACCTCGACGAGGTCTCCGAGTTGACGCTGCGCCTCCTCGGCGGTGGTGGCGGGGGGTTGGCCGGAGACGTTGGCGCTGGAGACCGCCATCGGACCGGTCTGGCGGAGCAGTTCCAGGGCCACCGGGTGCAGCGGCATGCGCAGCATCACCGTGCCCCGCGCATCGCCGAGGTCCCACTGCAGCGACGGCGCCTGCCGGACCACCAGGCTCAGCGCGCCCGGCCAGAACGCCCGGATGAGTTCGCGGGCGCTGTCGGGGACGGCGTAGACCAGACCCTCGATGGTGTGCCAGGACCCCACCAGCACACCCACCGGCATGTCGCGCCCGCGCCCCTTGGCGGCCAGCAGGCTCGCCACCGCCCCGCCGTCGAACGCGTCGGCACCGATGCCGTAGACGGTGTCGGTGGGCATGACCACCAGCCGGCCGCTGGTGACCGCGGCCGTCGCCGCTGCCAGTGCCGCCGAGCGCCGGGCCGGGTCGCGGCAGTCGAGGAACTGGGTCATCGCCGCGGGCTCCGCCGTGCGGTCACGAACCGGGGACGCCCGCACAGATCGCGGCGGGACTCGACGGCGTCGAAGCTCCGGGCGAGCAGGTCGGCCGTGGCCGCGGCGGCGGTGTCGTCGTGTTCGATGGCCAGCAGTCCGCCGGATTTCAGCCAGCCGGTCGCGCGCGCGACCACCGCGGCGATCACCGCCATCCCGTCCGGGCCGCCGAAGAGCGCGTGCGCCGGGTCGTGGCAGGCGACCTCAGGCTCCAGTGGCGTCCCGTCCGGCAGGTACGGCGGGTTGGCCACCACCAGGTCGACCGAGTCGGTCAGCTCCGCCAGCAGGCCCGGGTCGCCGACATCACCGGCGACGACCTCCACGGTGCCGGCCGGGGTGCTCGACGCGGCGTTGCGCCGCGCGTACTCCAGCGCCGCCGCGTCGTCGTCGACTGCGATCACCCGGGCGGCGGTCAGTCGCGAGGCCAGCGCGATCGCCAGCGCGCCCGAGCCGGTGCACACGTCGAGGATCACCGGTGCGCGCGGGAGGGGCTGCGCAAGCGCCCATTCCAGCAGCGACTCGGTCTCCGGGCGCGGGATGAAGACTCCGGGACCGACCTGGACCTCGATCGGCCCGAACGCGGCGGTCCCGGTGATGTGCTGCAGCGGCACCCGGCGGACCCGCACCGCGACCGCCCGGTCGAAGCGGTCCTGGAAGTCACCGCCCGAGAGTCCCGTCAACCCGGTCATGGTGAGCATGCCGCGCTCGGCGCCGGCCACGTGAGCCGCCAGCAGCTCGGCGTCGGCGCGCGCCGACTCGATACCGGCACGCGCCAGAGCGGCTGCGGCGTCGTCGATCGCCGCGCGCAGCCATTGCCGTCCGGTCATGCCCGCTGCAGCCTGGCGTGCTTGTCGGCGGCGGCCAGCGCGTCGAGCAGGTCGTCGAGATCACCGTCGAGCACCTGGTCGAGGTTGTGCGCCTTGAAGCCGATCCGGTGATCAGTGATCCGGTTCTCCGGGAAGTTGTAGGTGCGGATGCGCTCGCTGCGGTCGACGGTGCGGATCTGGCTGGCCCGGTCGGCCGAGGCCTCGGCCAGCGCCTGCTCCTCGGCGAGCGCCTGCAACCGCGCGGCCAGCACCTGCATGGCGCGGGTCTTGTTCTGCAGCTGCGAGCGTTCGTTCTGGCAGGTGACCACGATGCCGGTCGGCAGGTGGGTGATCCGCACCGCCGAGTCGGTGGTGTTCACCCCCTGCCCGCCCTTGCCCGACGAACGGAACACGTCGATGCGCAGATCGGACTCGTCGATGCTGACCTGCTCGACCTCGTCGGGTTCGGGATAGACCAGCACCCCGGCCGCCGAGGTGTGCACCCGGCCCTGCGACTCGGTGACCGGGACCCGCTGCACTCGGTGCACGCCGCCCTCCCACTTCAGCCGCGACCACACGCCGTCGGGTGAGTCCCCCCGAGCGGCGATCGCCAGCGTCGCCTCCTTGTAGCCGCCCAGATCCGAGAAGGTCTCGTCGAGCACGGTCACGGCCCAGCCGCGCCGTTCGGCGTAGCGGATGTACATGCGGGCCAGGTCGGCGGCGAACAACGCCGACTCCTCCCCGCCCTCGCCGGACTTGACCTCCAGCACGATGTCGTCGCCGTCGTGCGGATCGCGGGGGGCGAGCATGTCGGTGAGCTGGTCATCGAGTTCGGCGACGCGCGCCTCCAACTCGTCGACCTCCTCGGCGAACGAGTCGTCGTCGGCGGACAGTTCTCGGGCGGCCTGCAGGTCGCCGCGCGCGGTCTCCAGTTTGCGGTAGGTCGCCACGATCGGCGCCAGCTGGGCGAACCGCCGCCCCACCCGCCGGGCGTTGCCGGTGTCGCTGTGCAGTTCGGGGTCAGAAAGCTGGCGTTCCAGATCGGCGTGCTCGGCCAGCACGGCATCGATCGCCGTGGCGGGAGCGCTGGTCACCGTCGGTCCTCTCTGCCTGGTCCGGCCTGCCCGAACGCAAACCGACGCCCGGCCTCTCGCGGCTGCGACAGACGGGCGTCGGCGGGGCGGCTAGTTGTCCGTGGCCTCGGCCGGCTTGCGCTTGCCGTAGCGCCGCTCGAACCGGGCGACGCGACCGCCGCTGTCGAGGATCTTCTGCTTGCCGGTGTAGAAGGGGTGGCACTGCGAGCAGACCTCGGCCACGATGCGGCCGTTCTCCTTGGTGCTGCGGGTCTCGAACGAGTTGCCGCAGCCGCAGACCACCGTGGTCGCGGCGTACGCGGGGTGAATGCCGTTCTTCATGATGTCCTTTGCGATTGGTTGGGTCCATTATGCCAGTTCAGCGGCGACCAGCCCAAATGGGCGGCGGCCCTGTCCCACCTCGCGTTTCGCGGTAGCGCCCGTCGGTGCTGCGGCTCCAGAGCACCCCGGTCGGCACGGCGAGCGCCTGGGCGCTCAGCGCCCGCTTGAGCACCTTGTTGGTGGCGGTCACCGGCAGCTCGTCGGTGATCCAGACGTGGCGCGGCCAGGACTTGGGCGAGAGGTCGGGCTGGGCGGACAAAAACGCGGCCAGCCCGTCGGGACTCAGCGTCGCGTCCGACCGCAGCACGATCGCGGCCATCATCGCGTCGCCCACCCGTTCGTCGGGGACCGCGTAGATCGCGACGCGGCTCAGCGCCTGCAGCCGGAAGAGGATGCGCTCGACCGGCGCGACGGCGATGTTCTCCCCGTCCACCCGCAACCAGTCCGCCGTGCGGCCGGCCAGATAGATCCAGCCCTCGGCGTCGCGGTAGGCCAGATCCCCCGACCAGTACATGCCGTGGCGCAACCGCTCGTCGGTGGCCACCGGGTCGTTGTAGTAGCCCCCGAACAGCCCCGCGCCGGTGGTGTTGACGATCTCCCCGATCGCCTGCTCGGCGTTGACCAGAGCTCCGGTCGCATCGAACTCCGCGACCGGGCACTCGGTGCGCGTATCCGGGTGGTAGATCGCCACCCCGGGAAATCCGCGACCCACCGAACCGGACGGGCAGTCGCCGTCGCGGGTGATGATCACCGCTCCCTCAGTGGAGCCGAATCCGTCCCACACCGTGCAGCCGAAACGGCGGCCGAATTCCTCGATGTCGCGCTCGGTTGCCTCGTTGCCGAAAGCCACCCGCAGTGGGTTTTCGCGCTCGCCGGGATGCTCAGGGGTCGCCAGCACGTAGGCCAGCGGCTTGCCGACGTAGTTGAGATAGGTCACCCCGTAGCGGCGCAGATCGCCGAGCAGACCGCTGGCCGAGAACGCCGCCGGTGCCATCGCCGCGCCGGCGCTCAGCGCCACCGACCATCCGGC
Organism: Mycobacterium sp.; assembly: GCF_046091765.1. GTDB lineage: Bacteria > Actinomycetota > Actinomycetes > Mycobacteriales > Mycobacteriaceae > Mycobacterium. Next base: position 16,871 of record NZ_JBJTCF010000050.1, read on the forward strand.
CAGCAGGGCGTTGGAGTGAAACAGCGGCATCGACAGGTAGCACACGTCCTCGGCGGTGATCGAGAAGCGTTGCACCAGAGCAATTCCCGAGAAGGGCACCATCATGTGCGCGACCTGTACCGCTTTGGGCTCGCCGCTGGTCCCCGAGGTGAAGATCAGCATGAAGGTGTCGCTCGGGACGACTTCGCGGTACGGGGTCAGCTCCCCCGCGTCGGCGTGCAACGCCCCGGTCTGTTCGGAGTCGACGTCGATGACGCGCACCCCGGGAAGGTGCAACCCGTCGAGCAAGTCGCGGTGAGCGTCGTCGGTGAGCAGGATCTGGCAGTCGGCGGTGGCGATGTCGCGGGCCAGCCCGTCCCCGCGTCGGGTGGTGTTGATGCCGCACAACACGTAACCGCCCAGCCCGGCGGCGGCCATCGCGACCAGCATCGCCGGGGTGTTTCCCAGCAGGGTGCCGACGTGCAACGGGCGGGCCGGGTCGGCCAGCGCGATCAGCGCCGCCGCCTGGCGCGACGCCTCGTCAAGGTGCTCGGACCAACTCCAAACCCGCTCGCCGTACTTGACCGCCGGGCCTTGGTCGCCGCGGCGTTCCCGAAGCATCTGCTGGACGGTGTCGGGCATGTCAGCAGCGACGGCCGGCCAGCAGCATCACCAGGTCGCGGATCGGAGCACGCACCTCGCGGCCCTGCCCGACCGTGAAGTCGGCATCCGTGGCGATCAGCCGGGTGCCCTGCAGGCGGCGTGCCGGGCGCAGGGGAAAGCGCATCTGCCACAGATGCCGCGCGACCTCGACGGCCGCGTCACCGGGCATCGGTCGGTCAATCCCCAGCGGCACGGCGATGTCCTGGCCGTGCACCAACACGTCCATCAGCGGATCGCGGTCGCTGGTCCCGGGAATCTTGGTGCGCGAGCCGACCATCGCGTGCAGGGCGGCGACGATCTCCTGCTGCGGGCGGTGGTCCTCGATGGCCAGTCGCCGGATCATCGGGTCGAACCGGAACCCGGAACGCAGCGCCTCGAGCATCACCCGCGCCGGATTCATGTGCGAGTGGGTCAGGTGCGCCGCAACGTCTCGCACCCGCCAGCCCTCGCACAGTGACGGCGTCTGCCACTGCTGGGGGGTCAAACCCGCCAGAAGATCAGCCAGGTCGGCGCGCTGTGAGTCGATGACAGCCCAGATCTCGTCGCTGTTCATCGGCTCGGGCTTCATCGGCTCAGGCTTCGTCGGCCGTCCCCGGCGCGGTCTTGGAGACCTGGACTAAGAACTCGTAATTGTTCTTGGTCTTGCGCAGCTGGCTCATCAGAAGATCGATGGCCTGGTGGGAGTCCAGGCCGCTGAGCACCCGGCGAAGCTTGTGCACGACGGCGAACTCGTCGGTGGACAGCAGCAGTTCGTCCTTGCGGGTGCCCGACGGGTTGACGTCGACGGCCGGGAAGACCCGGCGCTCGGCGATCTTGCGGTCCAGCTTCAGCTCGGCGTTGCCGGTGCCCTTGAACTCCTCGAAGATGACCGTGTCGCCGGTCGAACCGGTTTCCACCATCGCGGTGGCGATGATGGTCAGCGAGCCGCCGTCCTCGATGTTGCGCGCCGCGCCGAGGAAGCGCTTGGGCGGATACAGCGCGGTGGAGTCCACGCCGCCGGACAGGATGCGACCCGAGGCCGGCGAGGCGTTGTTGTAGGCACGGCCGAGCCGGGTGATCGAGTCAAGCAGCACCACGACGTCGCGGCCCTGCTCGACCAGACGCTTGGCCCGCTCGATGGCCAACTCGGCCACCGTCGTGTGATCGGAGGGCGGACGGTCGAAGGTCGAGGCGATGACCTCGCCCTTGACCGAGCGCTGCATGTCGGTCACTTCCTCGGGCCGCTCGTCGACGAGGACGACCATGAGGTGGCACTCGGGGTTGTTCCTGGTGATCGCGTTGGCGATGTCCTGCAGGATGGTGGTCTTGCCGGCCTTGGGCGGCGAGACGATCAGCGCGCGCTGACCCTTGCCGATCGGCATGATCAGGTCGATCACCCGGGTGGTCAGCCGGTCGGGTGTGGTCTCCAGGCGCAGCCGCTGATTGGGATAGAGCGGGGTGAGCTTGCCGAACTCGGGACGGTTGCGGGCCTCCTCGACCGGGCCGCCGTTGACGGTGTCCAGTCGCACCAGGGGGTTGAACTTCTGGCGCTGGTTGCTGGCCTCGCCCTCCCGGGGCATGCGGACCGCGCCGGTGATGGCGTCACCGCGGCGCAGACCGTTCTTGCGCACCATGTTCATCGAGACGTAGACGTCGTTGGGTCCGGGCAGATAGCCGGACGTGCGCACGAAGGCGTAGTTGTCCAGGACGTCGAGAATGCCGGCCACCGGCTGGATGACGTCGTCCTCGCGCAGTTCGGTGTCGCCGCCCTCGCCGCCGGTGCGCTCACCGCGGCGGCGGCGGTCGCGGAACCGTCGCCCGCGCCGGCCGCCCCGGCCCTCGCCGTCGTCGTCGCGGGGCTGCTGGCCGGATGACTCGCCGCTCTGGGCGGCGGGTCCGCGCTCCTCGGCCGGTTCGCCGGACTCCTGCGCGGTCTTCGCGGGCCGCTCGGCCGCCGCGGGCTGGGAGCCCGACCCGCCGCTGCGACTGTCCTGGATGGCCGCGATCAGTTCGTTCTTGCGCATCCCCGAGGTGCCCTTGACGCCCGCCTGGTTGGCCAGTGCCCGCAGTTCGGGCAGGACCATGGTGGTCAGCGAGCCGTCGGATCCTTCGGAGGCCACGGCGACCGCCGATCGGGTCGCCGGGGTGCGGTCGTCCACCGCGATGAGGTCCGTTTCGGTCACGGAATTCCTTTCTCTCCCCGCGTTCGTTCCGCGGGGTTTCCGGCGCTCAGCTCAACTATTCGCCGAGCGCGTCTCACCGTCGTCCGTGCCAAGTGTTGCCGCGGAAGGTCAGGGGCCGAGTCGTCAGCCCGCTGGGTTACACGCGAGGACCTGAAGAAGACCTGGTGATCGTTGGTGATCGTCCTAGTGTCGGCGCAGCGTGAGCGCTGCGGTTGCTGGACGACCCTGAGAATAGCGGCCCTACTCGTCGGAAGCAAGAAAGCCACGCCGACGGCACCGCACTCACCGCGTCGGCCGGGCCTGCCGACTGTGACGATTCTCACCCACCCCGCGTGCCGTGAGCGGCGACGACGCCCGATCCCCACCGCACCGGCTCGCCCACGCTCACCTCGGTCACGACGAAGCCGTGCGCGCCGCCGGCGTCGATCGCCTCGTCCGGCAGGTCGTCACCGTCGGTCAGCGCGAGTACGGCCGGGCCGGCACCGGAGAGCACCGCCGGAACCCCGTGCCCGCGCAGCACGTCCAGGTACTGCGCCGAGGCAGGCAGCGCCGCGGCGCGCTGCGGTTGGTGCAGCGCATCCTCGGTGGCGACCATCAGCAGATCCGGTCGTTCGGTCAGCGCCACCACCAGCAGGGCCGCCCGGCTGAGGTTGAAGCGGGCCGCCTCGTGGGTCACGTGCGCCGGAAGCAGCACCCGCGTCACCGCGGTCGACGAGCGTGCCTGCGGGATCGCGATGAAGAGCCGGATGTCGGGATGCAGAGTGATGGGTGCGGCACCGTAGCGTGGCGAGGACGGATCGGACTCGGTCCAGGACACCACCGCTCCGCCGAGCACCGCCGCCGACGCGTTGTCCGGATGGCCCTCGGCCTGTGACGCCAGCTGGATCAGCTGATCGTCGCTGAGGGTCGGTCGATGGGCTTGCGCGGCAAAGGCATTGGCGATCGCCAGGCCCCCGACCAGAGCGGCCGCCGAGGACCCCAGCCCTCGCGCGTGCGGGATGGTGTTGCGGCAGCGCACCACCAGTCCGGCCGCATGCAGTCCCAGCGCGGCCAGTCCGCCGTGGATGCTGGCGACCACCAGGTGCTCAGGGCCGGTGGGAACCTCGCCGGCGCCCTCGCCGTCGACATCGACGACCAGTCCGGATCCGGCGGTCTCGACGACGATCTCGTCGTAGCGGCCCAGCGCCAGCCCGAGGCTGTCGAAACCGGGACCGAGGTTGGCGCTGGAGGCCGCCACGGTGGCGCTGGCGGTCAGGCCGGCGGGCAGCGCGGCGGAATCGGGCATCGGCTCAGCCCAGCCCGAGGGCGGCCATGACCGCGGCAGGATCGACCGGCACCGGGGTGACCGACGGCATGTCGCGCAGCGCGGTGTCGGGGTCCTTGAGGCCGTGGCCGGTCACCGTGCACACCACCGTCGATCCGGGCCTGACCCACCCGTCCTGCGCGGATTTGAGCAGCCCGGCGATGCTGGCCGCCGAGGCCGGCTCGACGAACACTCCCTCCTCTCGCGCGACCAGCTGGTAGGCGGCGAGGATCTCCTCGTCGGTGGCGGCCAGGAACCGGCCGCCGGACTCCTGCTGCGCGGCCATCGCGCCGTCCCAGGACGCCGGTGCGCCGATCCGGATGGCGGTGGCCAGCGTCTCAGGACGGCTGACCGGCTTGCCGAGCACCAGTGGCGCCGCCCCGGCGGCCTGGGTGCCCAGCATGCGCGGGAGCGAGTCGGTCAGGCCGTCTCGGTGATATTCGGTGTAGCCCTTCCAGTAGGCGGTGATGTTGCCCGCGTTGCCCACCGGTAGGGCGTGCACGTCCGGGGCGGTGCCGAGCACGTCGACGATCTCGAAGGCGGCGGTCTTCTGGCCCTCGATGCGCACCGGGTTGACGCTGTTGACCAACGAGATCGTCGGATAGTCGGCGGTCAGCTTGCGGGCCAACTCCAGACAGTCGTCGAAGTTCCCGTCGATCTGGATGATCTTCGCGCCGTGCATGACCGCCTGGGCGAGCTTGCCCATCGCGATCTTGCCCTGCGGGATCAGAACCGCGCAGGTGATACCTGCTCGTGCGGCGTAGGCCGCCGCCGAGGCCGAGGTATTGCCGGTCGACGCGCACAGCACCGCCTGCTGTCCGCGCGAGAGCGCCTCGCTGACCGCCATCGTCATGCCGCGGTCCTTGAACGAGCCGGTGGGGTTGTGCCCCTCCACCTTCAAATACACCGTGCAGCCGGTCATCTCCGAGATCCGCACCGCGGGCACCAGCGGCGTACCGCCCTCAAGCAGGGTCACCGGCGTCCAGTGGGCGGCCGCCGGCAGACGGTGCCGATAGGCCTCGATCAGGCCGGGCCAGGGCGTGTGCACCGGAGTCGAGGCCGGCGAGGACGGGCTCATTCGCTGGTGCCCTCCAGGCGCAGGACACTGTCGATCCGCTCGACGACGTCCAGATCAGCAAGGGCGGCAACGGTTTCGGAGAGAGCGGCATCGGTGGCGCGGTGGGTCACCACCACGATGCGGGCTCCGCTGGGGGTCCCACCTTGATCGGCGAGCCCCTCCTGGCGAACTTCGGCGATGCTGACCTCACGCTTGGCGAACTCGGCCGCCACCGCCGACAGCACGCCCGGGCGGTCGCTGACGGTCATGCTGACGTAGTAGCGGGTCGGGACAACGCCGATCGGCGCCACCGGAAGCTGGGCGTACTTGGACTCGCGCGGACCGCGCCCACCCTGCACGCGGTTGCGCGCCGCCATCACGACGTCGCCCATCACCGCCGAGGCGGTCGGGTTGCCGCCGGCGCCCTGGCCGTAGAACATCAGCCTGCCCGCGGCCTCGGCCTCGACCACCACCGCGTTGAATGCCCCGTTGACGCTCGCCAGCGGGTGGCTCAGCGGCACCAGTGCCGGGTACACGCGGGCCGACACCCGCTGCTGACCGTCGACGGTGATCCGCTCGCAGATGGCCAGGAGTTTGATCGTGCACCCCAGCGCGCGGGCCGCCTCGAAGTCGGCCGGGGTGACTTTCGATATCCCCTCCCGGTAGACATCGTCGGCGGTGACGCGGGTGTGGAAGGCGATCGACGCGAGGATCGCCGCCTTGGCCGCCGCGTCATAGCCCTCGACGTCCGCGGTGGGGTCGGCCTCGGCGTACCCTAGCGCGCTGGCTTCGGCCAGAGCGCTCGCGTAGTCCGCTCCGGTGGCGGCCATCGCGGACAGGATGTAGTTGGTCGTCCCGTTGACAATCCCGGCCACCCGCACCACCGTGTCGCCGGCCAGCGACTGGGTCAGCGGGCGGATCACCGGGATCGCGCCGGCCACCGCCGCTTCGAAGTAGAGGTCGACGTGCGCCTGCTCGGCCGCCTGCGCCAGTTCCCCGGTCGACTGCGCGAGCAGCGCCTTGTTGGCGGTGACGACCGACTTGCCGCGTTCGAGGGCGGCCAGGATCGCCTTGCGCGCCGGTTCGACCGGGCCCATCAACTCGACGACGATATCGACGTCGTCGCGCGAGACCAGTTCCTCGACGTTGTCGGTGAGTGTCCCGGCGGGCAGCCCCCGATCCCCGGACACGTTGCGCACCGCCACCCCGCGCAACACCAGCGGCGCGCCGATCCGCGCGGTCAGGTCGGCGGCGCTGTCGTCGATGATCCGCACCACTTCCCGGCCCACGTTGCCCAGGCCCAGTACGGCGACACCGATCGGGCCGGTCGTCCCGGTTTCAGCGGTCATCGTTCACCTCACCTCCAGACTGAGCAGGTCCTCGACGGTCTCCCGGCGCAGGATGATCCGGGCACGGCCGTCGCGCACGGCGACCACGGCCGGACGCCCGATCAGGTTGTAGCGGCTGGACATCGAGTAGCAGTAGGCGCCGGTGGCGGCGACGGCCAGCAGGTCCCCGGCGGCGACGTCGTCAGGAACCCAGGCGTCGCGCACCACGATATCGCCACTTTCGCAGTGCTTCCCGACGATGCGGGCCAGCCGCGGTCCTGCCGTGGCGGCCCTGGACGCGAGCCGCACGTCGAAGTCCGCACCGTAGAGGGCGGTGCGGATGTTGTCGCTCATGCCGCCGTCGACGCTGATGTAACGCCGGTGCGCGCCGGCGCCGATCGCCACGTCTTTGACCGTGCCCACCTCGTAGAGGGTGATGGTGCCCGGTCCGACGATCGCCCGGCCCGGTTCGACGAGCAGCCGGGGCACGGGCAGCCCCGCCGCCTGCGCCTCAGTGCGCACGATGTCGTGCAGTTTGGCGGCCAGGTCGGCGATCGGCGGGGCGTCGTCGTGGGGCAGGTAGGCGATTCCGAAGCCGCCGCCGAGATCGACGACGGCCAGATCGCGCGTGCGTTCCGCACCGAACTCGGCCACCACCGCGCGCAGCAGACCGATCACCCGCCGAGCGGCCAACTCGAATCCGCCGACGTCGAAGATCTGCGAGCCGATGTGACTGTGCAGACCCACCAGTCGGAGGTGCCCGGCGGCCAGCACGCGGCGCACCGCCGCCATCGCATCCCCGCCGGCCAGCGACAGCCCGAACTTCTGATCCTCGTGCGCGGTGGCGATGTACTCGTGGGTGTGCGCCTCGACGCCGACCGTGACGCGCACCATCACGTCCTGGACGGTCCCGGCTCCGAGTTCACCGGCGGCCACCGCTTCGAGCCGGTCGATCTCGGCCACGGAGTCGATCACCACGCAGCCGACCCCGGACTTGACCGCCGCGGTGAGCTCGTCGACGGACTTGTTGTTGCCGTGCAGCGCGATTCGTTCGGGCGGGAACCCGGCGTGCAGGGCGACGGCCAGTTCGCCGCCGCTGGCGACGTCGAGGGACAGGCCCTCGTCGGCGACCCAGCGGGCCACCTCACCGCAGAGGAACGCCTTGGCCGCATAGTGCACGTTGGCCGCGCCGAACGCCGCCGCCATCTCGCGGCAGCGGCCGCGGAAGTCGTCCTCGTCGATGACGAACAGCGGCGTGCCGTAGCTGGCGGCTAGGTCGGTCACCGTCACCCCGGCGACGCGCACCACCCCGTCGGCGCCGCGGGCGAGGTTGCGCGGCCAGACGTTGGGCGCCAGCGCGAGCACCTCGGCGGGGGTCTGCGGCCGCGGCGGCGGACCGGCGTGGTGGATCTCCTCGGCGTGCCGGGGACCGGCGGGGTGGACGTTCACATCCGCTCCGGAGCGTTGACACCGAGGATGCCCAACCCGTGGGCGATCACCCGGCGGGTGGCCTCGCACAGCGCGAGCCGGGCGCGGTGCAGATCCTGCGGCTGTTCGTCGCCCTGGGGAAGCACCCGGTGGCTGTCATAGAAGCGGTGGTAGTCACCGGCGAGGTCTTCTAAGTAGCGGCACACCCGGTGCGGCTCGCGCAGGGTGGCTGCGGACTGCAGCACGCGGGGGTACTCCCCGAGGTTGCGGATCAGCGTGCCCTCCCTGTCGTGGGTGAGCAGCCCGAGGTGCGCGGTGTCGGGGGCCAGGCCGAGCTCGGTGGCGTTGCGCGCCAGCGCGCACAACCGGGCGTGGGCGTACTGCACGTAGTAGACGGGATTCTCCGCTGACGCCGAGGACCACAGCGCCAGGTCGATGTCGATCGGGGTGTCCACCGACGAGCGGGTCAGCGCGTAACGCGCGGCGTCGACGCCGATGGCCTCGACGAGGTCGTCGAGGGTGATCACGGTTCCGGCCCGCTTGCTCATCCGCACCGGCTGGCCGTCGCGGACCAGGTTGACCATCTGCCCGATCAGCACCTCCACGGTGTCGGGGTCATCGCCGAGTGCCGCCGCGGCGGCCTTGAGCCGGGCGATGTAGCCGTGGTGATCGGCACCGAGCATGTAGATGCACAGGTCGAAGCCGCGCTCGCGCTTGTCCAGGTAGTAGGCCAGGTCCCCGGCGATGTAGGACGGCATCCCGTCGCTCTTGATGACGACACGGTCCTTGTCGTCACCGAACGCGGTCGTGCGCAACCACGTTGCGCCATCCTTGGTGTAGGCCGCACCGCTCTCGCGCAGTTTCGCGATGGCCTGGGTGACCCTGCCACTGGAGTGCATCGAGTCTTCGTGGGTGTAGACGTCGAAGTCGGTGCCGAAGTCGTGCAGCGAGGCCTTGATGTGGTTGAACATCAACTCCACCCCGATGCTGCGGAAGGTCTCGCGCCGCTCGGTCTCGGGCAGGCTCAGCGCGTCGGGCGCCTTGGTCAGCACCTGCTCGGCGATGTCGGCGATGTAGTCGCCGGCGTACCCGTCGTCGGGGGTCGGTGCGCCGCTGGCGGCGGCGATCAGGGAGTTGACGAAACGGTCGATCTGGGCACCATGATCGTTGAAGTAGTACTCCCGGACGACCCGGGCGCCCTGGGAGCTCAGCAACCGGCCGAGCGCGTCGCCGACGGCGGCCCAGCGGGTGCCGCCGATGTGGATCGGGCCGGTCGGGTTGGCCGAGACGAACTCGAGGTTGATCCGCTGACCCTCCAGCAGCCCGGACTGGCCGTAGCCGCCCTGCGCGCCGAGGATGTCGGCGACGATGCGGCCCTGCGCGGAGGCCTCGATGCTCAGATTGACGAAACCCGGTCCGGCGACCTCGGCGGCGGCGATGCCGTCGGCGCCCGCGAGAGCCTCGGCGAGCCAGGCCGCCAGTTCGCGGGGATTGGCGCCGGCTTTCTTGCCGGCCTGCAGCGCCACATTGGTGGCGTAGTCGCCGTGCTCGGGGTTGCGCGGCCGCTCGACGGTGACCTCGGCGGGCAGCGCCGCCGGGTCCAGGCCGTGCTCGATCAGCACCGCGCGGGCGGTGCTCTTGACCAACTCAGCCAGGTCAGCGGGGGTCACGGGGGTTCATCCTATGCGTTAGGCTGGGCACGCCCGACGGCGCAGCGAACCTGCGCCCCCGTAGCTCAGGGGATAGAGCGTCTGCCTCCGGAGCAGAAGGCCGCAGGTTCGAATCCTGCCGGGGGCACCCTCTACCGGCGGCGGTTGACCACCGGACCGCTCAGCCCCCGCACCGACTCCGGAACCGGGATCGACTCGGGGCAGTCCGGGGCGCGCAGCGGCGGCCCATAGGTCGTCTCGATCGGGACCACCCCGGCCCAGGTGCCGGCGGCGATGTCCTCCTCGGGGTCCTCCGGCCAGCCGTCGCTGATTTTCAGCGACCAGTTGTCGTCGGTGATCGCCAGCCGCAACACCCGGGTGGCGGCCAGTTCCCGTTTGGTGCTGGGCCGCATTTCAGCCACCCGGCCGGGGATGAACGTCTCTGTCAGAGTCTCCACGTAGCGGGTCTTCGCGCCGCCGCTGACGGGGGTGAACGGGCCGTAGATCACCGCGCTGCGGTAGCGGAAGGACGACTCGAACCCGCTGCGCGCGACGACCACACCCTCGAGCGTGGTCACCGATGCCGCGGCAGGCGCACCGGCGGCGAGATCTCGCAGAAACGGTGATCCGGTCGACCCGTGGATCACCAGTTCATCGTCGATGCGGGCGAAGCCGATCGGAAGCGCCATCGGATGCCCGTCCCGGACGAACGCAACGGTCGCCAGAGGCGTGCTGTCGAGCAGCGCGTAGAGCGCGTCGCGCGAGGTGCTCTGCTTCTCGCGCAGACGTGAGACGGCGGTCTTCGGTTGCGGCATCCGATCACCCCTCGCCGAGCCGGCGCAGCGCCTCGGGTGTGAGGTCCTTGATCGCGCGGTAGCCGTCGATGGCCATGATCAGATCGGTCTCGGCCAGCAGCGAACGCAACACGTGAACGATGCCCTCGACACCGCCGAGCGCCGCGCCGTAGGCGTAGGGCCGGCCGACACCGACCGCGGCGGCGCCCAACGCCAGCGCCTTGACCACATCGGCCCCCGACCGGACACCGGAGTCGAAGAGCACCGGCACCCCGCCGGCGGCGGCCACCACGTCGGGCAGGCACTCGATGGCCGGTAGCCCGCCGTTGGCCTGCCGGCCGCCGTGGTTGGAGCAGTAGATCCCGTCGATGCCGGCGTCGACGGCGCGGCGGGCGTCGTCGGGATGACAGATTCCCTTGAGGATCAGCGGCAGCGAGGTCAGCGAGCGCAGCCACGCCACGTCGTTCCACGTCAGCGAGTTACCGAAGACGCTGATCCAGTGCAGTACGGCCTTGCGGGGGTCGGTGTCGATGTCCGGGTCGGCCTTGGCGCGAAAGTGCGGGTCGCTGATGTAGTTCGCCAGGCACAGCCCGCGCAACTGCGGGAAGTTGGCCGACGCCAGATCACGCGGCCGCCAGCCGGGCAGCCAGGTGTCGAGCGTGACGACGATGCCGGTGTAGCCGGCGTTCTCGGCACGGCTGACCAGGCTGGCCGCCAGGTCGCGGTCTTTGGGTGTGTAGAGCTGGAAAAGCCCAGGGGTGTCGCCGAATTCGGCGGCGACGTCCTCCAGCGGATCCATCGTCAGGGTCGACACGCACAGCGGAACCCCGGTGCGCGCCGCGGCGCGTGCCGCGGCGATGTCGCCGTGGCCGTCCTGGGTGCACAGCCCGATGACCCCGACCGGCGCCATGAACACCGGTGACGACCACCGCCGTCCCCACAGCTCGACTGACAGGTCGCGTTCGGTCGCCCCGACGAGCATCCGCGGGATCAGGCCCCACCGGGCGAAGGCGGTGACGTTGACCCGCTGCGTCGACTCGTCACCGGACCCGCCGGCCACGTAGGACCACAGTGACGGCGAGAGCGCCATCTGGGCGCGCGCCTCGAGTTCCTCGTAGGCCATCGGCAGGGCCGGCAGCACCCCGTTGAGGCCCTGGAAGTAGATCTCCAGCTGAAAGTCGCCGTGGGACTGGGTCATCGGCTCGCCTTCCCTGCGGTTGTGAATTCGGCGACGACGTCGGCCACCCGCCGAAGCTGGTCGAGGTCGGCGCTGGTCGGTATCAGATGGACCTCGCTGGTGCCGACCGCGGCGAAGGCGCGCAGCACGTCCACAAGCTGCTCCTCGGTACCGGCCCAGCCGGTGGTCGGGGCCATCGCGTCGACGTACTCGACCGGGATCCAGTTCATGTAGTGCCGCAGGTGCCGATGGATCTGGTCGCGGGCGGCCGGCGGGTCGCCGAGGGCGAACCAGAACGACGTGGCCAGGTGCGGCGCGGGCCGGCCCGACTGGGCCCATGCGTCGCGCGCCACGTCGTAGAGTTCGTTCTGCCGGATGGGGTCGAGGTCCAAGGTGATCCCGGCCAGCCCGTCGGCCCACGGCGCGGCGCTGCGCAGGGTCTTGGGTCCGATGGTGCCGACCAACAGACGCGGTCCGCCTGGCTGCGCCGGTCGCGGCCCGACCGGCAGCACCGAGTCGGTGATCTTCTCCCCGGCCCACACCCGCTGCATCACCGCGACCCGCTCGGCCAGCCCGCGCATCGTCTGCGTCGTCGGGTCGGCCCCGACCGCGTGGTAGTCCTCGTGCCGGCCGCCGACCCCGACGCCGACGGTCAGCCGTCCACCGCAGAGCATGTCACCGGTGGCCAGCGCTTTGGCCAGCAGCACCGGGTCGTGCAACTGCGGTACCACCACGGTCGTCACCAGCGGCACCCGCTCGGTCCACGCCGCCAGCGCGCCCAGCAGGGTCAGCGCCTCGGGGTTGTCGAACGCGATGCGCTCCCCCCAGCACAGCGAGGAGAAGGGGCCCTCGTCGATCAGTTGCGCCCACCTGCGCAGCACACCGGCGTCCAGATCGGGTTCCATCACCGGCATGCTCATCCCGACCTGCATGGTCACGTCGCTGATTCCTTGCTCACCTTCACCGGCCCGGCGCTGGGCGGGGGCGCGAGCAGGTTGCCGCGCAGGCTGCCGCGCACTGTGCGCACGGAGACCACCAACCATGACGTCAGCAACCCCGCGTAGGCCAGCACCGCAACGACCTTGAACGCGGGCAGTCCGGTGTGGATAGCCAGTTGCGCCGTGCCCGTCACGAAGGTGCCGACCGGGAATGTCAGGCTCCACCACGTCAGCGCGAACTGCATTCCGCGGCGCCAGGTCCGAAAGGTCAGACCGGAGGCCAGCGCGATCCACAGCACGGCGAAACCCCAGACGGGCACACCGTAAATGATCGAAAAGGAGTTCATCATCGTGGCGAGGTCGGCCGACACCACCAGGCTGGCATTGACGCCCAGAAGCCCTACGGCGGTGATGGATTGCCCGAGCGGGCCGAGCACGATCCACAACGTCGGCACGCGGGCGGAACCCGATGTTCCGTAAAGCATCAAACGGCTCCAGATCATCGTGATGATGATCATCGCGGCCACCAGCGACATTCCGAACATGGCGTAGCAGCCGTAGAGCAGGGTCTCCCGAACGGCACCCTGCGGTGCGTGCGGAATCAGCAGCGCCCCACCGGCGGCGGAGACCATCGGCGGCACAACCGGCATCAGCCAGCCCCCGAACGCGGCGTCGGGTTCGACACTGAGTTGGGTGAACATCAGAAACGGAATTCTCACCGCGGTGTACAGGCCAAGTGCGGTGCCCGCGCACCACAGCACCCAGGCCAGACTCACCGCCGCACTTTCCCCGATCAGGTTGCGGCCGATCAGAAGCGATCCTGTTCCGACCGTGAGCAGCGCCATCGGTGCAGCACCGAAGAAATGCGTCATCTGCGGATTGCGGGCGTGACTGCGAATCGATGTGGGGTGGCGCAGCCAGTGCCCGCCGACCACCACGACCAGAACCGCCAGCAGCACCGCCGCGAACACCCACACCAGTTCGACGACGGCGCGCAGGCCGGGGAACTGGACGGGCAGGGTCGCCCCGGCATTGGCGACGATCCCGGTGCCCATCACCGAGGCGAACCAGTTGGGCCCGATGGAGCCGAGGACTTCGACGTAGGAGCGCGTGGAGGCCATATCGATCAGACAGTACGACGCCGGTCGGCCGACGCGGGCATCAACGCCGATCTCAGCCCCGGCCCCGGGTGTTCTCCTGGTCGAGGTAGTCAGTGGCCCACCGGCGGACGTGCTCGGGCAGGTTCCCACCGGCCACATCGGCGAGGGTGGTCTGCTCGAGCACCTCCCGCATGCTGGCCCGCAGCGCCCGCCACACGTCGGTCAGGGCCACCGAAGGACCGCTGTAGCGCAAGTCGCCCAGGCCGATGTCGCGCACGCTGGCCAGCGGCCCGTCGATACAGCGCAGCACGTCGGCGATGCTGATCTGGTCGGCCGGACGGGCGAGCTCGTAGCCGCCGTCGCGGCCGCGGTGGCTGCGCACCAACCGGTCTGCGCGCAGGTCGGAGAGGATGTCGACGAGGAACTGCGACGGGATGCCCTGCGCCTCGGCCAGGTCGTCGGTCTTGACCAGAACCCCGGGCGCCGTCGCGGCCAACTGGGTCATCGCCCGAACGGCGTACTCCGCCTTCGCCGACATCCGCATGGTGCGGATTGTCCCACCGTCGGCCGGGCCGTGTGGGATCCGGACTATTCGCCGGCGGCCGCGGCCGCGGACTTGGCCTTGCTCCGCTGGCCGGCATGCGCGCGGGCGTTGTCGCGTGCGCCTTCGTGGGAATCACGGGCCACCGCCACCCGAGAGGCGGCGCCGGTGCGCTCGGCGGGCCTGGTCGCCTCGGTGGCTCCGGCCTGGGTATCGGAAGCCGCGACATCCGCGGCAGCTGCCTGCTCTGTCGCGGTGACGTCCTGCGTCTCCGCGACGGCCGGGGTCACCTCTGCATCCTCGTGGGCATCCTCGCGTGCAGTTGCCACAGACGGCAGCGCCGACTCGGAATCGGTCGCGCTTTCCTCGGTGCCAACCGGGAGGCTGCGCGCGGCCCGAGGGCTGACATCCGAGCGGACAGCCGCGCTCGCGAGCACTTCTGAGTGCGAACGGGCCACCGAAGGCCCGCTCGACCCGGCGTCCTCGGACCCCCCGGTATCCGGCACGGAGGGCACGCCATTCGGAGTGCCCGGCGCAACCGACGGAATGTTCCACTCGGGCAGGTAGTTGCGGATGACGTTGTTGACCGCGTCGAAAACGATCGCCGGCGGGCCGAGGGGGGCGACGACCACCTTGACCACCTTCTCCAAAGCCCCGCGGAAGTCACCGGTGACCAGCGAGCGCAAGGTGTCGACGATCATCGCGGGCTCGTAGGCGACGAGCGCGCCGGTCGCGAAGGCGGCGGCGATGACCTGCTTGCCCAGGTATCCGGCATCGAACGCCAGCGACCTGACGAAATCTTTGACCGTCGGCACCGTCAGCACCGTCGGCACCGTCGGCAGCGTCGAGTAGTCGGGGAGAGCCGACCGCACCCCGACCGGCACCGGTGCGTCGTTGATGTAGTCCGGGAAGACGCTGCCGAGGTTGAACTCCGGCATGGCCAGGATTCCCGACAGATCGGGAAGGTCGGCCGGCGGCGCGATCGCCGCGATCTCCGACGGTCCCGCGACGGTCCCCGTGGTGGCCGTCAGCTCGGGGTCGGAGACCACCGCCATCCCGGCGATGAACGCGTTGACGATGGCGTTCTTGCCGATGTGGGTGGCGTCGGCGGCGAGCGACGAAAAAAGGTCTTTGAGCACCGAGAGCGGGCCGGTCGACTCCGAGGACGCGGGAGCGATGGCGTCCAGGAAGCCGTCGTCGAGCATGCTGGCCGCGTCGCCGCTGCCCGAGGAGAGTTGCACGGCGGGGATGCGGACGTCGCCCCGCGGGGCGATGACGGGATTGGCCACCACGACACCGGCTGCGGCAAGAGCCACACCCGTCGTTAGTAGAGGACCAAATGCCCGGCGCACCGTTGTCACCGCCTTTCCTGAGTGAAGCCTACCATACCTGAGATTTATCTGAGAAGTAACCCATTAGAGAAAATATTTTCCCAGCAAAAAGGCTGCCCCCTTCCTCAGGAAGGGGGCAGCCTGTTAGGGTGGAGCCGAGGGTCAGCTCGCGTCGCTGGCGGCCTTCGCCGACGAACGCTCCGCGCGCTGTTTGGCCGGCTTCTTCGCAGCGGCCGAGGTGTCGCTGCCGGCCGAGCTCGTCGCGGCGTCCGCGCCGGCACTATCGGCACTGTCGGCACTGTCGGCACCGCCGGCCGCACTGCTGCCGGTGTCGGTGCTGGCAGCGCTCTTACCGGTGTCTCCGGCGCTCTCGGCGTCGGCAGCACTGCCGGCCCCGGTCGCGCTGTCGGCAGCGGCCGATCCGGAGGCGTCGCCGGCCGACGGGCGGGCGACCTCCACATCCGTGACATCCGCGACATCCGCGACGGCTGCGGCGGTCGGAGCCGCCTCAGCTGCCGGGGCGGCGGAAACCGCGGCGGCCGGGGCCGCCTCGGCAGCCGCCGGGACCGGGTAGCTGGCGCCCAGGGCATTGGCGATCTGCAGCTGGGACTGCTCGGACCACATCCGCAGGCTCGGGAACACGTAGCCTTGGGGGTACGGGAGCTCGCCCACGCCCGGGCCGACCGTCAGCGCCAGCACGGAGCCGGGGATGCTCGAGGTCACGCTGCCGTCGGCGCCTTCGGGGCCGAGCAGACCGTCCACGACGGTGTTCCACGCGGTCTCGAAGTCCAGCGTGGTCAGCGCGCCGATAGTCTGAGTGGCGATGTTGACCACCGCATTGACCAGAACCTGGGCCGAGCCGATGAGGGTGTTGACCAGACCGGTCGCGATACCCGGCAGGACTCCCACCACGTTGGTGAGGTTGGTGACGACGCCGGTGACGACACTGGTCAGAGCACCCAGAGCAGTGGTGCCCGCGTCTTGCAGCGGGACCAGCGTGGCGTTGGTCAGCGTGGTGATCGCGCCGGGGATGTCACCGCCGATCGCCTGCTGGGCCGCGGTGATCACCGCACCGGGCAGGTTCCAGACCGCCTCGCTGAGGATGTAGGCCGAGGTGCCCAGGGAGTCGATCGAGCCGCCGATGTAGGCCGAGCCATTGAAGCCCAGCTGGCTGATGATCGGCAGCGCGGTGTAGATGAACTCCGGCAGGGCGCCCACGTAGGGCTCCCACTCGTAGGCGGGATAGATGTTCGCGCCGTCGAAGATGTTCTCGCTGAGCACCCCGACGGTCAGCAGCAGTTCCGAGAGGGGGCTGTCGAAGCCGGCCAGCGCGACCTGCGCGACGGTCGGCACCGAGATCGAGGGCAGGGTGACCGCCGGCGTGACGGGTGTCATGGCGATGGCGCCGGCCCCGACGACTGCCGCGGTCCCGGCGATGAGCTGGGAGCGAAGAGAGATCTGCACGGTAAGTTCCTCCGGTGTTAGCTAACACTGACTCTTGAAGAGTACCTGAGAAAAACCTGAGCGCAAGTCTTTCGCGCAAAAGATTTCCAGTTCGCGCCGGGAGAGGACTGGCAAAAGGTGGCGAGGGGGTATTCCGGCAGCGCCGCGACGGCGGTTTTCAGTGCCTTGAAATGGCAAAACAGGGATCGGCGAAGGATGGTCGGTGAGTCTTCCATCGCCCCGCCGTGTTCACCCTGGCAAACCATCCCCGCCTGAATCGCTGCCCAGATCCGACCCTCGGAGACCGCGGCTGGGCAAAAAACTCAGGAATTTAACTGCTTCTTCTCAGCAAATACAGACCCGGCGCTCCCGCCTGGTGAGCGGGGACGCCGGGTCTGGTCGTCGGGAACCGTCGGAAACTCAGCCCTCGGCGGCGGCCGCCCTGGACGCCTGGGACGCCTTGGCTGCCGTGCGGGCCGAGCGCTGCTTCGCCGGCTTCTCGGCGGCACCGGAATCGCTGCCGGTGGCCTGCGGACCGGCCGCGTCGGCGGCAGCCGGGGCTGCCGGTCCGGCGGTTGCGTCCGCGCTGGCGTCGTCTCCGCTGCCGGCCGCGTCCGCACCGCTCGCCGTGCTCTTGGACCCGGCACTGTCTGCAGCAGCGTCTGTGCCGGTTGGCGCACTCGCCCCGGGCGACGGCCGGTCGACGGTCACCTGGGCCACCTCAGCCTGGCTCGGCTGGGATTCGGCGACCACGGCGGCCTCGACACCGGCTTCAACCGCGGGCTGTGCCGCGGCAGGCGCGGTCACGGGCGGCTCCGGGGGGAAGAAGGGGTCGTTGAGGATGCCGCCCTCCCCGTTGGCGCTGAAGTCACCGAGACGCTGCCCCTCGCTGGTCAGCACCGAGCGCAGGCTGGGATTCGTCACCGTCAGCACCGGACCCTCGTCGTAGTCGATGAACTCGGTGATGCCGATGCCGATGGTCAGGCTCACCACATTGCCGAGGGTTCCGTCGCCGCCGAGTAGGCCGTCGATCGCGGCGTTCCAGGCGCCCTCGATGTCCCCGGTGCTGATGTCGGTGACGATCGTGCTGACCGTTCCTATCAGGTCGGTCACCAGGTAGGCCACTCCACCAACGACCGCGCTGGTCAGGCCGTTGATGAGTCGCGGGACGGCATCGAACACCACCGTCTGCACGTTGGCGAGGGCGTTGTTCAGGAGGTAGCCCACACTGGCCAGCGCAGTCTCGAGGCCAAACTGAATCGGGTCGATGATCTGAGTCTGCAACTCGGCGATGGCGCCCGGAATGTCACCGGCCAGAGCCAGTTGCGCGGCGGTCACCACGGCGAAGGGGGCATTGAACGCCGCCGTCGCGATACCGCTCACCACCGCCAGGGGGGCGGAGACGCCCGCGTAGGTATATCCCGACAGGTTGTTGACCAGTGCGCTGATCCCGCCGAAGGAGAACTGGTTGGCCAGGTCAGGCACCCATCCGAAGTATCCCGGCGCGTACAGGGTGGAGAAGTCGGAGCTGTAGAACGAATCCGGCCAGAACAATTCTTCGGGGTCGAGCAGCCCGACCTGGTCGGTCAGGGTTGCAACGGCGTAGCCGAAGGTGTCGGACAGGGCGCTCACCGGGTTGGCGATCGCGCTCAGCTCGACGGAGCTGGACAGCCGCTGCATCGTCGCGAGGTCGGGCTGCGTGATCGGGGTGATGGCGACCGCCGTCGCGGCGACGGCGGCGACGCCGGCGATCATCTGGGAACGAAGGGAGATCTGCATGGGAATTCCTTCTGCTGGGTGCTCGACCGGGTGGTCGGCTGGGGCTGGTTGCGTCGTCGGA
>NZ_JBJTCF010000051.1:0-23470 GCF_046091765.1 Mycobacterium sp.
CCCTGATCTCCCTGGGCCTGGCCGGCGGCGGATCGCTCGGCCTGACCGCCGTCGCCTACGCCGACACCGCGGGCACCCAGAGCGGTACCACCGCACCGGCCAAGCCCGACCGCACTGCGAAGGCCCCGGCAATCTCGTCTCCCGGTCTGACCGGTTCGGCGCTGGGCAAGGCGCAGAAACTGCAGAACCCCGGACACCCGTTGGCGCACCTGGGTCTGGCGCTGGACTGATCGCCGAGGATGGGATGCTGATGGCTATGCCCAGTCTTCCCCGCCGCTTCGCGGCCGGGCTCACCGCCCGGCTGCGCAGCCCCGAGACGGCGGCGTTGGTGGCCGGCATCGAGGGCCGGCTCACCCAACGCCGCCGTGACCAGAAGGTCAAGTCCGGCGCCTTCCGGGGTCTGCACCTGGTCGTCTATCGCGGCTTCGTCGCCGACGACGTGGCCAAGGTGCGGGTCCGCGTCGTGGAAGCCCCCGAACTGCCCGGCGACAGCCGCATCCCCTACTGGGATGTCGCGCAGTCCAACCTTCGCCGCTACGCGGCCCTGCGCATCGTCGGGATCGACGTCCAGTTGCGCGTCGGGGATCACACCGCCACCGAGGTCACCGACGCGCACGGATTCGCCACCTTCTCGGTCCCGGTTCCCGGCCTCTCGGTCGGCTGGCACGACACCCACGCCACGACCATCGCCCTCGATGACGGGGAATCGGCCACCGGATCGGGACGCATCGTCAAGCCCGCGCGGACCGCGCCATTCCTGGTGATCTCCGACATCGACGACACGATCCTGCTCACCGGCATCACCGAGGGCGCGGCCATGATCGCCCGGACGGTGCTGCGCGAAGCCAACCAGCGCACCGCGATCCCCGGCATGTCCTCGCTGTATCGGGGACTGGCCCGCGGCGTACCCACCCGTGCGGGCAACCGCAAACCGGAACCCACATTCTTCTACGTCTCGACCGGAAGCTGGTCGTTCTATCCACTGCTGGAGCAGTTCGTCCAACTGCGCGCGTTCCCGCAAGGACCAATGTTCCTCACCGACTGGGGGCCCACCGAACGCTATGTGCGGCGCAGCGGGGCCGAGCACAAGCGCGGGGCGATCCGCCGCCTGCTGGAGGCCTACCCGGACATGCAGTTCGTGCTGATCGGCGACAGTGGCCAGCGCGATCCGCTGACCTATGCGGAAATGGCCCGCGAATTCCCGGGGCGGATGACGCTGATCCTGATCCGTCAGGTCGGACCGGCCGACGACGAACGCAACATCGCGGTGCGCGCACATGCCGCAGCCAGCCGCGACAAGGGTATCCCGCTGCACCTGGTCGACGATGCCCTGCACGCCGCCGAACTCGCCTACGCCGGGGGCCTGTGCGACGAGGAGACCCTCGTCGAGGTCCGCACCGAGATGGGTGTCCGCTGAGCGGACCTACTGCACCTTGTAGATCCAGATCAGGTTCGAGGTCAGCTCACCGGTGTCGGTCCACCGGTACTGCCGGGCCACGCCCTGCCCGTCGTAGGCCCGGACGAAGTCCAGCAACGCGGGCCGGGTGACCGCACCGCTGTCGATCCCCCTGAGCAACACCGTGGCGGCGTCGTAGGCCTCGACACTGTAGGTGCCCGGCTGCTGGCCGAACTTCGCGCTGTACTCGTCGGCGAAACCACCGGTGGCCGGCCCGCACGGGCACGACAGCACCGCGCCGTCGGCGGACTCACCGGCGGCCTTGACGAACTGCGGATCCTTGAGTCCGTCGGGTCCGGCGAACAACCCGGTGTAACCGGCTTCGCGCAACTGCTCGAGCAGCAGCGCGCCCTCGGTGTAGTAGGCGGCGTAGACGACGGCGTCGGGCGACTGTCCCCGGATCTTGGTGACAGCGGCCGAGAAGTCCTTGTCGCCCTTCTTGATCGAGACGTTGCAGGCCGGGTCCGCGATCGGCCCGAGTGTCTCGCGGACCGCCTGCGCCTGACCCACTCCCGCGTCGGTGCTGTCGTCGACGACGCACACCTTCTGCACGCCCAGGGCGGTCTTGAGGTAATTGGCCAGCGACGGGCCCTGCACGCCGTCGTTGGACAGTCCCCGGAAGAAGGTCCGCCATCCCCGCTCGGAGAGCGCCACGTTGGTGGCCGACGGAGTGATGGCCACCAGTCCAGCCTGATCGAACACCGCACCGGTCGCCTTGGTCTCCCCGGACCAGGTCGGACCGACCAGCCCGACGACGGAGGCGTCGTTGACGATCTGCGGGGCGACCGCGGTGGCCTTCTGCGGATCCCCCTCGGTGTCGAAGGCGCGCAGGGTGACCTGGCATCCGGGATTGGCCGCGTTGTGCTGGTCCACCGCGAGCTGCGCCCCGTCCTTGACGTTGCGCCCGAAGGGAGCGTCGGCCCCGGTGAGCGGACCGGCCATGGCGATCGTCAGCGGCGGGCAGGTGGCCTTGCCGTCCCCGGCCGGGCTGGCCGGGGGTACGCCTTGGGCGAGTTTCACCTCCCCGCCGGCAAGGTCGACGGGGATCTGCGGGACGATCTGCAAGCCGGTCGCCGCCGAGTTCTCAGTCGGCGCCGCTCGCGTGCAGCCGGCGCTGGCGACCAGCGCCAGCACCGCAATCGTGGTCATCAGAACATTGCGCTTAGCCGGTAACCGCTCCACTGCACTGGCCTCTCCGCCGTCGTGTCGAGGGCGACGCTATCACCGCGGCAGGATCTGCCAAGCTGGCAGACATGGATCAGACGGCGCGCCGGGGACCGCTGCAGTGGACGATCGTCCTACCACTGCTCGCCCTGGCCGTGCTGGCATGGGCCTGGGGCCGCTCCGGCGACCCGGTCACACTTTCCCTCGCCGGGATCTGTCTGATCGGGGCGGTCTTCGCCGCAGTGCATCACGCCGAGGTCGTCGCTCTGCGCATCGGCGAACCGGCCGGTTCGGTGGTGCTGGCAGTGGCGGTCACCATCATCGAGGTCGGGTTGATCGTGATGCTGATGGTCGGTGGCACCGCGGGAGCCTCCAGCTACGCTCGCGACACCGTGTTCGCGGCGGTGATGATCTCGCTCAACGGCATCGTCGGGCTGAGCTTGCTCGCCGGTGCGCTTCGCCATCGCATCGTCGCCTTCAACGCGTCCGGATCAGGTTCGGCACTGGCGACGGTGGTCGTACTCGCAGGCGTCTGCCTGGTTCTGCCGGGGTTCACCGTCAGCGCGGCCGGACTGCGGTACTCCGCGGCCCAACTGGTGTTCGCCGGCGTGGTGTCGCTGGTGCTCTACCTCGGATTCGTGTTCGCCCAGACCCGGGGAGATCGCGACTTCTTCGTGCCCGTCGACGCCGATGCCGACCACGCTGGGCACGCCCATCAGCCGTCCCGCCGGGAGGCGACGTTGAGCCTCACGCTGCTGGCGGTGGCCCTGGTCGGGGTGGTGGGGCTGGCCAAGGTGCTCGCGCCGACCGTCGAGGGCGCCGTCACGCATCTGGGGATGCCCCGGTCCGTCGTCGGCGTGGTCATCGCGCTCGTGGTGCTGGCGCCGGAGACGATCGCCGCGTTCAACAACGCCGTGCGCAATCGGGTACAGATCAGCCTCAACCTGGCCTACGGGTCGGCGATGGCCTCGATCGGGCTGACCATTCCCACCATCGCGGTGGCGATGATCTGGCTGCCCGGCCCGCTGACCCTCGGCCTGGAGCCGGTGCAGATCGTGCTGCTGACGCTGTCGGTGCTGGTGTCGGTGCTCACGCTCGCCCAGGGGCGTGCGCTGGCCCTCCAAGGCGTGGTCCACCTGGTGCTACTGGCGACCTTCCTGTTCCTGTCCGCCCAGCCCTGACGGGTCAGCGGCGCCAGAAGTCGAATCGGTCGCGCCCCGGCCGGAATCCGGCCGCCGACACGACGTCGACGGCCAGGGCGAACCGGCTTCCCACCAGGTGCGGGTCGTGGGCGTCGCTGCCGAAGGACACCGCTTCGCCGCCCTCCTGCCACCACCACCGGATCAGTTCCGCGGAGGCCAACGGGCTTGCGGTGTTGAACTCCAGTGCGCGACCTGACGACGCCAGCACCCGGAACACAGCCCGATACTCCTCTTCGAACGCATGCTCCCGGTAATCGCCGGCGCCGGTCTGCGGCCAGAACCGTCGCGGATAGTCGCAGTGCGCCAGTACGCCGAACTCCGCGCATCCGCCGACGAGGCGCAGCAATTCGTCGAAGTAGCGCCGGACGAGTTCGACGGCCTCCAGCTTGCTGAAGAGGGCAGAATCCACGAACACCAGAGCGCCGTCGTACTCGATCGAGTGCAGGCTTCCCAGCACCCGGTCGAAGTCGCCCGCGGCCAGTACCGCGGCCACGCTGCTGGTGAACAGGTGCGGCTCACCGGCCTCGATGCCGGAGAGGATCCGCAGCTGCGGGAACGTCCCGCGGCACCGGGCCAGATCGGCCGCGTAGCCGGACACATCCAAGGGCCGCACCCGCGGTCGGGACCCGATCGCGAGCGGATCCACAGTCCGGCTGCCCCGGTCAGCCACAGACCAGTCGGTGAAGTCGACGTGTTCAGTGAAGGCCAGACCGGGGAGCCCCAACTCGACGGCGCGGCGGCACGCGTCGCGCATCGACGAGGTCCGGGGTGCGTCCCACGACCAGCGGGAGTGGACGTGATGGTCGGCGGGCAGCACCAGTGGATCGTGCCAGGCCACGATGGACGCCGCGACAATCCGGCGGTTGACTGGCCACGATCGCCTGCTAACGGTTATCGTTTTCAATATGACCCGACATCCAGGGGTGCCTGCGCCGGTTTTCGCCGCTCTCGCCCTGACCTGGCTCACCGCCGCCTGCGGATCCGACCGCTCTGCGGCGCCCCCGTCGCCCGCCGACAGGGCGGCGGGATCAGACTCCACGACAGCCGCGGCGTCTCCCCCGTCCGGCACCTGCCCGAGCGCGCCGGTCGACGTGGTCGTCAGCGTCGATCAATGGGGCGACATCGTGACCGAACTCGGTGGCGCGTGCACCGCGGTCAAGACCGTCTTGGCCAGTTCGTCGGTCGATCCCCACGATTACGAACCTGCGCCGGCCGAAGCGGCGTCGTTCAGCGGAGCGAGACTCATCGTGGTCAACGGAGCCGACTACGACCATTGGGCGACTGACCTTGCCGCGACGGCGGCACCGGCAGCACCGGTCGTCGACGCCGCCGCCGTCACAGGTACCGAGGACGGGGCCAACCCTCACCTGTGGTACAAACCGTCCGCGGTCACCGCGGTAGCCGACGCGGTCACTGCAGAGTTGAGCCGGATCGATCCCGCGGCCGCCGGGTATTTCGCGGAACGCAGATCGGCCTTCACCACAACGATGCAGCCGTACTCAGATCTGATCGCGAAAATCAAAGCTGCAGCGGCAGGGCGTTCCTATGCCGCCACCGAGAGCATCTTCGACTATCAGGCTCAGGCGCTCGGACTTGTCAACAAGACTCCACAGGGGTATGCGCGGGCTGCTGCGGCCGAAGCTGAACCCTCGCCCGCGGACATCGATGCATTCCGAAATGCATTATCCAACAGAGAGATTGATGTACTCGTCTTCAATACACAGACTGAGGGATCGATCCCCGAGCAGATTCGGATCACCGCCGAGCAGAACGGGGTTCCGGTCGTGAACATGACCGAAACCGTGCCACCTGGCGAGACGACATTCGCCGGCTGGCAAGAAGGGCAACTCAAGGCGCTGGCCAAGGCCCTCGGTGTCACAACCTGACAACGATGCGGCCTCGGTCGCGCTGGCCTTCGATGATGTCAGCATCCGCCTGGGCGGACGGCTGATCTGGTCGCAGGCCACTTTCGAGGTTCCCGCCGGCGGCATCGTCGCGGTGATCGGACCCAACGGCTCGGGAAAGACGACCCTGCTCAAGATGATCCTGGGCCTGGTCCGCCCCGCGACGGGGACACTGACCGTGTTCGGCCAGACGCCGGGTTCCGACAACGCCCATATCGGATACGTTCCCCAGCACTACGCCGAAACCCCCGGGGAGGCGTTGCGCGGAATCGATGCCGTGCAGCTGGGTCTGGTCGGCAACCGCTGGACGCTGGGACAGGTAGGCGCCTCCCAGCGCGAGCAGATCGACCGTGCGCTGGCCGAGGTGGAAGCCACCGAATTCGCCAACGCAAGGCTCTCGATGCTCTCCGGCGGTCAACGTCAGCGCGTCGCCATCGCCGAGGCACTGGTCAGCGAACCTCGGCTGCTGATCCTCGACGAGCCGCTCGCGTCGCTGGATCTGCGCAGCCAGCGCGAGATCGTGGTCCTGCTCAACCGGCTGCACCGCACGAGCGGAGTGACCATCGTGGTGGTCGCCCACGACATCAACCCGCTGCTGCCCATCCTCGACAGCGCGATCTACATTCTCGACCACCACCCGCACTACGCCCAGATCAACGAGGTGGTCGACGACGATCTGCTGACTCACCTCTACGGAACGCCGATCCAGGTGGCCCACACCGCCCAGGGCGCCCTGTACATGCGGAGCGACCTGTGAGCCTGCCGCCGACGCCGACCGCGACGGCGATCACCGCCATGGCGGGCTACCAGAGCAACTGGTGGGACATCCTCAACTCCGCATTCATGCGGCACGCCCTGCTCGGCGGCACGATCATCGCTCTGGCGGCCGGATTGATCGGCTACTTCATCGTGGTGCGCCGCACCGCGTTCGCGGCCCACGCGCTGGCCCACATCGGGCTTCCGGGAGCCACCGGCGCCGTCCTGCTCGGACTTCCTCCCGCGCTGGGCCTGGGAGTGTTCTGTGTCGGTGGCGCGCTGACCATCGGTGCGCTGGGTGCGCGCGCCGGCGATCGTGACGTGGTCACCGGGACCACGCTGGCCTTCGCCACCGGGCTGGGTCTGTTCTTTAACTCGCTGGCGACGAAGAGCTCGAACACCATGACCAACGTGTTGTTCGGCAACCTGCTGGCGATCTCGCGCGAACAACTGATCGCCTTCGCGGCGCTGTTGGCGGTGCTCGCGCTGATGATCGGCATCTCCTACCGGCCCCTGCTGTACAGCTCTGTCAACGCCGCGGTCGCCGAAGCCAAGGGCGTGCCGGTGCGGGCGCTGTCCATCATGTTCATGGTGCTGCTGGCCGTCGCGGTGACGATGTCCGTTCAAGTGGTCGGCACACTGCTGCTCTTCGCGCTCGTTGTCACGCCGGCGGCGACCGCGATCATGCTCACCGCGCGCCCGGGTCTGGCGATGGGCATCTCCGCGGCCATCAGTGTGCTGTCGGTCGCTTGTGGCCTCGGGCTGTCGGCGATGTTCAACATGCCGCCGAGCTTCCTGGTCGTCACCGTCGCGTGCAGCATCTGGCTGGCCGTCCGGGTCAGCAGGTCCGGGACGGTGTCGGTCTCCGAGGTGTGATGAGTCGACGGTCAGGATCTGCCGCAGTGAGGGCGCTCACCGTCGTACTCATCGGCGTGCTGATCGGCGGATGCGCCCCCGGAAAGACGCCGTCGGGGGAATCGGGCAGCGATCAGCGGATCATCGTCTTCGCGGCGGCTTCGCTGCGTCAGGCCTTCACCGAGATCGGCCAGCGCTTCGAGTCCGGCAATCCCGGGGCAGACGTCGAGTTCTCCTTCGCCGGCTCCGCCGATCTGCTGGCCCAGCTATCGCAGGGCGCGTTCGCCGACGTGTTCGCCCCCGCCGACACCGCGACGATGGGCCGGGCCGAGCAGGACGGCCTGATCGCCGGTGACCCGGTGACGTTCGCCTCCAACACCCTGACGATCGCGGTCGCCCCCGGTAACCCGCAGCGCATCACCTCGCTGACAGATCTGACCCGGCCCGGTCTCGCGGTGGTGATCTGCGCGCCGCAGGTTCCGTGCGGATCAGCTGCCGCGACGGTCCTGCAGGCCGCCGGTGTGCGCCTCGATCCGGTCAGCGAGGAAAACCAGGTGTCCGACGTCGCTCAGAAAGTCATCACCGGCCAGGCCGACGCCGGTCTGGTGTACGTGACCGACGTCCTGGGCTCCGGCGGCGCGCTCACCGGAGTCACGTTCCCGGAAGCCGCGTCCGCGGTCAACGTCTATCCGATCGCGGCCCTTCGCCAGTCGGCCAACCCCGACCTGTCACGACGCTTCCTGGAGTTCGTCGTCGGTGAACGGGGACGGGAGATCCTGCGCGCCGCGGGCTTCACAACGCCCTAGCCCTGCCCTAGCCCCCCGTGACCCGCGGGCCGTACGCCCCCTGCGCGGGCCCTACCGGCGGATCAGCTCGGCGTGACGCGCTCAGCGGGCCACGGCTGGCCCAGGGCAGCCAGCATTCGCGAAATCTGGTCGCGCTCGGCCACGGCCGCCCGAAGGTCGCTGCGCGTGCGGGTGACGTGAAAGCCGAGTTCCCGGTGCCCGGTCTGGCGTGCCAAGGTGTTCTTAAGCGTGGCGATCTGAGTGTCCAGGTCGTCCGCCATCCGGAGCAGTTCGTCCCGGAAGTACTCGGCCTGTCGACGGTCGGCTTCGGCCGCTGCGGTCTGCTGTTGACTCGGGGAAGCCACGGCAGGGACGCTACCCGCCGCTCCGGGAAATTCATATCCGGTTTACTCATCTTTAACGGTCCGGTGGCTGCACGGATAGCTGTGCCCCAACGCGGTGAGCATGTTGATGATCTGGCGTCGTTCCACCATCACCGCGCGCCATTCGCGCTGGGTCCGGGTGACCTGGCCCTTCCGCCCCTCGGACACGTAGCGGTTCATGCTTTTGCGCAACTTCGCCGCGCGCACGTCGAGCACGGCGATCTGTTCATGAAGCTCATCGCAGAGGGCGTCGGCTTGGGCACGGTCAGCGTCGCTGGGGGGACTCACCCGAGTGCGTCTACAGGCCCGGGGTTACAAGTCAATGTACGGATATCGACGAGTTGGAGCCACACTCGACCGGCGGTGTCCCCCGATCGGCCGATGGCCGTTCCCTCCCCCGAACCGTCCGGTCGGTGGAGTCCTCCGGCGCCCCCCGGCGAGCAGACTTGCAGGCAGACCGATACCCGCCACCCCGGGAGAGAGACACCATGACGAGTTCACCGAGTACCCGCCGCCGGATCGCCACCCTGGTCGGCGCGCTCGCCAGCCCGCTGATCGCCGCGGGACTGCTGATCGGGCCGGCGCCGACAGCCGACGCCCAGCCGGGCTCTGACGCCGGGTGTTCCAGCATGACGATGCCGACCGGTCAGGCCGGCGCCACTCCCAACGCGCTGACCCGGGCCGGTCAGGTCGGCTCCGCCGCAGGTGGGGGCACTCCGGCGAGCAGCATGCCGGTGGATTGCAGTCCCGCCAGCCACGGCTGAGCCGGTGAGACCGGCCTGCGGGCAGCGTCAGGCAAAACTTGACAGAGACGACCGCGTCAGGTAAACCTTGACACATGCCAGACACCGTGGCGCAGCCCGTGCACTCCCTCAGCCTGGACGCCTTCCGCGAAGAGCGGCCGGGCCCGCGGTGGCAGGCGCTGTACCGGTCGACCTGGCCGGCCTACCGCGCCTGGTATCTGCGACCGGGCAGCGGCCGGCGGCCCAACGTCGCCGAGGCGGAGGCAGCACTGCGTCGCTACCTTCCCGAACTGCACCCGACCTGGACGCACCTGCTCACCCTGACCGGCCCGGAGCCCACCGCGGCGGCGATGCTGACCCACTGGAACATGCCGACCTTCGCGCCGGGCTGCTCGCAGGTCGTCGTCGACGGCGCCCAACGGGCCCTGATCCGCAACTACGACTACCACCCCGACCTTTTCGAAGGCGTGGTGATGTCCACCCGGTTCACCGACCGCGCGGTCATCGGCACCAGCGACTGCCTGTGGGGGCTGCTCGACGGGATGAACTCCGACGGTCTGGTGATCTCCCTGACCTTCGGCGGAGCCAGGGGCAGCGGGCCGGGCTTCGGCATCCCCCTGGTCGTGCGCTACCTGCTCGAGGTCGCCGGCACCACCGCCGAGGCCCTCGCCGCGCTGTCGCGGATCCCGGTGTCGATGTCCTACAACCTGACCCTCACCGACCGGGTCGGTGACACTTGGACGGCCTACGTGGCACCCGGCGGGGTCATCGAGGTTCGTGAGGTACCCCTGGCCACCAATCACCGCTTCGACCGGCCGTCAGATCCCGCGCACGCCAGGCGCTATCGCAGTGTGGATCGCCAGGCCCGGCTGCGCGGTCTGCTCGCCGAGAACCGCCATGCCGATGAGGTGGCACGCGAGTTTCTGCGGACGCCCCTGCGCAGTTCGGACTACGCCAACGGATTCGGCACGCTCTACACGGCCGACTACCGCCCGGACACCGGCCAGGTCCACTATCGCTGGCCCGGCACAACGTGGACCCGGTCGTTCGATTCCGGTGCCGGGGAGATTCGGCTCGATGTGTTCGCAGCCGGGGAACCGTAAACTGACCACATGTCCCCCAGGTCTGCCGAACCGCCACTGGAGACCCTGCGCGAGTCCGATCTGGCCGCACTGATCCGCCGGGTCACCGATGAACTGTGCGACCGGGCGACTCGGGAGAGTTTCGCGGAACTGCTGGCGCTCATGTCCTACGTCGGCGAGCGCCTCGGGGACTCGGCCCGACTGCTGGCGGCGAACAATTCATGGAGTCAGGTGGCGGAGATCTCCGGCACCTCACGGCAGGCGGCCTGGGAGCGCTGGCGGCTGTCCTGACCGCCGGGACCCACTGCTACGGCGCCTCCAGAATGCCGAAGACCGAAGCGAGGGTGAATCCGTTGGCCCCGGTCACGCAGGTGACCGTTCCCTGGTATCCGACGTGACAGGAGGCGCCGCCGTTGACCAACTGGTAGCCGGCGGGAAGGACGTCGACGTCGCGAGTGAATGTCGCCGTGTCGGACACAACGTACTCGCCCGGTTCTGATGCGCTGGCGACGGTCTGATTAGTGCCCGGAGGCGGCAGTGGGCAACGTCGGCCTTCACAGCTGTAAGAACCGGGTGGGCCCGGGATTCCCATCTGAACCGGCGTGCCATCCGGCCATCGCCCGGGAACGATGTCGCAACCGACCTCACCGTCGGGTCCGATTCCGCAGCCTCTGCCGTCAAAGCCGGCGGGCAAGAAATACGTCCAGCCGGGATCGAGTGCCGTGGTGTAGTCGCCCTGCGCGGTCGGCCAGGTCTGCGACGGCTGGTTGGCGCAGGAATCCGGCGATGAACCCGGATTGAGCGGATCACACGACCCCGGTTCCGGTGGCTCGGCGGTTGCGCCTGACGCCGGGAACACGATGACTGCGGATGCCAGCACCAGTGCTGACATCGCGCGCAGGGCTAATGCCATATCCGATCTCCTCTCGATTTCCGTTAGGCGGTTGCTAGCCGGGAGTCAACCTCAGCAGCGACCACCCGACCGGACTCTATCGCTCCGTCCACCCATCCCGACCACACCCCGGCGACGTCGGCGCCGGCCAGATGCACCGCACCCCAGTGGCTTTCCAGCTTGGCGTGGTCATTCGCCTGCCCCGGGCGCAGCGCCAGCCAGGTGCCTTTGGAGAACGGATCCCGGATCCAGTCGTGTCCGTAGACCTCCTCGACGGTGGCACCCAGTTTGAGCTCGTCGAGTCCGGACTGCAGCAGATCCACCCGGTCGACCGCCAGATCGGGTTCCAGGCCGAAGGAGGCGAAGATCGCGCGCTCCGCGCTTCCCTCGCCGACCGTGGCCTTCAGGGTGCACTCGACCACCCCGGGCCAGCCCATGGCGAACACATGGGTGAGCCCGGCCAGCTTCGACCACACCTTCACGCAGCGCCCGGTGTGACCCTGGTCGACCAGTCGGGCCAGCGCGGGCGGAAGTCCCGGGGAGAAGGTGATGTCGCCCAGGGTGTTCAGCGGCGCGGCGAGCACGCACCGGCGGGCCGAGAACCGCTTGCCGGTGGCGGTGACGACCTCGACCCGCCCGTCCGGCCGCGCCGTCGAGTCCGTCACCGAGATCACCGGTTCGCCGAGGCGGACGTGGTCGGCGATCTCGTCGGCAACGCGCTGGGCCAGTCCGCCGCTGCCGATGTCGATCCGAGCCAGCGACGCGAAGAACGAGTAGGCGGGGTCGTTGTCGAATCCGGCGATCTCGCGAAGGTAGACCAGCGCCGAGAACTCCTCGGGCAGCGCTCCGGTCAGCGTGTAGGACTGGGCGCGGAGCAGGTCCGCGACGGCGGGCGGGGCGTTCAGCCCGGTCAGGTATTCGCTGAACGGGACGTCCAGTTGCGCGGTGTTGACCTGGTCGAAGCCGTTGGCGAAGACCACCGGGGCGATATCTGATTTGATGCGGTCGAGGACCTCGTCCAGTGCGGCGAGGTCGATCAACCCGTCGGGCTCGTCGCCGTCGGCGTATTGCCCGTCGAGGAACCAGCGACTGGCCCCCTCCTTGTCCGCCTCCACGAAGCGCGCGCCATAGCGAGCCACTTCGGCGGCCAGGTAGTGGTGGCGCTTCGGGTCGAACCACTCGGCGCCGAGGTCGACGACCACCTCGGTGCCCGGGAAGGTCGTGGAGTAGGTCCTGCCACCGGCCCGGTCCCGGGCTTCGAGCACCACCACCGAGCGCCCGGCCTCCGTGAGGTCGCGGGCGGCGACCAGACCGGCGAAGCCGGCTCCGATCACGACCGCGTCATAGGTTTCGGCGTTAGTTTCGGCATCGCTCATGGCTGCGATTGTGTCACGCTAGACGCGCCGGCGGGCCACAGTGCGGCAGCCTGCCGAGCGAGAAGAAGGTGAGCGACATGGGCCAGGATCTGCCGGCGCGGGCGCGCGCAGTCGTCGTCGGTGGCGGTGTCACCGGGTGCAGTATCGTCTACCACCTGGCGCACCTGGGCTGGACCGACATCGTGCTGCTCGAACAGCACGAACTCACCGCCGGCACCACTTGGCACGCGGCCGGACTGATCACTTCGGCCGGGATGACCGACGAGACGGCGCTTTTTTTCAGCCGGTACTCGCGTGATCTCTACGAGCGCCTCGAGAAGGAGACCGGGCATTCCACCGGCTTCAATCCGGTCGGTCACGTCAGCCTGGCCACCAACCCGCAACGACTTGACGCCCTGCGCCGATCGTCGGCATGGATGCACGGATTCGGCGTCACCGAGCACGAGATCTCGGCACGCGAGTTGGCCGCGATGTGGCCGCTGCTCGACACCTCCGACGTGCTGGCCGGCTTCTATGTGCCCGACGAGGGACGCGCCGACCCGGTCGGTGTCGCGACCTCGCTGGCCAAGGGCGCGAAGGCACTCGGCGCGCGCATCATCGAAGGGGTCACCGTCGCCGGCGTCGAGACGAAGCGCGGCCGGGTCACCGCGGTCGAGACCGACCGGGGCCGCATCGAGACCGAGGTCGTGGTCAACGCCGCCGGAATGTGGGCGCGCCAACTCGGCGAGCGCGACGGCGTCTGCATCCCACTGCAGGCCGCCGAGCACTACTACCTGATCACCGACACCGTTCCCGGGATGGATCATGACCTCGCCGTGATCGAGGACCCCGACCGTTACGGCTACTACCGTCCCGAGGGCGAGGGCATGCTGGTGGGCCTGTTCGAACCGGTGGGCGCGCCGTGGTCTCTCGACGGGGTGCCGGCGGACTTCGCGTTCGGCACCTTGCCGCCGGACTGGGACCGGGTGGGGCCCTACCTGGGTGCCGCACTCGCCCGCATTCCCGCGCTGTCCGAGGTCGGGGTGCGGCTGTTCTTCTGCGGCCCGGAATCGTTCACTCCCGACATCCGGCCGATGCTGGGGCCCGCACCCGAACTCGACGGCTACTGGGTGGCGGCCGGGATGAACTCGCTCGGCATCCTGAGCGGGGGCGGAATCGGCACGGTGATGGCGCACTGGATCGTCGACGGGGTGCCGCCGGTGGACGTCACCGGCTACGCCGTCGACCGCGCCGCCGGACACGAGAGTTCGCGGCGCTTTCGCGCCGAACGCACCGTCGAGCAACTCGGTGTGCTCTTCGGCGATGCGGTGTGGCCCCCCTGGAAGCCGGGCTCAGCGCGCGACGTGCGCCGCTCGGTGCTGCACGACCGGCTGGTCGCCGCCGGTGGCCACTTCAACGCCTCGGTGGGGTGGGAATTCGCCGAGTGGTACGACACCGACGGTGAGCATCCGGTGACCGCGCTGGACTTCGTCCGCCAGGAGTCTTTCGACATCGTCGGCCGCGAGCACCGCGCGGTGCGCGAGGACGTCGGCGTCCTGGACATGAGCCTGATGGCCAAGTTCCTCGTGCAGGGTCCCGACGCCGCGCGGGTGCTCGACCGGCTCTCGGTGAGCGTTATCGACCGGGAGGTCGGTCGGCTGGTCTACACGCAGTGGCTCACCGCCGACGGCGGGATCGCCGCCGACCTGACGGTCACCCGGCTGGGCGAGGAGAAATTCCTCGTCGTCACCAGCGATCTCATTCATCGCCGCGTCGAGCCGATGATCCGCCGGGCCGTCGAGCCCGGCGAGGTGGTTGTCGTCACCGAGATCACCTCCGGGACGACGCTGCTGTCGGTGCAGGGGCCGCAGTCGCGCACCCTGCTGTCCCGGCTGACCGATGCCGATCTGTCCAACGACGCGTTCCCCTACCTCTCGGCGAGGCAGATCCACGTCGGTTACGCGCCGGTGCTGGCGCTGCGGGTGACCTACCTCGGCGAGCTCGGCTGGGAACTGCACGTCCCCGCCGAGTACGCGACCGGGGTGTTCGACGATCTGATGGCGGCCGGGACCGATCTGGGATTGCGGCCGGTGGGACTGGCGGCGATGTCCAGCCTGCGCCTGGAGAAGGGCTACCGCGACATCGGTGTGGACATCGACAACACCGACAATCCGATCGAGGCGGGGCTGGGATTCACCATCGCCTGGGACAAGCCCGGCGGCTTCATCGGCCTGGAGGCGTTGCGGAAGTTCAAGGAGCAGGGCCCCCCGCGCAACCGGGTCGTGAATCTGTTCATCGACGATCCCGCCGCCGATCTGTTCGGCAATGAGCCCGTCATGGCCGACGGCCGCTGGGTCGGCTACGTGCGGGCCGGCGCCTACGGCTATACACTCGGCGGTCCGGTGGGCTTGGTCCAGGTGGCCCACGAGGACGGTGTCACCGCGGAGTGGCTGCGCGAGAACCGATTCAGTGTGCACACCCCGGGCGGCGACCTTCCGGCACGGGTGCAGATAGCGCCGTTCTACGACCCGCAGCGCACCCGGATTCTGGACGCCTAGAACGCCCAGGAAGCCCGGACGCCGACGACTCTGTGCGGCCCGGGTTAGCCGCGGGGCCACACAATCAGGGGTACCGGCAGCGCGCGCATGATCTTACTCGCCGAACTTCCGAGGAAGATCCGCTTGGGCTGCGCCAGACGGCTGGAGCCGATCACGACCACCTCGCTGTCGACGAAGTCCAGTCCCTCGACGGCGTCCTGAAGCGACTCGCCCTGACCGATCACGCTGGTCACCGGGCAGTCCGCCGGCAGCGCCGCTGTGGCCCTCTCGACGAGTGTTCCGACGTGCAACTCGGCCAGCTTGGTCCACTCCTCGCGGCGATCCTCCCGGTCGCTCTCGCCGATCGCTACCAGTGACATCACGCGCAGCGGGGTCTTCCACTTGGCCGCCAGCCCGACCACGGCGTCGAGGAGATCCTCGCTTCCCGGCTGCACACCGATGGCACAGGTGATGCAGCTGATCCGGGGATGGGCCTCATACTCCGCCGGAGCGAGTGCCACCGGCACCGCCGCCGCGTGCAGCAGGGCGTCGGCAAGACTTCCCAGACCGAATCGCCCGGCGCGGACCCGATGATGGGTGCCGACGACGATCAGCCCCGCCTCACCGCGGTCGGGGTCCACCGACGCGTCCAGCAGGCCCTGCGTGATGGAGTCCGCCCTGCGCAGATGACTCTCGGCGCGCACGTCAACGGGAATGCGCCCCAGCCCGTCCGCCAGCCACCGCTGGCCCTCCTCCTCGATCTCGGCGTTGAACGCATCATCGCGTGAATACATATGAAAGGTCGGGGCATCACTCGGCAGCACCGAGACCAAGTCCAGCGTCGCACCCGACGACCGGGCCAGAGTCACAGCCAGGTTCACTGCGTCGATGCCGCGCTGGCGCGGCCCGTAGCCGACTACATACCGCATGGTGGGTCACGGTAACACGGCCGATCGGCCCCCGAAGAGCTGCTGAGATACCGACCGGCGTGGGTCAAACAAGGTCACGTACGACGCCCGCTGTGATAGACCACTGTGACGGACTGGGAGGACTGAATCATGGCCGGACCACGATGACTGAGGTCGCCTCGGGATCGACGGGGACCCCCCAGCTGGCCAGGACGCTGGGTCTGTGGTCGATCGTCGGACTCGGCTTGGGCTACATGATGCCGACCGTCGTCTTCGATACCTTCGGGATCGTCTCCGAGGAGACCTCCAGCGTCGTTCCGACCGCCTATCTTTTGGCGCTGGTGGTCATGATGTTCACCGCGATCAGTTACGGCCGGATGACAGTGGTCTTTCCCTCCGCGGGGTCGGCTTACACGTACACCTCGGCCACGATCAGCCCCAACCTCGGATTCCTCATCGGCTGGGCCGCCCTGCTCGACTATCTCCTGCTGCCCCTGGTCAATGCGCTGATCATCCGCAGCTACATGTACTCGTTCTTCCCGACGGCGCCGCCCTGGATCTGGGTCATCGTCTACGTCGCCGCGATCACGGCGATGTGCCTGTTCAGCATGACCAACACCTCCCGGGTGAACATGATCCTGGTGGTCTTCGAGGTTGTTCTGATCGCGGTGTTTCTCGTCTTGGCCTCGAAGTCCCTCATCGAGGGGATGGGCAACGGGACCATCTTCTCCACTCAGCCGCTGTGGCACGAGGGCGTTCACCTCAACCTGGTGATCACCGGCGCGACGATCGTGGCTTTCTCCTTCATCGGCTTCGACGCGATCACGATGTACACCGAGGAAGCCAAGGATGCCTCGACCGTGCCGAAGGCCATCTTGCTTGCCCTGTTGATCGGTGGCGCGATCTTCTTCGTCTCGGCCTGGTTCACCCAGTCGCTGTTCCCCGACATTTCCAGCTTCAACGAGGAGTCGCTACAGAACAGTGCCCTGCCGCAGATCGCTTTCCTGGTGGGCGGACACCTCTTCATGATCTTGCTGACATCCGCCGCCTTCGCCGCGACGACCGCCTCCAGCCTCGCGTCGCACGCGTCGGTGTCGCGGCTGCTCTATGTCATGGGCCGCAATGGCCGGGGTCCGGTGTCGCGCTTCTTCGGCTACCTGCATCCGAGCTTCCAGACCCCGGCGTACGCGATCATCTTCGTGGGCCTGGTCTCCCTGCTGGCGATTTCGTTCAACCTGGACTTCGTCGCTTCGCTGATCAACTTCGGTGCCCTGATCGCGTTCACCTTCGTCAACCTCACCGTGATCGTCTACTTCGCCTACCAGCGCCGCGAGGTTCACGGTGCGCGCCAGATCATCCGGAACATCGTCCTGCCGGCAATCGGCATCATGCTCACCGTGCTGCTGTGGGTCTACCTGTCGGCTGAGTCCACGAGGTACGGCATCATCTGGTTCGGGATCGGAATCTGCGTGTTGCTGCTCATTACCCGCTTCTTCCGCCGGCCGCTGTCGATCAGCATGGGCGACGCGCACTGACGTCGGCGTGTCTCGCTCGATCCGGGCCGTCGACACCCGTGCCCCCGAAGTGTCCGTCGCGCGCGCCGGGGTAGCGTCTGTTCATCCACCAATGTCGTGTTGAGGCGCGGAGGTAGTTCCTGCATGGGCGATCGACGGGTTCTGCTGGGGTCCAGTGCCATTCTGATCGGCCTGGGATCGGCTCTGATCACCGGGGCGGCGGTCGCGGCCGCCGAGACCGACACCACGCCCGGCGACACGTCCCCTGCCGACGGCAAATCCGCGGCACCGGCGGCCCCTTCACAGCGCACCGACACCAGGACACGGACCCCCCATGCCGCGGCCACCACCGCCGCTCGCGGCGGCAACCGGGCCGCACGGGTTCCCGCCGTCCGGGCCGCCGAGGCCGCCGACGCGCCCGCCGGGCCGCCAGCCAGCCTGTTGTCCGGGGCGCTGACGCCGTCCAGGGCACCCTCCGCGGCGCGGACCGAACGCGGCCGACAGCCCGCCCGCGGTCTGGCACTCGCAGTACCCGCCCCGGCCGTCTCGGGCGGACAGCGCCGGAGCGCCGCACCGGTGCCGGATTCCGTGCTCCACACGGCCGCCGCGACGATCGCCGATCCCCTGCTGCCCGGGGCCACCAACGGTGTCACCGGCGTGGCGGTCGGCAGCTCCCGCCTGGAGATCCCCGGGGCGTTCATCGGCGGGACCGTCGCCGCCGACTGGTACTTCCCGACCCAGGCCGACGGCTCCGTCGACGCCCAGGGTGTCATCTGGCTGCAGCACGGCTTCGCCGCCGTGAACACCTTCTACTCGGCGCTGGCCACCGATCTGGCGCAGCGGACCAACAGCATCGTGGTGGCTCCGACTCTGTCGTCGATCCCGTGGACCTTCTCAGGTGGGTGCCTGAGCTGCTCCACCTCTCAGCAGGCCGTCGCCGACGTGTTCCTCGACCCCGCCCGGGCCGCGCTGGTGACCAGCGCCCGGAACGCCGGGTACACCGGCCAGGAATCCGAACTTCTGGGCGCGTTCGTCTTGGCCGGGCACTCCGCCGGCGGGGGCTTCGCCACCGCAACGGCGGCCGACTATGTCGCCGAGGGCGCCGACCTGCTGGGCGTGGTGATGTTCGACGGCGTCTCCAACGGCACCTTCGACGGCAGCTTCGGCGACCAGATCGCCGCCCTGGACACCGCTGACATCCCGATCTATCAGATCGCCGCGCCCGCGCAGCCCTTCAACCTCTTCGGTGCCACCACCAACGCGCTCCTGGCGGCCCGCCCGGATCAGTACAACGGTGCCGTGCTGATCGGCGGCTCGCATGTGGATTCGCTACTGGGCACCAACCCCTTGATCGACTTCGTCGCCCAGTTGGTCACGACCTTCTCACCGGCCGGCAGCACCGCGGCCGTCTACGCACTCAGCAACGGCTGGATCAACGATCTCTATGTCGGTGCAGGCCCGGAGGCGCCGCAGTACGGCCTGTACTCCGCCGCCAACGGGCAGATCATCACGGGCCCCACCGCCGCGGTGAGCCTGCCCACCCCGTTCGCCAACAATCTCTCGCCGCTGGACGCTCTGCTCAAAGACGCGATCGACGCCGTCGGGTCGCTCTTCGGCCGGACTCCGCCCCCGGTGGTCAACACCGGGGGCAACGGTGTCACCGGCTACGTGAAACCGCCGCTGTCCAACGGTGTCACCGGGGTGCGGACCGGGTCGTCCACACTGCTCATTCCCTCGGGGGACAACGGGGTCAGCGCGCTGGCAAGCTGGTACTTCCCGACCCAGGCCGACGGCTCGGTGCAAGCCAACGGCATCATCTGGCTGCAGCACGGGAGTAGTCGCGGCCTCCAGGTGCCGTTGAACCTGGCGTATACGGCCCTAGCGCTGGCGCTGGCACAGGAGACCAACAGCATCGTGGTGGCACCCGCCGACTTCGGCACTCCGTTCGACCGGGAAGCCGCCGCCGAGATGTTCGTCGGCGACCGGGCCGCACTGAACGTCAGCGCCAACCAGGCCGGCTACGAGGGGATGCTGCCGCAGACGTTCATCCTCACCGGGCATTCCGCGGGCGGCGGGTTCGCCACCGCGGTCGGCGCCGGCACCGTTGCCAACGGCACCTCCGACGACCTGCTCGGAGTGGTGATGTTCGACGGCTTCTCGCGCCCGCCGACCTTCAACGAACAACTGCAGACCCTCATCGGTGCCGGCATTCCCGTCTACCAGATCGCCGCCCCGCCACAGAGCCCCGGGAACGCCTGGGGCCTGGCCACCGAGGCGATGCTGACCGACTATCCGGATGCGTTCTACGGCGTGCAGATCGACGCCGGCTCGCACAACGACTCGCTCGGCGGCACCGACTTCCTCGCCTTTCTGGCGAACGCGATCATTCCGATCCTCGGCTACCGGCCGTCCCCGCCCGGAGGCAAGGCAGCCGTGCGCACGCTGGCCACCGGCTGGATCAACGACCTCTACGCGGGCAGCACGCCGTACGGGCCGGCCGCGCCCGATGTCCCGCTCTACGGGGTGTACGGGCCGGGCTACGCCGTGCCGTTCCCGTACAACCCCGCCGGCTACAACCTGCCGTTCGTGATGGGCGAGGCCGGGGTGACCACGCTGCCCGCACCCCCGCCGGTGGATGTCCTGCGCTACGCCGACGGCCAGCCGTGGTTCGAGCAGGCGAGCGTGAAACTGCCGTTCGCCTGGGGCCTGGTGAACACCAAGGCGATCTACACGCCCAAGCCGGACGGCACCATCAGGGTGCAGAATTCCGGCAACTACTTCGGGCCCGACGGGCCGGAGTCCTCCATCGACGGCACCGCCGTCCCGGTCAACACCTTCAACACCCGGCTCAACGTCGGCTTCGGCGGCACGCCCGGCGACGAGGAGCCGGGTAACTACTGGATCCTGGACTACGACCCCGAATACCGGTGGGTGATCGTCAGCGATCCGAGCGGCTTCAGCGGCTATATCCTCACCCGCGACCAGACCTACCGGACCGACGACCCCACCCGGTACGACGCGCTGGTGGCGCGGGCCCGGGCGCTGGGGGTCTGGGGACCGATCACCCCGACCGAGCAGTACCCGACCCCGCCACCGACCGCTGGCCTGAAACAGCCCCACCAACCGACCCCAGATGTGTAACGAATGTCCCGAGACACCTGTCAACGGTGTCTCGGGACATCACATTGGTCGGGCTGACAGGATTTGAACCTGCGACCACTTGACCCCCAGGAAATGGGTCTAGCACGTTATGCCTGTTCACGCGCGGTATGCGCGTTAGTCGCGGCTCGTCGATCGGGCGTGAACGTGCACGTCGTTCAGGAGCGCGCGGAACGTGTGGTCCCAAATTGGTCCCAAGGTCTTCTGCTCGCCAAACATCGCATCTACCTGCGGCGGCGCCACGGTGCTAGTGCCCAGGAGCTCGATGCCGAATCACGGATCGTCTCTAAGGACGGCCCTAGATCCCAGCGAAGTACTTCGAGACAGCCACAGTTCCGTCGAAATAGTTCGCGTGAGTCACCTTCACGGTTTCAAGAGAATCTGAGCCGATCAACACGATTTCAACCCGATCGGCTTTATCCATGTGCTCACGCTCGAGCCTGGCATATTCGGCCATCGCCTTCTTGGCATCCGTGTCGAACTCAAGAAGCTGGATCAGTTGAGCGCTGGCATGGTCGAACACCAGCAAGAAGTGACGAAGCGAATCGCTCATCAGCGTGATCCTTGCAGGTAGGGACGGGCAGCTTCCCTAAGTGTATCTACACGGTGCAATAGTTCGGGACCGACCGGTCGGCCATGTTCCTCCAGCGCCATCGCCTCTGAAACGGCCGCAAACCACTCACGTACCTCCGGCGGACCTCCGCCAGCTCTAACATCCAACCCGAATCGGGAGGTCACTCCCTCTACCGTGAACGCCCACTCATGCTGAATCCTGGTCCTGAGCTGGACCTCGATGCGCCTGTCGTCGTACTTAACGATTACGTGCACCGCCCGGTAGCCATCATCTTTCGGCTCGCTGATGTAGTCCTTGATCCGCACCATCACCGAGGCATTGGCATACCGGTCTCGTACCCGCTGGAGCTCATCGAGATCACTGAGCACAGCCCGACAACCCCCGATGTCATCCATACGCCCCAATTCCATGCCTGGCTCCCGCCGGAGCTTGTCGAGGATGGGGTGGCGGTGGACTGTCGGATGGGCTGTTGACCGGCGCCGGATCGATACCGCGGGACTTGGTCGCCGCCGGGGCGGGCAGTCGGTGTGCGTCGATCCGGGTCCGCGCGTCGGCCGTCTTGTCGCGGCCACTGCCAATGCTGGCGGCCGGCCGGGGTGCGCCGTGCGCTTTCGGCGCTACGAATGCAAACGCTGGCTGTCCCGCGCCGGTCCGGCGTTCACGCGGTGGCTCGACGTATTGGTGTCCGAGGTGTCCGCGGCGGCGACTGCCGCCACGCTGCCCAATGCGCCACCGATACCCAGTGCGACCGCTACCGCCCCGCCCTGCTGACGACAATCCTCATGTCGACCCATCTCCCACTACTCGTTGGCTGCTTTGATTCCTTGTTGGACTGGTCATGGCTTGAAGTTGGGGATCGGCGGTGTGAGCGTGATGATCTCGGGCACGACGGGTGCCACCGAGATCGGCGGGACGGGGAACGGGCCGCCTTGCGGGGCGGGGACAGGTGCTGCCGGTGCGGGTGCGGCCGGTTGCGCCGGGGGCACCGGGAACGGCCCGCCTTGCGGCGCGGGCGCGGGCGCCGCGGGGGCAGGTGCGGGTGCTGCCGGCTCGGGAGCTGCGGGGATTGCCGCCGGCGCGGGTGGTCCGGCTTCCGGGGCGGCGGCGGATGGCACTTCCGAATATGTCGGGCGGGCCTGCTGAGTGACAGCCGGCACCGCGGCCGTCGCCGATGGCTGGGCCGGGCCGCGCGCAGGCGTTGACCGGACTGCGGGGGGCGCGACGGCTGGCGGCAGGCTCCCGGTCGGTTGCGCCGTGCTGGCCGAAGCGCCGGGCTTCGCCGTCGGCGGGGGCGGTCCGGGTGGAGCCGAGGGCGTGGTTGTCACCGGGGAGGTCTCGTTGGCGCCGGTGAGCGAGAAGGCCAGACCGCCGATCCCGACGGCGGCCAGTGCAGCGGCAACGCCGACCAGCAGCTGGGGGCGCCGGTACCACGGGGGCGAGGCCGTCTGAGGATCGGCGTGCTCGCCCCCGGCATAGGGGACGACGTCCTCGCCGGAGCCGTCGTCCTGTGACCAGGCCAGGGCACGGAATGTCGCGGACTGCGGGCCGCCCGGCGCTGCGTACTCGTCGTCGCCGCCGGAGGCCCAGGCGGTCCTGGTGCGCCCGGTCTGGACATCGACGTCACGGGTCACGTCATCCTTGTCGCGTGGGGACTCGTCCGGGGTCACGGGCTGATCCTATCGCTCGATCACCACACGACTTGGGTGAACTGCGGAGGCGCGTTGGGGCACTCGACGGTGATGTTCCAGGTCGAGCCGGTCGGATAGCTCGGGAAGGCCAGGTGGGAGTTGGACGGCTGCCCGGGCGGGTTCTCCGGCAGGGCCGAGCCGTCGTGCCGACCGGTACGGAAGCGGCCGCGGCTGGCGGCGAAATCACCGGCGGCGAAGGCGCGTCGGCGTTGATCGCGGAGGGTTCGGCAGACTTCGCTGCTGCGGGGTTCAGCGCATCACGCACGAACGGCCCGGCAGCGACGCCCCCCTCCCCGCCCCGTATCGACCTGCCGGCGCGGGCGGCTACCGGTCGGGGCGCCCTGGCAGTCCTGCTGGTCGCGATGGGTGGGGCATCTTGCACGGCGGTCGTGGCCGAGGCAGGGCGCGGGACCTCAGCGGGCGAATGAGCCGGTCTGCCGGCGCGCGGCGTGGAGACGCGGCACCACCGCGAGCACCACCGCCAGGATCACCACCCAGGTCACCATGAACCTC
>NZ_JBJTCF010000052.1:0-95996 GCF_046091765.1 Mycobacterium sp.
GAGACCGAGATCGGTCTCGACCAGCGGGGACGTCTGACCATCGACCGCGGATCGACG
This sequence comes from Mycobacterium sp., assembly GCF_046091765.1. Classification (GTDB taxonomy): domain Bacteria; phylum Actinomycetota; class Actinomycetes; order Mycobacteriales; family Mycobacteriaceae; genus Mycobacterium. The sequence goes on from NZ_JBJTCF010000052.1 coordinate 58, forward strand.
CGGGTCTTCCTCGAGTTCTTCCCTATACCAGAGAGGAAGCTCGTCTACGTCACGCTCACGGCGCCCATCGCCTTCTACGCGCCCATCACCCCGGAGCTGCTGGAGCACCTGGCACGCAATGCCGACAAGTGGTACTTCGGCCACCTGTCGATGAATCCATACGCTGACGACTCCGAACACAAGGGCAAGGCTTACATCTACATCAGTGACACGCTGATCGCCGAATACATCGATCCAGAGGAACTGCGCATCCGCACATTCGCAGTGGTCGACACCGCCAATGCCCTCGACGAGGAATTCACCCAGCAGTTCGGTGGGACCCGCTACGAGGACTCGTAGTGGCTGACGAGTCGCTGCTGCTCGACGACGCCACGGCAGAGGCCAAGAGGCGCGGCCATCGCATCGTGGTGCCGGCGCACCTAGCCATCGTCTTCGCCACCCGGCACGCCGAAGCCGTGACTACCTGGACCGACGTACTCACCGAGGCTGACCGCACGCTGTCGCTGCTGCCGGTGACCTATGACACCCCCACGGTGGACATGCCGACCAGCGCCCTGGCGCCGGTCCTGAAGGCGGGCGACCTTGCCGTTGCTGCGTCCGCGATCGCCGATGCCGTGCGGGCCAATGCGCCGGTCGAACTACCCGACGTGCCCGGCGACTTCACGCCATCCATGGCCATACCCGACGCTCATGCCCAATGGGCTGCCGCGGTGACGCCACGCAGCGACGTGCTCGGTCGCGCCGACGTGCTCGACCAGATGCTCGACGCCCTCGAGCGCAAGGAGCCCGTGCCGGTCCTGCTTGTCGGCGACGAGGGAGCGGGCCGGACGGCGATGGCTGGCGCACTCGCCGCATCGCTCGAGAAGCGCGGCATGTCGGTCGTTCGCATCGACAACGCCGCAGCCGCATCCGACAAGCAGCTCGCTGCGCTCACCGAGATGCTGCGGCTGGCCAGCGACACATCGGTCCTGTTCATCGACGACATCGAGATCCCACTCGGCCTGGGCTATCCCTCGGGAGTCAACGGTCCCTACCTGGCGGCACTGCGGCCGGCCATGGAACGCGGAGCCCTGCGGCTCGTCGCCGTGGTCGCCACCCCCTATCTCGCCAGGTTGCAGGGCACCGACCGCGAACTCGTCGAGGAGTTCGCTGTCGTCCAGCTCCCCGCACTCGATGCGACCACCCTGCGCGAGGTCGTCGCCCAGCAGAGCACGGGCATCGCCGACTACCACCGCGTGGTCATCCCACCCGAGGTCATCGACGCAGCCCTCGCGCCGGCGCAGGATGGCGAGGTGGGCGCGCATCCCGCCCTTGCCCTGCGACGACTCGACATCGCGGCGACACGCGCAGCACGCCGGAGCCGAGAGGTGGAGGCGTCCGAGCCGGCGGCCGTGTCGATCGACGACCTGCCTCTCACCAAGCCGGTCGAGCGGCGCGTCGACCCCGTCGCCTTGGCGGCGGCGCTGAATGAGCAGATCATCGGCCAGGAAGCGGCCGTCCAGGCCGTGTCGGCACGCCTGGCCATCACGGTCGCCCAACTCGATCTCAATCCCCACCGCCCCGACGGCGTCTTCCTCTTCGCGGGACCCACCGGTGTCGGCAAGACGGCGCTGGCGATCGCCATGGCGGAGGGCCTCTTCGGATCCCGCGACGCGCTGGTGCGCATTGACATGAGCGAACTGCACAGCGAGCACACCGCCGCCAAGCTCGTCGGATCGCCCCCCGGATATGTCGGCCATGACAATCCCGAGGGATGGCTCACCACGCGCATACGCCAGAACCCGCGCTGCGTGCTCCTGCTCGATGAGATCGAGAAGGCCGATCCACAGGTGTGGAACACGTTCCTCCAGGTCTTCGACGCCGGTCGCCTCACTGACATGCGTGGGGCCACCGCGGACTTCCGCGAGGTTGTGATCGTCATGACCACCAACCTCGGCGCCGAGGTCTTCAGCTCCACCGGCTCGGTGGGCTTCGTCGACAACCCCACGTCGGCCGTCGCCGACATCTCCTCCGTGCGCGAGGTGCTCCGGCGCACGATGCGCCCCGAGCTCCTCAACCGCATCGACGAGATCCTCGTCTTCTCGCCCCTCACTCCCGCGGCTGCCGCATCCATTGCTCGCATGCGCGCAGACGCCGCGCTCGAGCTCCTGGGATCGCGCGGCTACGCGATCGAGGCGACGCCGGAGCTGTACGCCGTGATCGAGCGCGTCGGCTTCAGCAGGGAGTACGGCGCACGCGAGGTGCTGCGCACTGTCGAGCGGCTGATCCTGCAGCCCCTGGCCGCTCTGCCGGCGGGTGCCTACCGGCCCATCGTCGAGGGCGACTCGGTGCGCTGGGAGGCCGCTACATAAGCCCGCCGCCGCGCTCGTCAGCGCTGGAGAATCGCTGCACGATGTAGATCGGCAGGATCGACACGATGACGAGGAACGCGGCGACGACATTGACGATCGGCGCCTGGTTGGGGCGGAAGAGGTTTTGGTAGATCCAGATCGGCAGGGTCGTGATGCCGGGGCCTGCGGTGAACGTCGTGACGATGATCTCGTCGAAGGAAAGGCCGAAGGCCAGCACGCCACCGGCGATGAGCGCTGAACGCATAAGCGGGAAGGTCACGTGGCGGAAGGTCTGCCAGCCGTGGGCGCCCAGATCCGCCGAGCCCTCCTCGACATTGCCGCCCAAGCGGCGGATTCGCGCGAGGGCGTTGTTGTAGACCACGACGATGCAGAAGGTGGCGTGGCCGATGACGAGGGTGAGGAACGTCAGGCCGCCGAGGAAGGTCGTGAATACGTTGTTGAGCGCGATGCCAGTGACGATGCCCGGCAGGGCGATCGGCAGGATGATGAGCAGGCTGACCGTGTCGCGGCCGAAGAAGTTGTAGCGGCCCAGGGCCAGGGCGGCGAGCGTGCCGAGCACGAGGGCTATCGCCGTCGCGCACAGGCCCAGGATCACGCTCGTCACGAGGGCCCCGAGTTGGAGCCCACGCCGGCACAAGGGAGCGCCGCCGAATGCGCGGTGGCAGCAATCGAGACCGTGATCAGGGCATACACCCACACCGCGCTCGATGATCAGGACCGCCGAGCGATCGAAACGATCACGGACGCTGCGGCCCAACAAATCACCCCGTGACTCAAGGAGTCGCCTAGGGAGTGTGCAGGTCCAGGCGGCGACCGACCGGAAAATGGTGTCCCGCTCTCTGCCTACAACTTTCGACTACCGGGCTCTTGAGTGGAATCTGAGGCATTGACGGCAAACGGGTCCGACTCGTCGCGGGGATCGCGGTCCTTGATCACACGTTCGCGGATGGCGGCGAGTTCGGGGCCTGCCGTGTAATAGCGTCCGCGGCGTTCGCCGTGTGCGACCAGGAGGCCGTGGCTGGTGAGATTCTGCAGATCGCGGGTCGCTGTCTGTTCACTGACCGCATTGTCGCCTTGGTTTTCGAGAATGGCGCGGTAGACGGCCCGCCGGACTCTGAGCCCGGAAGAAGCGTCGAAAAGCGCTTCGAGAGTGCGTTCGGGCAGCCGGTAGCGGGCGACGAGGCGTTCGAGTTCCAAGTACACCGTTTCGCTCTCTTTGGTCCGTCGCAGAACGGTTTTCGCTTGACGTAGGTGTGCCGTGAGGACGAAGCGGATCCAGGGTCTGGTGTCGTTTCCGGGCTGCCAGGACCCGGCTCCGACCGTTGCGAGGACGTCATAGTAAGACTGAGTGTTACGGCCTAGGTACTCCTCGATGCTGGAGAACACCGGGGAAACGATTCCTTCCCGAGCGAGCACCAGCGTTTGGAGGCACCGCGCCATGCGACCGTTTCCGTCCCGGAAGGGATGGATGAGCACGAGGTTGAGGTGGGCCATCGCGGCCTTGACGACGATCGGGATGTCCCCATCGGATTCCAGGTATGTGGCGAGTTCGCGCACGAGCGAATCGATGGAGTCGACGTCCACGCCCTCGTAGACGATGTCGCCGGTCTCTACCTTCTGCACGTAGGTCGGCCCGGCCCTCCACCGGCCGGGGCGGCTCTTCAAGTCGTAATTCGTCATCATGAAGTGAAGGCTCTTGATGAGCTGTTCTTCGAATCGGAACCGGGGCTCCTCTGCAAGCTGGAGCACGTAGGTCATCGCATCGCGGTAGCCCTTGATAGCCAGGGCGGTTTCATCGCTCGCGTCGAGGGCTTCTTCGCCCATCTCGATGGCGAGCGCATCGTCGAGTTTGGCTTCATAGCCCTCGATGCTGTTGGAGCCCTGCACTGCGCGCGCGAATTGCACTCGGCGCAGGGAGCCGGTCCAACGGCGCGGTTCGTACAGGCGTGAACGCAGGCGTCGGCGGAGTTCGTCGATTTCGGCGATCACTTCGAGTTCGCGAGCGTCCAGGGCCGGAGGCTCGAACAGCATGACGCAAACCTCCTTGCAAACAGTCATTGTAACTGATAATAAGTATCATAGCTGATGTTTGTAATCATCAAAACGCACCGACGCCCCCGGGCAGGCTGGGGAACAGCGTTGGCTTCCTGACCTTCGAGCTGCGCCGAGTGGATGCGGCCCCGCGCATCGTTTCGGAACTCTGAGGTTGTGAACGGCGGCGGCGCTGACCCGACGCCCCTGCCACGATGGTGCCCATGTCCACTCTCACGTGGTTAGGCGTGCCCGGCGACGAGCGGGCATGGACGGCGATCGGGTTCCTCGTCGACGGGGGCGGGTTCACCGTAGGCCGGGTCCGTTGCAGCATCGGCGGCAGCGGTTGGGGATTCGACGAAATCCATGCGGATCCCTCCGTTCTCGGCGTGCGGACCGTCACGTGTCCCGCGGCCACCCCGGCCACGCACCCCTGTGGGGTGACCTCAGCCGACCACATCGTCTACACCGTGCCGAACCTGGACTCGGCGGTCGAGGCACTCAACGCGGTGCTGGGCTCAGCGCCGCGCAGGCGCTTTCACCCGCGAGGGCCCGAGGGTCCGGAGATGGCCTTCTACCGTGTCGGGGAAGCTTTCATCGAGGTCGTCGCGACCGGTCGAGAACCCGCGCTCATCGGCTTGGCACTGAAAACCCCGGACCTGGACGCCACCGTGGCACAGATCCGCCTCGCTGGTGGACCGGTATCCGACCCCAAGCCGGCGGTGCAGGGCGGGCGGATCGCATCGGTCTGGAGCGAACATCTCAACTGGGGCCTGGCATTTATGGGCGCTTAGTCGCGACGAAGCGTCGCAGGTGTCAGCGGTTAGGCGGCCGCGCTGCGTCGTAGTCACGAAGAGCCTTGCTCAGCCCGGCGCGGCGGATCACGACCCCGTTCACTCGTCGCTGAAGACGGCTTCGCGCTTACGTCGTACTGCCGGCAGGATCGCGATGACCAGCGCGACCACGGCGAGGGACAGCAACACAGCCGAGATCGGTCTGGTCACGAACACGCTCAGGTCGCCCCGGGAAATGATCAACGCGCGCCGCAGGTTCTCCTCCAATAACGGGGCGAGGACGAAGCCGAACAGCAGCGGCACGGCCTCGCATCCCCAGCGGATCAGAAAGTAGCCGACCACACCGATGATCGCGACCACGTAGACGTCCCAGGGGTTAAGACCGAGCGAGAAGCAACCGATGGCGGCGAAGGCGATGATCGCCGGGAACAGCACTTCGGTCGGAACCGAAATCAGCCGGACCCAGAGGCCGATGAGCGGCAGGTTCAGCAGCACCAACAGCAGGTTGCCCACCCAGAACGACGCGATCAGTCCCCAGAACAGCGCCGGCTCATCGGTGATGACGTTGGGTCCGGGCGTGATCCCCTGGATGATGAACGCCCCGACGAGCAGCGCCATCACCGGGTGCACCGGCAGTCCCAACGTGAGCAGCGGAATGAAGGAGGTCTGCGCCGCGGCGTTGTTCGCCGACTCGGGCGCGGCAACGCCCTCGATGGCTCCCCGGCCGAACTTCTCGGGGTTCTTCGACACCCGCTTCTCCACCGAGTACGAGGTGAAAGAGGCCAGGATGTGCCCACCGCCGGGCAGTACGCCGAGCGCCGAGCCGATCGCGGTGCCACGTAGCACCGGCATCCGGATCCGGCGGAAGTCGTCGCGGCTGAGCCACAGTCCCTGCACCTTCGTGCTCATCACGCTGTGGGTCTGACGGCGTTCCAGGTTGCGGATGATCTCGGCCAGGCCGAACAGGCCGACCGCGATCGAGACGAAGTCGAGTCCCTGGTAGAGCTCGCGGATGCCGAACGTGAACCGAGGAACTCCGGTGGAGAAGAGGTCTTGGCCGACGGTGCCGAGCAGCAGCCCGAGCACGATCATCGCCAGCGCCTTCGCCGTCGAGCCGCTGGCGAGCGCGATGGAAATGACCAGGCCCAGAACGACGAGTGAGAAGTAGTCGGCCGGGCCGAACTTGAGCGCCACGGAGGCCATCGGCGGAGCGAACAGCGCGACGACGACGGTCGCGACGGTCCCGGCGAAGAAGGAGCCCAGCGCCGCAGTGGCGAGCGCCGGGCCGGCTCTGCCCTGTCGCGCCATCTGGTAGCCGTCCAGCGCGGTGACCGCGGCCGAGGACTCGCCGGGAAGGTTGATCAGAATTGCGGTAGTCGAGCCGCCGTACTGCGCGCCGTAGTAGATGCCGGCGAGCATGATCAGCGACGCGATCGGGTTGAAGGTGAAGGTGATCGGGAGCAGCAGCGCGACGGTGGCGGTTGGCCCGATGCCCGGGAGCACGCCCACCATGGTGCCGAGCGTGACGCCGAGCAGACAGATCAGGATGTTGCTCGGCTGGAGGGCCGTCTCGAGCCCCAGTACCAGTCCGGAAAGATCCAAACTCAGCCCCCGAGCCAGTCGCCCAACAGCGGCAGGCGCAACTGAAGCAACCCGATGAAGATGCCGAGACAGATCAACGTCAGGCCGCCCGAGATGGCCAGTGCCTTCAGCACACTCACGCCGCGGCATGCCAGCGCGGCGACGAACGTCGTCACCAACAGCGCCGGCGCGAGCCCGAGTCCCTCGACAGTCGCACCGAAGAACAGGATCCCGGCGACGAGCATGCCTCCGCGCGCCCAGGGCACCGGTCCACGCTCGTCCGCTGCCGCGCGGTCATGCGGGTTGCCTCCGCGGACGCCCTGGAGGGTGACGAACGCGCCCAGGATGGTGAGGATGACGCCGAGCACGACCGGCAGATAGCCGGGGCCCATCGCCTGCGCCGACCCCATTCCGTACGTCCTGCCCCCGAGTGCGAAGGCAAGGCCGAGTGCGACGAAGGTGCCGCCTGCCAGCACGTCGGGAACGCCCGGCCGGCGGCCCGCCGTCCCCGACGACGCCGGGTCCTCGCTCATCCGCCCTTGACCCCGGCACCCTTGATGATCGGCGTCCACAGTTCGATCTGCTCGGCGAGTTTGGTCCTGTGGGCCTCAGGGGTCACCTGGTCCCTGGCAACCGGGGTGGTGCCGAGCTCGGCCATCTTGTCGATGACGTTGGGGTCCGCCAGGGCGACCTGTAGGGCCTCGGTGAGCTTCGCGACGACTCCGTCGGGGGTCTCCGCCGGCGCGTAGAGCCCGTGCCAGACGGCGACCTGGACCTCCGGAAGACCCGCCTCGGCCGTTGTCGGCAGGTCCGGAAGCGCCGCGACCCGCTGCGGGGTGGTCACCGCGTAGGCCTTGATCGCCCCGGACCGGATCTGCCCCGCGGTGTTGGTCGTCTGGTCGCACATGAAGTCGACCTGGCCGCCGACCAGATCCGTGAGCGCGGGCCCGGTGCCGTCATACGGGACCTCGGTCAGGTCGACGCCGATCGCCTGCTCGATCAGCAACCCGCACAACTGGGACCCTCCCCCGGCGTGGGCGAGGGTGAGGGTGTCAGCGTTGCTCTTGACGTAGGCGACCAGGTCCTCCAGCGTCGTCGGTGGGAGGTCCTTGCGGGCGACGATCGTCATCGGGACATCGGTGACCAGGCCTATCGTCTTGAAATCCACCAGCGGGTCGTAGGGCAGGTCGGGGTAGAGCGCGGGTGCCGTCGACATGGCGATGTTGTGGACGAGCACCTCGTAGCCGTCGGCCTTGGCGTCGGCAACCTGCCCGGCCGCGACAGTGCCACCCGCGCCCGTGACGTTCTTGACCACGATCTGCTGGCCGAGCTTATCGCCCATGGGCTTCGCGATCAGACGGGTGATGGTGTCGGTCGGTCCACCGGCCGTGTAGGGCACCACGAAGGTGATCTCGTGATCGGGGTACGCCGCCGGTTCGGAGTCTCGCCCCCCGCATGCGGCGAGACTGGTGACGGCCAGGGCGGCAACCCCGACGACAGCCCAGCCCGGCGTGCGAAGGCGTGATCGCCGGCTTCGGCCCGAACCGGCGACAGAGGTGGTCATGGAAGCTCCTTCATCGGCTATCAGGCAGGATCGCAGTGAGCCCTGGGTGACACTCGTGACCGTAGGACGATCCTAGGTACGACCGGCTAGTGCTGCTCGGCAACTCAAGACGAACGAATTTGAGTGTCGGTCCTAGCACGTTGCGGGCACTCCGGCAGCCCGGTCTAACGGAGCTAGAGCTGACCCAGCGGCCGGCACACATTGGACAACGGGTTCCAGTACTCTCCGGGCCCACAGTCCTGCGCCGGCTGGGGCGTCTGGCAGGTGTTGGTAATCGGATCCCAGAACTGTCCATTGATGCAGTTCAGCGGATCCGCCGCACTGATCCCGGCGCTGAACAGCGACAAGGCTGTCAGGGGAGTGGCCGCAAGAATGGCGATGGCTAGGCGCCGTGACAGATTTGGCATGGGCTGATTCTGCCACCGCGGTGTGTGTTATCGGTGGAGCAGTCAGGCGCGTCGCTCTCTCACTCGCTGCAGTGCTGCGCTCCACAGCAGCTTCGCCGAATGGCTCAACTGGTGGTTGGTGAAAGTCTCTTTGCTCAGTTGCGCCGTCGCCATGGCCCGGGTCGCCGCTGACACCTTCGAGATGTGCCCGGAGTCAAAGGGCGGTTGCGGGTCGTACTCGAGCCCGAATTGGATCGCCTTGGCCCGTGCCTCGCCGGCCATCTCAGCGGCCAGCCACAGCGCGAAGTCGAGTCCCGCCGACACCCCGGCGGCCGTGACGATTTTTCCCTCGCGGACGTAGCGGGCGTCACTCACCGGCGTGACACCGAAGGTGCGCAGCATCGGCACCACCATCCAGTGCGACGTCGCGCGCTTGCCTGTCAACAGTCCAGCGGCCGCCAGGATCACCGACCCGGAGCACACCGATGTCGTCCACGCCGATGTTTCGTGCGCGCGGCGAACCCACGCGAGGAGCTTCTCGTCCCGGGCGTACTCGAAGGAGGTCATGCCACCGGGAACGACGATGACGTCCGGCGAGGGTGTCTCGTCGAACGAGTGCGTCGCACCGACCACGAGGACACCGGAGTCGGCGACGACCGGCCCGGCTTCGTGCCACAGGAGGCGTACCTCGGCGTCGGGCACGCTGCGCAGTACCTCGTAGGGGCCGATGAAATCCAGCGCGGTGAACCCGGGGTACAGGACGATGGCGATCTGAGGCATCGGCTTTCCTTCCTGAGGCGAATGGTGCGTCCGATCCGCGCCAGCGCGGCCGGGTCTCGTCGCGCGGCCCGACGAGGTCCAAGGCCTGCGCCCCGGTAAAGCCTACGACCACGACGGAGCGAGTCACTGCGCCAGTCCGCGGTGCTCCAGTGGTGGCGTCCATGCCCTGCACCCGACGATGCCCTCCGGGTTGGCGCTGAGCACGGCTTGAATGGCGGCAGCCAGCCTCTCAGCGGTGGGATGACGATCAGGCCGAGGAGTACCTGCGCGAAATCCAGCGTGCGATCGAACGCGTGGTGTCCAATCCGACGATCGGACGGGCCTGCGATGACGTTCGGTCTGGATTGGCAGCGACGATGTGATCGATGTGGTGCGAGTACTCCACCAACGGATGGATGTTGAGCGGCATCTCGTCTGAGGGGGCCGAGTTCGCAGTGCCGCGGCGGGCGCGACTACGACTGACCCAGACTCGGCCGGTATTCCGCCGCCTCGGCCTCAGCATCAAGCAAGGCGCCCAACTCACCCTCCTGCTGGGCAACAAACACGCCGACCACCTGCCGGCACACCTCGGGCACGCTCACCCCACGAAGGTCAGCAATACGTTTCAACCCGAGCAGCATTGAGGTGGACACGTGAAACTGCACGGCGAACTGACCGCACGAACCATCCTCGGGCGCCGACCCCGGACCAACCACCACAGGATCATCCGCCCCGAATTCGTCCATCTCAGCACCGCGAGCCCTCTCAACGACCCCACCACCAGCGCCGCCGGCATCGCCGTCGGCCGGGTCCTGGAACTCCGCATGGCTGAACAAACCCACTCCGCCCACGCTAGACCTCTGACTGCATCTCCGAAACCGCCGGGTAAGCGGTGTCGTGTCGAACCGCCGTCGGCAGCAACGGTTGAGCGCGCTGTGTTCGGTGTGGCCGAGCAGCCTGGCGACAGGGAGGTTCTGGAGGCCTACTCGGCGGCCCTCAGGCGGAACAGAGGAATCCGGCGCCCGTGAGGAGCGGTCTTGGCCAAATAGTCGCCGTACCCGCCGTAGACCTGCTCGGCGAGCGCGTACAGGCGTGCGTGTTCGTCAGGATCGGTCACTTCGCTGGCGTGGAAATCCTCACCGCCGAAACGGCATTCGGGGTTCGCCTTGAGGTTGTGGTACCACCCCGGGTGCTTCTGTCCACCGAAGTTGGAGGCGATGAGAATCGGATCGGGACCGTCGTGGAAGTAGGTCAACTGCACCTCTCGCCGCTGACCCGATCTGGCGCCGGTCGACACCAGTGGGGCGTTGACAACGACGCCCATCGAGGTGGTGAGTCGTCCGCCTGTTGCTCGGTAAAGCACGGGGTCGAGACGCGTCGAGACCACGCGGGCGAACCACTGCCCGGCGGGAGAGCGTCCGAAGCTCTCGGCGGCCCGATAGCCGCGCCCACGCCTCCGGTGGGGGTCGACGTAGCGCAGGGGCATCGCCGAACCGTACCGCGCCCGAGCGACCAGCCGGTCCTGTACGGGCATGCCACGGTCGAGTGGAGCAGACTGAACGAATGAACCGCCCACCCACCCCGCCAGCCGGAACGACATGGACCGGCGAATGGGACACCGACCACGGGGACCGCATCTACGGCACCGATCCCGTAGCAATCGGCAACACAGCCGTACTGCTCACCGGCATCCAGCATCGCAGGGGAACCACCGTCAGCGGCGTCGCCCTACGCATCCAGGGCACCACGATTCCCGACCACCCCCACGGGGCGATCACCACCGACCTCACACCAACCCAAGCCCGCGAACTCGCCCACACGCTGACCAGACTCGCCGACCAGGCCGAAAAACTCGACGGGCTCGCGTGCCTGGACAGTGAGTGATGGCGATCTGCGAATGCTGGGCGGTGCCGCCCCCGGTGGCGTCGAGACGGGTTGGAAAGCTGCCGCCCTTAACGATTCATCGACTCCGGCGTCCGGGACGACAACGCGCCCTCCCCATTGGCGGGCGAGATACCCGGTCACGGTCTCATGGTGGACAATGGCCGACGGCTTGCGCACCCAAGAATCCATGAGAACGAGGACCCCACCGGATGGCCCCTGACGCTGACTCCCAAGTGGGATTGCGTCGCAGCCTCGGTCTTACCCCGCTGGTGCTCTTCGGCCTGGTGTACATCGGGCAGCTGGTGGTGTTCACCACCTACGGGGTGGTCACCCAGAGCACCGGCGGCGACTGACACTCGCCTACGTCATCACCCTGATCGTGGTGATCTTCACGGCGCTGTCCTACGCGCGGATGTCGGCTGCCTATCCCGTCGCCGGATCGTCCTATGCCTACACCCGGAAGGCCTTCGGCGCGCCGCTGGGATTTCTCACGGGCTGGTCGCTGCTGCTGGACTACCTGTGCCTCCCGATGCTGAGCTATCTGGTCATCGGGATCTACCTTCACGCCACGCTGCCGGCCGTACCCGCGTGGGTGTTCATCCCCACCGCCATCGCGATCGGGACCCTGCTCAACGTCATCGGGATCGTGTCGGTGGCCCGGGTGAATCTGCTCATCGTCGGGTTTCACGTCGTGTTCATCGTGACGTTCTTCGTCCTGGCCATTCATCGTCTTTCCGGAATGGAGGCGGTCAGCTTCACAGCGCCCCTGCACGGTGACGGGACCGTGAGCGGCGCCGGGGCCCTGTTCGCCGGAGCGGCAGTGCTGTGCCTGTCCTTTCTCGGGTTCGACGCGGTGTCGACCCTCGCGGAAGAAGCCACTCGGCCAACCCGAGACGTGCCGCGCGCGATCATGATCGCCACCCTCGGGTCGGGTCTGTTGTTCATTGCTCTCGCCTACGTGTCGCAGCTGGTCTTTCCGTCCAATAGGTTCACGGATGCGGATTCCGGAGCGCTGGACGTCATGCGCGCGGTGGGCGGAGGTTTTCTCGACGACTTCTTCACCGCTGTTTTTGTTCCGGGTGCCCTCGGTGCCGCGGTGACCTCGCAGGCGTCGGTCGCCCGGCTCCTCTACGCCATGGGGCGTGACGGCGTGTTGCCCGGGTCCTTCTTCGGCCGCTTGTCGAGGCGATTTCAGACTCCGGCCCCCGCCGTCGTACTCGCCGGTGGTGTTTCGCTGCTGGCCCTGGTTATCGACCTGGACACCGTGGCGTCCATCGTCAGCTTCGGAGCCCTGGTGGCGTTTTCTGCGGTCAACCTGTCGGTGATCAAGGAATACTTCATCAACCGGCGGCGCCGCCACGGATCAGCGGTGATCTGGAATCTGGTCTTGCCCCTGGTCGGTTTCGCCCTGACGGTGTGGTTGTGGACCAACCTCTCCACGCTGACTTTGCGCGTCGGGATGTGTTGGCTGGCGATCGGATTCGGATGGTTGCTCGTGCTCACGCGGGGACTGCGCAGGACCATGCCGGCGATGGACGCCGGTTGACACCGCGGCCCGCGCCCCTACATTGAGGGGGTGAGCAGCGACGATCGCCGACGACGGGCGCAGATGATTCCGGCGATCACCTGCGTGGCGGCGCTGATCGTGTCGTGCGGGCAGGTCGCCGGGGCAGACGAACCGACGGTCCCGCCGGCACCCGGGTCGGCAGTCCTCGTCGACCTCGGTGATCCGGCCGCGGTCACCCCCTGGACGACGGTCAACGATCCCGTCATGGGCGGCCGGTCGACCTCGACGGTCACCTTCGGTGAGGGCGGCCTGGTGTTCGCGGGCACCATCTCGCTGGACAACAACGGCGGATTCGCCTCGGCCCGCGGTCCGGTCGATCCGGAGATCGGGCGTCGGGCAGCCGGCGCGACATCGTTGAGCGTGCAGGCAACCGGCGACGGCAAGACCTACGTGGTGAGGGTGGACACGGGGCAGCCCTGGTCCTATGTCCAGCGCTTCGCCACCGATGCCGGCGTCCCCCGGAGCTACGACCTGCCGATCGGCGACTTCCAGCCGGTGGGCAGATTCCTCGATCCAATATCGGGGGTGCCGCCGCTGGACCCCTCGACGATCAACCGGGTCGCGTTCTACATCCTCGACAAACAGGAAGGCCCGTTCGAACTCATCGTCAGTGCCATCCGATCTGGTTAACCTCTGTTCATGCCGCGCAAACTCAGTGACGAACAGATTGAGGCCTACCTCGACAGCCGCCCATGCTGGGCGGTACTGAGCACCATCGACGGAGACGGTTTCCCGCACTCGGTTCCGCTGGGGTACTTCCGCCTGGACCGCGACATCATCATGGGCGTGCGGGACGGGACACGCAAAGTCGCCAACGTCGAACGCAATCCGAACGTGAGCGTGCTGCTCGAAGACGGCTCGAGCATGGCAGACATCCGGGGCGTGATGTTCCAAGGCCACGCCCGCATCGTTCGCGAACACCGCGAAGCCCTCGAGCTGGCGAGGGAGGGTGCCCGGGCGCGGGGCGTTCCGGAATCCGACTGGCCCACCGAACCCAGACCGGGCGCCGCCTACATCCGGATGACCCCCGCGAGGATCCTGTCGTGGGACTACGGAACCCCAGCGGAAGGCCAGGCGTAAAGCCGTTGAGCGATGTGCTGATCCGCGACATTCCCGACGACGTGCTCGCCGGGATCGACGCCCACGCCGAGACCTTGGGCGTGTCACGGGTCGAGTACGTCCGCCGCCGACTCGCTCAGGCCACCCGCACCGCACGTGTCCCTGTGTGCCGGGAAGATCTGCAGCGGTTCGGCTCGGTCGTCACCGGTCTTGCGGTGTGCACCGATCCCGCTCTGTGGAGCGACCGAATCCAGCACGGGCCGGAGCGCGGTGCATCGATCCCCGATCTGATCATCGCAGCCAGTGCCGAGCTCGCCGGACTGCACGTCTTGCACGTCGATAAAGACTTCGACGCCATCGCCGCGCTGACCGGTCAGCCGATTACCCGGCTGGACGACGTCGCGGATTGATAGTTCAGACGCCGCCTGAGTTCGCCGTGTCGATTCCCCCCGCGCGCACACGTATCCGCTGGACTCCCATCGTCCTGCTCGAAACCACCAACCTGCTCTCCGGCATGTCCAACGGCGTGGTCACCATCGCCATCCCGTGGCTGGTGCTTGCCCGCACCGGGTCGGTGGCGGCGGCGGGCCTCGTCGCCGCTCTGTCGTCGCTGCCCGGGATCATCGCCAGTCCGCTCGCCGGGTGGGCGGTGGATCATTTCGGCCGGCGGATCGTCAGCATCCTCTCCGACGTGCTGTCGGCCGTGTCCGTCGCCGCTCTCCCGCTCGTGGCGACGCTCACCGATCTCACCCTCGGGATCATCTTGGCGCTCGCGATGCTCGGGGCGGTTTTCGATCCCGCCGGGTACACCGCGCGACGCGCCCTCATCCCCGACGTCGCCGACGCGAGCAACATGGAGGTCACCCGCCTCAACGGCCTGCACGAGGGCATCTTCGGCATCGGCTGGATCGCCGGTCCGCTCGCCGGGTCGCTGCTCATCTCCGCACTCGGCGACACGGCCGCGTTCTGGGTGCCCTTCGCGCTCTTCGTTCTGGCAGCGATTCTCATCGGCCTGCTGCGCGTCGGCGATGCCGGCCAGGTGGCCAGGGCTGAGCGCGAGCAGGCCGGGATCGAACCGCTCAGCGCCTGGCAGAACGCGATCCTCGGGGCCACGCTCGTCTGGCGCGATCACACTCTGCGCGCGATCACGATCGCCGTCATGTTTCTCGCGGCGATCTACCTGCCGACTGAGACCGTGCTGCTGCCGGCCTACTTCACCGAGCTCGACTCACCCGAGAGTCTCGGCGTCATCCTGGCCGCGCTCGCGGCGGGGAGCGTCATCGGTTCCTTCTCCTACGGTTGGCTCGCCGAGCGCAGGAAACGCCTCACGATCGTCTACCTGAGCCTGATCGGCACGGCGCTGACCTACATCCCCATGGCGCTGCTGCCACCTATCGCAGTCTTCATCACCTTTGCCTTCTTCTGCGGTCTGACGTGGGGCCCGATGCAGCCCCTGCTCACGACGATCGTCCAGCTGCGCATCGAGCCCGACGCGCAAGGCCGGGTCCTGGGCATTCAGACGGCGACCTTCTACGTCGCTCCCCCCGCGGCGATGTTCCTCGCGGGGATTGCCGCCGAGAGCTTCGGCGTGAAGGCCATCATGTTGGTCATCGCCGGACTGCTGGTCCTCACCGCCCTCGGGGTGCTGCGCGTCAGGAGCCTGCGCGACATCGACTCCCCGGGCCCTCGGATCCCGTGATTTGCCGCCGATCCGTCGCGGTGCGACTGCATTCCGCGCACTGTTGACGGTGGCGGCGCAGACCTCGGTTTATCAGCGACGCCGGACTCGGATCCGACCGGGCCGGCCGTTCGGACCCGAGCGTTTCGGCGTCGCTAGTCGACGTCGCCGTCCGGCAACGGCGGGGTGGCCGCCGCGTAGCCGAGACCGACGATCAGCTGCCCGATCTCGGCGTAGTCGGAGCGATCCGGCGGGGTGATGGCCCCCAGACCGTCGACGTAGCGGTTGAACATGCAGAACGCCGCGGCGATCAGCACGGTGTCGTGGATCTCGGTGTCGGTGGCGCCGAGGTCCTTGGCCGCCTGTACCGATTCCTCGGTGACCGCCAGCCCGGACTGCGCGACCAGTGCCGCCAGCGCGAGCAGCGAGCGAAGTTTCGGGCTGACCGGTGCAGTGTCGGGGTCGGCGAGCACCGCCTCGACCAGGTCCCCGCCGTCGTCGAGTTGCAGGGCGGCGAAGGTGGCGTGGGCGTGGTGGCAGAACGTGCACTGGTTGAGCCGTGAGACATAGGCCGCGATGATCTCGCGTTCGCCGCGGCTCAGGGTGCTTTCCCCGCGCAGCAGCACCTCGGCGAGGTCGAACAGCGGGCCGGCGGTCTGCGGCCGGAACAGCATCGGACCCATGATTCCCGGCGCGTCAGGCATGTCGATGTGGGGCATGTTCACTCCTGGTGCTTCCGCTACCGACGGTACGCCGCGGTGCCGATGCCGGCGAAGATCACCGCCACGCTGCGGGCGAGCCGGGCGGTGAATTCGGCCGGCTTGGCGGTGGCCGGGTCCTCGCCCTTGGCGCCGAAGGCGCAGTCGTCGAGCACGCCCGCCAGCTGTGCCACCGTCAGCCCGGAGGCGCCTAGGTCGATCTCCCCGGCGGCGGTCGCACGGCGCAGCACGGCGGTGATGATCTTCTCCGCCTGACGGTGGGCACCCTGGGCGATGTCGCCGCACAACGCGCCATGGCGGTCGTAGAGCTCGCCGGCGTGCGGTGAGCTCGACGTCAGCTCCACGAACCGCAGAAACCGCGCCTGCAGCAGCCGGCTGATGCGGCTTTCGATGTCGAGGTCGGGTGCATCGGCGACTTCGCGCATCGCCGCCAGGTGTTCCTCGTGCAGCCCCGTCACCAGCGCGCGGAACAACTCGTCCTTGCCGCTGTAGTGCGCGTACACCGTCGCCCGCGACACGTGTGCACGGCGGGCGATGCTCTCGATCGAGGCCCGCCGGTAGCCGAACGCGGTGAATTCGGCGAGTGCCGCCGCGGCGATCGCCTCACCCGTCGTCATCATGACCGCGCCCCCGCCGGCGCGTGCAGCTCGTAGTCGGAAGCCGAAAGCCGACGCGCGCGGCGCTGATACTCGGCGGGCTGCCCGGGCCAGGTGATCGTCACGCGCCCGGCGTCGTTGCGATACCAGCTCCCGCAGCCCGAGGCCCAGACCGTGTCGGTCATCCGCTCGGCGATCTCCCGGCGGAACGCGTCGAACACCTCCTGACGAACCTCGAGACGTTCGGCGCGGCCGTCGGCGAGCATCCGCACCGCATCGGCGATGTGGCCGGCCTGGGCCTCGAGCATGTCGATCGCCGAGCCCGTGCCGTGGCCGGTGTTGGGTCCGTACACCATGAACAGGTTCGGAAACCCCGGGACCGACAGGCCCAGGTAGGCCTCCGCCCCGTCACGCCAGCGGTCGCGCAGACGCACTCCGTCGCGCCCCAGCACCTCCATCGGGGCCAGCAGGTCGGTCGCCGCATAGCCGGTCCCGAAGATGATCACGTCCGCGGGGTGTGTGCGGCCGCGTGAATCGACGACGCCCTCGCTGGTGACGCGCTCGACGCGGTCGGTGACCAGTTCGACGTTCGGTCGCCTCAGCGCCGGAAACCACTCGGAGGTCATCAGCACTCGCTTGCACCCCATCTCGTAGTCGGGCTGCACCCGCGCGCGCAGGTCGGGGTCGCCGCGCAGCGCGACGTCGCGCTGCCGGTCGGAGAGGCGCGTGACGAGGCGGCGTGCGCCCCGGGCCGCCCGCGGCGGCTGTCCGGTGAAGACCGGTGCGAGCAGCTCCAACGAGGCGCGCCACGCCGAGCGCGATGCTCGCTGGAGAACGGGGAAGCGCTCGAAGAGCCGCTGGGTTCGCCGCGAGTAGACGACGTCCATCTTGGGCAGCGTCCAGGGCGCCGAGCGCTGGAAGACGGTGAGCGCCCGGGTGCGCCCGGCGATGGCCGGCACGAACTGGATGGCGCTGGCACCGGTTCCCAGCACGGCGACCCGCAACCCGGTCAGGTCCAGCTCGTGGTCCCAGTTCGAGGAGTGAAACGCCGGTCCCGCGAAGTCGGCGAGCCCGGGCACCTGGGGGATCCGGGGGCGTGCGAGTTGCCCGCAGGCGGTGACCACCAGGTCGGCCTCGATGACCTCGCCGCCGTCCAGTTCGAGCCGCCACCGCCCGGCGTCGTCGTCCCAGGCGGCGGTGGTCACTTCGGTTCCCAGCCGCAGGTGCGGCTCGAGTCCGTGATCGCGCGCGACGTTCTCCAGGTAGGCGCGGATCTCCTCCCGCGGCGAGAAGCGCCTGCTCCACCGGGGATTCGGGGCGAACGAGAGCGAGTAGAGGTTCGAGGGCACGTCGCAGGCCAGCCCGGGATAGCTGTTGGCCTGCCAGACGCCGCCCACCCGCGTCTCGCGCTCGATGATGACCAGATCCCGCACACCGGCCTCGCGCGCCCGGACCGCGGCGGCGATCCCCCCGAACCCGGCACCGATGATGGCCATGGATACGTCCCGCATACCTGAGCCTTCCTGGTGCGCCCCTCAACATGATGAGCAGGATTGACACTTTTTGCAAACACTGTCTACCGTGTCGGCATGACTGAAGTCTCCAAGGCTGTGCTGATCACCGGCTGCTCCACCGGCATCGGGCACGCCACCGCACTGCGGCTGGTCAAGGCCGGCCACACCGTCTACGCCACCGCCCGCCGCGTCGAGTCCCTGGCCGACCTGCAGGCGGCCGGTGCGCACACCTTGGCCCTCGACGTCAACGACGAGGCCTCCATGACCGCCGCGGTCCGGCGCGTCGTCGACGAGCAGGGCGCGGTCGGCGTGCTGATCAACAACGCCGGCTACTCGCAGTCCGGAGCGCTGGAGACCCTGTCGATGGACGATCTGCGCCGGCAGTTCGAGACCAACGTCTTCGGCCTGGTGCGCATGTGCCAACTGGTGCTGCCCGGGATGCGGGCCCAGCACTGGGGGCGCATCGTCAACATCAGTTCGATGGGGGCGAACTTCACCTTCCCCGGCGGCGGCGCCTACCACGCGTCCAAGTACGCCGTCGAGGCGATCAGCGACGCGCTGCGCTTCGAGGTCAAGGGGTTCGGTGTGGACGTCGTCATCGTCCAGCCCGGACTCATCCGCACCGAATTCGCCGCCACCGCCCAGACCGCGCTGGGTAACGGCGATGGTCCCTATGCGGAGTTCAACGCCGCGGTTGGTGCGGCCACCGAGGACGCGTACGCCAAGGGCCCACTGGCCAAACTCGGCGGCGATGCCGACAGTGTCGCCAAGGCGGTGGAGAAAGCCATCACCGTCAGGCGCCCGCCGATCCGGATGCGCGTGACACCCTCGGCGCGCGTGCTCATCGGCGCCAACGGGTTGATGAGCGACGCCATGTGGGACCGGTTCTTGGGCGCCCAGTTCCCGCGGCCGGGTAAATCGGCCTGACCGGAGCTTTCAGCCGATCCCGATCGCGCGGGCGGCGGCGTTCGCCGTTCGCGCGCCCGACACCCGGCGCAGCAGCAGCAGGCCGTCGATGATCGCGATCGACGCCAGCGCACCCTGCCGGCGCCTGGCGGGGGTGGGTGCGGCGATCCGGGGCTCGATCCAATCCACCCAGCGGTCGATGATCACCGGAGCCAGGGAGGCGTACGGTTCGCGCCGGGCGCTGGCCAGCCCGATGATCTCGAAGTACACCGCGAAGATCGGGTCCGCCGCCGGTGAAGCCAGCACCGGCCATGCCCGGCGCTGCAGTTCCTCGGCCGGCAGTGCGGTGTCGCCGAAGGCGGCGGCGAGTGTGGCTTCCATCCGCTCGCCGAGGGCGCCGATCACCGCGGCGATCATGTCGTCCTTGGTCGGGAAGTAGTAGACGATGGTGCGGTCGCTGATGCCCAGGCTCTCGCCCACCGAACCGTAGGTGAGCGCACCGATGCCGGAGGTGGCCGCCAGCCGGGTGGCCGCGGCCAGCAGGTCCTCCCGGGAGTGCTTGTAGCCCACCGCTTGATGGTAGTGGTAGCGCGGACTACAGTAAGTGTAGTGATAGCTACAAATAGCGAGGAGCAGAGATGGCCGAGCGTGGTTCCGAGCCCGCGGTGACGGGTCTGGTGGTCGGAGCGCTGGTGGCTCTCGGGTTCGCTCTGTTGATCAGCCTGCTGCCGGAGTGGCTTTTCCTGCAGACACCGTGGCGCGTCGCGGTGTACGCGCTGTGCGCGGCGGCTGCCCCTCCGACGGTGCTCTTCCTGCAGTGGATCGCACGGATGCGGGGCCTCGACCAACGTCAGGTCTTCGCCTGGGGGGTCGCGGGCGCGATGATCTTCGACGGCCTGGCGATCGGCTTCGCGCCGCACCTCTACGGCCAGACCGGCCAAGCGCTGGCATGGACGGCCTCTGCGCTGATCTTCGCCTACGCCAGCCTGCTGATCGCCGGTCAGATCATGCTGGGGCGGACAGCCTCCCCGGCCGGCCTCCAGCGGTGACGATGTCACGGAGCACCTGGATCACGTGGCTTCAGGTCGTCCTCGCCGTGCTGCTGGCTTACGCACTTGTGCTCGTGTTCGCCGGTTCTGTTGCGGGACAGTTGTTCTCCGCTCTGGGGTTCGGCCCCTCGGAGTCGATCAACAGTGCCGCGGTTCGCGATTACCTTAAGCTCCCCTTCATGGTGCTCGGGGCGGTACTGGCCGGCTGGGCGGTCACGATGATCCAGATCGTGCGGGGACCGCTGCGCGACGGATCGCCTTGGGCGCGGACGATTCTCCTTCGAGCGGTCGCGGTGTGGTTCGTCCTCGACACCGGGATGTCTCTGGTGCTGGGATTTCCGACGCACGCAGTGTTCAACCTGATCTTCGTCACCGCCCTGGGGATTCCGCTGCTGGCGCTGAGGTCGCCGTGAGCACCGCTGCACAGATCGGCGCCACGATCTCGATCGTCGCCGGCTGCCTGGGTCTCATCTGGCCCAGGAGAGTCAGCGCCGTCATCGGGCTGCACCTCCCGGGCCCGCTCGGTGTCTCGGAGTTCCGGGCGACCTACGGGGGACTGTTCCTCGGGGCCGGGCTGGCCGTGTTGCTGATCGGAACCCGGCAGGCGGCACTGGTGCTCGGCGCGGCATGGGGCGGGGCGTTCATCGCCCGCGCCGTATCACTGGTCATCGACCGGTCCCGGTCGAAGGAGAACATCGCCGGACTGGCGGTCGAGGCCTTCGTCGCGGCACTGCTCGTCCTGCCGTGAACCCCGGCGGGGCAGCGATCCGGGTGACCGATGCCGAGCGTCACGATCCGTGTCGGTCCGGGGGCCGTGGCGCGATTCCCTGTTTTTCGCCCGCACCGATGGAGCAACGCGTCCGAGAGTTACATGTAACATTAGGCCCATGGCCAACCGTGACGTGGGGAAGCGAGTCGCTGAACACCGGGTTCGGCTGCGCGATCAGGGACTGCGCCCCCTGCAAATCTGGGTCCCCGACACCCGGGCCCCCGAATTCGCCGCAGAGGCGCATCGGCAATCGGCTCTGGCAGCTGCCAGCAGCAACGCAAGTGACGACCAGGCCTTCGTAGACGCCATCTCCCAATTCAGCGACGAAGACTTACCCGACTAGTGAGACGCGGCGAACTCTGGACCGCCTCGGCCGGCCAAGGTTACGCGGGCAAGCCACGCCCGGTCCTCATCGTCCAGGATGACCGATTCGACGCCACTGACTCAATAACTTTCTGCCCGCTCACCGCTAGCGCCGTCGACATCCCACTACTGCGAATCCCATTGCAGCCCAACAAAACCAACGGACTGACTGCCCCGAGCAGCATCATGATCGATAAGATCACCACGGCCCACAGGTCCAAGTTGGGGCAACACATCGGCAAGATAACGACGACTGAGATGCTGCAGCTGGAGCGCGGGCTATTGGTTTACCTCGGCATGACGGGCTGACCATCGCACAGTTTCGGCAACACTCCACCGAAGGAAACGAGAAGCCTCGATGAGACACCTCGTCTTCACCCAACCCGGCCACCTGGAGTGGCAGCAGGCGCCCGATCCCGAACCGGGACTCGGCCAGGCCGTCGTGCGCCCACTGGCGGTGTCGCGCTGCGACCTCGACGCCGCGATGGCCGGGTTCGGCCTCTTCCCGGGCCCGTACCCGGTCGGCCATGAGATCGCCGCCGAGGTCGTCGCCGTCGGGCCCGGCGTCACCCGCGTCAAGCCCGGCCAACGGGTCGCCGTGCCCTTCCAGGTGTCGTGCGGCACGTGCGCGCCCTGCAGCGAAAGGCATTACGCCGCGTGCCAACCCAACCAGGCCCGCGCCGGGGCAGCCTTCGGGTTCGGTGAAGCCGGCGGCGGACACGGCGGCGGTGTCGCTGATCTGCTTCTGGTTCCGGCCGCCGACCACATGCTCATGCCCGCGCCGGAGGGCATCGACGTGGTCGCCCTGGCCACCATCGGAGACAACGTCGTCGACGCCTACCGCACCGTCGTCGACGGACTGCGCGAGCGCCCGGGTGCCGACGTGCTGATCATCGGCGGCGATGCACCGTCGATCAGTCTCTATGCGATCGCCTGCGCACGCGCCCTCGGTGCGGGCCGCATCCGCTACGCCGACAGTGACCCGGCCCGGCTGGCCGCGGCGTCCGACCTGGGTGCTGACGTCACCGATCTGGCCGGTGCGTTCCCGCGTCGGCTGGACCGCGCGCCGATCGTGATCGCAGGGGCACTTGCCGTCGAGGGACTGCACTGCGCGATCCGCTCCACCGAGCCCTACGGACGGCTGACGTCGGTGGTGATCCACTTCGGCGACCAGGTCGGGCTGCCGCTGCTGGAGATGTACACCCGCGGCATCACCGTCCACACCTCCCGCGCGGACTCCCGGCGCTACCTGCCCGAGGTGCTCGATCTTGTCGCCGCCGGCCGGCTGGATCCGCTGGCGGTGCCGACCACCGTCGTCGACTGGGAGCAGGCCGACCGCCGGTGGCTGGAGCCGGCGATCAAGATGGTGGTCCGGCGGACCGGCGGTTGAACCCCATTTGTGCTACGCTGTCGCACATGGAGGTGGGGGTGCGTGACCTTCGCAATCGGACCAGCCACGTCATTGACGCGGTCAGGGCCGGGGAGCGGGTAATCCTCACGGTGCACGGCGAACCTGTCGCCGATATCGTGCCGCACCGGCGTCGCGCCCGATGGCTGTCCGGAGAGCGTCTCCGCGACGAACTCGCCGAACGCTCAGCAGACCCGGGCCTGAGCGACGAACTTGAGGACCTTGCCGGCCAAACCCTCGACGACCTGTGACCGAAGTCGGTCTGCTGGACACATCGGTGTTCATCGCACGCGAGAGTGGACGCACCATCGCGAAACTGCCGCAGCGAGTCGCGATTTCCGTCGTCACGATCGGCGAACTGCAGCTCGGTGTCTTCAACGCGGCCGATCCGGTGATCAGAGCACGACGTGCCGACACCCTCGCGCTGGCGCGCGCAGCCGATCCGATCCCCATTAGTGAGGCGGTGATGGTGTCGTGGGCTCGGCTCGTTGCGGACTGCCGGGGCGCCGGTGTGCATGGGGCAGTGAAACTGACCGACGCTCTCATTGCGGCAACCGCGATCGAGCATGGACTTCCCGTCGTCACCCAGGACGCCGGCTTCGACCGGATCGCCGGTGCATGTCCCTCTCTATCTGTGATCAGGGTGTGAGCGGGTTCAGGACCGGAATGGCTGATTGCCGTAGCGGTCGAGGTGCACCACCTCACCGATTTCAGGTCGCGTGGTCGGGCCGTAGCGGCCCCTTGCCCACCCGATCGGAATGATGCAGACCGGGACGATGCTGCGGGGCAGTCCGAGAATCCGCCGCACCGAGGGCACCCACCAGATCGGCAGGGTCTGCAGCGACGCCCCGAGGCCGACGGCCCGGCAGGCCAGCAGCAGGTTCTGCACCGCCGGATAGACCGATCCGTAGAACGACGACACCGCGATCTGCGGGCGGCCCACCGGCCGGTGCTGGGCGCTGCGCCGGTAACAGGGGATGACGAACACCGGCAGTTGCTCGAAGTGTTCGGCCTGCCACTGCCCGGGCCTTATCGCGCGCAGTTCCTTCTCGTCGCCCTTGGCCTGGCGCTCGGCCATCCGGTTGAAGACCCGAAAGAGCCGGCGGTAGAGCTTGGCCAGGCGCGCCTTCTGGTCGGGGCTCTCGACCACGATGTAGTGCCAGTCCTGGCTGTTGGAACTGGTGGGTGCCTTGAGCGACAACTCGAGCAGCGGCAGCAGCACCTCGTGCGGCACCGGGTCCAGATGCAGGCGCCGCACCGCCCGCTGGGTGCGCATCGCCTCGTCCATCGGCATGCCGAGGTGGGCAAGAGCGTCGGCGGGTGTGGGAGGGACGAACGGCGTGGACTGCTCGCTCACGATCCGATCCTACGATTCGGAGGACGCGACGGTCACCCGGTGAACCTCGCCCGCCTCAGTCATCAGCCCGCACCCTCGCCCCGGCGAAACGCGCCAACGCGGCGCGCGGGACGAACCGGTACCCGGTGGCTCCCAGTTTGTTCGCCACGCCGGGGATAACGGTGGGACCGCGTCCGTTGAAGAAGGCGCGCAGGCCGAATTCGGCGACGTGGTCAGGGGTTTGGCGGCCGCTGGTCAGGAACTCCTTGCCGGCGGCATCGAAGAACCCGGTCTCGGTGGCCCCGGGACACAGCGCCACCACCCGCACACCGGTGGTGCGGGTCTCGGCCCACAGTGCCTCGGTGAATGACAGCACGAACGCCTTGGTCGCCGCGTAGACGGCCATGCCCGCCAACGGCTGGAACGCCGCCGTGGATGCCACGTTCAGCACACCGCCCCGGTCGCGCCGGAGCATCGCGGGCAGCAACCGCGCAGTCAGGTCGACCAGCGACGAGCAGTTGAGCTGGATCTCGCGGGCGAGGTTGTCGGGGTCCTCCTCGGCCACCGGGTTGTGCGACCCGAAGCCGGCGTTGTTGATCAGGATGTCCACGTCGATGCCCCGTGCGGTGAGTTCGGTGGTGAGCGCGGCTGCAGTGCCCGGTTGGGCGAGGTCGGCGGCGATCACCTCCACGCCGATGCCGGGGTTCTCGGTGCGCAGCCGCCCAGCGAGTGCGCGCATCTTGTCTTCGCTGCGCGCGGTGAGCACAAGACTGTGACCTCGCCTGCCCAGTTGCAGCGCGAACTGCTCACCGATGCCGCTGCTGGCGCCGGTCACCAAAACGGTGTGCGTGGGTTGGGTCATCAGTCGGCCTTTCTGCGGGGCGGTCGCGATCCGTCGAGCGCAGGACCGTCGGCACGATCGACGGTCGCGAACGAGCTCACCGCCGCACGCCGCAACCGCCGCAGCCGATGGGCGGGACGGCCGAGGGCGATCACCGTGGCCAGCGCCCAGTGCGGCGGGGCGCCGAGCAAGTGCTTCACTTCCGGTTCCGTACGGACCAGCATCGTGGTCATCACCCCGCCGAGGCCTTCGGCGCGCGCGGCCAGCAGGATGCTCCACACGAACGGATACACTGAGGCGCCCCCGGCGATCGGGTAGCGCTCGAAGTCACGGTCCACCGCGGCCAGCGCCGGCAGATCGGCGAACACCGCCAGCAGCACCGGGACGCGGTCGAACTCGGCGGCGAACCCCTGGTCCGCCGCAGCGGCGAGCTCGGCGGGGATGTCCGCCAGCGCGGCCGCCTCGGCGGCGGGATCGTTGCCCGGCGCCCACGGCCGCAAGCCCGCGGCGCTCATCGCCAGATAGTCACGCCACCCGGGAAGGTAGAGGTCGCGCAGCCGGGTCCGGATCGCCGCGTCCTTGATCACCACCACGTGCCACGCCTGGGCGTTGCCGCCGCTTGGTGCGAACCGGGCGGTGTCGAGGATGCGCGCGACGACGTCGTCGTCGACCGGATCGTCGGTGAACTCGCGGACCGCCCCGGTGCTGCGCAGTGTCTCGATGAGGTCCATGGTGTGATCCTGGCGCGCTCAGCTCCGCGCGGCCAGCGAATCGAGCGCGGCGACAACGGCTTCGGGTGTCTCGATCGGGGCGAGGTGCCCGCAGTCCGGCACGACCTCGATGGTGGCGCCGGGCACCAGCCGGGCCAGGGGCATCGCCGCAGCGGGCGGGTACAGCGCGTCCTGGTCGCCCATCAGGATTGTGGTCGGCACCCGAAGCTGTGGCAGCACGTCAGCCAGACCGGGGGAGCGGGTCAGCACCGTGCGCACGGTGGCAGTCGCTGCCGCGCGGTCGAAGGACCCGAACGCCGAGACGAACTCGCCCACCCGTTCCGGGTGACTCCGCTTGGTGGGGGCGGCGATCATCGACCGGGCGACGCCCTTGCCCCAGAACGCGGTCGATCCCATCGCGCGGGTGCCCAGAACCTGCATGCGGTGCCCGCCCAGGCTGGGTTCCAACGGAGTGTTCATCATGAGCACCGCGCGAGTGCGCTCCGGTGCTTGCGCGCCGGTGTGCGCGGCGACCTGACCGCCCCACGAGCAGCCGGCCACGACCGCGGTGTCGATTCCCAGTTCGTCGAGCAGATCGACCACCGCTCCGGCATAGCGGTCGGGCTGGACCTCGCCGTCGGGCGGGGTGCTCTGCCCGAAGCCGGGCCCGTCGACGCAGATGCTCCGCCACTGTCGCCGAGCAGAGGGTGGGTCGAGCAGTGTGGTGACGTGACGGTACAAACGGTGGTCGCTGAACAGCGACGGCCACAGCACCACCGGAAGGCCATCGCCCCTGCCAGGGCCGCTGTCGGCGACGGCCAGTGTCCCCACGCGGGTCGGGACGCGTGTATTGATCCCGGTCACGTCGCGGTGCGCACGGCGTGGTCGCCGATCCAATTGCCGTGGAAACCGAACGGAATCCGCTGTGGCAGCCGCACTCTGGCGACCGGACCGGCTCTGACGTCCAGGGCGTCGAGGATGACGAACTCGCTGCTGTCGGTAGTCGCGTCGTAGACGTAGCTCATGAGCCAGCCGTCGTCCTCGCTGGCAGGGTGCTCGCGCGGCACGAAGTCGGTCTCACCCGAGCCGCGCCCGGCGCCCAGAGAGTGCACCTCGACGGTGTCCTTCTCCAGGTCGTGTTTGTAGATGTCGCCGGGTGCGAAGCCCTCGTCCACCCCGACCCCGTAGCCGAACCGGTGCCGGCCGGCCGACACTGACGGGGCCACGCGGGGGAATTCGCACGTGCGGTCGTCGAGTTGCTGCTGGCGCACGCTCCGGCGTACCGGGTCGACGGTCCAGCGGTACAGGCTGGGCAGGCAGTCCCCGGCCGGGCCGAGGATGTCGCGGGCGAACATCGTGTCGTAGCGGCAGATGTCGATGACGACGGTGCCGTCCTCGGCGTCGTAGGCGTTCATCGGGTGGTAGGCGTAGCAGGGATCCAGTGCGCACCAGATGATGTCAGCGGCGTCGCTGCTGGTGCGCGGCAGCAGGCCGACCCGCGGGGTGTAGTCCGGGTTCCAGCGGAACGGGAACCGGCCGGCGGTGACGAGGCCGAAGTCGACGGTCACCGGCAGGTCATAGACCACCGCGTAGCTTCGGGTGAGCGACATGTCGTGCACCATCACCATTGCGGGCAGCGGGATGTCGACGGTCTTGGACACCCGCCCGTCGGCGCCGACGACCACGTATTTGATGTGGTCGAACCACTGCGCCCAGGCGTGACACATCGCGTGCAGATCACCGGTGAGCGGATCGAACTTGGGGTGCGCGGTAAAGGCCCCGGGCAGGGTGCCGCCGAATGTGCCTGCCGCACCGGTGTCGAGTTCGTATCCCAACTGCACCGGCGGGCTGCCGCCCTCGACGATCGCCAGCGTCTCCCCGGCCCACGCCAGCACACTGGTGTTGGGGGAGCCCAGCGGGTCCTCGGTACCGATCGGCTCGCCCAGGGCCTCGCGCACCTCCCGGCTGCGCACGTAGCGGTTGCGGTACCACTCGGCGCGACCGCCGCGCAGCCGCACCCCGTGGACCATCCCCGACCCGGCGAACCAGTGGTGCTGCTCGGGTTTGTCGAGCTTCACCGGGTTGGGTCCGTTTCGCAGGTAGCGGCCCTCCAGTTCGGCCGGGATCTGGCCGATCACCTCCAGGTCGAAGGCCGTCACCTCGGTGTCGACCGGGGCGAAGTTGCCCTGCAGATACACATTCTGTGTTCGCATCACGCCACCTCCGAGCGAATGTTGGCATCGTGAACTTTACGCGATGTGTTCACACTGTCAACATCGAGTTTTCCGGTCGGTCCCGATCAGCCTCGCCGCCGCGACAACGCTTCGCCGGCCGGGAGGCCCTCCACAAAACTGCCGAGCACGGCTCGGCAGGCTCGCATCGTGGCGGGCGAAAATCGCTGTTCGATCCCGTTGTGCAGATCGTTCTCGATCCGCCGGACGGCCGGCAGGAGCTTTCGGGCGGCCGGGGTGAGCCGCAGGCAGCGCGCCCGGACATCGTCGGGCGAAGGCTGCGCCGTGAGCAGGCCGGCGGAGACCATTCGATTCACCAGGCGACTCGGATGGTCTCCCTCGCACACCAGCAAGTGCCCGAGGTCGCTGATCGTCAGCGGTTCCCGCTCAGCGAGCACGGTGATCGCTTCGGCCCATGCCGGTGTCAGCCCCAGGGGCTTGAGTTGGGCGGCGAAGATCCGGTTTCCCTCGCGTTGGGCCGCGAGTACCAGGTAACGGAGCTCCTCGCCGGGTCTCATCGGTCGTCAGCTTCGACCGGGCCGCCGCCCACGACACTGTCGACAAAGTCAGTGACCGTCCGCCCGTACAGATCGGGATGGGTGAAGCGGAACATATGCCCGGTGTTCGGCAGCAGCACTTCGCGGGCGTTGCGGATTCCGGCGAGCAGGTCCGCGGCGGCTTGCTCGCCGACGAGTTTGTCGTCGTCCGGGGTGATGAGCAGGGTCGGTACGTCGATCCGGTCCAGTCGGTCGCGGATGTCGAAGTTGATCACCGACGTGACCCGCGCGGTGTAACTGCGCCGCGGAGTGTTCTCGGAAAAGAGACGGCGGTAGTCGCCCTGGGCGTGGGGAATCTCGGCCGTCGCATCGAAGCGCGACGCCAGTTGCCAGGCGTGGAAGGCCAGGGTGCCCCGGTGGTAGAGCGGACCGTTGGCGAATCGCGACGCACGCGCCGCGATGCCCTTCCAGCGCGGCAGGGGATTGGCGGCGAAACCCCCGGACAACACCAGCCCGACGAGTCCCGCCGGGCGGCGGGTGGCCAGCGTGACGGCGATGACGGCGCCGAAGGAATCGCCGACCAGGACGTAGCGGTCGATGCCGGCCACCTGGTCCGCGACGTAGTCGGCGTAGTCCTCGACGCGGTCGAGATCTTCGGGCAGCCGAAGCCGCACCACCGGGCGACCGCGGAAAGGCTGGAGTTGGCGGTCATCCCAGGCCGCGCCTGAGAAGCACGGGATGGTGACGATGGTGGGCGATGCGGGCATGACGTCTCCCTGGTCGGAGCAACGCACAAGGGGAAATATATGTTATGTCATATATCGCCCACGTGGGCGTCGGGTGGGAGATCCGCCACGCCGCCGAGCACTGACGCAGCCCGCGAGCTTTACTCGGGGTGTTCACACTGTCAACATGGAGACCATGACGGCGGCCAAGAACACCTACCACCACGGGGACCTGCGCAATGCCCTGGTGCTCACCGCCGTGCGCCTGATCGAGACAGACGGACTCGACGAATTCAGCCTGCGGGCCACCGCCCGCGAGGTCGGAGTCTCGGCCAACGCCGCCTACCGGCACTTCGCCGACAAGTCCGACCTGCTGACTGCGGTCGCCCAGCACGGATTCGCCCAACTCGGCCGGCGGATGCGTCGGGCGATGAGCGCGACCCGAACCGGAAGGAACCCGGCGGAGTTGGCGGTCAACCGGTTCAAGGCCACCGGCCGGGCCTACGTCGAGTTCGCGCTGGCCCATCCCGAGCTGTTCGAGGTGATGTTCGGCAGCGGCGCGACGCACCCGCCCACGCCGAAGAACCCGGTCGATGACGACTCCGGCACCTACGCCCTGCTGGGCAGCGCACTCGACGAATTGGTCACTCACGGTGTGCTCGCCCCAACCCGCCGGCCCGGCGCGGAGTTCAAGGCGTGGGTCACCGTGCATGGGTTCGCCCGGCTGTGTCTGGACGGTGCAGCGCAACTCCAGTCCGCCGCAATGCGAAACGAAGAGCTGGAGCAACTACTCGACTTCGCCGTGACGGGGATCTGCGGAGCTCCTTAGACCGGGAAGCACCGCCGGAATGTCTGCAGGTGACGGACCGGTCCTTTGATCCGGACCTTGCCGGTGAGCGCCGCCCACACGGGGTTCTTCTCCCCGCGGGTGATCGCCAGCCAGGTGTCGGCGTCGGCGTCCACCGACAGATCGGGATCGCCGGCCCGGCCGGATTCGATCTGCAGTGTCCCGCGGTCGATGACGTAGGTGGCCTGCAGGGAACTGCTGCCGCGGAAGGCGAAGTGCACGCGCAGAGTCACGTCCTTGGCCGCTCTGGCGGCGAACACCAGAGGGGAACCGGCCACGAACGCCTCCACACTCGCCGGGGCGAGACCGTTGGTGATGTGCCGCACCTGCTTGTGCGGGAATCGGGCGCGAACGTGGGTTTCGGCGTCGCTACCGGCCACCACGTAGACCGGCTCGGTCTTCTCGGTCAGCGGTTTGACGACCTCGGCGACGTGCCGCTGGCGATCGGCGAGGTAAGTACCGATCACGTCCTCCCCGGCGGGACACACCGACATGCAATAGGCGGCTTTGTAATTGGATCCGAATGACAGGCTCTGCCAGACGCTCGCCGTTTCCGACGCGGTCACCTTCTGCTGATACTCCGAGCGGTTCGCGCTGTCGGCGACCTGACCCACCCAGTCGGCGAAACCGCCGAGGAACTCCCGGTAGTTGTGCGTCGTGCAGGCGGCGAAGTCGAAACTGCCGTCGGTCTTGACCGCACCGACCGGACAGGCCGCCACGCACAGTTTGCAGCCGAGGCACGGGTTCCAGTCGATCGGGTGGGCCTGCTGGTCGTCGGCGACGTCGGCGTCGGTGAGCACCACCCCGATGAGGATGAAGTTCCCGAATCGGGGATGGATGACATTGCGGTGGATGCCCATCTGACCGAGGCCGGCGGCGACCGCGATGGGTTTCATCGAGATGGTCCAGATCTTGCCGGGGAAGCGGTCGACCTCCATGGGGAACCCGCCGGGCGGGCACACCGCGCGGTATCCCTTCGTCTCCAATTCGCGGGTGATGCGCCGCGCCACCTCGTTGGTCTCGTCGATGCTGTGGTGGAACTCGCCGTTGGCCACTGAGCGGGCCGGTGCGCGGACGTTGCCGCGATTCATCTTGACCACGAAGGCGATCGCGGTGCGCGCTCCCGGCAGCAGTTCCTCGATGTCGGCCCGCTGGGCGGTCATATCGTCGCGATTCACCGCCACCAGCCCGACGTCGTCGGCACCCGAACGCAGGGCCAGTGACCGGAGCTCTTCGGCCCCGACGGGAACCGGCTGCGGCCGCGCGGCCCGATCCTGGTACGCCGTCAGGGTCAGTTTGGATGGAGTCGGCCTGTGCTGCGGCTGCTTAGTGCCGTCGAAGATCGGAAGTTGAGGAAGTTCGCCGGCACCGGCCTCGTCAGCGGTCATGTTTGATCCTGTGCGCAACAGCCCAGACCGGGCCGGCGGCAACCGCGGTGAAGGGGGTTGCTACCGGGAAATCATCGGCGCTGGAGCGTATTTCGACATCGCGGATGATCGTCGCCAGGGCCAGGGTCGCTTCGAGCATGGCGAAGTGGTCGCCGATGCAGGACCGCGGCCCGCCCCCGAAGGGCAGGTACTGCCACCGATCGCGGCCCGCGGAGTTCTCCGGGTTGAACCGCTCGGGGTTGAAGTCCAGTGGCCGGTCCCAGAGGGTGGGGTCGCGATGCAGGGCGCTGATCCCGACCACCAACTCCGTGCCGGCCTGCACCCGGTAACCGGCGATGTCGATGTCGCTCGTCGCGGTCCGGGTGACCACGGGTGCCGGCGGGCACAGTCGCAGCGCCTCGTGCAGCACCGCGACGGCGTAGCTCAGGCGGGGGACATCGGCCGGCGCCAACCGAGACCCGCCGAGATCCGCGGCCTCGGCGCGCACCCGCTCCTGGATGTCGCGGTGGTGCCCCAGCGCCCAGAGTGCGTACGCCAGCGTCGTCGACGTGGTGTCGTGGCCGGCGAGCATGAAGATGACCAGTTCGCAACGGATCTCGGCGTCGGAGAGTTCACGTCCGGTAGCGGGATCCCTGGCCGCGATGAGAGCCCGGACCAGGGGGGCGTCGCGCTCCGGGTCGGTCCGGCATGCTTGCAGGATCTCCCCGGCGAGTCGGTGCAGCGCGGCACTGGCCGCACGGGCGCGCCGACGGGCCGGCGTCGGCAGCCAGCGCGGCGCACGGAAGGGGTTTGCGCCGCGGTCGGCGATGTAGTTCGCCGCCGTGCGCACCGGGTCGGCCACCGCCTCGGTGCGCGACTCCAGGTCCAGCCCGAGCACCGAACGGCCGAGTGCCCCCAGTGTCACCCGGCGGGACTCGGTGTCGAGATCGATGCGCGCACCGTCGGTCCAGCGGTGTGCAACCGTCTCGGCGACCTCGGCCATGTGACCGCCGAATCGGTGGACGTGCTGCTTGGTGAAGACCGGTTGCAGCGCGCGCCGCCGCGGCAGCCAGCCGCGGTACCGCATGTCGAACAGATTCGGCCCGAGCAGGTGGCGCATCTCGTCGTGCACGCGGTTGCGCTCCATCTCCGCGGGGCTGGGGCTGAGGATGTCGCGCGCGGCACGCGGCGAGGTGGCGACGACCACCGGTGGCACCAGCCACCGCGGGCCGAGACGAAGCCGGGTCACCGGCCCGCCGGCGTCCCGCAGAGCCTCCGGACCGGAGTTGAACGCCCGGATCACCGCCAGTTGGCGGCGCAGCGGCAGGGGGTTGCGCGGCGGCGCGGGGTTCGCGTCCAGGGTCGCGGCGCTGCGCTGCATCACCCTCCCGTCGGCGTTCTTGGTCACAAGTCAAGAAGATTCTTGATGGAAAGTCAAGAAGGGCTCTAGCCTTGTGGAATGCCGCCCAACCGCCGCAACATCCCGCGCGAGGAGCGCCTCGAGGCGGTCGTCGCGGCGGCGCGGCGTCGCCTGGAGACTCGGGGGTACAAGGGCACCAGCGTGGCCGACATCGCCGGGGACGTCGGCGTCAACGCCGGCTCGATCCACTGGTACTTCCCGACCAAGGACGACCTGTTCGCTGCCGTCCTCGATCAGGTGGCCGAGGAGTCCCGGGAGTCGGCACACGCCGCCCTGGCCGCGGGCGCCAGCCCGAGGGAGGCTCTGGCCGCGGTTCTGGCGTCCGCCGAGCGGTATCGCGGGATGCATATCGACGCCCACGACCGGGTCGGTGAGAGCGTTGCCGTCGCCCGGGTGCACGAGCGGTTTCACGCCTGGCTCGACGATCTGCTGCTGGCCGTGGTGCGGCCTCATCTCCGTGCTGGCACCGACGTCGATCTCATCGCCGACACCGCGCACATCATGTTCGAGGGACTGCTGGGCAGCACCATTCCCCGCGATCGGCCGTTCGAGCAGATCGTGCAGTTCCTCGTCGAGATGCTTGTCGCGGCCGCTCCCCAGGCCGCGCGGCGCACGGGATCAGGGAGCAGGAACGTTGTGCGAGATGACCCGGCGGTAGAGATCGCTGCCGGGCAGGCCGCCGCACTCCCGCAGGATCCACCACGCGCCGCACAGGTTTGACGACAGGATCGGAGCGCGCACACCGTAGCCGGTGCGGTAGATGCTGGCGATGCTCACCAGACCGGTGCCCGACAAGAGCACGGCCGTGCCCGGTGCGGGCGTCACGCCCCGCAGGTGTCCGGAAACTTCGGCTGAAGTCGTCTCGTAGGCGCTGAACTGCTCGCCCTCACCGAGTAGATGCTCGACCTCGACGACATTGATTCCCGCACCCGACCAGTACGCCACGGTCTCATCGGTGAGCCAGTCGGGATACGGCGACATCAGGTGGATCCGGTCGATTCCCGTCGCCTCCAGAAAGTCATAGATCGCCAGGCTCGCGGTGCGAACCGGTGCGCCGAACCGCGCGGACAAGTCGGCGCACATGTCCCGGTCTCCGTCGAGGCCGAACTGGTAGTTCGGACCGGTCATCGCCACCAGCGCGCACTCGACGTCCAGTCCGACCAGACCGTCGAGTGCCTCGGCGTAGGCGGGCGTGTAGAGCCGGTTGCGTTCCTCGAGGGTGAGCCCGACGTATCGCGGCAGCCGGGCGCTGTAGATCAGAATGTCGTCTCCCACCAGGGCGTCGAACTCAGGCTCGACGGTCGGGTTCGACGGCGGCACCACCACCCCGACGCGCAGACAGTGATCAGCCAGCCAGGCCAACTCGGGATACTCGTCGTCGTCCGCGGGGTTCATCGCCCTCCTTCAGGATCGTGCGCCGGAGATAAGCTCTGCCCACCAGCAGGCAACCTACAACGTCAAGGAGCGGTCCGAGGTGACTCCGCACGCGGTCGTCGTCGGCGCGGGACCGGTCGGAGCGCTCTGCGCGCTGCTGCTCGCCGCGCGAGGTGTTGCGGTGACGCTGGTGGAACAGGGCGGTACGTGGACGACGAAATCGCACGCGTCGACCTTTCACCCCGCGACGCTGGACCTGCTCAGCGCGACCGGGATCGACCTGGTCGCCGACCCCGACGCGGTCCGGGTGAGCGCCGTGCAGTGGCGCGACAGCCGGGGGAAGGTGACGGCCGAGATCGACTACCGCCTCCTCGAGGGGCTGACCGCCCATCCCTTCCGGATTCATCTCGATCAGCAAGCCCTGCTGGACCGGTGTGCCGCGCTGATCGCCGCGCAGCCGCTGATCACCCTCGAGTTCGGTGCGACCGTGGTGGGCCTCGACGCGCGTCGGCCCGCCGTGACGGTCACGGTCACCGACGGGTCGCGCCGCGACCTCGCCGCGGACATCGTCATCGGGTGTGACGGTGCGAACTCGGCCGTGCGGGCCATCTCCGGCATCGGCTTCCCCGCGGCCGACTATCCGACCGGCGCCGTCCGGGCGTTCGTCTCAACCGATCTCGCCGTCCTGACTGATGCGGCGGATTCAGGCCCGGCGCTGTCGGGACTGTGCTACTTCCGCGGTGCAGACGACGGCGTCAGCGTGCTGCGGATGAGTACCCACACCCGGCTGATCGTGCGGACGGCCGCTGAGAGCGACGACGTCGCGCGGTTGCGTGAGGCGCTGGGCCACGCCACCCCCTTCGCTCTGGAGGATCTCGACGTCGACCGGATCGACAGTTACCGGCTTCGGCGCGGGGTGGCGGACACCTATCTGTCCGACACCGGACCGGTGCTGATCCTCGGCGACGCGGCGCACGTCACCTCGACTGCGGGCGGGCTGAACATGAATGCCGGCATCCACGACGCGTTCGCCGTGATGCCGGTCGTGGCAGACTGGCTGCACGGCCGGGCAGAGAGGCATTCCGTTGCGAGGATCGCGGGCGTGAGGCGCCGCCACCTGCTCGATGATGTGATCCCGCGCAGCGAGAGACGGGTCCGCGGATTGCAGGACGCCGATCCCGGCGCGCTGCGCCGGCACCTCGACGACATCGCCATACTCGCCGCCGACCCCGCCGCGGCGCGCCAGTTCCTCATCGAGGCGTCGCTTCTGGACGCACCGCTGATCGCGACGGGTTCCCCGTGAGAATCTGGCTGCAGAAGCACGTCGTCGAAGGCCGTATGCCTGCCCTGGACCAGTGGTACCGGGCCCATATCGCCGCCGTCGTCGACCCCGGCACTGAGGTCGCCATTCATTCCCTGCCCCGGCGCACCTACGACACCGACATCCCCAACGACTACGTAGGTTTTGGTGCGCTGGCGGTGCACTTCAACCACTACTTCGCCCAGACCGCGGTCCGAGCTGAGCGTGACGGATTCGACGCCTGGGTGGTCGCCGCCGGTCAGGATCCCGGCCTGGCTGCTGCGCGCACGCTGGCGACGATTCCCACCCTCGGATACGGAAGCGTGACATTCCATCACTGCGCCAGGGAGGAGATGCGTTTCGGCATCATCGGATTCGAGCCGGCACTGCGCGAACCGATTGCCGACAACGTCCGCCGCTACCGCGCCGACCATCTTGCGACCGGCCATGCCGTGATTCCCGGCGGGAAGGCGGCGGTGTCCGCGGCGATCGCCGGGGAACCGGAAGCCTTCGTCAGCGACTTCACCGCCGCCGCCGAACGGGCCGCCACCGAGGGCGCCCAGGTGATCATCCCGGCCGAGGGCTTACCGACGGAAATACTGTGGCACTACGGGATTCATTCCCTCAGTGGGCTGCCGGTGCTTGATCCGCTGGGTCTGCTGTTGAAAGCCGCCGAAACTGAGGTCCGCCTTCGTGCGCGGGGGTGCACGGGGCGGCCGACGACCGGATTCCACTACGCGCGGCCTTCCGACGCTCTGGTCGAGCACATCGAATCGGTGTTCGCGACCAACGAGATCGAGGGCACCCTATGACCGCGGGACGGCATCGTCCGCGACGACTGCGCAGGACCGCGGCCCTGCGCCGACTCACCGCCGAGGTGACGTCGTCGCCTTCCGGTCTGGTCCAGCCGATCTTCGTACACGAGGGTATCGAGCGGCCGCGGGAGATCCCCTCGATGCCAGGCCAGTACCACCACTCGGTGGGCTCGGTGGGGGCTGCGGTGGCCGAGGCGGCCGATGCCGGCGTCGGTGGCGTCATGCTGTTCGGCGTCCCGTCGTCCAAGGACGAGATGGGCTCCCAGGCGTGGGATCCGGATGGCATCATGCAGCGCGCACTGCGAGCGGTTCGCGACGAAGTCGGCGACACCACGGTCGTGATCGGCGATGTCAATCTCGACGAGTACACGACACACGGCCACAGCGGCGTCCTGGCACCCGACGGCGACGTGGACAACGATCGCAGTATCGCCAGCTTCGCCGACGTCGCCGTGGCCCAGGCGGATGCCGGGGCGCAGATGGTCGCCCCCAGCGGCATGATGGACGGCCAGGTGGCCGCGATCCGTGACGCCCTCGACGCTGCCGGCCACGCCTCGGTGGGAATCATGGCCTACGCGGCGAAGTTCGCCTCCAGTTTCTACGGACCGTTTCGTGACGCCGTCGAATCCTCGCTCATCGGCAACCGTCGCACCTATCAACAGTTCCCGGGTAACAGGCGCGAGGCGCTGCGTGAGGTGCTGCTCGATGTCGAACAAGGCGCGGACATCGTCATGGTCAAGCCCGCGCTGCCCTACCTCGATGTGATCGCCGACGTCAGCGCGGTCACTGATCTGCCGGTGGCTGCCTATCAGGTGTCCGGTGAGTACGTGATGGTTGAGGCGGCAGCCGCCCAGGGCGGACTCGACCGAGCGGCGGCAATCCGGGAATGTCTGCTGTCGATCCGCCGGGCCGGCGCAACGGTGATCATCACCTACTGGGCGACCGAGGCCGCGGGTTCGCTGCTGGACGGCCTCGAGTTCTGAGTCCGGCCCAACGGGTAAATAGATGACCACTCGGTCAGGTACGGTGAGACCGTGAGCACCGGCATCTACGCGCAGACTCTCGGCACCGGACCGTCGCTGGTTTTGCTGCATGCCAACGGTGGTGACCACCGCGACTTCGCGGCGATCGCGCCGCGCCTGGCAGAGTCCGGCTGGCGGGTCAGCGCGCTGGACTGGCCGGGCCACGGCCGAAGCCCGCGATCGGGTCCGGAGACCGCGGTCGGATTCGGTGACCGACTCATCGATGTGCTCGAAGAGCTCGGCGGCCGCCACGTGCTGCTGGGGAACTCGGTGGGCGGCTTCGCCGCGCTGCGCGCCGCCGCGCACGCCCCCGACCTGGTGTCCGGTCTGGTGCTCGTCTCGCCGGGGGGTTTCACGCCGCACTGGCCCGGCATGGCACTCGCCTGCCGCGTGATCGGTTCGGCCGCTGTCGCGCCCCGGGCCTACCGCGGGCTTCCCCGGTGGTACCTGCGCGAGCGCAATCCCGCTGTCACCGCGGCGATCACGCGCGCCGAGGAGGCCTCCCGGTCGGCCGAGCGGGTGGCGGTGTTCGCCAGCGTCTGGCGCAGCTTCGCCGATCCCGAACACGACACCCGCCCGCTGGCCGCGGGGGTGTGCTGCCCGGTGCTGCTGGCGTGGGGAACCCGGGATCCGATCCTGCCCTGGCGCATCGACGGCCGACGGGCCCGGGCGGCGCTGACCGACGCCGAGGTCGTCACCTTCGACGGCGCCGGGCATCAGCCGTTCCTCGAGCGGCCCGACGAATTCCTCGATCGCACCGGGTCGTTCCTGGCGCGGCTGCGCGTCGCGAACTCGGCGTGACCACGACGACGTCCGGGATCGGCTCACCGCCCCGCCGCCGCGGGCCGGGCAGCCGGGCTGACGCCGACCACCCGACCCGGCGTGAACTTCTGGACGCGGCGGTGGAACTCGCCGAGCACGACGGCCTCACCGGCCTGTCGGTCGCGCGGATCACCGCCGCCGCCGGGCACGCCAAGGGCACCTTCTATATCCACTTTCCCGATCGGGCCGCATTCCTGGTGGCGCTGCACCGACGTTTTCACAACACCCTCTTCGCTCAGATCCTCGCCGAAACCTCCGGTGACCCTCCCGGCCCCGCCCGGGCAGCCCAGCGCCTGCTGGCCTTCCTCGACGGCTGCCGCGCCCTGCCGGGTGTTCGCGCGCTGCTGGTCGAGGCCCGCACCGAACCGGCGGTGGCCGCCGAGGCCACTCGGCGCAACCATCAGGCGGCGACGGTCCTGTCCGCCGACCTGGGTGGGTGCTGCGCACACCCGCGGGAAACCGCACGCCTTCTCGTCCTGGCCGCCGCCGACGTCGCCGCCCGCGAGTCGGATCGCCGACGGCAGCTGCGGTCGGCCCGCCGCGCGCTGCTGGCGCTCATCCCGGCGTCAGACGCGGATGACCTCAACCCCGGCCACACCGTCTAGCGGATCGAAACCGTCGTCGCGCGTCACGACCGGCAGTTCGCGGGCGGCCGCGACGGCGGCGATCCACTGGTCGTGGACGCGCACGCGCCGGCCGGCCTCGGCCAGGTGTAGGTGCAACCGCGCCCACACCCGTGCCGCGTCCTCGTCCACCGGGAGAACCACCATGTCGGCGATCGCGTCGAGCGTGGCCAGGCGCCGGGCGCGAACATCGGCCGAGCCCGCCGCGAGAACGCCGAGGTTGAGTTCGGCCAACGTGACGACAGTCGTCGCGACCTGGTCGGGGATCCGCGCGCCGTCAAGGGGGCGGCCGCCCTCGTCGGCGACGAACACCGAGGTGGCGAGCACGCCCTGCGGGGCCGGAGCAGTCATCGGGCGTCCCCGGCCGGCGTCGCCAGGTCCTGGCGCAGGCCCGGATCCGCCTCGGCCCGCCGCAGCCGGAGCAGGAGTTCGTCGCGACTCAGCCACCTGCGCCGGGAGGGCTGCAGCGGGACCAGCCGCGCGACCGGCTTGCCCTTGACCGTGACGGTGATGTCTTCACCGGCCCCGACTCGCCGCAGCAGCCCGGCGGTGTCATTGCGCAGATCGCGGGACGCCACCTCGGTCATGCTACGAGCGTAGCGCAAACGTAGAAGCCAGCCGTTGGACAAGCCCCAGCGGTTTCCGTAACCTAACCGTGACCTAAGGGGCGACCCCGGGCGCAAGACCGGCAGTTTGACGAAGAACACGGCGGACCCCACGCCGACGGCAGTCAAAGGACGCGACGTCTTGAATCCTCACCGTTCGGCCGACCGTTCGGCCGACCGTTTTTCGCGAACCGGAGCGATCGCTGTACTCGTGTCCGCACTCGCGGTCACGGTGTGCCGACCGGTCGCCTACGCCGAACCGGCGAACGACAGCGCGCCGAACCTCACCGAACTCTCCGCGCAGGCGCAGCAACTGACCGATTCGATGCGAGTGACCCAGCAGGACTTCGACACCAAGATGCGACTGCTGAGCGAGGCCGACCGCAAGCACGACGCCGATCTGGCCGCGCTGAACGCGGCGAAGGCCCACCTGGCCGGCTATCGCGGGGCCGTCGACCGTTTCGTCGCCGCGATCTACCGGGGTGGACGAACCGAAGGGCTCAACGCGCTGCTGACCGCGGGCTCGCCGAAGGTATTGATCGACAAGCTCGCGATGCAGCGCATGGTGGCCGACGAGATCTCCGGGCAGCTGGAGAACTTCCGCAGTGCGAGCCTGGAAGCCCAGACCGTTGAGTCTGTCTCGGCCGCATCCGCCGCCGCGGCCAAGGCGGCCGTCGACGAGGCGGTTGCCACGCGCGCCGAACTGCAGCGCCAGCAGTCCGAACTGCGCACGCAGATCCGCACGGTGCAGGCGCGCTACGCGATTCTGGCGCCCTCGGAGCGGACCGCGATGGCGGTGCCGCCTCCGGTCGCTGCGGCGTTGGGCCTCACCGCACCGGTGCCCACGGTCGGGATGGGCGGCCTGGTGCCCAACGCGAAGATGCTGGCCGCCTACATCATTTCCACTTATCCCGGCGTGCAGTCCATCGGCGGCGTGCGCGCCGATCCGCTTCCCGACCACCCCAGTGGTCGGGCCATCGACATCATGATCGGCTCTGATATGGCACTCGGCGATGCCATCAATGCCGACATACTGAACCAGGCCGCGAGATTCGGGGTGTCCTACACGATGTGGCGGGTCGCCAATCACTACAACCACGTGCACATCACGGTGAACTGAGCCCGACGGAGCCCTCCCCGCCGAGGAGACGGACCACGGTCTGGACACGCTCCTGCAGCGGGCCCTCGACCGCCAGCACCCGCAGGTTCGGGTGCGCCGCGAAGACGTCGGCGAGGATCTGCTGAGACGCGGCGCGGGCCTGCGAACCGTCGCGCTGCTCGTCGGGCTGCCACGGGAAGTCGGCCTGGCACCACACCACCGCGGTGCTGTGGGCCGCCCACTGCACCGCCAGCGGCAGCAGGGAGGCGTCCTGGTAGTACTGGATGCTGTAGACGGCGGTCATCAGCGGACCGCTGTCCGAGACCACCCAGGGCGACCCGGCGCGGCCGGCCTGGTGCAGCGCGGCCAGTTCGGCCTCGCGGTGTGCGGCCAGCACGGCCGCCTGTTCGTCCGGCCGGGGCACGCGTCCGCGCTGATCGACCCAGGAGCGCAGGAACTCCGGGACGACGACCGCCGGCAGTCGGGCCCCCAGAGCCGCGGCGAGCGTCGACTTGCCGGTGGACTCCCCGCCCACCACGCAGATAAGGCCGCCGCGCTGCGGTTCAGCCACGGGCCGCCGTCGGCGCGGGAAGCGGCTCGCCGGCGCGCGCCGACCAGGCCCGCCAGCCCGCGACGGCCATCACGATCAGGACCGCGTAGAACAGCGCGGTGAAGTACAGGCCCTGGCTGGCGTAGAGCACCGCGCCGACGGTGTTCACCGCGACCCACACCGGCCACGTCTCGATCTTCTGCCGCACCATCAGCAGCTGACCGGCCAGCGACCCCACCAACATGAAGGCGTCACCCCAAGTCGCCGCACCGCCGATGCTCTGCAGCAGCGGCGCGAGCAGCGCCCACAGGACCACGACGCCGACGGCTCCCCGCAGACGCAGCGCCGGGGTCAGCCGGCCGGGTGCCGCGACCCCTTCGGCACCCCAGGAGAACCAGCCCCAGACCGCGGCGACCATGAAGATCAGCTGCATGGCGGCGGAGGCGAACAGATGGAACTCCACGAACAGCCAGCCGTAGAGCAGGCTGGACAGGAAGTAGAACGGCCACGTCCAGCGGGTACCCCGGATCCCGAGGCCGATGGCGAGAAAGGCCAGGATCACCGACGCCAACTCGATGGCGGTGACGTCGTAGCCCCAGACGGTGAACAGCACGCGCATGATGGACGCTCCCTGCCCGGCATTACCCGGACGGTTGGGCGGTCGGCGACGCCGTATGTCGCCTTCTCAGACCGGTTGCCCCGGACTCCCGCGGTTTACTACTCCTGCGCTACCAGGCTAGCGCGTGACTCCAGACACCTCTAGACAAGGCTGACGGTGGCCGCCGCGATGTCGTAGACGCCTCCCACGATGGCGAACTGCCCGGACTGCTCGGCTGCGGCGAGCAGCGGACTGCCCCGCCGCACCGATTCCTTGACCGCCCTCACGTTGCGGATGATCGCGTCGTCGAGGTTCGTCGCGCCGGTGATGTTGGGCTTGATGTGGTCCACGATCGCCTGGATGTTGGTGCCGGGGGTGGCGTTGTCGTAGGCGGCTTTGACCGCGCCGCATCCTGAATGGCCGAGCACCATCAGCGCTTTGGCCTTCAGCACGGCGTGACCGAACTCGAGGCTGCCCAGGTTGGTCGCGGAATCGGCGATGTTGCCCGCGTCGCGGACCACGAAGATGTCGCCGACGAATTGATCGAAGAGGACCTCGGGCGCCAGCCGGCTGTCCGCGCAGCCGAGCACCATGGCGAAGGGCTCCTGGCCGGTCACGACCCTGGTCCACAGCTCGTCGATGTCTTCGACGCTGCGCAGCTGCGGGGTACGCGCGGCGAAGCGGGCATTGCCCTCCATCAACGTGTCGATCGCCTGCTGCGGGTTGGCGGGCTGCGGCGGTGCGGTGTCTTTGGTGTCTGCGGTGTCTTTGGTGTCTTTGGCATCCGTCGCGTCCCTGGCGCAGGCCGCCGCCAGCGCCACCGCCGGCAGCGCCGCCAGGGCGAAGCGGCGCGAACGGGGGAAGCCTCGGGGATGTGCGCGGGGATGTATGTCGTCGCTCATGGCGTCTCTTTCAGGTGTCGGTCTCACGCCGTTTCGCTGAGCATGCCATCCAGTGCGGCGGGGTCTCCGGCGAACGAAGCCGCTCGAATCGGGATATCCGAGTGGGCCGGGGCGAAACGACCGTCGCGCCACGTCTGGATCGGACGGGTCGAGCAGTCGACGACGATGCGTGCGCTCTTGCGCGACTCCAGGTGCACCGACTGAAAGCCCACGAGGTGATGCACGGGACGACCGGTGTCGGCGGTCAGCACGGCGTAGATCTGGACGACGTGGCGTCCGGGGCGGGATCCGGTGTTGGCCACCGTCACCGAAGCGCTGAACCGCTCCCCGCGCAGCGCCCCGACGTGAAGGCCTGTCAGCTCGAATGTCGTGTAGCCCAAACCGAACCCGAGCGGATAGGCGGCCGGGACCCCGTCGCGGTCGAGCTTGCGCTGACCCCACCACCGGTCGTAGGTGACCGTGGTGGCATCCCAGTCCACCTGCGGCAGGTCGGCTTT
Source organism: Mycobacterium sp. (assembly GCF_046091765.1). Lineage (GTDB taxonomy): Bacteria > Actinomycetota > Actinomycetes > Mycobacteriales > Mycobacteriaceae > Mycobacterium. The sequence continues at coordinate 43,217 of NZ_JBJTCF010000052.1, forward strand.
GCGGTGCGGCAACGCCAACGGCAGCCGTCCTGCCGGTTCGGCGTCGCCGAGCAGGACATCGGCGATCGCGTGACCGCCCTCCATGCCCGGATACCAGGCAAGCAGCACCGCGGCGACCTCGGTGTCCCACGGGTCGAGAACGATCGTCCCCCCGCCGATCACCACCACGACGGTGCGGGCGTTGACCTCTGCCACCGCCCGGATGAGTGCGACGTCCTCGGGGTGCAGTCCCAGGTCACGACGGTCACCGCCGAAGTTCTTGCGCTTGGCCACCCGCGCCGCCATGGTGACCAGGGCTTGCGCGATCGGCCGGAAGCGGGTGATTCCACCGAGCAGTTGCATCGTCGCGACGTCCACGCCGATCATCGACTCGCCCTCGTCCACCGACGACAACCCCACCACGACCACCGCGGCGTCCGCATCGCGCGCCGCCGCGACCGCCGCCGCCACATCGGATCCGGCGACGTGAACGAGCCTGTCGCCCAACCGCTCCCGCAGCCCGTCGAGGAGGGTGACCGACGCCGGGGGGCTGACCATCGACGAGCCCACATCACCCTGGTTGCGGCGGTCGGCGAGCGGGCCGAGGAGCGCGAGCCGGGCCAGCGCGGTCTCCGCGAAGGGCAGCGCGGGCGAACCATCACTCATCTGATTGCGCACCAGGACCGCGCCCCGGCGCGCCGCCTCACGCGCGAGGAGCCGGTGCTCGGCCGAGGCGACCACGTCGAGTGATGGCGTGGGACGGGCGCGCAGGGCCAGCCGGATCTGGGCGGCCAGCTGGCGGTGCGCGGCGCGCTGCACCTCGGCCTGTGTCAGCTGACCGTCGGCCAGCGCGGCGGGCAGGGTGGACGCGCGCTGCTGACGGAACGGCATCTCCAGATCCTGGCCGGCGGACACCGAGGAGACGGGGTCGCGAAGTCCCCAGATGAAGTCGGTCATCACGAAGCCGGCGAATCCCCACAACTCGCGCAGGATGTCGGTGAGCAGAGGGCGGTTCTGACCCGCCCAGGTTCCGTTGACCGAGTTGTAGGCGCTCATCACGCAGTCCGCCCCGGCCTCCACGACGGTGCGGAAGTGCGGCAGGTACACCTCGTGCAGCACGTCCTCGGCGACTCGGACGTCGACCCGAAACCGGGCCTCCTCCATCGAGTTGAGGGCGAAGTGCTTCACGCACGACAGCACCCACGGGTTGACTCCCGCGACCGCCGCCGCCCCCATCGCCCCCAGCAGCAGCGGGTCCTCGCCGTAGGCCTCCTGCGTCCGCCCCCAGCCGGGCGCGTAGGCGAGGTTGACGCAGATCCCGGCCCACAGGTTGGCGCCCTGCGCCCGGGCCTCCGCCCCGATGGCATCGGCGATCCGCCGCTCGAGGTCGGGGTCCCAGGTGGCGGCGCGGGCGATGGCCACCGGAAACGCGGTCGACGCCCCCAGCGCGACACCGCGCGGGCCGTCGGTGAACCGGATGCCGGGAATACCGAGCCGGTCGATGCGGCCCCCGCCGAACGGCACCTTGTTGTAGCGGTCGGACATCTCGACCACCCCGCGCCGGATCGTGAGGTCGCCGTCGAGCAGCCACAGCAGTTCATTCTCGGTCAACTGCGCGATCAGGTCCGCGACGGCGGCATCGAGATCCTGTCGGCCGCCGGCAACGGCCGACACGGCCGCCGCGAAGGCGGTGTCCGGCGGGCAGACCGGATCGGTGAGTCTCATCACCGCGCCGGGTCGTCCCAGCGAAAGCTGTTGACGTACTTGCCCAAATCCTCGGCGATCTGCAGGTTGGCACCCGAGGGCAGTCCCGGGCCGGAGTTGGGCGCGAAGGCCCGGTAGGGCCCGGTCGCGTAGGCGATCAGCGCGAGGTCGTTCTTGACCGCAGCCATCACCAGAATGCGCTGGCGGGTGTAGCTGGAGCTCGGGTTCTGCGGCCAGTCGTCGGCGATCACCCCGTAGCCGGGCTCGTACCCGACCATGGCGTTGGGAATCTCGTAGGCAACCTGTGCGTCGGGGAATCGTTTGGTCAGTGTCGCCCGCACGATGTCCCGCGCGGAACGGCCGCCGGCCGGCTGGGAGAACAGTTGCATGACGCCGGTGTCACCGCCGACGAACTTGGCGACCACCCCGTTGTCGTAGGTGGTGATCTCGTAGGCCGATCCCGGTGCGGGGTAGGCGACCGAGAATCCCGGGCCGGTGAAGCGCGGCAGCGCCGACACCGGCGCGCCGGCCGGCGGGCGACCGCACTCCGGGGGGCACATGTAGTGGGCGATCTTCGGTGTCAGTGCCAGCGCCACCGACGCCAGGGCGACCGCCAGGGCGGTCACCCCGGCACCCCACCGGCCGAACAGCCACCCGAAGCGAGGCCTGCGGATCGCGGGGGCGCGGTAGTCCCCGGCAGGCAAGGCGTAGCCGGGATAGTCCCGGTCGTCGTCCTGGGCTGACGGTGTCGCGGCGCCATCGTCGGCGGGCTGCGGCCGCACGTCGCGGCGCTGACTGCGCGAGGTGCGGGTGGATGCGCGGGTGGCGGCGCCGCAGGCCGGGCAGAACGCCATGTCGGGCACCACCATTTCGCAGTGGATGCACAGCAGCGGCTCGCTCTGGCGGAGCGGATCGTGGGCTTCGTGCAGCAACGCCAGCTGCAGCGCCAGTCGCAACGCGATCAGCGCCAGCACCGCTGCGCCCAGGTGGATGGCGAGCATGATCAGCTGGGGCAGCCCGACGATGTCGACGACCCCGACGCCGGTGTGGATGATCAGGACCGCCGCGGCCAGCACTCCGAGGACCAGCCGTACCTTGCGGTCATGATCGGAGGAGGGGTGAAACCACAGCAGCACACCGAGAATTCCACCCGCCGCGGCCGCCGTCACCGGGATCGTCACCCCGGTCATCACGATTTCCACGATCAAGCCTTCCAGCGGGCGTACATGCGCGAACAGCCCGGTGGTGAACTGCGGGGACAGCCGCACCAGGGTGGCCGCGGCGGTGAACACCAGCGCTCCCAGCGCGCCGATCGTGAAGCCGTCCAACGACTCTCGCGTCGTCGGACGGGTCAGGCGCACCAGCACCGCCGTGACGAGCATCAGCAGCATCCCGGCAGCCGGGATCGCGACACCCGTTCCGATCAGATGGTGCACGGCCAGCCCGACGCCGAGTGAGACGTTGTAGCTGCGCGCTACCATCCCGCCGGCCAAGAATGCCCATGCGGCGCCGAGTGCCGCACCGACGATCCCGGCCAGGATGAGTGATCCCTGCGCGATGTCGCGGTCCAGACTGGTCGCCCGCAGGTAGAGCACGAACAGCAGCGGCAGCCCGAGTGCGGACACCGCGATCCCGACGGCGGGAATCTTCAGCAGCACAGCCGCAGCGAGCACGATCGCCGCGACCAGCAGAGTCACCATGAACGGGGTACGCGAACGCTTGGGCAGGTGCGGGAAGACGGAGCTGGCGAAGTAGGGCAGCAGCACCGTCTCGGAGGGCGCGGCGCCGAAGGTGCCGGGGCGCAGCCACCGCAGCAGTCCTGTTCGGGGCGCCGTCGTCAGATCAGATCCGCAGGCCCCGCAGAAGTGGCCGTCCGGCACCTCGGACTGACAGCATTCGCACCATGTGCTCGGCACCGCCGCGGTCACGGCGATATCCGCTGGGTCACGGCGAGGACCTTCGCCAGATTGTCGACGTTGGGTGTGCCCAAGCCGGTGACGAGGTCAAAACCCGGTCCGGCGTTGTCAATTGCGTTGCCGCCCCGGACGATGTCCTGGAACGCGGGAAGCCGTGCGCCCCTCGCGACGCGGTACAGCAGCGGGTTGAGATTGCCCAGCAGCGTGCCGCCGCGCTGCATCAGATACTGGTTGATCACCGCGGCGATACCGGCCCACAGCGGCGCCGACAGCGACGTACCCCCGCCGACGACCACTTGCTGGTTGAACACGATCTTCACCCCGGTGAACGGGTCGGCGACCGCCGAGACGTCCGGCGCCAGCCGCTGGCCCTCTCCGCGTGCGACGCTGAGGTCGGCCTGCCACGTCGGGCGCTCGTAGAGCGCCGACACACCGCCGGCCGTGCCCTGCGACAGCGGGGCGTCGAACCAGGCTTGCTCGTCCTGCCAGCCGCCGGCTTCGTCGGTGGACAGCGTGGTCCCGCCGACGTTGGTCATCTCCGGGATCGAGGCCACCGCATCCAGACCGATGTTGCTGGTGCTCGGTGGCGCCGACCACTCGCTGCCGCCCTTGCATTCCAGGCCGGCCAGGTCTCCGCTGGCATCGAACGCGGAGGTGCCGCGCTTCTGCGCGGCGGCCAGGGCGGCGCGCACCGGAACCAGATCGGCCGCGGTGATCAACTGGTCGCACCCCCAGCCGATGGAGAAACTCCACACCGCGCCCGGGTAGCGGCGGTCGGCGTCCTCCATCATCGTGGCGATCTTCTCGTAGGAACCGTCGCCCTCGACGGTGGGTCGCGCGTTGACCAAGACCTTCTTGGCGTCCGGGGCGACGGCGTGGATGGCCTGCAGGTCCATGTTGGCCTCGCCGCGCCGCGCCGGCGGTTGGCCGCCCACCACGTCGGGGGTGAACCGGGGCAGGTTGAACGTGTCGGCGAAGGTGTCCAGGTCGGCCTGGTCGAAACCGTCGAACGCGAACACGATCGCGGTGACGCCCTTGCCGGTGAACCCGGCGTCGCGAAGCGGGGCGATGTTGTAGGCGCGCATCAACGTCTGCGGCGTCAGGCCCTGATCGGGGACCTCCAGGGGAAACTGCCACCGGTTGGCCTCGCGGTAGGGCGTGTAGCCCAGGATGCGGCCCAACCCCTCGACCTCGTCGCCCAATTCCGCGGGTATCCGCGGCTGCTGCGGGGAGGCGTAGAACACCTCGCCGCGCCGGCTGCGGTAGTCGCGGATGTCGACCTGCAGCGCGCCGGCCAGTGCCTGCGGTGAGCCCTCCAGGATCGCCCAGGAGTCACCCGCGCGCCAGCGCAGGTTCAGGCCGCGCTGGTGCGCCCAGGCGGTGAGTCGTTCGGGCCGGGAGGTGTCGTGCAGCGCGGCGGTCAGCTGGACGTCGGCCTCGCGGGCCGGACCCAGATCAGCCGAGTCGGCCAGCAGCTCCGCGTACGGCCCACCGATGCGCTGCGGTGACTGCGGCCGCGGCGGCTCGCCGGCGACGACCACGGCCGCGGCGCAGACGCCGGCCAGGGCGGCTGCCGGGACCCGCACGCGTTTGCCGACACTCACCGCGGTCTCCTCTCTGGGCCGGTTTCTGTTCCGACTGTAGAGGCCCGGTGTCATCGGCTCTTGGACCACGCGGAGAAGGAGGTGATCGGCCCTGCTCTGGGCCGCTCCAGCCACGGCCAGGGATGCAGCGCGACGACATCGAGTTTCGCGGCGCGTGACCGCCACCCGGGCACCGGGGCGAAGGTGGCCGCCAACCGCGTACCCCGCAACACCTCGATCGGGTCGCCCCGCCAGAGTTGGACCTCGCGGCGGGCTGCCAGGTCGGCCAATGACTGGGCGAGGAAGACCAACCGGTGGGCCGAGAGCCGCAAGCGGCGCAGCAGCGGCTCGTCGAACACGAACACCACCGGCAGGTCCGGATGCGCCGAGCACGCCGGGTCACGATCGCTGAGGCTTTCGGCGGTGAGCCAGACGGCAGCGGGCTCACCCGACATCCGAGGTGTCACCGGCCCGGCGGTGGTCTCGAGGTCGTCGTCGCGGCGCAGCCGCGGGTCGCTCACGGTCCGCGGATCCCGTTCCGCGGCAGGCCAGTCGGCGATGGGGCAGCGGCGCTCCAGCGGACACTGTGCGCACAGCCCGGGGGCGCGTTTCTCCACCTGCCAGCGGGAGAACCCGTAGGCCTTGCCGGTGAGCGCGCCCACCGTCCACTGCCAGCCGAGTCGGTTGGCCGCGCGCGACCCGTCGAGCAGGTTGCGGTACATCAGGTCTTCGCCGTCGCGCCAGCCGAGCCCTTCGCGCACGTTCCAGTGCGAGGCCAGCCACATCCGCGTCTGGTTGGTGAGCCAGCCGGTCGTCACCAGTTCGGTCCAGGCGAAATCCAGGCACCGCGCCTGCGTCGACCACGGATTGCCGGTGTCGGCGGCGTGTTCGGCGACCTCGAAGCGCAGCGAGGTCCGCGTCGCTGTGCCCAACCGCGCGTAGAGATGGCGTGCGTATTCCTGCCAGCGCAGTTCGTCGCGGAACTTCGTCACGTCCTCGGGTGGGCCGCCGGCCACGTGATCCCAGACCTCGCGCAGCGTGAGCAGCCCGTGCCGGATGTAGGGCGACAACCGCGAGGAGCCGCGTCGCTGGGGCGGCCAGACGGTGTTGCGCTTGCGGGCGTAGCCCCGCACGTCGTAGGACCGCAGGGCGCCGTCGGCCGCTTGCTGCCCACCGCACAGCGGCGCTGCCGCGCCGGCGGGGCTCGCCGGCGGAGTGACCAGATCACCGAGGTGACGCATCACCCAGCCGAGGTCCGCCTCGGCCAACGGCGGCGCGGTCAGACGCCGCGGTGCTGCGGGCGGGGTGTCGTCCACGGCACTAGTGTCCGCTCGAGGTCCGGCGGTGCGCACGCCACGCCCGATATCCGCGGTGCGCCGCGAAGGCCCCGATGATCGCGGTCACACACCAGACGCCGATCGCCACGTAGGCCAGCGGCGAGGTGAGGTCTGAGATCGACGCGCCCAGCGCGGTGTAGACGAACGCCCGCGGCGCCGAGCCGATGAAGGCGCCCAGTGCCATCTGCCACAGCGGCACGCCGAACGCGCCGAAGGTGTAGGACGCCAGGGCGTCGGAGATCCCGGGGATGAACCGTTGACCGACCACCGCCCACAACCCGTGCCGGCGGATCTGGGAGTCGATGCGCTCCGCCAATTCCGCACCGATCAGGGATCGGGCGCTGTCGCGTCCGGCACGTCTGCCCACCAGGGCCGCGATCACCGCGGTCGTCGCCGTCGAGGTCAGGGTGACGACGAGGCCCAGGGCCGGCCCGAAGAGCAGACCACTGCCGGCTGCCAGGAGCGGACCGGGAACGAAGATCGCGGCCAGTAGGGCGGACACCGCGATGTAGGCCAGCGGAGCGAGCGGACCGCTTCGGGCGATGGCGCTGCGCACCGCCTCGATGTCGATGACCCGCTGCACGGCGACCAGATAGAACACGACCAGCAGCACCGCGACGAACAGAGCCAGCCGCAGCGCGTGCCTGCGCTGGCTGCCCGCCGGTGAAACCCCGCTGGTGGTCAAGTAAAGCGGATGTCCATGGTCGCCAGACCGAAGATCTTGCGGCCGTCGGACTTCGCGGCGACCAGGACCACACCGGTGCGGGTCTCGGGATCCAGCGACTTGATCCGTCCGCTGAACTCGATGTCCGCACCCTCGGCGGCCGACACGACCGTGGGCGCGGACAGCCGCACGGCGTAACGGGTGACCGCACCCGGGTCACCCGACCACGCCGAGACGAATCCGGCGCCCAGCCCCATGGTGAGCATGCCGTGCGCGATCACGTCGGGCAGCCCGGCCAGCTTCGCGAGGTCTTCGTCCCAGTGGATCGGGTTGGCGTCGCCGGCCACCCCCGCGTAGTTGACCAGATCACCGCGGGACAGCCGGGTGTGATGCACCGGCAGTTCGTCGCCGACCCTCACGTCGTCGAATGACGGAGTTCCCAGCGTCCGTTCGCTGTCCTCGGCGATCCGGACCTCACCCGCGGGTCGCGCGGTCTTCTGGTAGGCGGCGTCGGATCCGTCGATGCTCATGATGTCGACGTCGTGCATCATCGCCTTCTGCACGGCCGCCTTGACGCCGGGGTTGATGTCCTCAGCGGTGACGCCGACGACGGTGGTGTGCAGGGTGTGCACCCGTTCACCGGCCGAATCGGTGAAGGTGTTGGTCACCGTGATCAGATCGCGGCCCGCGATGCGGCGCACCGAGGTCAGTTCGACGTCGATGTGGAGTTCGTCGCCCGCCACGATCGGCCGGTGCTGCTCGAAGACCTCCTCGGTCTGCACGTAGGTGTCGTATCCGACGACCACCGACTCGAACATGCGGCGGTTGCAGGACATCCCCGGGGTGGAGGTGAAGGTGATCGGCGCGATCAGACCCGCGTAACCCAGTTCCGCGGCGGCGGCGACGTCCCAGTGCGCGGGGTGATAATCCTGTACGGCGCGGGCGTACTCACGCACCTTCTCGCGGCCGACGAGGTAGGTGCCGTCCATTTGGTAGTAATGGCCGACCCGGGGCTCGAGCGCCGGCGCTTCGGGTGCTGCGGTCATGTGTTCGCCCAACTCCTCGGGTCGGCTTGTTCGGCGCCGTGATCGCCGAAACCGACCACATCACCCTAATGCCCGCACTCGCTGACGCCGGTGCGCATAATGGCGTAGCTGGTACCGCACGCGTCGTCGGTGCCTCTGGCGGAAAAGTGGGGGTCGTGTGATCCGGTCCGGTTCTGGCGCGGTCCCGGTTTCCGCAGGGCCACTGGCCGCGTTGGCGATCGCACTGGGTGTCGGTGCGGCGCTGGCATCCGCGTCAGCGGTGGCCCACGCCGACACCGCCGAGTCCGCCGGGACGGGCTCGGTGAGCGCACCGAACTCCGAGGCCGCGCGACCCGCGCGCTCGGCGGTGCGCCACGACCTCCGCGGTCCGCGCGCGACGGGGCCCGGACGGTCGGCACCCGCGGTCCGCGGCGCGGCCAGGGCGGTGGCGCCGACGGCGCCGGCCCAGACCGCGGCGGGGGGGAGATCGATCCTGTCCGTCCTGATCGGGGACGGCACCGCCCAGCAGCCCGACGGCGGCATCTTCGGCGGCAACGGTTTCAGCTACGACGCCGACACCTGCCCGGGTGACACCGCCTGCAACGGCGGCACCGGCGGCCTGCTGTGGGGTAGCGGCGGGAACGGCTGGAACGGCGGTACCGGCGGATCAGCCGGCTGGTTCGGACGCGGGGGCGCGGGGGGTCCGGGAGTCATCGGCGCCCGGGGCGGCAACGGCGGCACCGGCGGACTGTTCGGGGGCGACGGCGGCCAGGGCGGCGCGGGCGGACCCGCCGCAACCGCGGGCGGTGTGGGAGGCGGGGGCGGTGACGGCGGCAACGCCGGACCGCTGTCGCTGTTCGGTGCGGGCGGCGACGGCGGCAGCGGCGGCCCCGGCAGTGACGGCGGGGACGGGGGTAACGGAAGCTACCTCTTCGGCGTCGGAGGCGACGGCGGTGCCACCGGGACCGGAGGGGTGGCCGGCAGCGCCGGCAAGGCCAGGCTCCTGCTGGTGTTCAACCGCGACGGGGTCGACGGTCTGGACGACTCGCTGGTCTACTTCCTCGGCGACACGTCCCAAACCGCGCACACCCCGGCCGGCTACGGCGTGATCGGCGAATTCAGTCCCGGTGATCGCGCCACGCTCACCGCGGGAGGCCGGATCATCGGCCAGTCGGTGGCGCTGCAGAACAACGACGGCACCGACGGGTACAGCCTCTGGTCGCTGATCGACGACCTCTTCGCATCGTCGGCGCCGGTGCCCGACAGCGACAAAACGACACTCGCGCAGACGATCCTTTCCCGAGTGATGCTCTACCCGGGTGAGTTCCCCACTCCCGCCGAGGGCACGCCGACCGCCGCGGGCGGCTACGTCTTCTGGGGGCAGGATTTCGAGTTCACGCCGGGTAAGACCTCGACCGACGGGGCCTACGCGGGCGTCTTGGCCGTCATGTGGGCGGGCAAACAGATTCTCGGTGACGCGGTGAAAATCTACCCGGTTCCGGCCAGCAGCATCTTCAAAACACTCGGCAGCGACACCCAGGGGGCCTACAACTCCGCTCACATCATCAGCGGCGACGGGACGACGCCCTACCTGACCTCGCTGGGTCTGACGGGCCTGCCGGTGAACCCGTCAACCGATTCCGGCGGTGAGTGGAACTTCCTGTCGCTGGCCTACGCCAACAACCTCATCGACGGATTCATCGGCCAGCAATACAACTCGTCGTCCACCGGGACCGTCACCGACGACACCAGGCCGTTCTACTCGGCCGCCCTGCCCTACTCCCTGATGTCGGCCTACGCCAATCCCGCGCAGGTGGCGACGGGCGGTCCGTGGAACTCCGACTACTACGGCAACATTCCCTTCCACGCCGGCGTCTACTGGGACGACGCCGCGGTGATTCCGTCCTGGGGCCAGCCCCCGTCCACCAACCAAAGACTGAAGCCGACACCCAAGCCGCTGCCGACCACGTAATCACGGTGTCGGTTCACGGTGCTCATCGGCTCGCGTCGCTGGTCGCCCGGCGGGCGTCCCGAAGGCCGATGCCGGCCAGGATCACCAACGCCGCCAGGGGCGCGATGATGGTGATGCTCAGCGCCGCGGCCCCGGGCACGCCCTCGCCGCGGACGTGGGCGAGCACACCGATCAGCGGCTGGAAGACCACACCGCCGATGCCCATGATCAGCATGTTGGTCATCCCCATCGCCACCCCGGAGAGTTCCGGCGGCGCCTTGTCCTTGGTCATGGTGAACGTCAGGGCGTAGAACGAGTTGAACACTCCCAGAGCGAACATGGCCGCCGCCAGGGCGAGCTGCCCGTGCAGGACGAACAGGATCAGTCCCATCGAGGCGGCCGTTCCCACGGCGCCGAGTGCCAGCAGCAGCGCGGGCCTGCCCCACCGCGCACACAGCCAGGCCGATCCGAGCATCCCGGGCAAACACCCCCAGAAGTAGAACGACGCGCACACCGAGGCCGCGGACAGGCTCAGCTGGTGATAGGCCTGGAAGTAGGAGACGCCCCAGAGCATCCCGAAGGCCACCCCCGTGCAGGCGACCAGCCCGCCGGCGGTGGCACGCGCGAGGATCGGTGGTGACATCAGCAGTCGCCCGATCGCGGAGGCGTTGGGCCAGTCCTCGCCGGTGCCCGCGCCGGGGCTGCTGCGGTTCCTGACGAACAGCACGATCAGCAGCAGCAGAAACACGGAGAACACCCCGCAGGTGAGCATGCCCGTTCGCCACCCGGCGCGTTCGACGATGAATCCTAGGGTCTCCTGGCCGACCGCCGCTCCCGACATCCCGGCCATCTCGGTCAGCGCGGCCAGCAGCGGGAACAGGCGAGCGGGAAACCACTGCGCGGCCAGGGTCATCGTGCACACCACCATCGGTGCGGCACCCAGGCCCATCAGGATGCGGGTCACCTCGGCGAACTCCGCGGTCCGCGACACGGCGAAGAGGAAGGAGGCGGCGGTGCACAGGGTTGCCCCGGTGATGAGCACGGCGCGCACCCCGAAGCGCGCGACCAGGATTCCGGCGGGCACCTGCAGCAGGATGTAGGGGTAGTAGAAGCTCGACGACAGCCCGCCGAACCCCGCGTCGTTGAGCGAGAGGTCGACGACCAGTCCCTCCCGCATCACGCTGGGGAAGGTCTGCAGCACCATCTGGAAGAAGACGAACATCGCGGCGGTGCCGAACACGACCCTGCTGCGCCACGACAGTTGGTCGGTCACGCGGGGCTCCTACGGTCGGGAAAGTTGGCGCTGAGCGCGCCGCGGCACTATTTTCTCAGGCGTGATCTTCTCCGGTATCGCCCCTGTCGCCGCGCTGGCCCATCGGATCGTGGTGGCCCTGGTGGCCGGGGCCGTCCTGGCCGGACTGATGCCGGCGGGCCCCGCCGGTCCCGTGCGCCTGCTCGCCGACGCCAACCCGCTGGCCGGACGGCCCTTCTACGTCGATCCGATCTCGGCGGCCATGCGCGCGGCGAACAGTGCCGACCCGCCCAGCGCGGAGCTGACCGCGATCGCCAACACGCCGCAGGCCTACTGGCTCGACCATGCCTTCCCGCCGGCCACGGCCGCCAGCACGGTCTCCCGGTACGCCGGTGCGGCGCAGGCCGCCGGCGCCACGCCGATCCTGGCGCTCTACGCGATTCCGCACCGCGACTGCGGCAGCTTCGCGGCGGGCGGGTTCAGCACGGCCGAGGGCTATCGCGGCTGGATCGACGCGGTCGCCTCCGGTCTGGGGTCGATGCCGGCGGCGATCATCCTCGAACCCGACGCGCTGGCCATGGCCGACTGCCTGTCGGCCGACCAGCGCCAGGAACGGTACGACTTGCTCAGCTACGCCGTCGACACGCTGACCCGCAACCCGGCCGCCGCGGTGTACGTCGACGGCGGGCATTCGCGGTGGGTCCCCGCCGGCGAGATGGCCAACCGTCTCAATGCGGTCGGTGTGAGCAGGGCGAGGGGTTTCAGTCTCAACATCACGAACTACTACTCCACCGACGAGCAGATCGGCTACGGCGAGGCGATCTCCGCGCTCACCAACGGATCGCACTACGTGATCGACACCTCGCGCAACGGCGCCGGTCCGCTGCCTGACGCCCCGCTGAGCTGGTGCAACCCCGGCGGTCGCGCGCTGGGGGTCGCGCCGACCACCGACACCGCGGGAGCGCACGCCGACGCCTACGTGTGGGTCAAACGGGTCGGTGAATCCGACGGCTCCTGCGACCGGGGCGACCCCCCGGCCGGGCGCTTCGTCGCCCAGTTCGCGATCGATCTCGCCCGCAACGCCGGGCGGTAGCAACCCAACAGCTTCTCCCGCTGCCGCCGGTGCCGTAGTTTTCAGGCCAGGCGATCTCGGGAGAGGAGCGCGATGAGAGCGTCCTGTTGCGTCGGGCGGGAAAAAGCAGCGGCCCAACGGCGTTCCGCGGCGCGGTCCGCGCCGGCGGCCGCCGCACCCGCTGCCGGCCGGGTCGCCTCGCCGGCGTCTGACCCCGCGCGCAGGACCGCGACCGCGTCGCGACCGGACCCCGAACTCGGGGCCTACGACGCCTCGACGGCCAGCCGCGGCTTCGTCGTGCACGACGCGAACTCCTGGGCGGTGTACTACGGGGTGGCCGACGCCGATCAGGCCGCCCAGATCGTCCAGACCATGGCCGACACCCTGACCACCGACTACGGTCTGCGGGCCGCCGAGGCCGGGGTTCCCCGGTATCCGCAGATCGTGTCCCCGTTCATCAGCAGCTTCTCGCTGCCCGCCAACTACCTGGCGGGCCGGCCCGATCTGGCCACCCAGCAGATGCTGGCGACCTGGGGCTACATGGTCGACACCGATGCCGGCAGCACCACCTGGGAGCGGATCAACCTGCCCGGCGGCAACCTGGCGGGAACCATTCCCTACCTGTTCGGCGACTCGGCGTCGCACGCGTGGAGCACCGGGGCCACCTCGTCGCTGTCGGACTACGTCCTGGGTATCACGCCGACGTCGGTCGCCTACCGCACCTGGCAGGTCAAGCCGTTCCCGGTCGGGCTGACCTTCGCCCAGGGCCGGGTGCCCACCACCGCCGGGGCCATCGCCTCGCGCTGGGAGTTGGGCGAGGACGCCTTCCGGATCACCGTCGAGGCCCCGGACGGCACCTCGGGAACCGTCGCGGTGCCGACGCTGGGCTCCAGTCGGGTGATCTTCCGCGACGGCGTCGAGGTGTGGGACGGCACCGCGGGCGTCGGCGGCATCGACGCGGTGGCAACGGCCGACGGGTACGTCGCGTTCCGCAATGTCACCGGCACCCACACCTGGGCCTGGTCCTCGCCGTGAGGTGCTGACGTGAGCGTGACCCGGCGCGCGGTGCTCACCGGCGGAGTGGTGCTCGCCGGCAGCGCCGTGCTGGCCGTCACGCCGCGGGCCTCGGCGACCGGCCTGCGGCTCATCGACTTCGCCGAACGGCTGGTGGCGCCCGAGCAGATCCGGGCGGCCGGTTTCGACGGGGCGCTGGTCTACGTCTCGCAGTTACGCCCGGGGGCGACGTTCGACTTCAAGCCGGTCACCCGGCAGTTCGCCGACGGAATGCGGGCGCTGGGTCTGCACGTCGTCAGCTGCTATCAGTACGGCAAACCCGGCTGGCCCACCCCGTCGGACTTCACCCGCGGGTACGACGGGGGAGTGGCGGACGCCCAGACGGCGTTGAGCCTGCACGGCGCGGCCGGCGGCCCGGACTCGGCGCCGATCTTCTTCAGCGTCGACGAGCCCATCGACGCCGCGACCTGGGAGCGCACCGCGTCGCAGTGGTTCCGGGGGATCAACTCGGTCCTCGGTGTCGAGCGCACCGGGATCTACGGCGGTGTCCGGGAGTGCGGCTGGGCCATCGCCGACGACGTCGTCGGGCACTCGACGACGCCGGGTTACCGCTGGGCCTGGCAGACCAAGGCGTGGTCGAACGGAAAGCGGGAACCCGCGGCGGTGCTCTTCCAGACCGAGGTGGTCACCGCGACCGATCCCGGTGTGCTCATCGACGGGGTCCACGTCGACGTCGATGACGTGTTGGCACCCGACTTCGGTCAGTGGGATCGGGGCGATCTCGGGAATCCGGCTGGCTGAAGAGCCGCCCGGATCGGCATTTCGCTGCGCCGATCAGAGGCCGCGCGCGGTTACGATGGCCGGGCTCTGCATCGATCCGATCCGAGGTGCCGGTGAAACTCAGGACAGTCGCGATCATGGCCGCCCGGCTCGCGCTGGTGTTCCTCAGTCCGGTGATGGCAGCGACCGCGACAGCCGAACCGACGACTCCCCCGGCTGGCCAACCGTCGCAGTGGATCGTTGTCGGAGTGCCCGCGGCGGACGCGACGACCGGATCGCTCATCGCCTTTCAGCGGTTCGGGCAGCAGTGGAAACCGGTGTTGGGGCCGACGCCGGCCGAGGTGGGCGAACTCGGCGTGGGCGAACCGGCCGACGGGGTGTACCGAACCCCCGAAGGCACGTTCACCTTCGACCAGGCCTTCGGCCGGCAACCCAACCCGGGAACGAAGATGCCCTACTTCCAGGCCACCGACCAGGACTGGTGGGATGAGGACGCCTCGTCACCGACCTACAACACCCATGTCCGCAGTCCCCAAGCCCCGTCGGACATCGTGGAGAACCTCTATGACTCTGGACCGGTGTACGACTACGCGGTGAACATCACGGTCAATCCGCAACGCATCCCCGGCCGGGTGTCGGGAATCTTCCTGCACGTCACCGACGGTGACCCCACCTGGGGTTGTGTGGCGATCGGTCGCGACGAGATGCGGTCGGTGCTGACCTGGCTCGACCCCGCCGCCTCTCCACGCATCACCATCGGTGTCGGTGACCCGGCCTTGATCCCGGCCGGATCCTGACCCCCGGGGTCAGCCGGTGGGCTCGCCGTTCAGCGTCCGGTGAAGCGCGGTGGGCGTTTCTCGTTGAAGGCGCTGACCCCTTCGCGACGGTCGTCGGTGTCGATCAGCCGGTTGTAGGCCTCGACTTCGAACCGCAGGGCCGTGCACAGGTCGGTCTGCATGCCGTGGCGAATGGATTTCTTGACCTGGCGGACCGCCAGCGGCGCGTTGCCGGCGATCCTGCTCGCCGTTGCCACAGCCTCGGTGAGAACCTCGCCCGGCGGGAACACCGCGTTCAGCACGCCCCAGCTCAGTGCCTGGTCGGCGTCGAACGGCAGCCCGGTGAGGATGATCTCCTTGGCGCGCCGTTCGCCGACCGCTCGCGGCAGGTTCTGCGTCCCGCCGGTGCCGGGCATGATGCCGAGGGTGACCTCGGTCAGCGCGAAGCGCGCATCACGGGACCCGTAGGCGAAATCACACGCGAGCACCATCTCCAGCCCGCCCGCGTAGGCGTGGCCGTTGACCGCGGCGATCACCGGGATCGGCAGATCGGTGAGCGCGTCGCTGGCGCGCTCGAAGATCTCGTGCTGCCGGTGCCAGGACTGCGCGCTCATCCCGTGGCGCTCCTTGAGGTCCGCACCGGCGCAGAAGATCCGCTCGCCCGCACCGGTCAGCACGACGCAGCGGATGTCGCCGGCCTCCTCGCCCAGCAGGGTCCACAACCGGTGCAGTTCCGTTCCCATCTCGGTGTTCATCGCGTTGCCCACCGCGGGGCGATCGAGAGTGACCTGCAGGACGTGCTCGGCCGGGGCGGCGCACAGCAGGGTCGAAAACCGCGACGAGACCGCCGGGTGATCGGCTGCGGCCATCAGCCGGCGTGCAGCGGTTCGCTCACGAAGACCGACGTGCCGACGACCTGTTCGAAGCCGTACCGCAGGCTGCGGATCAATTCGTCGCGGTCACCGACCGCCGCGTCGTCGGAACTGACCCCCACGCTGGCCGTTCCGTTGTAGGTCAGCATCGTGACGTTGATCGCCGCGCCGATCGTGCCGACCAGCGGGTACATCCGCAACACCTGCGCCCCGGCCAGCCACACCGGCGCGGGTACGCCCGGAACGTTGGAGGCGGTCAGATCCGAGGTCTGGGCCGCCGCCGACACCAGTTCCGGGGGCAGGAAGCGGCTGAGTTCGGCGAGGTAGTCGGCCAGTTTGAGGGCCGGCTCGGCGCGCCAGCTGCGCACGGTGCGCGCGGCGGCTTCCAGCACGTCGTCGATCGCGTTGCTGACCGGGATCTCGAATCGCGCGATGGTCACCGCGTTGCCCTGGTCCGCCGAGGTCCGCAGCGAGATCGGCATGTTCATCCGCAGTTCGTCGACCGGGCGGCCCATCTGTTCGTGGAACCGGTGCATGCCGACGCTGATCCCGGCGAGGAACAGATCGTTGACGGTGCGGTCGCGCTTCTTCGCGGCGGCCCGGAACGCCTCGAAGTCCATGTCGATCGTGTCGAAGTGATAGTTGATGCTGCGGGCCTGCATGATCGGCGACAGCGGACCCAACGGCAGCGGCACCTTGGTGAAGCGCAACACCGATTCGGCGGTGTCCCGGAAGCGGTTGAGGAATCCCACCGGGTTCTTGATGGTCGCCAGGGCCAGCGGTCCGATGCCCTTGACGGCGTCCTCGGCGGTCTTGGCGACCCACCCGACGTTGTTGCGGATGACCGCCTGCACGAACCCCTTCGTGTCCAGCACGGCCGGCTCCGGCGCCGGCGGCATCGGCCCCAGATCGGTTCCCTCCGGGGTGAAGTCGAGCAGAGCCAGACCCAACTGGACCGCGCCCTGTCCATCGGCGATGGCGTGGTGCAACTTCAGGATCATGGCCGCCCTCCCCTCGGGCAGACCCTCCAGCAGGGTCACCCGCCACAGCGGCCGGTCCTTGTCGAAGTCCGACATGCTCTGCCGCCGGGCGTCGTCGAGCACGTCTGTCCACGTCGAATCCTTGGGCATGGAAAAGCGGCGCATGTGATAGGAGAGATCGAAGTTCGGATCGACGACGATGCGCGGCGTCTCCAGACCCGTTGGCCCCTCCTTGATCACCGAGCGCAGCACCGGGGCGAGTCGGGTCGCGCGTTCGTAGCGCTCGCACATCCGCTCCCAGTCCGGACTCTTCTCGAGCAGCAGCAGACCGATGATCGTCGAACGCATCACCGGGTCGTCGGTCGCCATCCGCCACGTCGCGAAGTCCCAGCCGGAGAGCCGTTTGGCCTCGGTGACCGCATCCCTGCCCCGCAGGGTTTTAGCCCGCGCGGGCGTCTTGGCGGCGGGCTTCTTCGCCGGCGCTTTCTTCGCTGAGGGTGCGGATTTCTTCTTCGGGCTCTCAGCCATCGGGCCTCCTTGCCATCTGCCTGCCGCTACCTGCTCGGTCCCACGCTAACCCCCGGCAGGCGGTTCAGTCACGATCAGCCATCAGGCTTGGCGCCGCGCAGGGCGAAGGCTCCGGGCCCGGTAAACGCGAGGAGCAGGAACGCGAAGCAGTACAGCACGGCAAGCTCGCCGCCGTTCTCGATCGGCAGCAGCGCCTTGGGCTGATGCTCGGTGAAGTAGGCGAAGGCCATCGTGCCCGACCCGATCACCGCCGCCACGCGGGTGAACAGCCCGAGGGCGATCAGCAGGCCCACCGCAAGTTCGATCACCCCGGCCCACCAGTATGGCCAGGTTCCCACCGGAACGGCGCCGCCTTTCGTCGCCGGCCAACCGAACAGCTTCGCGGTCCCGTGCAGCGCGAACAGGAATCCGATGATGATGCGGAAGAGGGCGAGCGCGGCCGGTGCGTAACGGTCCACGCGCTGGTCAGAGCTGGGCGTCATGCGCCGACTATAGACCGGTCAGGCCGGTGCGGACGGGTCTGACATCAAGCTGATACCCAGGTCGACGCCGAGGACGGGCGCACGCGTGCTATCTGTAGACCGGTGAGCATGCTGTCCAGGCGAGGCGTGGCGCGGCTCGCGATGGCCGCCGTGTTTCTTCTCGCGCTGGCGGCCGGGCTGATGATGACGGGCACGTCCGGTCGCGGCGGCTCCGACGACCGGGCTGCCGAGCAAGCCCGGGCTGGCGCCGTGATGAACCGGATCGGCGCCGCATCCGAATCCGCCGAGCATCATCGTCGCGCGGTGCGGCCCCTTTCCACCGAGCGTGAGACCGGCCCGGACAAGGTGACCGCCGGGGTGTACATCTCCAACATCCAGAAGGTCGACCTGCCCACCAACAGCTTCGACGTCGACTTCTACGTCTGGCTGCGCTGGATGAATCCGGACATCGACCCCAGTGAGGGTCTTGAGGTCATGAACGTCTACCAGAGTTGGGGACTCGTCGAGACCCCGCTCTACGACGAGCCGCAGAAGCAGTCGGACGGCAGCCTGCTGTGGGTGGCACGCTTTCAGGGCTCGTTCAATTCGCCGCTGTCGCTGTCGGACTATCCCTTCGAGAAGCAGACCCTCAGGCTGATCATCGAAGAAGGCGAAAACGACATCGCCAGCGTCGTCTACGAACCCGACGCCGACCCGATCGAACTGGACCGGGAGATCACGCTGCCGGGATACAACTTCGGTCAACCCCGCATCGCGTTCGGTCCCTACACGTACAGTTCGTCATTCGGGGAGCTCGATTCGGCGCCCGATTCGCGGACCTACAGCCGGATGACGGTGGAGATTCCGCTGTCCTCACCGGCGGTGTCGGGAATCGTCAAGACCGTGCTGCCGATCTTCATCGTCCTGATCGCCGCGGCGCTGGCGCTGGTCGTCCCCGCGTCCTACGTGGACTCGAAGCTGAACCTGTGCATCACCGCGCTGTTGGCGCTCGTGGCCGGACACTGGGGCGTGTCGTCGGGGCTTCCGCAGACCAGCTATCTGCTGATGATCGACCTGCTCTACATCCTGGCCTACGCCGCGACCACCGCGATGATCGCGGTGTCGGTGATCGGTGCGTGGATCCTGCAGACCAAGGGGGACGGACCCGCCATGGTGATGGAGCGGCGGGCTTTGATCGTGATCGGTGCGGTGTACCTGGCGCTGATGGCGGTCGTCCTGCTGGTGTATCTGCGCTAGAGCCGGCTCAACCGCCGGTGACGTAGGTCCGGAAATCCTCGGCGGAGATGGCGTTGCCGGAGAAGATGTCGCGCACCAGCTCGACGCTGGGCCGCGGGGTCCGTTCCAGCGTGACCGGATCATAGGAGTACAGCCCGTATCTCGGCTCGTAGCCGAGCACCCACTCGAGGTTGTCGGTGAGCGCCCACGCGGTGTAGCCGCGGATGTCCATCCCCTCGGCGATCGCCTTGTTGATCACGGCCAGATGGCGCACGACGTAGGAAGGACGCTGGTCGTCGTCGGCGTCGGCGAGTCCGTTCTCGGTGACCCACAGCGGGATTCCGTAGGAGTTCGCGATGTCCAGCACCGAGCGCAGCCCCGCGGGGTTGATGATCTGCGCGGTGTCACTGCACTCGCTGGCGGGGCATCCCCCGGCGACGACGTTGATCAGCGGTGAGAACTGCGGGTAACCGGTGAGGACCGGCAGGGCCGGGTCGGGCGGCCCGCCGTAGGGCACCACCAGCCCCTGGCTGTAGTAATTGACCCCGAAGAAGTCGGCCTTGCCGGCCAGGTCCGGGTGGATCTCGTCGTCGCCGATCACCCCGTCGAAGTTGGCGTCGATCCGGCCCTGCAGCACGGCGTTGGGGAACCACCGGTTGTAGAAGTCGCTGAAGGTCGCCGCCGCCTGCTGGTCGACCGGGTTGGCCGGATCGGCTCCGCGCCAGGAGTACATGTTGAGCGCGAATCCGACCTGGGCGTCGGGATCGAACTCGTGGATCGCGTCGTAGGCCCCCGCGTGGGCCGCCGCCAGATTGAGCAGGCCGCGCGCGACCAGGTCGGGCCGGAACACCGCGGGCGGGAAGTTGGTCGCCAGCGGGATGGCGTAATAGGACACCAGCATCGCGGTGACCGGCTCGTTGAGCACCAACCAGGTCCCGACCTCGGGTCCCAGCTTCCAGGCGAGATAGCCGGCGTACTTCTCGAACTCGGTGGCGGTCGATTCCGAAACCCAGCCGGCCGCGGTGTCGGGGACTTGCCCGCGCATCGCCGCGGCCCGCGCCGCGGCGGGATCGTGAACCCACAGCGGCAGGGTGAAGTGATTGACGGTCACCATCGGCTCGAGACCGGCTGCGCGCATCGCCGCGATTTCCTCGCGGTAGTGGTCCACCGCGTCCTGATCGGCCAGCGCATCAAGCTCGGCGAGCACCTGCGGGGTGATGCCGGCGCCCGCGTCCACCGACGCCGTCGAGGTGGGGAAGATCCGGCTCCACTCGACGCTGATCCGGAAGGTGTTCGCGCCGACGCCGTCCTTGGCCAAGCCGATGTCGACCGGGTAGCGGATGTACTGGCCCGGGCCGTCCTCGGGCACCGCGCCGCGCCATCCCAGCAACGTGCTGTTGGCCGGGTCGTGCGTCCACTGCCACCAGTCCGAGTTGACGTCCAGCGGAGCGTCACCGCCCATCTCGGCCTGGAAGGCAGCCGTGGACACTCCCCACCGGAAACCGTCCGGAAACTCCAGCGCCGCATCGGTTCCGGTGCCGTCGAAACGCAGCTGGACCGTCGCCGTCGGGTTGGTGCGTGGCAGGTAGTCCGACAGCAGCGAGCCCAGGAACGGAATCGAACGCAGGAATGCGACGGGCGCGTTGGCCAGGCCCTGCAGGCCGTGGAGGTGGACGTTCGTCTCGTCGCTCACCTCGACGGTGAAGGAGTCCTCGCCGCCGTAGGCCGCGAAGTCGACCACCGGGGTGTAGGTGAAGGCGCCGGTATCCCGGTCGAGGCTCACCCGCCCCAGCGTGGGCTGGGCGATCACCGAGTAGATCAACCGGTCCCCGTCGGCGTCGGTGGCCCCCATCGTCCCGGTGACGTCGCCCGACGCGGATTGGGAAGTGACGAGCGGTGCGACAGTGGGGTAGCGGTTGAAGAAGGTGCGCTCGATCTCACGACCGACGGTGCCCAGCAGGGTCCACACGGCGGGCGCGGCAGCCGGGCGCGGAGCGGTCTGCGCACCGGCGCGGTGGGCCCGGCTGGATCCGGCGGCCGGTGCGGCGGGTGTCCGGATCGCCTGGCGCGCGGCCGCCGGACGCTGTCCCGGTGCGGCGTCGCGGGCGCGTCCGGATCGTGTCGCCGTTGCCCGCGGCGACTGCGCGGCGGGTGCGGCGCCCGGATCCTCACCCGGTGCTGCCGGACTGGCCGCGGCGGGGGCCGCGAGCCCGATCGTCAACGCCGCCCCGCCGCCCAGTACGGCGGCGAGCAGACCGGACCGTCGCGCCCCGAGTAACTCCCCCCGTGATTTCCCCCGTGAATTCCCCCGTGAATTCCCCCGTGAATTCCCCCGTGAATTCCCCATAGTGCCCCTATCGACCCGCCGCACGGCCTTCCCGCATGATCCGTCGGCGGGCACCCGGCCGTCAAGCCTGGCGGACTCCCGCGGGTCGGTTCGCCGGCCGATAGTGTGGAGCCGAGCACCCCGGGTCGAGGTGCTGCGAGTGAGAGGCAGTGAACATGGGTGCTCCCTCGGCGGCGGTCTTCGACCGCCTGCGCGAATTGGCGGCGATCGAGGACGTCTCGGCACGACCGGTCAGGACCGTCGATGAGGTCTTCACCGGCAAGCCGATGACCACCATCCCGGTCGGCACCGCCGCCGATGTGGAGGCCGCGTTCGCCAAGGCCCGCGCCGCCCAGGTCGGCTGGGCCGCGACTCCCGTCGCCGAGCGGCTCAAGATCATTCGCCGCTACCGCGATCTGATCGTCAAGAACAGCGGTTTCCTGATGGATCTGCTGCAGGCCGAGGCCGGTAAGGCCCGCTGGGCCGCGCAGGAGGAGGTCATCGACCTGATGGCCAACGCCAACTACTACGCGCGGGTCTCGGCGGATCTGCTCAAACCGCACGACGTGCAGGGGCTGCTGCCGGCGATCGGCAAGACCACGGTCTGCTACCAGCCCAAGGGTGTGGTCGGGATCATCTCGCCGTGGAACTACCCGATGACGCTGACCGCCTCCGATGCCGTGCCGGCACTGATCGCGGGCAACGCGGTGGTGGTCAAGCCGGACAGCCAGACGCCCTACTGCGGGCTGGCGTGCGCGGAGCTGCTCTACCAAGCGGGCCTGCCCCGGGCGCTGTATGCGATCGTGCCCGGCCCGGGCAACGTCGTCGGCACCGCGATCGTCGACCACTGCGACTATCTGATGTTCACCGGTTCGTCGCAGACCGGCAGCCATCTCGCCGAGCACGCCGGGCGCAGGCTGATCGGCTTCTCCGCCGAACTCGGTGGCAAGAACGCGATGATCGTGACCCGCGGAGCCAACCTGGACAAGGTCGCCAAGGCCGCCACCCGTGCGTGCTTCTCCAACGCCGGCCAGCTGTGCATCTCCATCGAGCGGATCTACGTCGAGAAGGACATCGCCGAGGAGTTCACCCGCAAGTTCGGCGATGCCGTGCGCGCGATGACGATGAGCACCGCGTACGACTTCTCCGCGGACATGGGCAGCCTGATCTCCGAGGGTCAACTCAAGACCGTCACAGCTCACGTCGAGGACGCCAAAGCCAAGGGCGCCAAGGTCATCGCCGGCGGTAAGGCGCGTCCCGACATCGGTCCGCTGTTCTACGAACCGACCGTCTTGGCCGAGGTCACCCCGGAGATGGTGTGCGCGGCCGCCGAGACCTTCGGCCCGTTGGCGTCGATCTACCCGGTCACCGACGTCGACGAAGCCGTGGAGCGGGCCAACGACACCGAATACGGGTTGAACGCCAGCGTCTGGGCGGGTTCAGCCGCGGAGGGCGAAAAGATCGCCGCCCGACTCCGGTCCGGGACGGTCAACGTCAACGAGGGGTATGCCTTCGCCTGGGGCAGCCTCAGTGCCCCGATGGGCGGGATGGGCCTGTCCGGCGTCGGCCGCCGGCACGGTCCGGAAGGTCTGCTGAAATACACCGAGCCGCAGACCATCGCCACCGCACGAGTGCTCAACCTCGATCCGCCGTTCGGCGTCCCACCGACGCTGTGGCAGAAGTCGCTGCTGCCGATCGTGCGGCTGGTGATGAATCTGCCCGGGCGGACCTAGACGGCCGATCGCAGGGGAGCTTCGACGCCCTGTCACTGCCGGACACCGACCTCGGCAGCGAGGGACTGGCCGACCCGCCGGGCGCTGCCCGAGGCGGCCAGGGCGACCACCACACCGATGACGCACCAGTACAGCCCGAGAATCGGCGGATCTCGCCAGCCCCCGGCGTCCTTGACGCTGAACCACAGCACCACCGCGATGAACACCACACCGGCTGCCGGCAGCAGGACACCCGCCGTCGGGCTCTCACCGGGATGCATGGAGGTGAACCGGTGCGCAACGGTGAACCAGATCGAGGCGACCTCCACCATCAGGTAGCAGACCATCAGACACACCGATCCGCCGATACCGAACACGAAGTAGGTCGACGTCGATGATCCCCCCGACCCGCCGGTGGACAGGGTGGGACCGCTGACCGCGCTGACGGCGATCGCCAGCGCCACCGCCGACCAGCTCGCCCGCCGGGGATTTCCGGTACCGGAGTCGACGCGCGCCAGCGATGCGGGCCCGAGGCCGTCGCGGGCGAACGCGTAGAGCAGACGACCCGACGTCGCGGCGGTCGCCATGTGACACCCGAAGGCGCCCACCACGGCGGTGAAACTGATCAGCAGGCTGAATGCCTCACCGACATAGCGCTGGGCGAGTGTGCCGAGTGAGTTCTCCGCATTGGCGAACGCTTTCAAGCCCGCGGCGTCGGTGCCGAAGCCGATGGTCTGGGCGAACATCACCACGATGAACAACACTCCGGTCAGAGCGAGAGTCCCGATCAGCGCCCGCGGGATGTTGCGTTGCGGTTCCTGGGTCTCCTCGCCCATCGACACGCAGGCTTCGAATCCGGCCCAGCACAGAAACGCCGCGACCACCCCGCCGAGCACCACCGCGACTGAGGCACCGGAGGGGGTGAACACGCCGAGGTCCACCCCGGTCGACTGCGCTCCGCCGCGGGCGAAGATGACCGCCGACAGCACCAGCATGGCGGCGATTCCCAGCCCCTCGATCCCCAGCAGGATCTTGGCCAGCACGCGGGTGTCCCGCCCGGTCAACAGCAGCGACAGACCTCCGGTCACCACGATCGGGACCAGCCAGGGCAGTTGGAAGGCATCGGGTGATCGCCGCTGCAGTTCGGCGAGGAACGCGTTGGTGAAGGTGGCGGACAGGGCGAGTGTTCCGATGCAGAAGGCGAGGTAGGCGCCCAGCATGGCGAACCCGGAGAAGAAGCCGGCGCGGGGTCCGACCGTCACCCCGACCAGCGCGTAGGCCGACCCCGCGTGGTTGAGGTGTCGGGTCAGGCGCACGAAGCTGTACCCGACCAGCGACACCCCGAGCAGGCCGATGACGAACACCAGCGGGACGGCCCTGCCGACGCTGGACACCAGCCCCTGGCCGTTGCCCGCCATCGCCAGCGTCGGGCCCACCGTGGCCACCGACAGCGCCAATCCGACCCACAGCGGGAAACGGCGGCGCGGCAGCGTCTCGTCGGGTTGGGGTGGTACCGGCATCGGCTCCTCCGGGTGCGCGGTGGTTCAGGGCGGCCTCCAGTGTCACAGGCCAACGTGTGCGAGGCTGACCGGGTGCGCAAAGTCGTCAACAACGAGAGGGTCAGCGTCGTCGTCGCCGACGACCACCCGCTGTTCCGGGACGGACTGGTGCGCGCGCTGACCGGCAGCGGCCTGATCGAGGTGGTGGGCGAAGCCGCCGACGGAGTCCAGGCGTTGGGGCTGATCCGCCAACATCGACCGCAGGTCGCGCTGCTGGATCATCAGATGCCGGGGATGGACGGAGCAGAGGTCTCGGCCGCAGTGGTGCGCGATCAACTGCCGACGCGGGTGCTGCTGGTCTCCGCCTATGCCGATTCGGCGATCGTCTACCGGGCGTTGCAGCACGGCGCGGCCGGGTTCTTGCCCAAGGAGTCCACGCGAACCGAGATCGTCAACGCGGTGGTGGACTGCGCGCACGGGCGCGACGTTGTCTCCGCCGACGTCGCCGCCGGGCTGGCCGCCGAGATCCGCCGCCGAGCCGAGCCCGCAGGCCCGGCGCTGAGTCGGCGGGAACGCGAGGTGC
This sequence comes from Mycobacterium sp., assembly GCF_046091765.1. GTDB lineage: Bacteria > Actinomycetota > Actinomycetes > Mycobacteriales > Mycobacteriaceae > Mycobacterium. The sequence goes on from NZ_JBJTCF010000052.1 coordinate 68,467, forward strand.
TCACCATGATCGCCGACGGTTCGAGTATCCCGCAGATCGCGAAGGCACTGTTTTTGGCACCCTCGACCGTCAAAACCCACACCCAGCGGCTCTACGAGAAGCTCGGTGTCGGGGATCGCGCCGCCGCCGTCGCCGAGGCCATGCGGCGAGGACTGCTGGACTAGCGGTGCGGCGCACGGTCTCCGCAATCCTCGACTACCTCACCGTCGATCCGCTACGCATCCGCTCGGTCCTGCGGATTGCGCTGGTGGTGCTGATCGCCCTGCTGGTGTCGCTGACCCACGTGTCGCACTGGCTGGACAAAGCCTTCGCCGTGGTGCTCGGCCTTTACGGCGCCGCGGCGATCGCCTGGCTGGTCTACGTCCTACGCCATCCGGGGCGGCGGTGGTTCGGATGGGCGGCGACGGCCGCCGACGTCGGATTCGTCGTTCTGCTGTGCGTGGTTTCCGGGGTCGCAACGATCTGGCTATACCCCATCTTCTTTCTGCTGCCGGTCTCGGTGGCGTTTCTCAGCAGCCCCGCAGCCACCGCAGTTCTCGGCCTGAGTTCAGCGCTGGGCTACCTGCTGGCCTGGATCTTCTTCGCGATGCGCGGTGCGATGCAGACGATGCCGGCGATCCGTTACGACTCACCGACGTGGGGCGGGATCCCCGGTGTGGTCTACGTCCAGGTCGGGTGCCTGCTCTGGTTGGCGACCGCGACGACCGCGCTGTCGTTCACCCTGGCGCGGCGCTCGCAGCGGGTGCAGCACCTGCTCGACGTCCGGCGGCGGCTGGTGGCCGAGTCCGTCCACGCCGAAGAGCGGGCGGATCGGGAGCTTTCCGAGCAACTCCACGACGGTCCCTTGCAGAGCCTGCTGGCGGCCCGGCTCGAACTCGACGAGCTGCGAGAGCGCCCCAGCGGCCCGGGGTTCGACCATCTCGACGCGGCGCTGCGCGACATCGTCACCGCGTTGCGCACGACGGTCAGCACGCTGCACCCGCAGGTGCTGACCGAGGTCGGTCTGTCGGCGGCGGTGGCTGACCTCGTGACTCGCTACGAGCAGCGCTGGGGTGTCACCGTGTCGACGTCGATTGAGGACGTGGGACGGGTTCCTTCCCAGACACTGCTTTTCCGGGCCGCCCGCGAGTTGCTCGCCAACGTGACCAAGCACGCTCGAGCCGCCAGGGTCGAGGTGATGCTGCACCGCACCGCACGGGGCACCGTCCTGACCGTCGCCGATGACGGAATAGGTTTCGATCCCGCGGTGCTCAGTCAGCGCGTCGCTGAGGGGCACATCGGTCTGGCGTCGCTTATGGTCACTGTCGAGGCCATGGGCGGCAGGGTGGACATCGGTTCCGCTGCTAACGGAGGGACGGTCGTCACTGTCATGGTCCCGGATGCCCCGCCAGACGTCGTCCCCGACGACGATGCGCTGACCGACATGCCGGCGCGCAGCTAGGCGGCTGTGCTCACGGCTTTCAGCGCCAGGCGCGGGCGTGAGGTGTCGCTCGCACCCCTGACCCGCACCGAGACCATGGTGCCGGACCGCACGACCCCCAGCGGGCCGCGGGCGGCGAAGCGGATCGCGCCGGTGGACTGCAGGGCGAAACCGAACCGCGCCTGACGGCGTCCCAGTCCCACCCCGGAGGCGAAGAAGAACAGCAGACCGACCAGACCGGGCAGCGCGGCCAGCGCCAACTCGGTCACCGAGACGTTGCGCAGTGCCTCGCGCACGCCGAGGCTGATCTGGGTGGCCAGGTAGGCAAGCCAGCCGCCCCCGGACAGCCGCTCGGGGCCGTCTGTTGTGGCGTTCGCCGACGACAGCAGCAGCGGCGTCATCGCGTCGGCCGGCGGCGCGGGCGTGAGTTCAGGCTCCAGGGTCAGCGGCACCGACAGCATTCCCGCCCCGAGTAACGCTGTCGGCGCGGCCACCGCCATCGGCGTCACCGGGGATTTGTTGGCGGGGTTGGTGCTGGTGTTCGCGGCGTTCACCAGAGACGTCCAGATCAGAGCGATCAGATCGACGGCCGCGGAACTCTCCGCCGGGCCGCTACCGCTCGCGCCGGCGGCTCTGTCGACGGCGAGAGCATCCACTCGGGCGGCCGGCGCGGGGACGGCTGTCGCGGTCTGCGCTGCCGCCGGGGCCGGCGAGATCACCGTGCTCTGGGGGGTGGCCTGGGGGCCCGCGGCGTCTAGCGCCACCGTCTCAAGGGGCCCCGGCTGCGTCGCCGGGGCGGGGCTGAGGGTGTCGGAGACCCGCGCGGCGATCCGCTCGGATATCGCCTCAGACGTTCCGGGGCTGCCGGTGGCGACTGCCGCGGTGCCGGCCGCAGGGTTTCCTGAATCGTGTCGCGTGGCCCCGACGTCGGGGGTCAGTCCGCCGCCGCTCCGGTCGGTGTCCGCACCGGCAACCGTGGTGGCCGGCGACTCCGGGCTGGGCGTGCCGACGGTCGCGCTTTCCGCGGAAGTGCCGCCTTGATCCGTGCCGGTAGCGCTCTGCGCCTCGGCGGCGGTGTCGGCCGAGGCGACGGCCACTCCGCTGGAGACCAAGAGACCGAACCCGAGGCAGGCCGATGCGCCTGCTCGCACTAAGAACTGGACCATCCGCTGCAGCTCCCGCTGTCCGTGGACCCGATGCCTCTCAGGTTATCCCGAGGCTGGTCTCAGCATATATTAAGCCAAGCATCCCCGGAAGTCCGAACTCCCGCCCCGCCGGGCCTGAGACCGGCCTCTAGACTTAGCCCACTTCGGACGGAACCGGACTAGCCGATGACGATCTCCCTGAACCGCTCGGTACTGGGTGCCGGCCTGCTTGCCGCCGGCATCGGGGCCGGTCTGCTGGGCGGTCACCCCACGGCGGCCGCCGCCCCGTCCGCCGCCCCGTCCGACGGGGTTGACTCTGGGCCTGCCGCGGCCAGCCGCGGTGAGGCATCCCGCCCCACGAGCTCAACGAGAGCGACGCGGTTTACGGCCGCCCGCCGACCCGCCGTCGCCGGGCGGGCCGGCGGCGAGCAGACCCGCGCGGTGCCCGTCGGCGCACCGACGTCCGGGTCGCCGACCTCCGCCACCGGTGCCCTCCCGGGTGCCCCCGGTCCGCTGCGTGCGGCGGTCCTCGCGGCGCAGGCTTACATCTACGGTTACCCGCTGATGGAGTACGAGCGGGTGCGGGCACTCTCGACGAACCTCAACACGATCGTCAACCGCACCAGCTTCGCCAGCCCCGAGGATCTGCCGGACCCCTACTGGGGTGCGATCGGCGGCGGCAAGCGTCCCAATGTCGACACCCTCTACTCCATCGCCCAACTGGATCTCGGCGATGGGCCGGTCGTGTTGTCGGTGCCCGACATGGGCGATCGGTACTACAGCTTCCAGATCACCGACCCCTACACCAACGTGGTCGGTTACATCGGTTCTCGCACAACAGGTTCGGCTGCCGGGCAGTACGCGTTCACCTGGGCGGGCGGACCGCAGGTCGACGTACCCGGGGCGCAGACCATCACCGTCGCCGACCGCAGCATCCTGCTGCTGGGCCGGACCCTGGCCGGGGACGCGGCCGATCAGCAGCAGGCCATCGCGCTGATGAACCAGTACGCGATCAGCCCGTCGCCCGGCGGTCTGCCGGTGGTCATCCCGCAGCCACCGCCCGGCATCGGCCTGCTCGACGCGATCAGCGCGGCAATGGAGCTGAACCCGCCGCCGGCGCGCGACGCCGAGCAACTGGCGGCGATGGCGCAGATCGGCGTCGGGCCGGGACTGCGCGTCGCCGACGCGGGCCTGGGCCCGCTTGCGCTGCTGGCGGCTGACCTCGCCGTCAAACTGACCGCGGCGCTGCTGCCGACCCTGGCCGAGGTCCGGCAGCTGGGTGCTGCTTTTCAGAACCGCGGCTGGGCCATCCCGGATCCGGCCATCGGCGACTACGGAACCGACTACCTGCTGCGCGCCGGGGTGGCCGAGATCGGCCTGCTGGCCAACACCCCGCAGGAGGCGACCTACGCGTCGGGCCTGCTGGACGCGAACCTGACGCCGCTGAGCGGGTACAACACCTACTACCTGCACTTCGCGCCGGGCCAGACGCCGCCCGCCGATGCGTTCTGGTCGGTCACCATGTACGACGGGGAGGGATTCCTGGTCCCCAACCCGCTCAAGCAATACAGCGTCAGCTCCAGCCGCCCCGAGGAACTGGTGGTCCGGCCGGACGGATCCGTCGACGTCATTCTGTCGCCCACCGATCCCGGGGATCCCGGCGCGAACTGGCTGCCCTCCCCGCCCGGCCCGAGTAACCCCTACCTGCGGATCTACGTGCCCGGGCCGTCGGTACTCGACGGGACGTGGATAGTCCCCGGCCTTCGGTGGCAGTGGTCGATCACGGCCTCGGCGGGTGTGCGGCCCGGCCGGTAGGGACCGAGCGGGGCTCAGGAGCCGCCGACCTCGGCCGGCAGCGGTGGCGGCAGCGGTGCCGACGACCGTGACGGCGCGGCCGACGTCTTGGGCGCCGCCGCCGTTGCCGATGGTGACGCCGAGGTGGTGGGGGAGACCGAGGCTGAGGTTGTGGGCGCCGAACTTGAGGGACTCGACGATGTGCTCGGCGTCGAACTCGAGGTCGACTTCGCCGGTGCCTGCGGGTTGTTGAAGTCCGTCCACGCTTCGCTGCGCAGCGTGTCATCGCCGAGGCTGACGGTCAACGCCTTCGCGCTGACGGTGTAGGTCACCCCGTCATTCTCGGCGCTGAACACACCGTCTGAGGTTTTCTCGGCGGCGGCGATCAGCTTGGCACCGTCGCGTACCCGCACGCCGCGGTACTGGTAGTCACCGCCCGCGCTCTGGCAGATCGCCACCCGGGAGCTCTCCGTGGTCCCGAAGATGACGGCGGTGTCAGGCTTGGTGCACCGTGCCGTGGAGTCGATGTAACCCTGGCCGTCCGACGGCGGCGCCGCGGTCGGTGCGGCGACGGCGAACGGGATCGCGACGAGCGCCGACAACGCGGCGACCGTCGCGGCGAGGCCGAGCCGGTGCGAGGGCGTAGCAGAGTTCATTGCTTTCATCGCTTTCCACCAGAGCACAGCCGGGAGTAACCCGGCCACCTGCGACGCCCGGCGATGCCGAGCCACAACCCAATCGTTAGACCGCTGAGATCGGGGTGCGGCCGCCGACCCAGTCACCGCGGTGAAGCACCGCGGAGACACTCAGATTCCGGTCGAGGACCACCAGGTCGGCGACGGCCCCGGGAACCAACGCCGGACACGGCAGGCCAACGGCGCGAGCGGGATTGATCGAGGACTGCGCCACCGCCAGGGCGAGCGCGTCACGCTCGGGCAGCCCGCAGTGGGTGAGAGCGAACCGGAAAACACGATCCATCGTCGCGGTGCTGCCGGCGATGGTCGCCGTCCCGGCGAGGTGAGCGACCCCGTCGGCGACCTCGACTGCCAGTGGGCCGATCCGGTAGGTACCGTCGGCCATTCCGGCGGCCGCCATCGCGTCGGTGATCAGCGACACCCGGTCGGGCCCGACGCCGCGGCTGACGAAGCGGAACAGGGCGGCGTCGAGGTGCACGCCGTCGGCAATGAGTTCCACCGTCACCGCGGGGTCTTCCAGCAGGGCGATCACCGGCCCCGGCTCGCGGTGGTGAATCGGCCGCATCGCGTTGAACAGATGCGTGGCCACCGTCGCGCCCGCGGCGACCGCCGCACGGGTCTGCTCGTAGCTCGCGTCGGTGTGACCCACCGCGGCAACCGCACCCGACCCGACGATCCGGCGGATCGCTTCCAGCGCCCCGGCACGCTCGGGGGCCAGCGTCACCATCCGGATCGTCCCGTCGGCGGCGGCCAGCAGCCGGTCGACTTCGGCAGGGTCGGGGTCGCGCAGCAGGGCCGGGTCGTGCGCGCCGCACCGCGCCGCCGCCAGCCACGGTCCCTCGAGATGAATTCCCGCGACCAGCCCCGAGCGCACCGCCTCGCGCAGAGCGACGACCTGATCCACCAGGTCGCCGGGAGCCTCGGACACCAGGGAGGCCACCAGCGAGGTGGTGCCGTGGCGGCGGTGCAGCGCGGTCACCGTGGCTGCTTCGGCGGCACCGCCGGAGAAACTTCCGCCCCCGCCGCCGTGGACATGCGTGTCGACAAAGCCGGGTACCACCGTTGCGGCTCCGAGATCATGATCGACGGGCCGCCCCGGCGCTCCCTGGCCGACCGCGGTGATCGCCGCGCCGGCGACCTCGATCCAGCCCGGCCGCAACACCTCTCGGCCGGTCGCCACCGTGCCGGCGGTCAGCAGCACCTCAGATACCCTGCCAGTCGGGCTTGGCCCGGTAGGTCTCCCGGTAGTAGTCGGCGAGTTGCAGCCGCTGGGCAGCGGCCTCGTCGAGCAGCACCGTGGTGTGCGGGTGGTGCTGGAGAATGCTGGCCGGCCACAGCGCCGTCACCGGTCCCTCCACCAGGTGGTGCACCGCCTCGGCCTTGTTGCGGCCGGTGGCCACCAGCACGACGTGGCGCGCCGCCATGATCGTTCCCAAGCCCTGGGTCAGGCAGTGGGTCGGCACCGCGTCGATCTTGTCGCCGAAGAAACGGGCGTTGTCCATCCGGGTCTGGTGGGTCAGGGTCTTGATCCTGGTGCGTGAGGCCAGCGACGAGCCGGGTTCGTTGAAGCCGATGTGCCCATCGGTCCCGATCCCCAGAATCTGAAGGTCGATCCCCGCTTCGGAGATGGCCCGCTCGTAGTCTTCGCATGCCGCCGGGATGTCCTCGGCCAAGCCGTCGGGCCCCTGCACCGCGCCGGGACCGAAGTCGACCCGCGACACGAAGACCGAGTCGATGACATTGCGGTAGCGCTCGGGGTGCTCTGCGGGCAGGCCGACGTATTCGTCGAGGGTGAAACCCCGAGCCTTGGCGAAGGAGACCTTGCCGGCCGCGCACCGTTCGGCGAGTTCGTCGTAGACGCACAGCGGTGAGGACCCGGTCGCCAGACCGAGGACCGCGTCGGGCTTGCTTTTCAGCAGCGACTCGATCGCGTCAGCGGCGACCGCGCCTATCTCATCCGCGTCACGCAGGATGACCACTTCCATGAGCAGACGCTACTTGTTGGCAGTGAACAGCGTCGCAGTCGTGTCGATTCCGGATCCGGCACCGACTTCGTCGGCGACGACGACATTGGACGGTTCGCGTTCGTCCATGACGACCACCGGGACCACCGGGCTGAATCCGGCGGCGACGATCGCCGGCACGTCGTAGGTGATCATCAGCTGACCGGCCGTCACCGTGTCCCCCTGGCTGACGTGCGCGGTGAACCCGGCCCCCTTGAGCTGCACGGTGTCCAGACCCAGATGGACCAGGACGCCGACATTCTCGGCGGTCATGATCACATACGCGTGCGGCAGGAGCTTGAGGACTTTGCCCGACACCGGAGCCACGGCCTCGACCACCCGGTGCGGTGGATCGATCGCGGCGCCGTAGCCGACCATCCCCTGGGAGAAGACCGGGTCGGGTACGTCGGCCAGCGCCAGCGCCCGGCCTTCGACGGGGGCAAGGACCGGTGTCGAACCCACGGCGTCTCCTTCGTCGGTGTATGGGAAAAGGATAGAGATCGATCGGCCCGCGGGAGGTCAAAACCGGCTCTCACGTCGGGTGATTCTGGTCTAAGCTTCGGCTGAACTCCTTGAAGGAAGGCCCCCAGCCCATGAGCGATGCGACCAAAGCCGCAGGCGCACAACCGAAGTCAGGGCGGCGCATCCCGGGCTTCGCCCAACTGCAGCGGCTCGGCAAGAGCCTCATGCTGCCGATCGCGGTGCTGCCGGCTGCGGGCATCCTGCTGCGGCTCGGGCAGGACGACCTGCTCGGGCGGATCGAGGCCCCCGTCATCGGGCCCTTCTTCCAGGCGATGAGCGCAGCCGGGGGAGCGCTGTTCACCAATCTGCCGCTGCTGTTCGCCGTGGGTGTCGCGATCGGGTTCGCCCGCAAGGCCGACGGCTCGACCGCGCTGGCGGCCGTCGTCGGCTACCTGGTCATGCAGGCGGTATTCAAGACCATGTCACCGTTCGTGCTCGCCGGCGAACTGGACTCCTCGGGTGATCAGGCCCAGATCAACTACAGCGTGTTCGGCGGGATCGTGGTCGGATTGGTGACCGCTGCACTGTTCGACCGGTACCACACCATCAGCCTGCCCCCCTATCTCGGATTCTTCGGCGGGAGGCGTTTCGTGCCCATCGTCGTGTCCCTGGCGACCCTGGTGATCGCCTTCGCCATGAGCTACTTCTACCCGATCTTCGACGCAGGTCTGACCGGGCTCGGGAAGTTCATCGGCGGCGCGGGGGCGCTCGGCGCCTTCGTCTACGGGTTCGCCAACCGGATGCTGATTCCCGTCGGTCTGCACCACATCCTGAACTCCTACGTGTGGTTCATCTACGGCAGCTACCCCACCCCCGAAGGCACGGTGACGGGCGAGTTGAGCCGATTCGCGGCCGGCGACCTGACCGCCGGGCGGCTCACATCGGGGTTCTACCCGATCCTGATGTTCGGCCTTCCCGCCGCGGCCCTGGCGATGATCCACGTGGCCAACGCCCGGCAGCGCAAGGTGGCCTTCGGCATCCTCTCCGCCGCCGGCCTGACCGCCTTCCTCACCGGAGTCACCGAGCCGCTGGAGTTCGCGTTCATGTTCGTGGCGTTCCCGCTCTACATCGTGCACGCGATCCTCACCGGGCTCTCCCTGGCGATCGCGTATCTGCTCGACATCCATCTCGGGTTCTCGTTCTCCGCCGGCCTGATCGACCTGTTGCTCTACGGCACCGCCCCGGCGGCGAAGAACGTTCCGCTGCTGATCGTCATGGGCCTGGTGTTCTTCGCCGTCTACTACCTGTTGTTCCGGTTCGCGATCACCCGATGGAACATGCGGACCCCGGGGCGCGAGCCGGAGTCGGAGTTCGACGCCGAGCAGAAGGCCAACCTCAGCGAGGGGACCGACTCGGCGACGTCGGTCGCCGTCGCCGCCGCCGGTGGTGCGGTGGCGACCGCGCCGCCCGCCGTGGCGAGCAAGGCCGAGCAGCTGATCGCCGCCTTCGGCGGCAGGGACAACCTGGTCACCGTTGACGCCTGCATCACCCGGTTGCGGATGGAGGTCGCCGACACCGCCAAGGTCGACAAGGACGGCCTCAAGGCGCTCGGCGCCGCCGGGGTGATCGAGGTCGGCACCAGCGTGCAGGCGGTCTTCGGCACGCAGGCCGAGGCGCTGAAGAACGACATCCTCGACGCGCTCTGAACCGCCGGCCCGGGGCTAGTGGGCGCGATCGGGCGGATCGGACTCGCCGGGCCGGTCGGGTGGTCGCTGCTCGGAGGGCGGTTGTCGGTCCAGCCAGTCTTTGAGCCGGAACAACTGGCTGGCGACCAGGCCGAGGCCGACCAGCACCAGACCGCCGATGATCAACGCGGTTGTCACAGGCCGACCCCTTCCCTCGACGCGACGATCGCCTGCCGGCGCTAGCCGGTCGCCACCTTCACCGCGCCGGCGTGGGCGACGGCGTCATCGAGCACCAGTTCGGCGACCCGCGACCGGTGCTGTTCGGCACTGCCGAGCAGCGCGGCGTCGGTGGCGGCACGTTTGAAGTACAGGTGCGCGCGGTGTTCCCAGGTGAAGCCGATCCCGCCGTGAACCTGAATCGCGTCGGCGGCGATACGGCTCAGCGCGGCCGAGCAGACCGCCTGGGCGATGCTCGCCGCCAGGGCGGGATCGTCGGATCCGTCGGTGAGCGCCCAGACCGCGTGATAGGCCGTCGACCGGGCGTGCTCGAGATCGACGAGCATGTCCGCCAAGCGGTGCTTGACGGCCTGGAAGGAACCGATCGGCCGGCCGAACTGCAGGCGCGTCTTGGCGTAGTCGACCGACAGGTCGAGAAGCAGTTGCGCCGACCCGACCTGTTCGACGGCAAGCAGCGCCGAACCTACCCGCAGGGCGTGGTCGATCGCGCGCTGCGCCTCACCGGGACCGGCGAGGCGCCGGGCCGGGGCGTTGTCGAACTCGACGCTGGCCTGCGGCCGGGTCAGATCCAGGGTCACCAGCGGGGTCCGCCGGGTTGCGGCGGCGTCGACGACGTAGAGACCGACACCGTCGGAGCCGTTGGCCGCCACCAGGATCCGATCGGCGGACCCGGCGTCGACCACGCGGGGAACGGTGCCGGTGATCGTCACGTCCGAGCCGTCGGCCGTCGCGGTCAGCCGGACTTCGGCGGGCTCGAACGCCCCGGCGCGATCGGCGATAGCGACGGCTGCGGTGTGTTCCCCCTCGACCAGGCAGGCCAGCAGCGGGTCGCGGACCGCGCCGGGCGGGCAGGCCACCAGCGCCGGGATGGCCAGGTAGACCGTGCCGAAGAGCGGGCCGCAGGCCAGTGCGGCGCCGAACTCCTCGACCGCCACCGCCTGATCCACCAGCGAGCCGCCGACGCCGCCGTCAGCCTCGGGCACCGCCATTCCCAGCACGCCCAGCTCCGATCCCAGCCGGCCCCACACCTGCGGATCGAACTGCCGCTCGGACTCCATCGCCGCGCGCACGGCGGTCTCGCTGAAGTTCTCCGCGCAGAACTTGCGCACCGCGGCGCGCAACTGCTGCTGTTCGTCGCTGAACAGGAAGGTCCCACCGGCGCTAGCCACGGGGGATTTCCTTCCACGGCATCCCGGCGTCGGCACGCAGGTCGCCCGGCAGGCCCAGGACGCGCTCACCGAGGATGTTGCGCATCACCTCCGAGGTGCCGCCCTCGATGGTGTTGGCCCTGCTACGCAGGAAGCGCTGCTGGATCGGGCCGCGCCAGTCGCCGTCGGCGTCGCGCCCGCGCATCGCGTAGGTGTGGTAGAGGATGCCCTCGGGCCCGAGCAGATCCATGCAGAACTGGTAGATCTGCTGGTTGAGTTCGGCGCCGACCAGCTTGCCGATCGAGCCCTCCGGGCCGGGGTCGCCGGCCGTCGCCGAGGCGCGGGACCGCTCGGAGGTCAGTCGCTGCGCCTCGGCCCGCAGCCACAGTTGCGCCAGGCGGTCGCGCAGCACCGGGGTGTGCAGATCCGGACGCGCCGCCCACAGCGCCACCGCGTCGGAGATGGTGCCCGCCCCGCGGCGGCTGCCGCTGGCGCCCAGTGCGCTGCGCTCGTTCATCAGCGTGGGCATCGCCACCCGCCAGCCGTCGCCGACGGCGCCCAGCCGGTGGGCGTCGGGGATGCGCGCGTCGGTGATGTAGACCTCGTTGAACTCGGCCTGCCCGGTGATCTGGCGCAGCGGGCGGGTTTCGACGCCCGGGCCGTGCATGTCGAGCACGAAGTAGGTCAGTCCGCGGTGCTTGGGGGCGTCGGGGTTGGTCCGGGCCAGCAGCAGACCCCACCGCGCCCGGTGCGCCAGGCTGGTCCAGACCTTCTGGCCGTTGACCACCCAGTCGTCGCCGTCGGGGATCGCCGTGGTGGCCAACCCGGCCAGATCCGAGCCCGCCCCGGGTTCGGAGAACAGCTGACACCAGATGTCCTCGGCGGTCGCCAGCGGGCGCAGGAAGGACTTCTTGATGTCGTCGCTCTGGGCGTGTTCGCGCACGGTCGGCGCGGCCATCCCGTATCCCATCGGGTTGAGTCCGAGCGGCTCCGGGCCGCCGGCGCCCTGCAGGATCGTGTCGGCGACGGCCTGCAGGCCGCGGGACAGACCGAGCCCGCCCAGGCCGGGGGGGAAGTGCACCCAGGACAGCCCGGCGTCGTAGCACGCGCCGAGGAACTCGGCGACCGGGACTTGCTTGGGGTCGTGTTCGGCGATTACCCCGCGGGCCAGATCGGCGACCCGGTCGGTGTCGGTGAGCGTTGTCATGACGCCACGATACTCACGGGCCCTGCACGTCGGTCCGCTCGGACAACTCGCCGTTTGCGATGCCCGGTGGTGTTAGGTTCGCCGAGATGAGCAGGGGTCGTTCGCTGGTCTGGGTCACGCTGGCCTATCTCGTCGCGCTGGCGGCCGCCGCCGCGTGGCTGGGCCTGGGCCCGCGTACCGGCCGGCTGTGGCTGGACACCCTGATCGCCGACGTGGTCGCGACCCTGGTGGTGTTCGTCTTCAGCCGGGCCTTTCACAACTCGAGCTTCTATGACGCCTACTGGAGCGTGGTCCCGCCGGTCATCCTGCTGTATTGGTGGTGGCAGGGACCGATCGGCCTGACCGACCCGGGATCCCTGCGCTGCTGGCTGCTGGCGGCAGTGGTGTTCCTGTGGGCGGTGCGGCTGACCGGCAACTGGGTGTACGGGTTTCCCGGTCTGCACCACGAGGACTGGCGCTACCCGCTGCTGCGCGAGGGAGCGGGACGCTTCGGCTTCCTCGCCGACCTCTTCGGCATCCATCTGTTCCCGACGCTGCAGGTCTTCGTCGGCATGCTGCCGGTCTACGTCGCGGTCACCCGGCCCGGTGCCGGAATCGGGTGGCTCGCCTGGGTCGCCTTTGTTCTCGGCGTCGCGGCGGTCGCCCTCGAGTTGGTCGCCGACACCCAGATGCACCGGTTCGTCGCCGCCAGCCGATCCGCCGGGGCGTCGGGTCAGGTGATGGACCGCGGTCTGTGGGCGTGGTCGCGCCATCCGAATTACCTGGGCGAGATCGGCTTCTGGTTGTCGCTGGCGCTGTTCGGGGTCTCGGCCGCACCGCGCGAAGCGTGGTGGCTGTTCGCCGGGGTGGCGGTCATGGTGGCGATGTTCCTCGGGGCGAGCATCCCGTTGATGGAGAAGCGCAGCCTGCAGCGCCGCCCGGCCTACCAGGACGTGATCGACCGGGTTCCCCGTCTGCTGCCGCGTCCGCCCCGCAGGATCTGAGGATGGCGCCGGAGGCGAAGCGTCCGCGCGTCGTCGTCGCGGGACTGGGCGACTCCGGACTGCTCACCGCCATCCGGGTGGCACGCTTCGCCGACGTCGTCGGCATCTCGGTCAAGCCCGGACTGGTCAGCGGACAGGAACTCGGGGTGCGCCTCGCGCGGCCCCGCGACTGGGCACGCGACTACTGGGTGCCGTTCGACCGCTACCGCGCCCTTGACCGGGTACGCACCATCCAGGCCAGGCTCACCGGTCTAGATCTGGCCGAGCGGACCGTGCGGGCGGTGCGCGCCGACGGTGAGGACATCGCCGAACCCTTCGACTCCCTGGTGATTTCCACCGGGGTGAGCAATGGATTCTGGCGCCGAACCGACCTGCAGACACCGGCCGAGGTCGATGCCGAGATTCTGGCCGATCACCAACAACTGGCCACCGCGGCCTCGATCGCGGTGATCGGCGGCGGTGCGGCAGCGGTGAGTGCGGCGGCCAATCTTGCCGCCCGATGGCCGGACAAGCGCATCGACCTGTACTTCCCGCGCGCCCAACCCCTGACCGAACACCACCCCAAGACGTGGGACCACCTGCAGCGCAGGCTGATTCGCCTCGGGGTGGGTTTGCACCCCGGTCACCGCGCCGTGGTTCCCGACGGATTCGCCTGTGACGCGATCACCGGCGACCCGGTGCGCTGGAGTAGCGGGCAGGCTCCGGTGCAGGCGGATGCGGTGCTCTGGGCGATCGGCCGGGTGCGGCCCAACACCGGATGGCTGCCGGCCGAAATGCTCGATGAGCACGGATTCGTCACGGTGACCCCGGAATTGCGAGTTCCCGGTCACCGGGGCGTCTTCGCCATCGGCGACGTGGCGGCGACCGACCCGTTGCGATCGTCGGCCCGAAACCGCGCCGACGGCCTTCTGGCGCACAACATCCGCGCCGAACCCGCCGGGCGACCACTGCGCTCCTACGCTCCGCCGCGGCGGCGGTGGGGTTCGGTGATCGGCACCCAGTCCGACGGCGTGGAGGTCTTCGCTCCGAACGGCAGGCCCTTCCGCATCCCCGCGGCCGCGGTCGACCGGGTGCTGATGCCCCTGATCGTGCGGCGCGGGATCTATCGCGGTGTGCGGCCCAACCGGCCACTGGCCTAGCCGGGAACCGCGGGTGAGGTGTTTGCTCAAAACGCTTCCCGCAAAACACTTTTCAGTCACCAACAAGCGCCGGCCGGCGATCCGCAACCGATAATCAGGTGTACACAAACATACCGGAGAATCTGTTACAGATGAGATGAGCGAGATTGCTGGGGCGGATGTCGCTGCCTTTGCTGCGCGGCCGCCCAACCTGAATTGACCGCCCCAGGTGCCCTCGCCATACTGTGCCGATGCATGAAGCCACAGGGGGAGGCTGGCTTAGCGACAGGGAACTCGTCGACTCCGTCTTGCACGAACTGCGCGAGATGAGCGATCGGTGGGAAGCCCTTCTCGCGGAGGCCGAGGCGGTCACTTACAGCGTCGACACCGGCGACATCCAGGCCATCGCAAATGCCGATGGCAAACTTCTCGAACTTACCTTGCAGCCCTCGGTCATGACCGACTACAGCCACGGCGAGCTGGCCGAGCGGCTCAACGTCGTGTTCGCGGCGCTTCGCGACGAAGCCGAAGAGGATTACCGGATGCGCTACGGCGGCACCCCCCGATGAGGGCGGCGGTGCTCGCGGCGAAGGCGGGGGCCCGGCGAGCGTGCCCCTGAATCTGTCGAACCGGGACCAGAGTTCCGGACACCTGTTCTACAACCGGCGGCTGCGAGCGGCGATCACCCGCTTCTCGGTGCGGATGAAACACGATGACCGCAAGCAGCAGGCCGCGCTGGCCCTCGCCACGGTCTTCGTCCTGCTGGGCTGCGGCTGGATGGCGCTGCTGCAGGTCATGAAGCCGGCCGGTCTGGTCGGCCAGTCCGCGATCGTCGGCGACCGGGACACCGGTGCCCTCTATGCGCGGATCGACGGCCGGCTGCACCCCGCGCTCAACCTCGCCTCGGCCCGGCTGGCCACCGGCAGTGCCGCCGCACCGACCTGGGTCACCGCGCGCGAGATTGCCAAGCACCCGACCGGACCGCTGATCGGCATCGCCGGGATTCCGGACAGCTACTCGCCGGCGAGTGCGAACTCGGCGTGGGCGGTTTGTGACACCGCGCGCGGCAGCGGCGGCGGTGATCGACCCGCGGTGACCGCCGTCGCCGGGGATCTGTCGGGCGGCCGGGCCGACCCGCTCGCCGCGTCCGACGCGATCCTGGTCAGCCACGACGGGGCGACCTACCTGATCTGGAACGGCAAACGCACCCGAGTCGACACGGGCGACAAAGCGGTCGGCTTCACCCTGGGTCTGGACCGCGATGTCGTGCATCCGACCGAGATATCCACCGCGCTGTTCGATGCGATCCCCGCGACCGAGCCGCTCGTCGTGCCGCAGATCCCCGGGTTCGGGACGCCCTCGCGATGGCTGCCGGGATCACCGGTGGGGCGAGTGCTGCAGACCCGCGACGCGACCGGTGGCGTCAGTGGCCTTTACGTGCTGCTTGCCGATGGTGTGCAGCAGGTCTCGGCTTTCGTCGCCGATCTGCTGCGCGCGTCCGACAGTCGCGTCAGCGCGCCGCAGACCGTCTCCCCGGATCGGCTGATCCAGATACCCCGGGTGAACTCTCTGGCCATCGACTACTACCCGGACGGCCGGCTGAGATTCGTTGACACCGAGGCCAATCCGGTGACCTGCGTCAGCTGGACGAAACTCGCCACTGATCGGCAGGCGTCGATCTCGCTGCTCAGCGGTCGCGGCCTGCCCACGCCGCAGCGCTTGGACCCCTTCCTGGTCGACCTGGTTCGCGACAATCGCGGCGCGAACTCCGTCGAAGCGGACCGGACCCTGGTCCTGCCCGGGGCGGCCACCCTCGTCGCCTCGACGAGCGGTGTGATCACGTCTGACACCCGGGAGAGCCTGTATCTGGTGTCTTCCCAGGGTGTCCGGTTCGGTGTCGCCGGGGATCCGAAGACGTTGCAGGCGCTGGGAATCGACCCCGCCCGTGCCGTGCAGGCGCCGTGGCCGATGCTGCGCACCTTCGCGCCCGGACCCGAGGTCAACCACGCCACCGCACTGGTGGCCCGCGACGCCTACCCGGCAATCGGACCGATGGTCGGGTCGCCGGAGTCCGAAAGGGGCTAGCGATGTCCAAGAGAGCCTTCCTGCGCGGCCCGCGGGTGGCTGCGCCGACGGCCGCGCCGGTGCGCCTGGTGATCGAGGCGCCACTGGCCCTGCCCGAGCGTGAGCCGCGCAACATTCTGGTGATGATCGCCGCGCCCGCGCTGCTCGTCGGCATCCTCGGGACGCTCGCGGTGATGTACACCTCCGGAGTGCGCTCGCTGCAGTCGGGCTTCTTCCCCCTGATCGGGCTTGTCGGTTTCGGGGTGCTGATGTTCAGCGGACGGTTCGGGCGCGGCCGCCGCATCAGCTGGGGAGAGCTGGAGAAACAGCGACGGGCCTACCTGCGCCGCCTCGACGAGGATCGCGACGAGGTACAGCGGGCCGCACGCCAGCACGGCAGCAACCGCTCGTTCGTGCACGGAGACCCGCAGAACCTCGACATCGTCATCGGCGGGCCCAGGATGTGGGAGCGTCGGCCCTCGGATCCGGATTTCCTCGATGTGCGGCTGGGCATCGGTGTGCAGTCGACGGTGGATTCCGGGATGACGCTGCAGTGGCCGGAGATTCCGGTCGGCGAGGAACTCGAGCCCGTGACCGGCCGCGCCCTTCGCGACTTCATGCTCGCCCAGCGCTCCCTGGCCGGCGTGGGCAAGGTGCTGAGTCTGCGGTCTCGGCCCGGCTTCAGCTTCGTCGGCGAAATAGCCCAACTGCACGCACTGATGAGGTCGGTGCTGTGCTCGCTGGCGGTCTACCACAGCCCCGGCGAGATCAAGCTCATGGTCGTGACCCGACACCCGGAAAGGTGGTCCTGGCTGGTGTGGTTACCGCACAACCAGCACGACGAGATGTTCGACGCGTGCGGGCTGCGGCGTCTGGTGTTCGCGTCGCCGACCGACTTGGAGGATGCGCTGGACGCCGAACTGCACCGCAAGGGCCGCGGGCCGTGGTCACCGCCGGACGGGTCGAGCCCGACGACCACCCCGACACCGCTGGAGTCGACCTCGGCTGCCTCGCTGGGACCGCACTGGATCATCGTCGACGACAGCACCGGCACCCCCGACCAGTGGGAGGGTGTGACCGGCCAGAAGGGAATGGCCGGTATCACCGTGCTGCGCCTGGCGACCCGCCCCGGCATCGGGGTCGGCTTCAGTGACGACCACCAATGTTTCGAGTTGCGCGAAGGCCGGCTGCTGCACCGTGACGCGCCGTTCGCCGTCGCGGACATGCTCGCCGACAGCACAGCCTGCCGCTACGCGCGGGCACTTGCGCGGTGGTCGCCGACGGCCACCGGGGCGCTGTCCGGTGACGACGGCCAGGGCGAGGCGCTGCTGCGCGCGCTCGGGATCAGCGATCCGCGCCAACTCGACGTCGAACAACTGTGGGCACACAGCCGCGGCAGAGGCGACCCGCGCTGGGCGATGGTCCCGGTCGGCATGAAACCCGGAGGTGAAGTCCAGCACATCATTCTGCGTGCCAAAGATTTCGGCGGATACGGGTTTCACTCGGTGGTGGTCGGCACCTCGGGTTCGGGAAAGTCCGAGTACTTCCTGGCCCTGTGCAACGGGATAGCCCTGACCCATTCGCCGGAGAGCTTCATCGTCATCTTCGTCGACATGAAGTTCGAGTCGGCTGCCCAAGACCTCGCCGGCCTCCCGCACGTTGCCGGTTCGCTGTCGAATCTCGGAAAGGACGATCGCCACCTCGCCGAGCGGATGCGCAAGGCAGTCGATGGTGAGATCGCCCGACGCTACCGGTTGTTCAAGAGCGCCGGCGCGCGCGACGCGAACGAATACGAGGAGATGAGACTGGCCGGTCGTGATCTTGAGCCCGTCCCGATCCTGCTGGTGATCATCGACGAGTACCTCGAGTTGTTCCACCACCACCCGGAGTGGATCGACCTGGTGATCCACATCGGGCAGGAAGGTCGCGGCTGCAACGTCTTCTTCACACTGGGCGGGCAGCGACTCGATCTGTCCTCGCTGAGCAAGGTGAAGAGCAACATCGCCTTCCGGGTGGCACTTCGGGCGGAGACGGCCGAGGATTCCCGCGACGTCATCGGCAGCGACTCCGCGCTGCACCTGCCGTCCAAGCAGAACGGCTTCGCCCTGCTCAAGGTCGGGCCGCGTGAACTCGAGCAGTTCCGCTGCTTCTACGTCTCGGCGCCTTTCGTGGTGCCACCCCAGACCCCCGCCGCCGACCGCACCGTCGCCCTCTCGTTCACCCAACCGAAGTCGCTCACCTGGCAGTACCAGCCACTCAGTGAGTCGGACAGTCAGGCCCTTGAGGTTGCCGACGACGTCGATGCTCCTGATGAATTCCTCTATCACGCAGACGGATTCAAGAAGAAGAAGCTGCTCGACGTCATCCGGGAGGCCTTGGCCGCCAACCCCGCGCGGCCGCCCCATCAGATCTGGTTGCCGCCACTGGAGGTCAGCGAGACCGCCGACGCCCTGGTCCGTCGCTGGCGGGGCAGGCCGTGGTGGGAGGACTACGGCGACAACGCGGGACTGGTGTTCCCAGTGGGGGTGATGGACTGTCCGGAGGAGCACGCGCAACGGGTGCACGCCGTCGACGCGGAGATGGACAACGTGATGGTCGTCGCGACCGCGCAGCGGGGCAAGTCGACCACGCTGATGACACTGATCACCACCGCGGCGCTGATGTACCGCCCGGAGCGGGTGACGTTCTACTGCGTCGGAGCCTCGCTGTATCCGGTGGTGGACATCCCCCACGTCGCGGGGGTCGTCAGCATCACCGACAGCGAGGGGGCATCGCGGGTCCTCGCCACGATCGAGGGCCTGATCCGGGCCCGGGAAGCCGCCTTCAAGCGGCACCAGATCGGCGTGTCGGAGTTCCGCCGGCGAGGTTCGGGCGCCGAGGGGACATCGGCCGACGTCTTTCTGGTGATCGACAACTTCAGCGACTTCTACGACAAGGACACCGGCCTGGGCGACCGCGCGATAGCGATCGCCCGGCAGGGCCTTTCCTACGGTGTGCACGTGATGACCAGTGCCAGCGGCTGGCTGGTCGGCCAGAAGCAGGCCCTTCTCACTGTCGCCAACGCCCGCGTCCAGCTGCGTCTGAGCAATCCCGACGAGACCCAGATGGGTTCGGGCATCGAACATCGCCGCGCCGCCCGCCACACGCTGGATCGGCCCGGATTCGGGGTCACCCGCAGCGGTCACGAGCTTCTCGTCGGCGTGCCGGAGCTGACCGGTCCGGACGGCCGGCGCGTCCCGACCCGCGAGGTGGGGGCGGTGATCGCCGCCGCGACCGGGCTGGGCCGGGTGGAAAGCCTGGTCCGACTTCCCGACCGCATCGCCCTGCGCGACATCCTCGCCGGGCTCCCGGTTGGTGATCCAGATAGTGAGCACGTCGCCGACATCCCCTTCGCCATCGGGGAGAGCGCGCTGCAACCGGTCGCGCCGGTCAGCCGGCAGGCCCCCAACCTGCTGGTGGTCGGGCGGCAGGGCTGCGGCAAGTCGACGGCCCTGGCGGCCATCGGGCAGGCGGTCGCCGCCAGGATGTCGCCCGAGCAGGCTCAGATCACGATCATCGACCCCAAGACCACGCTGATCGGCAGGATCCGCGGTCCCCAGGTGCGCGCCTACGCCTACACCCCCGATGACATCGATCGCGCGATCGCCGAGCTCGCCGAGATTCTCGGCGAGCGCCTTCCGCCGTCCGGGTTGACCCAGGAGGAACTGTTGGCGCGCCCGTCGTGGCAGGGGCCCCGGCACATCGTGCTGATCGACGACGAGCAGGAACTTCGGCCGGCCGGGATCGCCGGCCGGCCCGCGGCGACCGCGCCGCTGTGGACCGTGATCGAGCGCAGCCGGGAGATCGGCCTGCACGTCATCACCACCAGGCTGCCGGGCAACTGGGCGGCCGTATCGGCGATGAACCCCCTGATCCAGAAACTTTCCGGCTCGCGGGCATCGACGCTGTTCATGGACAACGACCCGGCGATCAAAGTGTTCGGTCGGGTCAGCGCGCGCCAGCTGCCGCCGGGTCGGGGTCTGCTGGTCAGTATCGAGGGCGCGATGGAGACCCTGCTGGTGGGCACGCCCGATACTGGTTAGGGTTGCCTAAATTGGCGCAGTCCGGCCTGGTTGACATATCGTTTGCAGCAGTTGTGGACCTCGCTCAGCGATGCCGACGGGCAGTCCGGAGCGGGCCACGGCGGGGCCGCCGTCCAGCGACGCACGGGGGTTATCCGACTGACGTGTTGCCACGGACCAATCGCCGCGCGGCAGAAGGCGAGAGAAGAGCAGTCATGCCCCAGAGCGCCGGGTTGTACGACCCCGCCTACGAGCACGACGCCTGCGGTGTCGCCATGGTCGTCGACATGCACGGCCGGCGCAGCCGGGCCATCGTCGATCACGCGATCACCGCCCTGCTGAATCTCGAGCACCGCGGAGCCGCCGGTGCCGAGCCGCACAGCGGCGACGGCGCCGGGATCATGGTTCAGGTGCCCGACCGTTTCCTGCGGGCCGTGTGCCGGGAGCAGGCCGATTTCGAGCTGCCCGAGGAGGGCGGCTACGCCACCGGTATCGCCTTCCTGCCGCAGTCGGCCCGCGACGCCGGTGCGGCATGCGAGGCCGTCGAGAAGATCGTCGAGGCCGAGGGTCTGACTGTGCTCGGTTGGCGTCCGGTTCCCACCGACGACTCCTCGCTGGGCGCGCTCGCGCGCGATGCGATGCCGACCTTCCGGCAGCTGTTCATCGGCGGTGCGTCCGGCATGGAGCTGGAGCGTCGGGCGTATGTGATCCGCAAGCGCGCCGAGCACGAACTGGGCACCAAGGGTCCCGGCCAGGACGGCCCCGGCCGCGAGACGGTGTACTTCCCGAGCCTTTCCGGCAAGACCCTGATCTACAAGGGAATGCTCACCACGCCCCAGTTGAAGGCCTTCTACCTCGACCTGCAGGACGAGCGGATGGAGAGTGCGCTGGGCATCGTGCACTCGCGGTTCTCCACCAACACCTTCCCGTCCTGGCCGTTGGCCCACCCGTTCCGGCGCATTGCGCACAACGGCGAGATCAACACGGTCACCGGCAACGAGAACTGGATGCGCGCGCGTGAGGCGCTGATCAAAACCGAGGTCTTCGGCTCGGACGTGGAGAAGATCTTCCCGGTCTGCACCCCCGGTGCCTCCGACAGCGCCCGCTTCGACGAGGTGCTCGAACTGCTGCACCTGGGCGGGCGCAGCCTGGCTCACGCGGTGCTGATGATGATCCCCGAGGCGTGGGAACGACACGAGTCGATGGATCCGGACCGGCGTGCCTTCTACGCCTATCACTCCGCGCTGATGGAGCCCTGGGACGGCCCGGCTTCGGTGTGCTTCTCCGACGGCACCGTCGTCGGCGCGGTGCTCGACCGCAACGGGCTGCGCCCCTCGCGTATCTGGGTCACCGAGGACGGCCTGGTGGTGATGGCGTCGGAGGCCGGGGTGCTCGACCTCGACCCGTCGCGGGTGATCAAACGCATGCGCCTGCAGCCCGGCCGGATGTTCCTGGTCGACACCGCGCAGGGCCGCATCATCTCCGACGAGGAGATCAAGGCCGAGCTCGCCGCCGAGCACCCCTATCGGCAGTGGCTGTCCGCCGAGCAGTTCCACCTCGACGACCTGCCGCAGGGGCCCTACATCCGGATGCCCCACCACCGGGTGGTGCTGCGCCAGCAGGCCTTCGGCTACACCTACGAGGAACTCAACCTGCTGGTCGCCCCGATGGCGCGCACCGGTGCCGAGCCGATCGGTTCGATGGGCACCGACACCCCGATCGCGGTGCTCTCCACCCGTCCGCGGATGCTCTACGACTACTTCCAGCAGCTGTTCGCTCAGGTCACCAACCCGCCGCTGGACGCGATTCGCGAAGAGGTCGTGACCAGCCTGCAGGCCGCGGTCGGACCCGAAGGCGATCTGCTCAACCCGGTGCCGGAGTCCTGTCACCAGATCGTGCTGCCGCAGCCGATCCTGCGCAACCACGAACTGGCCAAGCTGGTCAACCTCGATCCCGACGACGAGGTCAACGGCCACCGCCACGGCATGCGCTCGGCGGTGATCCGCTGCCTGTATCCGGTCGCCAAGGGCGGGTCGGGTCTGCGTCGCGCACTCGACGACATCCGAGCGGCGGCGTCGAAGGCCATCGCCGAGGGCGCCCGCATCCTGATCCTCTCCGACCGGGAGTCCAACGAGACCTCCGCGCCGATCCCCTCGCTGCTCTCCGTCGCGGCCGTGCACCACCACCTGGTGCGCGAGCGCACCCGCACCCAGGTCGGCCTGGTGGTGGAGTCCGGTGACGCCCGCGAAGTCCACCACATGGCGATGCTCATCGGCTTCGGCGCCGGTGCGATCAACCCCTACATCGCCTTCGAGTCGATCAGCGACATGATCGACCGGGGCGTCATCTCCGGTCTCGATCGCGAGAAGGCGCTGCAGAACTACATCAAGGCCGCCGGCAAGGGCGTGCTCAAGGTCATGTCCAAGATGGGAATCTCCACCGTCGCCTCCTACACCGGCGCGCAACTGTTCCAGGCCATCGGTATCTCGCAGAAGGTGCTCGACGAGTACTTCACCGGACTGAGCTGCCCGGTGGGCGGTATCGACCTGGACGACATCGCAGCCGACGTCGCCGCTCGCCATCAGCTGGCCTATCTGGACCGGCCCGACGAACGCGCGCACCGCGAACTCGAAGTCGGCGGGGAGTACCAGTGGCGCCGCGAGGGCGAGTTTCACCTGTTCAATCCGGACACCGTGTTCAAGCTGCAACACTCCACGCGCACCGGCCAGTACGAGATTTTCAAGCAGTACACCAAGCTGGTCGACGACCAGAGTGAGCGCATCGCCTCGCTGCGCGGTCTGCTGACATTCAAGGACGGCGCGCGCCCGCCGGTACCCCTCGATGAGGTGGAACCGGCCACTGAGATCGTCAAGCGCTTCTCCACCGGTGCGATGAGCTACGGCTCGATCTCGGCGGAGGCGCATGAGACGCTGGCCATCGCGATGAACCGGCTCGGTGGCCGGTCGAATTCGGGCGAGGGCGGCGAAGCGGTCAGCCGGTTCGACCGCGATCCCAACGGCGACTGGCGTCGCAGCGCGATCAAGCAGGTCGCCTCCGGCCGGTTCGGGGTGACCAGCCACTACCTGACCAACTGCACCGACATCCAGATCAAGATGGCCCAGGGCGCCAAGCCCGGCGAGGGCGGTCAGCTTCCCGGTCACAAGGTCTATCCGTGGGTCGCCGAGGTCCGGCACTCCACACCGGGTGTGGGGCTGATCTCCCCGCCGCCCCACCACGACATCTACTCGATCGAGGACCTCGCACAGCTGATCTACGACCTCAAGAACGCCAACCCGTCAGCGCGCATCCACGTCAAACTGGTGAGCGAGAACGGCGTGGGGACGGTTGCGGCCGGCGTTTCCAAAGCGCACGCCGACGTGGTGCTGATCAGCGGTCACGACGGTGGCACCGGTGCCACCCCGCTGACGTCGATGAAGCACGCCGGAGCGCCGTGGGAACTCGGTTTGGCCGAAACCCAGCAGACACTCTTGCTCAACGGGCTGCGCGACCGGATCGTGGTCCAGGTCGACGGTCAACTCAAGACCGGCCGTGACGTGGTGATCGCCGCGCTGCTCGGCGCCGAGGAGTTCGGCTTCGCCACCGCCCCGCTGGTGGTGTCGGGCTGCATCATGATGCGGGTCTGCCACCTCGACACCTGCCCGGTCGGTGTGGCGACGCAGAATCCGGTGCTGCGCGAGAAGTTCAACGGCAGACCCGAATTCGTGGAGAACTTCTTCCTGTTCATCGCCGAAGAGGTCCGCGAGTCCATGGCCCAGCTCGGGTTCCGGACGGTAAACGAGATGGTGGGTCAGGTCGGCGTCCTGGACACCACCCGGGCCGCCGCGCACTGGAAGGCGCACAAGCTCGATCTGGCGCCGGTTCTGCACGAGCCCGACTCGGCCTTCATGAACCAGGATCTGTACTGCAGTTCGCGCCAGGACCACGGCCTGGACAAGGCACTCGATCAGCAGCTCATCGCGCAGTGCCGGGAGGCGCTGGACTCCGGCAAGCCGGTGCGGTTCACCACGAGGATCGCTAACACCAACCGCACGGTGGGCACCATGCTCGGTCACGAGGTGACCAAAGCCTACGGCGGCAACGGTCTTCCCGACGGCACCATCGACATCACCTTCGACGGGTCGGCGGGCAACAGCTTCGGCGCGTTCGTCCCGGCCGGCATCACGCTGCGGGTGCGCGGAGACGCCAACGACTACGTCGGTAAGGGCTTGTCCGGGGGCCGGATCGTGCTGCGTCCCTCCGAGGACGCACCGCAGAGCTATGCGGCCGAGGACAACATCATCGGCGGCAACGTGATCCTGTTCGGCGCCACCAGCGGCCAGGCGTTCATCCGCGGAATGGTGGGGGAGCGGTTCGCGGTACGCAACTCCGGCGCGCACGCCGTCGTCGAGGGTGTCGGCGATCACGGCTGCGAATACATGACCGGGGGGCGGGTCGTGATCCTCGGACCCACCGGCCGCAACTTCGCGGCCGGCATGTCCGGCGGTATCGCCTACGTTCACGACCCGCACGGTCAACTGCCGCAGAACCTCAACGCCGAGATGGTCGACCTTGAGCCACTCGACGACACCGACCTGCAGTGGCTGCACGAGATGCTCCTTGCGCACCGGGAGGCCACCGACTCCGTGCCTGCCGAACGCGTCCTTGCCGAGTGGCCCCGTCAGGCCGGTGATTTCG
Organism: Mycobacterium sp.; assembly: GCF_046091765.1. Lineage (GTDB taxonomy): Bacteria > Actinomycetota > Actinomycetes > Mycobacteriales > Mycobacteriaceae > Mycobacterium. The sequence goes on from NZ_JBJTCF010000052.1 coordinate 93,184, forward strand.
TGAAGGTGATGCCGCGCGACTACAAGCGGGTACTGAAGGCGATCGCTGACGCGGAACGCAGCGGAGCCGACATCGACCAGGCGATCATGGCGGCCTCCCATGGCTGATCCCAGCGGTTTCCTCAAGTACCCGCAGCGCCAGACGCCGTCTCGGCGTCCGGTGCCGCTGCGCCTGCGCGACTGGCGGGAGGTCTATGAGGAGTTCGATCAGCAGGTGCTCCAGCAACAGGCCGCGCGGTGCATGGACTGCGGAATCCCGTTCTGCCACAACGGCTGCCCGCTGGGCAACCTCATCCCGGAGTGGAATGACCTGGTATTCCGGGATCGCTGGCGCGACGCGATCGAGCGGCTGCACGCCACCAACAACTTTCCGGAATTCACCGGTCGGCTGTGTCCGGCACCGTGCGAGGCCTCGTGCGTGCTGGGCATCAACTCCGACCCGGTGACCATCAAGCAGGTCGAGGTGGAGATCATCGACCGGGCATTTCAGGAGGGCTGGGTAGTGCCCAACCCGCCGCACCTGATGACCGGCAAGTCGGTCGCCGTGGTGGGTTCGGGCCCGGCCGGACTCGCGGCCGCCCAGCAGCTCACCCGGGCCGGCCACGACGTGACGGTCTTCGAACGCGACGACCGCATCGGCGGGTTGCTGCGCTACGGCATCCCCGAGTTCAAGATGGAGAAGCGCCACATCGACCGCCGTCTGGAGCAGATGCGCGCCGAGGGCACCACATTTCGCGCCGGGGTGAACGTCGGCGTCGACATCACCGCGGCGGAACTGCGGGAGAAGTTCGACGCGGTGGTGCTCGCCGGTGGTGCCACCGACTGGCGCGACCTGCCCATCCCGGGCCGCGAGTTCGACGGAATCCACCAGGCGATGGAGTACCTGCCGTGGGCCAACCGGATGACCCATGGTGACCCGGTCGCCGGCGCCGACGGGGAGCCGCCCATCACGGCCAAGGACAAGCGGGTGGTCATCATCGGTGGCGGTGACACCGGGGCGGACTGCCTGGGTACCGCCCACCGACAGGGCGCGGTGACCGTGCACCAGTTCGAGATCATGCCCCGGCCGGGATCCGACCGGGACCCCTCCACGCCGTGGCCGACGTACCCGCTGATGTACCGGGTGTCCTCCGCGCACGAGGAGGGCGGCGAGCGGGTCTTCTCGGTCAGCACCGAGCGGTTCCTGGGCAGCGACGGCCGGGTGACCGGGCTGCGCGCGCACGAGGTCGCCCTGGTCGACGGCCGGTTCGAACGGGTCGAGGGCACCGACTTCGAACTCGCCGCGGATCTGGTGCTGCTGGCCATGGGTTTCGTCGGTCCCGAACGGCCGGGCCTGCTGACCGACCTCGGGGTTCAGGTCACCGAACGGGGCACCGTGGCCCGCAACGCCGATTTCGAGACCTCCGTCCCGGGGGTGTTCGTCGCCGGCGACATGGGCCGGGGCCAGTCGCTGATCGTCTGGGCGATCGCCGAGGGCCGCGCGGCGGCGGCCGGCGTGGACCGCTTCTTGATGGGCCATTCAGCTTTGCCAGCGCCCATCGAGCCCTCAGCAGCTCCGCAACGCTAGCCACACAGACAACATCAGTAACAATCCACCAGCATCGGCGCGCCTTCCCTTTTTCGGATTGTGATGCGGTTCTAATTGCTGGGGTGGGTTGCTGAGGTTTACAGTGATCCCCGGTGCATCCCCGGTTGCCAATGACGTCGACCACAGGAGAGATCCTCGTGTTCCTCAACCCGATCATCAGTCCGTTCACCCAATCGCGCGCCGGGCGGATCGCCTGGTCACTGCTGCGCCACCCCCTCAAGAGCCGTGGGTTTCCGGCCAAACACGAACGGCTCATCACTCCCGCCGAACTGATGCGCTACGGATTCTGAGGCTTCTAGCGGCACAGACCCGACTTGGCGATCGCCTCGGCGAGCGGTTCGAGCATCCGGGGGTCATGCGGTACCGGCAGATAGACGATCGCCAGGTCCAGGCCCTGGGCCCCCAGTGCGATCGTGTCCTCGATGACGCCCCGGGGACCGCGGTCGGCGGTCAGCCGGATGTGCGCTGAGAGCACGATCTCCTTGGGGTCGCGGCCGACGTCGGCGCAGTGCGCGGCCAGGACGTCGCGCTTGCGGGCAAACTCCTGAGGCGATCCCCCGACGAAGTTCCAGTGCTGCGCGTAGCGCGCGGCGATCCGCAGGGTTCGTCGCTCACCGTTTCCCCCGATGCAGATCGGAGGGTGCGGACGCTGTGGCCCCTTGGGTTCGTTGCGGGCGGCCCGCAGCCGGTAGAACCGACCGTCGAAATCGAAGGTGGGCTGGCTCAGCAATCCGATCAGCACCTGGCAGGCCTCCTCGAACCGGTCGAAGCGATCCATGAGGGTGCCCAGGTCGAGCCCGTAGGCCAGGGACTCCTCCTCGTTCCAGCCCGCGCCGACGCCCAGTTCGAGTCGGCCGCCGGAAATGATGTCCACGCTGGCGGCCATCTTGGCCAGCACCGCCGGATGACGATGGTGGGTGGCCGTCACCAGCGCGCCCAGCCGCAGCCGGGTGGTGGCCTGCGCCAGAGCGGCCAACAGCGACCAGCCCTCCAGGCAGGGCCCCGCCGAGTCGGAGAAGATCGGGTAGAAGTGGTCGAACACCCAGCCGGACTCGAAGACCTCGATGTCGTCGGCGACCTGCCAGAGCTTCAGCAGGTCAGCCCACCGGGTGTCCTGCTGCGAGGTTTTGAACGCGAATCGCACGGCGTGGACCGCCCTGACTACGCCGGTGGGGGCGCCGGTGGGGGCGCCGGTGGGTGCTTCCACAGCAGCAGCAGGTGCAGGC
>NZ_JBJTCF010000053.1:0-12060 GCF_046091765.1 Mycobacterium sp.
AGTGCGGCGGCGTTGTTTGCCGGGTCGGGGGTGGCGCTGGCGGACACCGCGGATGCGCCCTCGGCCGGTGCGCCCGCCGATACGCCGTCGGCGGGTCCGGCGCGCGCACAGCGCTCGGGGGCGGCCAGGGCCGACCGGGCCCGGGCGCGCAGCACCGCGGCGGCGCCGCAACCGGCGGCCGCGAGATCGCCGGAGCGGCGCGGGCCCTCGGCACCGCAGCGCGCCGCGGTCGCCCGGGCGGCGGTGAGCGCCGGGCAGGGCGCGGCCGACGGCATCACGGTGGCCCCGTCGGTGAGGTTCGAAGACGGGGTCGTGCTGGGCGCGCTGAACGCGACCAGCGGCCGGTTCGGCAACACCTCATGCTCGGCCACGCAGAAAGCTCGTGCCTGACCTACGAGTACACCAGCACCGATCGCGACGTCCGCGAGGAGGACATCGGCAAACTGACGTTCGCAGAAGCCGGCTCTGACGCCACCCCGCAGGACTTTTCGGTGCTGCCGTATTTGACCTGGGATCTGGACACCGGCGCGGGAAAGAACACCCAGACCTTCAACGTGCGGGTCACCGAGGTGACCGACTTCGACGCGTTCCTAACAGGGTTGCCGTTGATCGGGTTGGTGGCCGGGTCGGTGATCGGCCTGCTGCAGCAGACCCCGCTGGTCGGTTCATTGTTGGCGCCGATCATCGGGTCGTCGGTGGTGGCCGAGATCCCGGTCGACGTGGCCACCCTGGCCCCAGGCACGACCCCGGTGGCGTTCACCTACAAGGTGACCTCGTTCGACGGGGTGGAGATCAGCACGAACTTCTTCCCGGCCGCCGAGATCCAGGCCGGTACGACCGCGCCGCTGGTGCTCAACGGACCCGGGCTGCCGCTGCCAGGCGCCACCGATCCGTACCCCAAGCCGCTGACCCCGGGCTCACCGTCGTTCGTGCCGCCGCTGGACGTGCTGCGCGGATCCGGCTACAGCGTGATTACCTGGGACCCGCGCGGCGAGCACGCCTCCGGCGGCATCTTCGAACTGGACAACCCGTTCTACGAAGGCCGCGACGCCTCGGCGATCATCTCCTGGGCCGCAAACAACCCGTTGGTCGAACTCAACGATCCGGGTGATCCGGCGGTGGGTATGGTAGGCGGTTCCTACGGCGGAGCGATCCAGTGGGTCACCGCCGCGACCGATCCGCGGGTCGATGCGATTGTGCCAAGCATCTCTTGGAACGCGCTGAACTCCTCGCTGTATCCGACCGACGTGGTCAAGTCGGCATGGCTGACGACGCTGCTGCTCGGGCTGGTCGCCACTGGTGCGCGGATCAACGACCAGATCTATTCCGCCGCGCTGACCGGGTTGCTGGTCGGCTCCATCACCGAGACCGCTCAGGCGGTGCTGGGCAGCAGCGGCTCGACGACGCTGCTCAACCAGCTCAAGGCCCCCGCACTGATCGTTCAGAGCAGCGTCGACGCACTGTTCCCGCTCGCACAGGCGATCGCCAACGCCGAGCGGATCCTGGCCAACCCGTTCGGAACCGAGGTCAAGATGGCCTGGTTCTGCGGCCTGCACGGCGTCTGCCGCACCCCGGTCAACCCGGCCCAGGCGGCGCGGCTGTACGCCGACACCATCGCCTGGCTGGACACCTACGTCGCCGAAACCGATGACCGGGCCGCCGACATTCCGAGATTCCAGTGGTACGACCAGAACGGCGAGTACTACGCCTCCGATCTGCTGCCGTTCCAGCCCGGGTTCAACCTGCCCGACCCCTACTCCGCCACCGGTGACGGCGGGGTGCTGCCGATCATCCCGGTGATCGGCGGCTCCGGGCCGCTGCAGGGTCCCGACACCCTGCCCGCGGAGATGCGGACCTTCCCCGACAACGGGACCTTCCCCACCCCGGCCGCCAACGCGGTCAACGTCGCCGTCACCCCGCCGGTGGGCAGCGAGATCGCGGGGGCCCCGCAGCTCAGCTTCGACTACCAGGGCATCGGCAACGGCAAGGCGGTGTTCGCGCAGCTGATCGACAACACCACCGGGCTGGTGGTGGGCAACATGGTCTCGGCGATCCCGGTGACTCTGAACGGGCAGGCCAACAGCGTCAGCATCGCACTGCAGGACATCGCCTACACGGTGGGCGCCGGGGATTCGCTGACCCTGCAGATCGTCGGCTACGCCTCGCTGTACGCCAACTCCTCGATCGGGGCGATCACCATCTCCAACGTCCAGCTCGACCTGCCGCTGCGTGATCGCAGCGCGGCGTCGTAGTCGGCCCGCGGCAGCGATCCGCCCGTTTTGCTGAAACGCCGACACCGGGGCCGTTACGCTCCGTGCAGGGGCAGACGGGATCACGTGGAGGGACTCTTGACCATGGGCGCTTCTCAGTACATCGGCCGTATCGGGGGGCTCGCGGCAGCCCTGGGCCTGGGCGCTGCGGCGCTGGTCATCGGCTGCGGTGTCGCGGCGGCGGACACCCCCGGCGACGCGTCGGCCGATTCGCTGGGATCGGCCGGCAGTCACGCGCAGGCCGCCCCGGCACGGCGCGCCAAGGACTCGGCAACCCGGGCCCGCAAGGCGGCGCCGGCGGCGTCGTCGGCGACGAGTGCCGCAGCGAAGCCCGCCGGGCGCGAGGTGGTGCGATCCCGTGCGGCGGCGGCCGATCCGCGCGATCCGGCGCCGGTTCCCGAGGCGGCCGCTGCGGTGGCGCCGTCCGCGTCGCCGCGGGCCGCACAGGCGATCCCCCCGATCCCGACCATCACCCCGAGCGTCTGCTCCGCGACGAGCCAAGCGTGCGCCTGGGTCCTGGGCGCCAGCGGCGTGCCGATTCCCAATCAGGAAGAGACCAATGTCGCGATGGCCTGGTATCTGCAGCCCAACAGTCCGGGCGCGAACTTCACCACCCAGGTGGTCCAAACCGCCGAGGGCGCCTACCCGATCACCGCGATCAAGAACCTGCCCATCGATCCCTCCACGCAGGTGGGCCTCACCGAGGTCCGGGAGAGCCTCGAGGAAACCTTTTCGGTGCTGCCGCCGGGCACCCCGTTCAGTTTCTTCGGCTACTCGCAGAGCTCGATCATCAGCTCGCTGCTGCAGATCTATCAGCAGAACGGCGGCTGTGCGACGTCGAGCCCGGCGTGCCCACCGCCGGCACCGCCCAAGGCGGGTGACTGGCCGATCGAGGGACTCGACCCCGACCAGTTCACGTTCGTGACGGTGGGCCAGGAGATGAACCCCAACGGGGGTTGGTACTCGCGGTTCGCCGATTTCACCGCGCCCGCCCCCGGCCTGGTGCTCTACGGCGCCACACCGGAGGAACCGTGGGCCGGCCGCACCATCAACTACGCCCTCGAGTACGACGGGTTCGCCGATTTCCCGCGTTATCCGCTGAACTTCCTGTCCTCGCTGAACGCGGCGCTGGGCATCCTCCTGGTGCACACGCAGTACCTCGGTGCTGTGGCGTCGACGTCCTTCCCGCCGCCGCTGTATCCGGACGGCTACTTCCCGGCCGTCTACGGCGCGATCGATCCGCTGCTGGCCGCCCAGGGTCCCGCGGTGGCCTGCCAGGACCCGTCGTCGATCTGCAAGCGGCTGCCGACGACCCCGGGCACCGAGGCCCGGCAGGAGTACTACTTCATTCCGACCCCGGATCTGCCGCTGTTGACTCCGCTGCGCTTCTTGCCGATCTTCGGCGGGCCGCTGGCGGACCTGATCCAGCCCGCGCTGAAGGTGATCGTGGACCTGGGCTACGCGGATTGGGCGCACGGGTTCGGCACCGAGGCCGACCAACCGCCGGCCAACGTGCTCCTCGAATTTGGGGTGTTTCCACAGGTGAACCCGATGGAGGTCGTGGGCAAGCTGATCGCCGGAGTCCAGCAGGGCATCACCGACTTCGTCGCTGCCTGGCTGCCCGGCGGCTCGGTGTGGCGCGAGGTCGCCGCGATCGGGACCGCGATCGGCAACACGGTGTCCAGCGTGGTGACGGGGGTGTCATCGACGCTCACCCAGATCCTCACCCAACCCGCCAACCCGCCCACGCTGAACGAGGTCTTCGACACCGTGCAGGAGGTGATCTCTGAGGTCATCGGCCGGATCGCGCTGGCCGCCTCGGCGCTGTACACCACCCTGCTGCCGCTGGCCGACTTCACCAACGCCCTGCTGATCTCACTTCCGCTTTATGCGCTCAACCTCTTCATCGACGGTGTCCAGCAGGCGCTCAGCGGTGATCTGATCAACGGAATCATCAACGCGGTTGGCAGGCCGATCGCGGCCACCTCCGGCCTCGCGGCCGTGGTCCTGGTCTTCCAGCTGGCGGTGTTCCTGCAGGGCTTCGCGGCGGCGGTGACCGGCTGCGGCGGCGCGGCGCCGGTGACCGGGTTCTGCATTATCTCCAGTAGTTGAGTCCGCGGGGCCGAACCGCTCAGCGGCGCGGCCGGTTGACGTAGCGGCTTGAGATAGCCAGCACCAGGCCCGCGATCGCGATTAGCGGACCCAGCACCGACCAGGTCGTGGTGTTGCTCATCGGGCTGCCCTGCACCGCCCCGAATCCCTGCAGGGTGAACAGTCCACCGGCCAGCGCCAGCACGATCCCGACCGTCAGCAGGGCCTTGTTCACACGCGCCACGCTACCGCCCGCAGCGGCGGTCGGCGATCATGGGCGACATGAATTCTCTTTGCCCCCGGATCATCGCTGCGCTCCGGTCGACCCCACCGCCGCTGCGGCGCGCCAGCCTCAGATCCCCGGGCGCAGGATCGGTGCCAGCGCGCTGAGCGGAATGCGGGGCGCTACGACGCCGCCGTTCATCGACCACTGCAGCGCCGTCGGGCTGAAGTCGACGGGGCTGTCCCGGCCGACGGGGTAGTCGGGCAGATAGAGGATCAGCTCCCCGGCGTTGAGCGCCCACGCCCGATAGCCGCCGGAATACACCTTGTCCGGAGTCCAGCGGTCGGGCACGAAGGGATAGGTGTTGGGCGGGTGCGGGGGAGGTGCGGCGTCCAGCGCGGCCTGGATGAACGGCGCGGCCAGCGGCGGAATCGCGGTCAGCGGGGTGCCGGGGTTGAGCAGGTCGGCCAGCTGCACCTGGCGCCCGGCGGCCAGGTCGAAGGTGAACGTGCGGTAGGCGTCGTTGATCGCCGTGCCGTCGGCGTGGTAGTCCTCGTGGAACACCAGCGAGCGCAGGCTGCCGTGGGAGAAGACCTCGAGGTTGGCGTTGCCCCAGCTGTCGGCGGCCATGCCCTGCCCGAGGGTGCGCCAGTTGGTCATCAACGTGGCGAGGTAGTCGCTGAGCACCCCGCCCATCAGCGGGTCGTCGATCTCGGCCGGGACGGCGATGGCGATCTGGCGGACCGCTTTGCGGTCGGAGACCACCGCCGCGCTGCAGTAGCGGCCGTCCCACTGGCCGCCGATCCGGTCGCAGAATCCGACGGCTGATGCCGACGCGGTCGGCGCGTTCGGGGTCGGCAACACCGCCGCCGCGGCGGCGATCGCGACCGCAACGCGTGCGATGCTGCGCGCCGGCCCGGGTGTTTTGCGTGTCATGCGTGTCATGCGCTCAGGGGAGCTCGACTTTGCTTGCTCGCCAGCGCCCGTCGACCTTCTGCAGCGTCATCTTCATCCGGCTGCGGTCGATGCGGGGATCGGGAAGCTTGGTGTTGGACACCGACTGGTCGACGAAGAGCAGCACCACCGCCCGGTCCTTGGAGATCGACTGCACCGCCGAATCGATGACCACGCCGTGGGCGGTCGCCTTGTTGTCGATCAGCAGCTGACGCAGCTCCCCGCTGGAGGCGGAGTACATGTCCTTGAACTCCCCGGTCGCCCCGTCGAGCACCTCGCGGAAGTTCTCGTCGACGTTGTCGGAGTCGATGCTGGTGAGCACCTGGGCGTAGTCGACGGCGGTGCGCTGGGCCTCCTGGGCGGCGCGGGTGAGCTGGTGCTCGCTGACGACCTGCCACCCCAGCGCGCCCAGCACGGCAAGCAGCCCCGCGGCGGCGCCCGCGGCGAGCAGGCGCCGGACCCGGCCGGGGTGCGGGGGTGCCTGCTGTTCGGGCAGGCCGGCGTCCGGGGCGTCGTCGACTGTGTCGGGGGTGTCGTCGGCCGTGTCGTCAGTCGGGGCGGCCGGGGATTCAGCCGGGGATTCTCCGTCAGTCATGACTGGCATCTTCGCTCATCGCTCCTCGTCGCGGTCACTTAGCTGGGTGGTTCGATCGGCAGCGTCGGACCGCCGTAGGGGGTCGGGATGGAGAACTTCCCCTCCGGTGTCGGGTCGGTCTGGCGGCCCAGATCCGCCCCGGGCGGCGGTCCGGCGGTGTCGTCGCCGGCCGGGCGCGGCGCGTTCTTGGCACCCCGGATCAGCACCGCGGGGTCGTCGTCGCGGCAGTAGGTGTAGAGGAACGGCTCGGGGTAGTCCGCCGCCGACGGCGGCAGCCGCGGAGTGCCGTAGTCGCACGAGTAGCGCGGATAGATGTCGGCGGTGACCCAGAAGCCGTTGTCGTGGATGATGCCGCTCAGCGAATCGAGCACCGAGCCGCGGTAGTCCGGGAAGAGCGCGTTGATCGCGGGCACCCGCAGATAGAGAAGCTCGGTGGTGGTCGTCAGGTCCCCGAGGATCTGCACCATGGTGTCGGAGTTGTCGGTGAACAGGTTGTCGACCGCACCCAGCGTCCGCGGGGTCTGCTCGGTCAGCGTGCGGAAGCCGCCGGTCATCCGCTCCACCCCGGCGAACACCTTGTCGAGGTTGGCCGCCGCGACGTTGATGCCCTGATTCTTGTCGGCGACCAGCGCCAGGGTGATGCGGCTGGTGTTGAGCAGGCTGGTGGTCTGCGGCAGGACGCCGTCGAGCGCGGAGAGCAGGAAGGTGCCGCCCTCGACGATGTCGCTGAGCTTCTGCGGGCCCTCCGCGCTGATGCTCAGCTCGCGCTTGATCAGCTCCAGCTTCTCGGTGTCCACCTGCTTGAGCATTCCGTCGGAGTGGGCGAGCAGCTCGGCGAGGGTGACCGGCACCTCGGTGCGGCCCAGGGCGAAGGTGCCGCCCTCGGCGAGGAAGGGCGCCCGGCCGTCGCCGCCGTCGAAGTCCAGGTACTGCTCGCCGGCCGCGGACAGTCCGCTCACCCGCGCCGAGCTGGAGGCCGACAGCCGGACCGAGGAGTCCAGCCGGACCTGCGCGGTGACCCCGGCCGGGACGATGGACAGTTTTTCCACCTTGCCGATCGGCACGCCGCGCAGCGTGACGTCCTGGTTGGGCAGCAGCCCGCCGGAGGCCGGCAGTTCGACGGTGACCCGGTAGACCGACTCCAGCGGATTCCATCGCAGCGACCCCAGCAGCAGGTAGGCGACGCCGACCACCAGGGTCAGCGCCAGCGCCGCGCCGGAGAGCAGGGTCTTGTGGCGGTGGCTGGTGCGGACCGCGCCGACCAGTGCGTTGGCCAGGGCGGCGATCACGATCCCGGACCTCCCGGCGGGGGGCCGGGCACCTGCCACTCGCCCGGTGCGGTGGGGCTGGGGATCACCGGCACCTGGGGCACGGCCGGCCCGCGCCCGACGACGCGCTCCTGCAGGCGCAGCAGCGTGTACTTGAACGAGCCGATCAGCTGGTTGAAGGTCGACCATTTCGGGCCGTGGAAGCCGGGGTCGCCGGGGAAGCCGATGTCGGGGATGTGCCCGAGGATGAGCCGGTCGATCGTTCCGCGCAGCGACAGCGAGTTGCTCGCCGAGGCCTTGATGATCGGCGGCATGACCCGGTTGACCCCGGCCAGACTCGCCGACGGATCGAGCACGACGTCGTTGAGCGCGCCGGCGATGGTGTCGAGATCGGCGATCACGCTGCGTCCGCTGGTGTCGGTGCCGGCGATGGAGGGGAACCGGCCGACCAGCTCGCCGGTCGCGCCCGCCGCGACGATGAGGTCGGCGATCTGGGTGGTGTGCTGGGCGAGGGTGTCGGTGGCCGGCGCGGCCGCGGCCATCAACTCGGCGATCTCCTGGCTCTTGCCGTCGATGCGCGAGGACAGCCCCGACAGCGCGGTCAGCGAGTCCGCGAGCTGCCCGCTGCGTGCGTTCATGGTGTCGAGCAACTCGGTGGTGTGATCGACCAGCTGGCGGAAGTTCCTCCCGCCGTCCTCGCCGGCCGCCTTGCCGGCCCCGTTGATGATGTCGGTCAGGTTCTGCACCGCCCCGCCGTTGACCAGGATCGCCGCGCCGGTCAGCAGGTTCTCCACGGTGGCCGCCGCCGCGGTGTCCTTGATGCCGATGGTGTCGCCGTCGGAGAGCAGCGGCGCGTTGGCGGGCGCGTCTGGCGGCGGTTTGACCGCGACGAAGACGTCGCCGAGCGGGGTCGCCGAACGGAGTTCGACGGTGGTGCCCTCGGGCAGCCGCACCCCGTCTCGGATGCGCAGGGTGGCCACCGCGGTGTAGTCGCGCGCCTCGAGGGTCTCCAGCTGGCCCACGTCCGCCCCGGCCAGGCGCACCGTGGCGAAGGCCGGCAAGTTGAGCGCGTTGGCGAACACCGCGGTCAGCCGGTAGCCGCCCCGGCCCTCCCCGGGGTGCGGCAGCGGGAGGCTGGCCAGGCCGCCGGTGGCGCATCCGGCGGTCGCCAGCGGCAGCGCCACGGCGAGCGTGACGCACAGGGCGCGGTATCGGGTCGTCATTTCTGGCCCATCGCGGCGAGACCGTCGAGGATGTAGGAGAGCCCGAAGTCGGGACCGAAGTCCTGCAAAGTGCCGGTGCTGCAACCTAATTGGCGCAGATGCATGAGGTTGCACACCTCTTTGACGGACTGACTGTCGAAGAGCACCTTGTCGGTCAGCACCCGGACCCGCGCCGCGCCGTTCTCGCGGTCGATGGCGTTGTACAGGTTGTCCAGGGTCAGCGGCGCGATGTCGAGGACCTCGGCGAGGTCGCGCTGGTGGTCCAGGATGGCCCCCAGCGCGATGTCACCGTCGGCGACGAGGTCCCTGATGGTGTCGCGCTTGCTCTCCAGGACGTCGCCGAGCTCGGCGAGCACGGTGTTGAGTTGCTTTCCGGTGGTGCCGCTGCCCAGATCCTCGTCGGCGAGGATCTGCGTGAGGGCGCGGATGGTCGAGCCGAAGTCGCGCAGGGTGGTCTCGTTGGCCGCGGCGGCGTCCATCAGCGAACTGAGGTTGTCCACCACGGTGGTGAGCTGCTCGCGGGTCTGCGCGCCGCCGTCGGCGGAGAGCCGCAGTGCTGTGGAGAGCTCATCGAGTGCCGAGCGGATCCGCTCGCCGTTGCCGGAGGCCATCGCCGCGGCCGAATCCACCAGGGTGCGCACCGCGCCCTGGCCGTTGCCGTCGCCCTCCAGGGAGGTGGCGAGGCGGTCGACCATGTCGAGGGTCTTGGTGAACTCGACCGGGGTCTTGGTCCGGTCCAGGCCGATGGTGTCGCCGCTGCGCAGCGCCGGGCCGCCCCGGTAGGGCGGCGTCAGCTCGATGGACCGGTCGGAGAGGATCGAGGTCTGCAACGTGACGGCCTGCGCGTCGGCCGGGATCTTGACGTCCTTGTCGACGGTGAACTCGACTTCGACGTAGCCGGTCTTCGGGGTGACCCGGCGCACGCTGCCGACCTTCATGCCGAGCACGGCGACGTTGTTGGTGGGGTAGAGCCCGGCGGTGTTGTCGAACTGCGCGGTCAGGGTGATCGTGTCGCGTCGGTCACGCCATGCCGACCAGCCGTAGATTCCGGCGACCAGCGCGACCACGCCGGCCAGCACGGCCAGCATCACCAAGCCCCGGTAGCGCCTCACTTGCAATCCTTGAAGTACTCGATCATCTCGAATTGCGCGGCGCGACCGCTGATCGCGCACATCCAGGAGTCGATGACCAGTCCGTTGGTGAACGTGGTGTCCAGGGCGTTGCCGGTGCCGCTGGCGTTGGCCACACCACGCAACGCCAGCGGGGCGCTCTGCAGGATGTTGCGCAGCATGTCGTCGCGCTGGGCCAGCAGCCCGGAGAGCCACTTGACGTCGGTCAGCAGCGACTCCAGCTGGTCGCGGTCCTCGACGACGGTGTCATCGAGGAGGGTGACCAACTGGGTCAGCGACTGCAGCATCGCGTGAAAAGCCGCCCGGCGCAGGACGAATTCGCCCAGCAGCTGCTGGCCCTGCCGGACCATGCTGCCGATGCTGGACTGCTGGCGGCGCAACGTGGTGGTCACCAGATCCATGGTTGTGAGCATGCTGCCGAACTGCGCGCGCCGGTCGGCCATCACCGTGGAGAGTTTCTTGAGGTTGTCCATCGCCCGCGGAATCAGCGGGGGCATCGACTCGATCTGCCGGCCCAGCAGTTCGATGGCGCGGGCGAGGTCGTCGGTGTCTACCTCCCCGTAGGTGACGGCCACATCCTGCAGCGCCTGCTGCAGGTCGTAGGGGACCGCGGTGTGGTCGAGGTCGATGGTGTTGTCGGGCAGTGATCCGTCGCCGCCGGGATAGAGGGCTACGTAGCGCGACCCCAGGATCGTGGTGACCATGATGGTGGCCCGGGTGTCGGCGCCCAGTGCAACGTCGTTCTGCACCTTCATGTCGACGCGCACCCGGTCGCCGACGAGTTTCATGCCGGTGACCGTGCCCACCTGGATGCCCGCGACGGTCACCGGGTTCTTCGGCAGCAGGGCGGCGGCCTGGGTGAACTCCGCGGTGTAGCGGCGGTAGCCGGGTCCGACCCGGGTGATGATGACCAGGCCGGCCAGCACGGCGGTGATCACCGCCAGGGCGACCAGCCCGACGGCGGTCTTGTTCAGATCCTCCAGGGTGCGTTTGCGCGGCAGCCCGCGGTACTTGCGCTCGAGCTCAGCCATTGGCCATGTTCCGGCATCGCGGGCTGTGCTTGGCCTTGTTCCCGGGTGTGGCGGCGTCGACGATGATCGGCGTCACGTCGTTGAGGCCCGGGAAGAATGCCAGTGCGTTGAGGTCGCAGGCGTAGACGTTGAGGTAGGCGCCCTCGCTGGTGCTGCGGGCAACACCCTTGAGCAGCTTGGGCAGGTTCGCGGCGGTGAAGGCGAGCTGGGGTTCGATCGTGCCCAGGTGCTCGGTGAAACCCGGCTCGCGTTCGATCAGCGCCTGCAGTGACGGGTTGACCTCGGAGGTGACCGCGCCGAGTTGTTGGACGACCCGTGACAGCGAACCCATCGACGAGATCAGCTCCGGGCGGCGGGCGTTGAAGGTGTTGACCATCGCCCGGGTGTCTTTGAGCGTCGCGTCGAGGTTGTCGTTCTGGCGACCCAGCGTCGCGAACACCCGATCCAGGCCGGTGATCATGTCGCCGAGCAGCGCGTCGCGCCCGGCGAAGGTGTCGGTGAGCTTCCCGGTCTGGTCGACCAGGGTCGCCCACGCCGACGAGTCGCCCTGCAGCGACTGGATCGCGGCGAGAGAGATCTGATCGGCCGCCTTCGGGTCGATGGTGGCGAACAGCGGCTCGTAGCCGTTGAGCACCTTGCCCACGTCGAAGGAGGGGATCGTGCGCTCCACCGGGATGACGCTGCCCGCCGGTAGCGCGGTGGGCTCACCGGTCTTGCCCTTGCTCAGGTCCAGATACCGCTGGCCGACGATGTTCTGGTAGAGGATGGCGGCTTCGGTGTTGGCCAGCAGCTTCTGGTCGTTCTGCAACTCGAAGTCCACCCGGGCGCGGTTGCCGGCCAGCAGGTCGATCTTCATCACCCGCCCGACGCGCACCCCGGCCATCCGCACGTCGTCGCCGTCGCGCAGGCCGAACACGTCGGTGAACTCCGCGGCGTAGCGGGTGGTGGCACCGCTGACCTCGCGCTGCAGGGTCGAAAACACCAGCCAGGTCATCACCGAGGTGACGGTGAGGAAGGAGATCAGTCCGATCAGGACTTTGCGCAGTTTCATCTAGGTCGTGCCCCCGGCCGGGGTGACCGTCATGCCGCGCACCAGGGGGGCGAGCAGCAGCTGGGTGGCGGTGGTGGCGGGCTGCCCGGTGAGGAAGGACAGCTGGCGCAGTTCCTGTGCGCTGCCGACCGGGCCGACGTTGCCGCCGTGGGAGGCCGGCGCCATCTCCGGCAGGTAGCCCGGCGGGGGGGGCGCGACCGGGGCGATCGGCGCCGGGTTGGGGT
>NZ_JBJTCF010000054.1:0-8863 GCF_046091765.1 Mycobacterium sp.
CGCCGACATCACCTCGAACGCGGCTCGCAGAGCCGCCTCGTGGTCGGCGACTCCGCCTTCCTCGCCGATCCGCTCGACGATGCCGTCCACGATCGACACACCGCTGGCCGGCTGCACCAGGGAGTATTTCAGCGACGACGACCCCGAGTTGAGAACCAGGACGGTGCCGGCATCGGTCATCGGGTGCCCTGCGCCTGAATCGCGGTGATCGCCACGGTATTGACGATGTCCTCGACCAGCGCCCCGCGGGAGAGGTCGTTGATGGGTTTGTTGAGCCCTTGCAGCACCGGGCCGATGGCGATCGCACCGGCACTTCGCTGCACGGCCTTGTAGGTGTTGTTCCCGGTGTTGAGGTCCGGAAAGATCAGCACGGTCGCCTTCCCGGCGACCGGCGACTCGGGCATCTTGGCTGCCGCGACGGTCGGGTCCACCGCCGCGTCGTACTGGATCGGTCCTTCCACCAGCAGCATCGGTGCGCGGTTGCGGACGATTTCGGTGGCTGCCCTGACCTTGTCCACGCCCGCGCCGCTGCCCGACTCGCCGGTGGAGTAGGACAGCATCGCCACCCGCGGCTGGATGCCGAACTGCTCGGCGGTGTGGGCTGAACTGATCGCGATGTCGGCAAGTTGCTCAGCGGTCGGATCGGGAACGATCGCGCAGTCTCCGTACGCCAGAACCCGGTCGGAGAGACACATGAAGAAAATGCTCGACACCGTCGAGACCCCGGGCTGGGTCTTGATGATCTCGAAAGCCGGGCGCACGGTGTGCGCGGTGGTGTGGGCGGCCCCGGAGACCATCCCGTCGACGATGCCGTTGTGTACCAGCATCGTGCCGAAGTAGGAGACGTCGCGGATGATCTCGCGGGCCTGCTCGAGCGTCACTCCCTTGGAACTGCGCAGTTCGGCGTACTGGACGGCGAAATCGGCGCACAGCTCGCTGGTACGGGGGTCCACCACCGTTGCCGTGGACAGGTCGACGCCGAGTTCTGCTGCCCGGGTGCGGACCAGGGTCTCCTCGCCCAGGATCGTCAGTTCGGCGACACCGCGCAGCAAGAGCCGGCCGGCCGCCTTGAGAATGCGATCGTCGTCCCCTTCGGGCAGCACGATGCGCTGCCGGTCGGAGCTCGCGTGTTCCATCAGCTGATGGGTGAACATCTGCGGCGTGGTCACCGTCGGGATCGGGATCGCCAGAACGTCCAGTAATTCGTCGATGTCGACGTAGCGCTCGACGAGTTTGATCGCGGTGTCGATCTTTCGGTGCGACGACGCGGTGATCCGCCCGCGGGTGTGGGCGACCGCACTGGCAGCCTCAAAGGTGCGCAGCTCACTGGCGATGATCGGCAGCCGCAGGCCGACTCCGGTGACCAGACGCGCGATCTCCCGATGCAGCGGCAGCCCACCGTTGAGGATGATCACCGACAGCGACGGGAATCCCTCGGCTACGTGCGCACCTGCCACCGCGAGGACGACGTCGGATCGATCACCCGGGGTGATCACCGCGGCTCCCTCGGTCAGCCGCTCCAGCACGTGTTCGGCGGTCATGCCGGCCACCATGACGTCGATCGCCTCCCGGGAGAGCAGCGAGGGATCGCCGTGCACCAGGGTCCCTTTCACGGCCACGCGCAACTCCTCGACCGTCGCCGCGGCCAGCAGGGGCTCCTCGGGCAGGACGTAGACCGGTGGCCCGAGACTCCGGCAGGCCTTGAGGACGTCGACCATCTTCTCCGGTTCACATCGATTGGCCACCACTGCCGCGGTGTGCGTGTACTGGGCGGACAACTCGGTCAGCGACAGTTCGATGACCGCGGCGATCTCGGCCGGACTGCGATCGGTGGCCCGGACCGACAACAGCACCGGCGCGCCCAGATTGGCTGCGATGCGCGCGTTGACCGCCAGTTCCGTCGGAGAGGCGATGTCGGTGAAGTCCGAGCCGACGATCACCATCGCGTCGCAATGCTCAGCGGCTTCGTGGTAGCGATCGACGATATCGCCGATTGCTCCGTCGGGATCCTCATGCAGACGCTGATAGGAAACCCCGACGCAGTCCTGGTAGGACAGACCGGCGTCACTTTGGGCGAGCAGCAGCTCGAGGATGTAGTCGCTGTCTTCGCGACGGATGATGGGCCGGAACACCCCCACTTTGGGAACCTTCGCACTCAGCCGGTGCATAACACCCAGTGCAACGGTGGACTTGCCGGTCTCACCCTCGGGAGATGCGATGTAGATCGCCCTCGGTCCTGTCAGCGCTGCCACGCCGACAGCATTACTCACCGGCGCGATACCCGCGGGGCGTTAACCAAGTTTTCGCAGTCGCGGCAGCAGATCTTTCTCGAAGAGCTGCAGAAACCGCCGCTGGTCGTGACCGGGCGCGTGGAAGACGAGGTGGTTGAGTCCGTAGTCCAGATAGGCGGCCACCTTTTCGACGGCCTCGTCCGGATCGGCCGAGACGATCCAGCGTCGGGCAACCTGCTCGATCGGCAACGCGTCGGCCAGCCGCTCCATCTCCCTGGGATCCGACACGGTGTGCTTCTGTTCGGGAGTCAGCGACAGCGGCGCCCAGAACCGGCAGTTGCTCAGTGCCATCTCGGGGTCGGTGTCGTAGGAGATCTTGATCTCGATCATCTTGTCGATCGTGTCGAGGTCGCGACCGGCCGCCTCGGCGCCCTCACGCACGGCGGGCATCAGCTTCTCGGTGTAGAGCTCCTCGCCCTTGCCCGAGGTGCAGATGAACCCGTCGCCGGCACGGCCGGCGTACTTGGCGACCACCGGCCCGCCCGCGCCGATGTAGACCGGAACCCCACCCTCGGGCACGTCATAGATCGAGGCACCCCTGAGCTGGTAGTACTCGCCTTCGAAGTCCACCCGCTCCCCGCGCCACAGCTCCCGCATCAGCCGCACCGACTCGCGCAGCCGGGCGAAGCGTTCCTTGAAGTCCGGCCACTCCTCGATGGACCCGGTGGCGATCTCGTTGAGCGCCTCACCGGTGCCCACCCCCAGGAAGACCCGTCCCGGGTAGAGGCAACCCATCGTCGCGAAAGCCTGGGCGATGACGGCGGGGTTGTAGCGGAACGTCGGGGTCAGCACCGACGTGCCCAGGGTGATCCGCCTGGTGCGCTCGCCCACCGCCGTCATCCACGACAACGCGAAGGGCGAGTGTCCGCCCTCGTGACGCCACGGGTTGAAGTGGTCGCTCACCGACGCGCTGTCCATGCCGTGTTCCTCGGCGAGCACGCCGAGTTCGACCAACTCGCGGGGGGCGAACTGCTCCGCCGACGCCTTGTATCCGAGCCTGAGTTCCACCACGACTTCGTTTCTACTCTGTCGGCGGGGGCTTGTCCCTAGACTCCGCACATGTCACCGGTGCTGACGGCGGTCACCGAGCACGTCCACCTCGCGCAGACACCCCTGGTGAACTGGACGGTGGTCGTCGACGACAGCGGGGTCATGCTCATCGACGCGGGCTTCCCCGGCAACCGTGACGATGTGGTGACGTCGTTGGCGACGCTGGGCCGCACCCCCGCAGAAGTCCGGGCGATCCTGCTGACCCACGCTCACGTCGACCACCTCGGCACCGCGATCTGGTTCGCCGCCGCCCACCGGACCCCGGTGCTGTGCCACCCCGGTGAGGTCGGCCACGCCCGGCGCGACTACCTCCAGCAGGCGTCCCCCGCCGCGCTGCTGGCCCAGGCCTGGCGCCCGCGCTGGCTGAAGTGGTCGCTGGAGGTGCTCGCCAAGGGCGGCCTGGAGCGGGCCGGCATCCCCCAGGTGCGGGAACTGACCCCCGCCATCGCCGCGACGCTGCCCGGCCGGCCGGTGGCGATCCCGACGCCGGGCCACACCGGGGGGCACTGTTCGTACGTCGTGGACGGTGTCCTGGTCACCGGCGACGCGTTGGTGACCGGTCATCCGCTGGCCCGCAGTCGCGGTCCTCAGCTGCTGCCGGCGATGTTCAACCACAACCAGCCCGACTGCCTGCGCAGCCTGGGTGCCCTCGCCGAGGCCCGCACCGACCTGCTGCTGCCCGGCCACGGTGATCTGTGGGTGGGTCCGATCCGCGAGGCGGCCCGCCAGGCCGCGGGGTGACGTGCGGGCCCGGTCAGCCGAGCGCGGGTCGCGGGTCGCCGGCCCGGTAGGACTCGAGCGCCTCCAGCGTGTCGCCGAGCCGATCCGGATCCAGCCGATAGGGACCGTCGTCGGCGAGCCCGCTGCCCACCAGCGTGGCGCCGACCGCCAGGTCCGCCGCACCGTCATGGCTGATCCAGATCCGGGTGACCGGTTCGACGGCGGGGTCGTCGAACTCGGTGGCCGAAGGCGGGTACACCCAGCTCACCATGCCGTCGCCGACGCTCGCGTCGTCGGCGACCCAGCCGCGCTCCGCCATCACCTCGTCGACACCGGCCACCGCCTCGGCGACCGGGTCACCGAACCGATCGCCTGACGGATCACCGAACAGTTCGTGGTACACCGGGTCAGCAACCCCGGTCGAGTCGCGGGCGGCTTGGCGCTTCCTGCGCCGCGCCTGCTTGGCCGCCTTTCGGACCCCCGGGTTCCGCGCCACTAGGACAGGGCACGGTCGAGGTCGGCGATCAGATCCTCGGTGCCCTCGAGCCCGACCGACACACGGACCACGCCGTCGCCCAAGCCGATCGCTGCCCGGCCGTCAGGGCCCATGGCGCGGTGGGTCGTCGTGGCCGGGTGGGTGATCAGCGTCTTGGCGTCGCCCAGGTTGTTGGAGATGTCGATGACGGAGAGCTTGTCCAGGACCTCAAACGCGCGCTGTTTGGCGCGCCCTGCGGGAGCGTCGAGTTCGAAGGTCACCACCGTGCCCCCGCCGGTCATCTGACGCTTGGCCAAATCGTGCTGTGGGTGCGACGGCAGGAACGGGTAGCGCACCGAGCGGACGGCCGGGTGCGCTTCGAGGAACTCCGCGATCCGCTGCGCGGAAGCATTGCTGTAGTTGACCCGTACTGAGAGCGTCTCGAGACCCTTGAGCAGCACCCAGGCGTTGAACGGGCTCAGAGCGGGGCCGGTGTGGCGCATCAGTGTCTGCACCGGACCATCGATGTATTCACTGTCACCCAGGATCGCACCACCCAGCACGCGGCCCTGGCCGTCGATGTGCTTGGTGCCCGAGTAGATGACAACGTCCACCCCGAGCGGAATGCCCTGTTGCAGAAGCGGTGTCGCAAAGACGTTGTCCAGCACGACTTTCGCGCCCGCGGAGTGGGCCATCTCCGAAACCGCAGCGATGTCGACGAGCGACTGCATGGGGTTGGACGGCGTCTCGAAGAAGACCGCCTGGGTGGGCTCGGCGAGCGCCTTCTCCCACTGGTCGAGGTCTTCGCCGTCAACGAAGACGGTTTCCACACCCCACCGGGGCAGGATCTCGTTACAGACCACGAAGCACGATCCGAACAGGCTGCGGCCGGCCACCAGTCGGTCCCCGGCACCCAGCAGCGCACCCAACCCGGTGAATACCGCTGCCATCCCCGATCCGGTCGCGAACACCGCGGGGGCGCCCTCGATCAGTCGCAGCCGTTCCTCGAACATGGCCACCGTCGGGTTTCCGTATCGGGAGTAGACGAAGCGCTCGACCTCGCCGGTGAACGCCTTCTCCGCCTCAGCGGCAGACCCGTAGACGTAGCCGGAGGTCAGATAGAGCGCCTCGGCGGTCTCCTCGAAACCCGAGCGCAACAGGCCTCCCCGCACCCCGATGGTGGCCTGGCTGACGCCCTCCGGAAGCGGCGCGGGGGTCCGCACCGACGGGATGTCGTCGTCCGGCTCCGTCATCAGGTCTGCTTCCAGGGCAGGCCTTCCGCACGCCATCCGGTGCCGCCCCGGTGGCCGTGCTCGTCGAGGTCGCCCTCGAAGCCCTCAAGAATGTTGTAGGACGGGCCGATACCCGCCGCGGTGGCGGCTTCGGCCGCTGCGATGGACCGCTTGCCCGAACGGCACAGGAAGATCACCGGCCGCTCTCCCGGTGTGACGCCGGCGGCGATCAGGTCGGCGACGAAGTTCTCGTTGCGCTTCCCGTCGTTGCTGTTCCACTCGATGAACACCACCTCGCGGCCCACCTCGGACAGATCGGGCGCGCCAACCCATTTCCACTCCACGTCAGTACGGACGTCGACGAGCACCGCGTCTGAGTTGGCGCGCAGCATCTCCCAGCTCTGTTGCGGCGTGATGTCTCCGGCGTAGCTCATAGCCGTGAGTCTATGCATATCCGCCTACCGCGGTCCTGCCGAGCACACCTTCCACTCGCCGCTCTCCCGGGCGAACGTCATCGGCACACTGACCTGGGCATCCTCGGCCTTTTCGAAGTGATACGTCACCGTCGCGGTCGCCCGATCGGCGTCGACCGTGATCCCGGTGACATCGTCGACGTAGCGCGGGCCCTTGGCGCTGCGGGACTGTCGCTGGTCAGCGAGCAACTGGGATTCGTCGCCCTGCTGCGCCTGGCAGGTGAAGCTGCGGAAATCGGCGTAGTCCTCGCGCTGCAGCGCGTCGTTCTGACCGACGACCGCGCGCCCGATCCCGGCCTCGTTCCGGCGGTCCTCACCGCGGATCGCCCACAGCAGCACCGCTGCGAGAACCACGATCCCCACCACCGCCAGCGCGGTCAGGATCGGCATCAGGCTGGGGCGGTGTTCGTCGGGTTCGGTCATGGTGACGACAGGATAGGCCCGCTCCCCCGCGCCCCACCCGCTCCACGGCTCGACAGCCGGGCGAAGATGGTCGGCATGCACCGCGCGCCTGCGATTCGTCGCCCGCTGTGGCAGCGTTTCGGCGATCTGGTCGCGTCGCCGCGATCATGGGTGCTGGGACTTCTCGTCGCGATGGCCGGCGGCGCTGTGCTGGGGTTGATTCCAGCGACCGGCGCAGCGGAGCGCTCCCCGGTGGTGGTGCCGCCGACCGCGGAGTCGGCCCGGGCGACCGAACTGCTCCGGCAGTTCCCGGGCGGCGATCAGGTGCCGGTCATCCTGCTGGTCACCCGCACCGACGGCGGAACGCTCTCACCGGCAGACCTGAGCGCCGCGCAGGACGCCCGCGCACGGATGACCGAGCGGGACGGTGCCCAGGCCGGTGCCCAGGCCGGTGCCCCGCCGGCACCGCTGATCCCCTCGGCGGACGGCCGGGCGGCCCTGGCGCCGGTGCCACTGGACCCCGACCTGACCGGGTTCGCGCTCTCCGATCAGGTCACGGCCTTGCGGACAGCTGCGCGGGACGGTCTGCCGGCGGACCTGAAGGTCAACGTGACCGGAGGCCCGGCATTCGGCGCCGATATCGCCAACTCGTTCGCGGGAGCCAACTTCGTCCTGCTCGGGGTGACAGTGGGAGTGGTCGCGCTACTGCTGATCGTCACCTACCGCTCCCCGGTGCTGTGGCTGGTGCCGCTGCTGGTGATCGCTTTCGCCGACCGGGTCGCAGCCGTGCTGGGCTCGGCCATCGCCGAGGCCGTCGGGGTCGGCGGTGACGGCTCGACATCGGGTATCACCAGCGTCCTGGTCTTCGGCGCCGGCACCAACTACGCCCTGCTGCTGATCTCCCGCTACCGGGAGGAGTTGCGGCGCGACGTCAACCACCGGGCCGCCCTGAGCACCGCCGTGCGCCTCGCCGCCCCGGCGATCGTGGCCAGTAACGCGACCGTGGTGCTGGCTCTGCTGACGCTGCTCTTCGCCGACTCGCCCAGCACGCGCAGCCTGGGTGTGGAAGCGGCGTCCGGGTTGCTGGTGGCTGCGGTCTTCGTCCTGCTGGCCCTGCCGCCGTCTCTGGCCCTGTTCGGCCGGAAGTTGTTCTGGCCCTTCATTCCCCAGCCCGGTAATGACTCGATTGATTCCGGGGCCTGGTACCGGATCGCCCACTGGGTCTCGGGGCACGCCGGTCGGGTGGCCGTCGCTTCGATCCTGGTCCTGGGCGGGTTGGCCACCGGCCTGCTCGGCACACCGGTCGGCCTGTCGCTGGTCGACCAATTCAGGGTCAGCGCCGACTCCATCGACGGCTTCACGACGCTGGCCGCCCACTTCCCCAGTGGCGTCACCGATCCGACGCGGGTGATCGCCCCTACCGGCTCGGCAGACGCGGTGACCGCCGCCGCCGCGCGCACGCCCGGTGTCGCCTCGGCGATTCCCACCGGAACATCCGATTCCGGGCTGACCCAGTGGCAGGTCGTCATCGACGCCGAACCGGCCTCCCCGCAGGCGTTCGAGATCGTTGCCGCCCTGCGGAATTCGGTCCACCAGGCCGACGCCGGCGCTCTCGTCGGCGGCACGGATGCCCAGGCGCTGGACGCGCGGGACACCGCGGTCCGGGACCGGCAGGTGGTGATGCCAGCCGTGCTGGTGGTCGTGCTTCTGGTGCTCTACGCCCTCCTGCGGGCGGTTCTGGCACCGCCCGTGCTGGCGGCGGCCACGGTGCTCTCGACCCTGGCGGCACTGGGTCTGGGCGGGTGGGTCAGCGTGCACCTGCTCGGTTTCCCGGCTCTGGATAACTCAGTGCCGCTGTTCGCGTTCCTGTTCCTGGTTGCGCTCGGTATCGACTACACCATCTTCCTGGTGACCCGGGCCTGGGAGGAGACGCCGCTGTACGGCACGCGCGGCGGGATCGTCCGGGCCGTTTCGGCCACCGGTGGCGTGATCACCAGCGCCGGCATCGTGCTGGCCGCCGTGTTCTGCGTGCTCGGGGTGCTGCCGCTGATCGCCTTGACCCAGATGGGCATCATCGTGGGCCTGGGAATCCTGCTCGACACGTTCGTCGTGCGTACCGTTGTCATCCCCGCGCTTTTCACGCTGATCGGCCCGAGGATCTGGTGGCCCGCCTTCCGGCCCGAGGACATTGAGCGGACCGACCGGCTACCGGTGCTGAAC
>NZ_JBJTCF010000055.1:0-40940 GCF_046091765.1 Mycobacterium sp.
AGCGTCGATCAGGTCGACCGCCCAGCGCGCACCGTCCGGCAGCGGCGCCGCCGAGCGAGCCGGAGACGGCCAGTCCGCCAGCACGATCGCCGCCCGCCCGCCGTCAGCCTCCTTGAGCGCCCGCATCGCCGAGCGGACCGCGCCGAAGTCATCGGCCGCGACCGCGTCGGCGACCGCGCCCAGCACTTCCGCCAACGCCGTCTCGTAGCCGGGCTGTACCTTGACGAGTGTGGCGACGGTGCCGAGAAGTCCCGCGCCACTGTGGTTTTCGACCAGCCAGGCCGCGCCGTCGCGGCGGTCGAGGCCAACCGCGAGCGCTTCGATGCGAGCTCGCAGCGAGGCCACCTGACGTTCGGCGGCCCGCTCTGCGGTCTGCAGTTCGGTCACCCGCCCGTCGGCGAGGCGCAGCGCGGCCACGGTGCGGTCGTGGTGCTCGTCGAGGCCGACCTCACCCTGATCGAGTTCACCCACCCGACCCTGGATGGTCTCGAACTCCGCGCGGGCCTGCTCGGTGCGGGAGGCCGCGTCTTCGATCGCCGCGGTCAGCCGCGCGACCCCGTCGTCGATCGACTCGACCCGGGCACGGCCGGTCTCGACCTTACCGGCCAGCCGGGCCAGCCCCTCCCGGCGATCGGCCTCGGCCCGCACGGCCGCCAGGTGCGCCCGCTCGGCTTCGGCGGCCGCGCCCTCACGCTCGGCCAGTTCGGCCTGGGCGACGTCGAGCCGGGCGCGGGCCTCGGCCAGCTCGGCGAGCAGCAGCCGCTCCTGCTCGGCCACCTCGGCGGCCTCGGCCTCCAGCGCGTCGGGGTCACTGCCGCCGGTGGCAGGGGGTTCGACGTCGAGGTACTGCGCGCGCTCGCTGGCGATCCGAATCGTCGTGCTGACCCGTTCGGCGAGCGCCGAGAGCCGAAACCAGGTCTGCTGGGCGGCCTCGGTGCGCTCCGAGAGCGTCGCCACCGCGGCCTCGTCGGCGGCCAGCTGCTCGGCGGCCCGCTCCCGCCGGGCGGACAGGTCGTCGTGCTCGCGGCGCAGTGCCGCCTCGATGTCCTCGGCACTGGCGAACTCGCTGCGGCGGGCGACCAGATCGTCGGCGGCGAGGCGCAGCCGGGCGTCGCGAAGGTCGGCCTGGATGGTCGCCGCGCGTCGGGCCACCTCCGCCTGGCGGCCCAGCGGCTTGAGCTGACGGCGCAGCTCGGTGGTCAGATCGGTCAGCCGCGCCAGGTTCGCCGCGGTGGCCTCGAGTTTGCGCAGCGCCTTTTCCTTGCGCTTGCGGTGCTTGAGCACCCCGGCGGCCTCCTCGATGAAGGCCCGGCGGTCCTCCGGGCGCGACTCGAGAATCTGGGCCAGCCGGCCCTGCCCGACGATGACGTGCATCTCGCGGCCGATGCCGGAGTCGCTGAGCAGTTCCTGGACGTCCATCAGCCGGCAGCTGCTGCCGTTGATCTCGTACTCGCCGGCCCCGTCGCGGAACACCCGCCGGGTGATCGACACCTCGGAGTACTCGATGGGCAGCGCGTGGTCGGAGTTGTCGATGGTCAACGTCACCTCGGCCCGGCCCAGCGGCGGGCGCGACGAGGTGCCCGCGAAGATGACGTCCTCCATCTTGCCGCCGCGCAGCGTCTTGGCACCCTGCTCGCCCATCACCCAGGCCAGCGCGTCGACGACATTGGACTTGCCCGCCCCGTTGGGGCCGACCACGCAGGTGATACCCGGCTCGAAGCGCAGAGTCGTCGGTGACGCGAAGGATTTGAACCCTTTGAGCGTCAGACTCTTGAGGTACACGTCGTGGAGCGTACCGGCGGAACCCTCACCGTTCGCGGAAGCCCGGCCCGACCGGCGTCAGGGGTTCGCCGGGCGCGCTGAGGTCGGCCACCACGGTGTCCACCGACCCCGGCGTGGACCCGCCGCGCAGCAGGTCCAGAAGCTGCTCGCAGGCGCCCCGCGGGCCCTGCGCGACGACCAGCACCCGGCCGTCGGATTGGTTGGCGGCGTAGCCGTCCAGTCCCAGTTCCAGCGCCCGCGACCGGGTCCACCAGCGGAAACCGACGCCCTGGACGTGCCCGTGCACCCAGGCGGTCAGCCGGGCCTGGTCGCTCACCTCAGCCTTCCACCTCGAGGGCCACCTCGGCGCCCGCCTTGAGCGTCCGCCCGACCGTGCACACCTGGTCGATGGCGCGGTGGACGACGACCAGCAGGCGCTCCCGCTCCTCGGGGGTCAGCCCGGACAGGTCGACCTCGAGCTTCTCGGCGAGCCGCGGGTAGCGCTCCTGATCCCGGTCGGCGGGCCCGGAGACCCGGACCACCGCGCGGTAGTCGTCGCCGAGCCGGCGGCGAAGGGGCTGGTCGGTACTGAGGCCGCTGCATCCGGCGAGGGCGATCTTGAGCAGCTCCCCCGGGGTGAAGACACCCTCGTCGGTCTCCGAGCCGAGAAGCACCTCGGCTCCGCGGCTGCTGCGCCCGGTGTAGCGGCGGACCCCGGTGCGTTCCACCCAGAGTGCTGTCGGATGCCGCGGCGCTGTCGGATGCGGCGGCTCAGTTGGCTCGGTCATGCGCTTTTTCTACCCATGCGCGGCCGGGGCTGGCACACCGGGCAGTAGAACGAGGACCGGTTCATGAACCTTTCCCGCCGGATCACCGCTCCGCAGCGCCGGCAGTTGCGGTCGGCGCGGCCGTAGACGTTCAGCGACCGGTCGAAGTACCCGGACTGCCCGTTGACGTTGACGTAGAGCGAATCGAAGGACGTGCCACCGTGCTCCAGGGCTTCGCGCATGACCCCGGTTGCCGCGTCGAGCAGCTCGCCCAGGCTGCGCCGGCTGATTTTGTCCGCCAGACGCGCACCGTTGATGCCTGCCCGCCACAGTGCCTCGTCGGCGTAGATGTTGCCGATTCCGGATACCGTTGTCTGATCAAGCAGCTGGCGTTTGATCTCAGAGTGCTTGCGCCGCAACCGTTTCACCACACCCGCCTGGTCGAAGAGCGGATCCAGCGGATCGCGGGCGATGTGCGCGACCGGGGCCGGAAGCGGACTCGAATCGACTATCACGATGTCGGCCAGTTGCCAACCGCCGAACGTGCGCTGGTCGATGAAACTCAGCACGGTACCGTCGTCGAGTTCGGCGGCGATGCGCAGATGATCGGAGCGCAGCGAATCCCGGCCGTCGCAATCGACGAGCATCTGACCGCTCATGCCGAGGTGCACGACCAATGCGCCGCGCTCGTCGTCGAGTGTCAGCCACAGGTATTTCCCCCGCCGGCCCGTCCCGGTGACCCGCGCCCCGCTCAGCCGGGCGGCGAGGTCGCCGGCTCCGGCCTCGTGGCGGCGGACGGCGCGCGGATGCAGCACCTGCACGGCGGCGATCCGCCTGCCGGCGACGTGCGCCTGCAGACCGCGACGCACGACCTCGACCTCGGGGAGTTCAGGCATCCCGTTCGGCGGACTCGTCGGCCGGGGAGAGTTCGGCATCCAGCGCCGTCCACGCCTCCGCGGCCGCCCTGGTCTCGGCGGCCTTCTTCGACCGCCCCTGCCCGCGTCCGTACAACACCCCGTTGACGTACACGGCCGCCGAGAACCGCCGGTCATGATCCGGGCCGCGGGAGCTGACCTCGTAGCGGGGCACCCCCAGACCGCGGGCCGAGGTCAGTTCCTGCAGGCTGGACTTCCACTCCAGCGCCGCGCCCAGGGTCGGTGCCGTCTCGAGCAGGCCCTCGAACAGCCGCAGGATCACCTCGCGGGTGCGGTGCAGTCCGTGCTGCAGATAGACCGCTCCGAGCAGCGATTCCACCGTGTCGGCCAGGATGGACGGCTTGGCATGCCCGCCGGTGTTGACCTCGCCGCGTCCCAGCAGCAGGTACTCACCGAGCCCGTCCTCGGTCAGACCGCGCGCCACCCCCGCCAGGGCGCGGCTGTTGACGACGCTGTTGCGCAACTTGGCCAGGTCTCCCTCGGAGCTTTCCGGGTGCCGGCGGAAGAGCTCCTCGACGATCACCAGGCCGAGCACCGCGTCGCCGAGCAGTTCCAGCCGTTCGTTGGTCGGCAGTCCGCCCTGCTCGTAGGCGTAGCTGCGATGGGTCAGCGCCACCGTCAGCAGCTCCTCGTCCAGTTCCACGCCGAGCGCATCGAGCAGGTTCTGCCGCGCAGGTGTCGGGGGTGCCGGCGGTGTGGGCGGTGCCGGCGGTGTGGGCGACGTCATGGCGCGGGGGTCTCGGGCGGCAGCATGTCGGCGAGCTTGGCCCACCGCGGATCGATCTGCTCGTGGTGATGGTCTGGTTCGGCCGCAAGCAGAATCCCGCACTGCGGACACAGCCCGCGGCAGTCCGGGGAGCACAGCGGCGCGAAGGGCAGCGCCAGACCGACCGCGTCGATGATCGGCTGCTGAAGGTCGACGGTCTGGTCGACGACGCGGCCGACCTCGCCCTGCTCGGTGGTCGCCTCGGTGACGCTGTCGGGATAGGCGAAGAGTTCGGCCAGCGTGATCCCGACGTCATCGTGCACCGGGCCCAGGCACCGCGAGCACTCGCCGCTGGTGGGGGCGCGCACGGTGCCTGTCACCAGGACGCCCTCGGACACCGATTCGACGCGAAGGTCCAGGTCAAGTTGGGCGCCCGGTTCGATCGCGATCAGCTCCAGGCCGATCCGGGACGGGCTGGGGACCGTCTCGCGGACGGTGAACATGGCCCCGGGGCGCCGGCCCAGCCGGGAAACGTCAAGCACCAGCGGTTGCCGCGGATCGGCCATGGGGCGATCCTACGGCGCGGCCCGAGACGCCCGACGCCCGCTGAGCGCGGTCAGTGCTGAACGTAGTCGTGGGTGCCCGCTGCGGTGCGCAACTGGTGGCGACCACGGCTGACCGAGCGCAGGGTGCCGTTCAGGTACTCCTCGAACTGGGCGAGTTTGTTGTCCACGTAGATGTCGCACTCGCCGCGCAGGCGGTCGGCTTCGGCGTGTGCGGCGTCGATCAGCCGGGTCGCCTCGGCCTGGGCGGCCTGCACCACCTCGGTCTGCGAGACCAGCCGCTGCTGCTCCTTGATGCCTTCCTGGACGGCGTTCTCGTAGGAGATGTTGCCGTTTTCGACCAGGCGGTCGGCCTCGGCCTTGGCCCGGCTGGTCGCGGCCTCGTAGTCGCGTTTGGCCGTGGCGGCCAGCCGGATGGTTTCCTCGCGGGATTCGACCATGGTGCGCTCGCTGTGCTGGCGGGCCTCGGCCACCATGCGGTCGGCCTGGGACTTGGCGTCGGCGAGCAACCGGTCGGCCTCGGCGCGGGCATGCCCGAGCACCGATTCGGCCTCGGTGTTCGCCGTCGAGACGCTGGAATCGGCGTGCTCCTTGGCCTCGCGCAGCAGCGAGTCGCGGGCGTCGAGCACGTCCTGGGCGTCATCCAGTTCGCCGGGGATCGCATCCTTGATGTCGTCGATCAACTCCAGCACGTCGCCCCGGGGGACCACGCAGCCCGCCGTCATCGGTACGCCGCGGGCCTCCTCGACGATGGCGCTCAGTTCGTCGAGCGCCTCAAAAACTCGGTACACGGTGCCATCCTCCCGACTCGGCGGTTATAGGTAACTAGTGTGCCTGCTGTTACGCCTGTGACTACGGTGCTGGCGCGGTGTGTCGCAAACCCCGTGCATTCTCACCCCGCACTCATCCCCGCGCTCATCCCCGAACTTACTGTGGCGGCAGTTTGGCCCGAAGCCGCCGGTTGACCGACTCGGGAAGCAGCGCCGACACGTCTCCGCCCAGGCCCGCCACCTCCTTGGCCAGCGACGACGACACGAAGGCGTACTCCGGGGTGGTCGCCACGAAGAAGGTGTCCACGCCCGCGATGTGCCGGTTCATCTGGGCCATCTGCAGCTCGTATTCGAAGTCGGTCCCGGTGCGCAGGCCCTTGACGATCGCGGTCAACCCGCGGGCCCGGACAAAGTCGACGACCAGTCCGTGGCCGGCCTCGACCCGCAGGTTCGGCAGGTGCTCGGTGGCCTCCTGGATCATCGCGATGCGCTCGGTGACACTGAACATCCCCGACTTCTGCGGATTGGCCAGGACCGCCACGATCACCTCGTCGAACTGGGCCGCGGCGCGCTCGAAGACGTCGAGGTGCCCCAGCGTCACCGGGTCGAACGACCCGGGGCACACTGCGCCGCTCATGGCTGATGACGCTAGCAGGCACCCACCACGGCCGCCTCGATGCGCGAATCGCCGTAGCGGCGCTCCGGCCAGCCGGTCCACCCGGCCGGCCAGGACAGCGGCGGCCCGGACGCCGGACGCTCCAGCACCACCACGCTGCCGGGGCGGACCCAGCCGTGGCGGTCCAGGGCGGCCAGGACGTCCGTCACGTCGGCGGGCGCGATGTCGTAGGGCGGGTCGGCGAGCACCAGGTCCACCGGGTCGGAGGCCGCCACCGCCAGCACCGCCGCGACCGCGGCCCGGCGAACGGTCGCCCCGGGCAGACCGACGGCGGCGATGTTGCGGTCGATGACCTCTGCCGCACGCCGGTCGGACTCGACGAAGATCACCGAGGCCGCCCCGCGCGACAGGGCCTCCAGCCCCAGCGCCCCCGACCCGGCGTAGAGGTCGAGCACCCGCAGGCCGTGGAAGTCTCGGCGGGCCGCGAGCATGTTGAACAGCGCCTCGCGCACCCGGTCGGTGGTGGGCCTGGTTCCCCGGGCGGGGACGGCCAGCCGACGGCCGCCCGCTGCTCCGGCGACGATCCGGGTCACCGGGCTAGATCAGGGTCGACCAGTAGTCCCAGAAACGGACCAGGATCAGCAGCAGCACGGCGGTGAACCACAGCGTGACCAGCGGCCAGCGCCAGTGGTAGAGCGCCCGGGCGGCGGGGTGGGCGGCCAGCGGGCGCAAGGTGATCGCGGCGACCACGACCAGCAGCGGCACGGTCACCGCCCACACCACCATGCAGTACGGGCACAGCGCCCCGATCTCGTAGAGCGTTTCGTAGACCAGCCAGTGCACGAAAACCACGCCGAGCGTGGTGCCGGCCGTCAGGCCCGCCCAGTACCAGCGGGGCAGCGGGACCCGCGCCACCGACAGCACTCCGGTGACCACGACCAGAGTGAACGACACGACCCCGATGATCGGGTTGGGGAACCCGAACGCCGACGCCTCGGGCCGGACCATCACCGATCCGCACGACAGAACCGGGTTGATGCTGCAGGACGGAACGTAGCCGGGGTTCGTCAGCATCTCGATCTTCTCGATCAGCAGGGTGGCCGAGGCCGCCAAGCCGATGACGCCGGCGATGAGAATCCACCACGCGCTGGGCCGGGGGACGACGACCCCGCCGGGCGCCGCCGCCTCGACCGGGGCCGGCTGCGGTGCGGCGGGCGCGGTGACGCTCACGGCGCGGTGGCCGGTGCGCCCGGAGCCGGCGGCGCGGCGGTGGGCATCAGGGCCGGAACCGGTCCGACGACCGATCGGATCTTGGCCAGCAGTTCCTGCGGCGTCGCCGGGCTGATGTCCTCGCCGTTGAGCCGAATCGTCGGGGTGGCTTTGACTTTGGTCGCGGCCGCCAGCCCCTTGACCATGTCGGTGTACCTGTTCTTGTCCACGCAGTCGGCGACGCCGCCCGACGCACCGGCCTGCCGTGCGGTCTCGATCAGCGCGGCGTTGTCGGGTCCGCTACCCGAGCCCTCCATCGGCTGCTGGGCGAACAGCGCGGAGTGGAAGCGAACGAACGCCTCCTTGTTCTCGTCGCCGACGCAGTAGGCGGCGTTCGCCGCGCGCGCGGAGTACCCCTTATTGGTGGCGTTGAGGATCGACAGGGCGTAGTAGTCGACCGCCGCGGCACCGCTCTCGACGATCTTGTTGATCGTCGGCCCGAAGGCCTTCTCGAAGTCCCGGCAGTGCGGGCACTGGAAGTCCTCGTAGATCGACAGCACGGCCTTGGGTTCCTCGGTGCCGTCCTTCTTGATCAGCGCGCCGGAGGTGATCCGCACGGCCTGGACGTCCGATTCGCTCTTCTTGTCGTTGTTGGTCACGATGAACAGCACCAGCCCGACGGCGAAGACCACCACCAGGGCGGTCAATCCGAGCCGGACGACCAGATCACGCTTGCGGTCCTGGGCTTTCAGGTCGTAGCGGGGTGTGCTCTTCTTCTTGCTGGCCACGGCTGGACTGGTCCTCGCTGTCGGTGATATCGGCGCTTCCAGAGTACCGGCGCGCCCCGGCAATCCGGTGTCGGATCCCGCCTCAGGTGCGGGTCAAGTGCGCCCGCAGAGCCGAGATCATCTCGGCGTTCGCCCGGGCGACACCGCCGCCGAGGACGTTGAGGTTGAGAAATGCGTGGATCATCGAGTCCATCCGGCGGTGGTCGACGCTCACCCCGGCATCGCGCAGTTTGTCCGCGTACTGGCCACCCTCGTCCCGCAGCGGGTCGAATCCCGCGGTCACCACCAGTGCCGGCGACAGCCCGGAAAAGTCCTCGGCCAGCAGCGGGGACACCAGCGGGTCGGTGACGTCCAGATCCGACCCGTCGACGTACTGCCGCCGGAACCAGTCCGTGTCGTGCTTGGTCAGCAGAAAGCCGTCGGCCAGCAGGGTGCGCGAGCGGGTGCCGCCCCGAAGGTCGGTGGCGGGATAGATCAGCCACTGCAGCGCCGGCAGCGGATCCCCCGCGGCCCGGGCCAGCCGGGTGACGACCGCGGCCAGACAGCCGCCCGCGCTGTCGCCGCCGACCGCAACCCGGTGTGGGTCGGCGCCCAACTCCTCGGCGTGCGACCTCGCCCAGCGGTAGGCGGCGTAGGCGTCGTCGGCGGCGGCGGGGGCCTTGTGCTCGGGGGCCAGGCGGTAGTCGACGGCGAGCACATGCACGCCGGCATCCCGGCAGATCATCCGGCAGGCCGAGTCGTGGCTCTCCAGGTCGCCGAAGACGAAGCCGCCGCCGTGGTAGAAGACCAGCAGCGGCGCGGGCGGCCCGCCGCCCGCTGCGCCCGGGGGGTGTGGCGGCCGATAGTGCCGCGCGGGAAGAGCGCCGGCCGGGCCCGGAATGCTCACCGACGTGATCTCGGCGACCCGGATCCCCGGCTCGTCGAGCGCATCGGTGAGCTCGCGGCTGGCGGTGCGGGTGGCCGCGACGTCGTCGGCGACGACCAGGCCCTCGAGACCGGTCAACCGCTGCGCGGCGAGCATCACCTGCAGTCCCGGATCCAGCGTGTTGCCGTCGATGGTGATCGTGCGGCCGCCGGAGAGCAGTCGCGAGGCACGCTCGGGAAGCCGGGGAATCAGCTTGACGCCCAACCGGTTGGACGCGGCCAGGATCCGCTGCCGGGCAGCGGCACGCCCCGGAACTCGACGCCCTGCTCCCGCGGCACTCGCGGTGCGCTGCGCACCTGCCGTCATCGCCTGCCCCCTCGTCGTGCGCAGCCGCCGTGCGCGTCTTGCGGCAGCTTACGCGTCCGGTGCGAACCCGATCGCTACTATCGTCGGGTCGGTGACCTCCCACCGAACGCGCAATCACAGGCAGGTGACATGACGCCGACGGCTGAGGTTCCGACCGTCACTCTCAACGACGACCACACCCTGCCCGTGCTGGGCTTCGGCGCCGTCGGCGTGGCGCCGGCGGAGGTCGAGGCGGCGGTCACCGCAGCCCTGCAGGCGGGCTATCGCCTCATCGACACGTCGCCCGCCGACGGCCACGAGGAGGCCGTCGGCCGAGCCATCGCCAAGTCCGGGATACCGCGCGACCGCATTTTCCTCACCACCAAACTGGCCACCGCCGACCAGGGCTTCCAGGCGTCGCAGGACGCCTGCCGGGCCAGCCTGGCCCGACTCGGCGTGGACTATTTAGATCTGTACCTGATCGACTGGCCGGCGGAGGAGAACGGCAAGTACATCGACGCCTGGGGCGGGATCATGAAGTGCAAGGAGGTTGGCGACACCCGGTCGATCGGGGTCAGCAACTTCACCCCCGAGCAGTTGTCGAACATCATCGACCTCTCGTTCTTCACGCCCGCGGTCAACCAGATCGAAGTGCATCCGCTGCTCAACCAGTCCGAGTTGCGCGCGGTGCACGCCGAGCAGGGCATCGTCACCGAGGCCTCCTGCCCGCTGGGCGCCGGCACGCTCCTGGGTCACCCGGCAGTCGCGCAGATCGCCGCCGCGCACGGCAAGACGCCGGCCCAGGCGCTCATCCGGTGGAGTGTCCAACTGGGCAACGTGGTGATCCCGCGGGCGTCGACCCCCGACCGCCTCGCCGAGAACCTCGACGTGTTCGACTTCGACCTCACCGATGCCGAGATGGAGAGCCTCGGTGGTCTCGACGACGGAACCCGGTTCCGGCCCAATCCGCAGGCGGGGTCCTGACATCCGCTGACAGCGGTCTCACCGTCGCGGACAGCCGCCTGCCGCGTCACGCAGCTGAGCTGCCGACGGCGCATCCACCCGAAGGCCGTAGCCGCGCAGCACGGCGATGAACTGCATGGCGTACTGGCAGCGGAACGCCGCGTTGGGCGGCATCCACTGCCCGGGCGGCAGATCACCCTTGTCCTGATTGGCCTGTCCCGCCACCGCGAGCAGGTTGGCCGGGTCGTTGGCGAAACGCTTGCGCAGCGCGTCGCTCCAGCCCCGCGCACCCATGTCCCACGCGTACGCCAGGGGCACGATGTGGTCGATCTGCACGGACGCGCCGACCCGGTTGCCGCGCACGAACGAGATCGACGCGTTGGTGTAGGGGTCGCGCAGCGTGCCCCGGGCCACGGCCCGCCGACACTGCCGGGTTTCGACGTAGGTCTTATCGGTCAGATCGCGCTCGAGGATGTCGTTGCGGGTGTCGCACCCGTTGCGCCCACCCGGGGCGAGGTTCGCATCGTCCCAGGCGTCACCGAAGGCCGCGCGCCGGTAGTCCCCGCCGCGCACCCGGGTCTCGACCGCCGTGAGTCCGGCCAGCACATCGACGCCCGGCTGGACGGTCGGCATTGCGCCGCGCACCAACGAGTCGGCGCGACCGGCCGCCGAGACCACCTGCACCGCCACGATCACGGCGAGCACGGCGAGGATCGCCATCCACCACAGCGGCGCGCGCTTCACGCCTTGTCCAGGTAGTCGATGCGGTCGCTGCCGGTGAACGGTGCGGCGAGTGCGGCCATCCCGGCGTCGCGCGGGTCGGCGGCATAGACCGACTCACAGAGTTGGCGGGCGGCGACGATGACGTCGAGGTGCTCGGCGAGCGAGAGGAAGCGCAGTGTGATCGGCCGCCCGGACTGGCTCAGACCCAGCACGTCGCCCTCCTTGCGTTCCTGAAGGTCCAGATCGGCCAGTGCGAAACCGTCGAGCGTGTTCGCCACCGCGTTGAGCCGCTCGCCGGCCTTGGAGGCCTGCGGGAACTGCGTGACCAGCAGGCACAGGCTGGGGTGCGCACCGCGTCCGATCCGGCCGCGCAACTGGTGGAGCTGACTGATGCCGAAACGATCGGCGTCCATCACCACCATCACCGTGGCGTTGGGTACGTCGACACCCACCTCGATCACGGTGGTGCACACCAGGACGTCGACCTGACCGTCACGGAAGGCGGTCATCACCGAGTCCTTCTCGTCGGCGGGCAGCCGCCCGTGCATCAGCCCCAGCCGCAACCCCGACAGCGGCCCCCGGCGCAGCCGGTCGAAGAGCTCGACGACGGTGACCGGGACCGGAGGGGTCTGCTCGCCGTCGGCCTCGTCGATGCGCGAGGCCACCACGTAGCCCTGGCGCCCGGCGGCGACCTCCTCGGTCACCCGCGTCCAGGCCCGGTCCAGCCAGCGCGGCTTCTCCCCGACGAAGATGGTGTTGGTCGTGATCGGCTGACGGCCCCGGGGCAGTTCGCGCAGCGTCGAGGTCTCCAGATCACCGAACACGGTCAGCGCCACGGTGCGCGGTATCGGTGTGGCCGTCATCACCAGCAGGTGCGGCGTCAGCCCGGCGGGGGCTTTCGCGCGGAGCCGGTCGCGCTGCTCGACGCCGAACCTGTGCTGCTCGTCGACCACGACCAGCCCGAGGCGATCGAACTCGACGGCGTCCTGCAGCAGCGCGTGGGTGCCGATCACGATGCCGGCCTGCCCGGCGACGACCTCCTCGCGCACCTGGCGCTTCTGGCCGGCCGACATCGACCCGGTGAGCAGTGCCACCCGCGTCGCGCCCTCCTCCCCGCCGAGCTGGCCGGCCATCGCCAGCGGACCCAGCACATCGCGGATCGATCGGGCGTGCTGGACGGCCAGCACCTCGGTGGGCGCCAGCAGCGCGCACTGGTAGCCGGCGTCGATCATCTGCAGCATGGCCAGCACCGACACGATGGTCTTGCCCGAACCCACCTCGCCCTGCAGTAGCCGGTTCATCGGCCTGCTCGCGGCCAGTTCGGCCGAGATCACGTCGAGCACCTCGCGCTGACCCGCGGTGAGCTCGAACGGCAGCCGGGCGGTCAGCGCCGCGCACAGGCCGTCCGGACGGTACGGTGCGGCCGGCCCGGATTCGGCCAGCTCTCCGTGTCGGCGCGCCACCAGCGCCCACTGCAGGCCGACGGCCTCGTCGATGGTCAGGCGCTCGCGCGCGCGTTCCCGCTCGCCCGCGTTCTCCGCGAGGTGGATGGCCCGAAGCGCGCCGTCCTCGGACATCAGCTGGTGCTGGCGCACAAAGGCGTCCGGCAGCGGCTCGGCGACCGGGTCGAGCACCGCGAGCACCTGGCGCACGCAGGCGTAGATGTCCCAGCTCTGCAGTTTGGCGCTGGCCGGATAGATCGGGAAGAAATCGCGCTCGAATTCCGCCATCGACAACTCGCCGGTCTCCGAGCGGGCG
The DNA here is from genome assembly GCF_046091765.1 of Mycobacterium sp. Lineage (GTDB taxonomy): Bacteria > Actinomycetota > Actinomycetes > Mycobacteriales > Mycobacteriaceae > Mycobacterium. The sequence goes on from NZ_JBJTCF010000055.1 coordinate 12,770, forward strand.
GCATCGGCGATCGTCTTGAGCGACTTCGTCCCGAAGCTTCCCTTGGGCGAGTCGAGCACCAGGAAGTCGGGGTGGGTCAGCTGCATGGTGCCGCGGTAGTACCCCACCTCACCGGAGAGCATCAGCCTGGTGTCGCGCACCAGGCTCTTCTTAAGGTACCTGGCGTTGAAGAAGGTCGCGGTGACCTTCGGCCGCCGGTTCTTGAGCGTGATCACCAGGTATTCCCGGCGGGGCTGACGGCTGGTCCACCGCGTCTCGGCCGTCGCGATCTCGTCGACGAGGGTGACGTGCTCGCCCTCGGCGGGCGGGTCGCGCTCCTCGCCGAGCACGGTCATGCCGTTGCTGTACCGACGCGGGTAATGGCGCAGCAGGTCGTCGATGGTGCGCATGCCGAACACCTCATCGAGTGCCCGCGCCGCCTTGGCGCCCAGGATGCCGTCCAGCCGGTCGGTGAGGGTCGCCACTGCTCTCACGTCACCTCCGAGTCGACCCGGCTTCCGGCGCCAGCCTAACCAGACCCGGCGACAGCGGAATGCAGCGCGGACCTCACCGCGGGGCTGCAGGGGTGCAGGCCGTTTTGGCGTTGCGAACGCACCGGCGGTATCCTGGGAGTTTCCATCCCCCTAAAGAGGAGCGAGTCATGGCTGCCGTGTGCGATGTCTGCGGCAAGGGCCCCGGGTTCGGCAAGGCGGTGTCGCACTCGCACCGGCGCACGAGCCGGCGGTGGAACCCGAACATCCAGACCGTGCACGCCGTGGACCGCCCCGGCGGCAACCGCAGGCGAGTGAACGTCTGCACCTCCTGCCTCAAGGCCGGCAAGGTCACCCGGGGCTGAATCCCTCCGCGGGCAGCCGCCAGTCGATCGGCTCCGCCCCCATCCCGGCCAGCAGTTCGTTGGCGCGGCTGAACGGCCGGGAGCCGAAAAACCCCCGACTCGCCGAGAGCGGCGATGGATGCGCGGATTCGATTGCCGCGCTGCGCGGCCCGGCCAGCATCGGCGTGAGCGTGCCCGCGTCGCGGCCCCACAGAATCGCGACGATCGGCTGATCGCGCGCGGCCAGGGCGCGGATCGCGCATTCGGTGACGCTCTCCCATCCCCTGCCCCGGTGCGACGCCGGATTGCCGGGTTGGACCGTCAGCACCCGGTTGAGCAGCATGACACCGCGCGCGGCCCACGCGGTCAGGTCTCCGCTGGGTGGCTCGGGGTACCCGAGGTCGGAGCGGTACTCGCTGAAGATGTTGGCCAGGCTGCGCGGCAGTGGCCGAACATCGGGCGCCACCGAGAAGCTCAGTCCGACCGCGTGCCCGGGCGTCGGGTAGGGGTCCTGTCCGACGATCAGCACCCGCACGGCATCGAAGGGAAACGTGAACGCGCGCAGGATGTTCGGGCCGGACGGCAGGTAGCGCCGGCCGGCGGCCACCTCGGCGCGCAGGAAGTCACCCATCCGCGCCACCTGGTCGGCCACCGGAGCCAGGGCTGTGGCCCACCCGCCGTCCACCAGGTCACCGAGTGGCCGCCCCGTCACGGTCGACAACCTACTGCGCGCTACTGCGGGTCGAAAGCTTGCCACCCCGACGGTCCGGACCGGTGCTGCCCGTCGAGCAGTACCGCGGGCCGGCCCGGCCGGACCCGGCCCACCACCCGCCATCCCGGCGGCGGCGGGCCGGGAAAGCAGGCCACCAGGGCGTGGTCCTCACCCCCGGTGAGTACTAGTGACCACGGATCGGCGCCGGCCACCCGGGCCGCGGCCGTCACCGCCTCGACGTCACCGGCCAGGGCGTCGCGGCTGAGATCCATCAGCACGCCCGAGGCCTCCGCGAGGTGCCCGAGGTCGGCCAGCAGCCCGTCGGAGACGTCCGTCATCGCCTCGGCGCCGGCGTCGGCGGCCACCGCACCCTGGCCGTAGGGCGGCTCGGGCACCAGGTGACGGCGGTGCTCGGGCAGTGTGACCCCGATGCCGCGCCGCAGAAGTTCCAATCCGGCGGCCGACCAGCCGAGGTGACCGGCCACCGCGATCACCGATCCGGCGCGGGCCCCGCCGCGGGTCACCGGGGCCCGCCCGCCGAGGTCACCCAGGGCGGTCACCGAGACCACCCACTGCGGGCTGGCGACCAGGTCGCCGCCGACAACGGCGGCGCCGAGCAGACCCGCTTCGCACCACAGCCCGTCGGCCAGCTCGCGTACCCGGGACGCGGCGGTCGAGGGCGGCACGCCGAAGGCCACCACGAACGCGGTCGGCCGAGCGCCCATGGCCTCGATGTCGGCGGCGTTCTGGGCGATCGCCTTGCGGCCGACGTCGTGCGGGGTGGACCAGTCCAGCCGGAAGTGCCGGCCTTCGACGAGCATGTCGGTGCACAGCACGGCCCGTCCGTCGGGGGTGTCCACCACCGCGGCATCGTCGCCGGGGCCGACCGCCACACCGGCACCCTCCGGCCGCCCGGCGAGGATGTGCTCGATGACGGCGAACTCGCCGACCTCGGACACCGTCGCAGGTGGAGCCGGATCGCGATCCTCGGGGACGGCTCCTTCCACGGTTGTCTCCTCCGGCAGGCCCTGCGGTAGCTTGGGGCCGTCAGTCTAGGACCGCCGGCGAGGAGACCTCCAGATGCGCGGCGCGCAGGGCGATCCCGATCAGGAACCCGCCGAGGAACCCCCAGAGAAACCTTCCGACGGACCGTCCCGGACCGTCGTGGTCACCGCGCTGGTGCTGTCGACGCTGGCGGTGGCCGTCGTGCTGGGGATCGCCGCCACCCGCCGCCCCCCGTCGGGCCCGGTGGGCATTCCGGCGGTGCCCGCCCCCCAGGCCGAGTCGCCGGAATGCCGGGCGCTGCTCGCCACCCTGCCGGACCGTCTCGGCGACTTCCGCCGGGAGACCGTCGCCGAACCCGCTCCGCCGGGCGCCGCGGCCTGGCGCGCCGAGGGCAATCCGGTGATCCTGCGCTGCGGCCTGGGCCGTCCGGCGGAGTTCGTCGTCGGCTCGCCGATCCAGCAGGTGAATCAGGTGCAGTGGTTTCGCCTCGACGACGCCGACACCGGGCGCAGCACCTGGGTCAGCGTGGACCGGCCGGTCTACGTCGCGCTGACGCTGCCGACCGGTTCGGGGCCGGCACCGATCCAGACCCTCTCCGGGGTCATCGAGCGCAGCATGCCGGCGATCCCGATCCGGCCGGGTCCGCCGGGCTGAGGCTCACCGCAGGCCGGTTCCGCGGGCCAGCGCGGTGTCGACCATGGTGGCGACCAGGGCGGGATAGTCCACCCCGCTGGCCGCCCACATCCGGGGAAACATCGAGATCGTGGTGAAGCCGGGCATGGTGTTGATCTCGTTGACCACCGGCCCGGACCCGGTGAGAAAGAAGTCGACCCGCGCCAGACCCTGACAGTCCAGCGCGTTGAAGGCGCGGATCGACATGCGCCGTATCTCATCGGCGATGGCGTCGTCGACCGTCGCCGGCACGTCGAGCTCGGCGACATCGTCGAGGTACTTGGTGTCGAAGTCATAGAAGCTCTCGCGGTCACCGCCCGGACCGGCCACCCTGATCTCCCCGAGTGTGCTGGCCCGCACCGAGCCGTCGGGAAACTCCAGCACGCCGCATTCCAGTTCGCGTCCGTCGATGGCGGCCTCGATGAGCACCTTCGGGTCGTGCTCGCGGGCCGCGGCGATCGCGGCGGGAAGCTCTGCCGCCGACGTCACCCGGCCGACGCCGATCGAGGATCCGCCGCGGGCGGGCTTGACGAACAGGGGAAGGCCGAGCCGCTCGAGGTCCCGGGGGTCGGCGCAATTCTGGTGGGCCCGCAGCACCACATGGTCAACGATGGGCAGCCCCGCGCAGGCGAGAAGTTTCTTGGCGAACTCCTTGTCCATGCCGGCCGCGCTGGCGAACACCCCCGCGCCGACGTAGGGCAGGCCCGCCAGTTCCAGCAGTCCCTGGATGGTGCCGTCCTCGCCGTAGGGCCCGTGCAGTACCGGAAACACCACGTCCACCGAAGCCAGAACCTCGGCGGCGAGCCCCATCGGGGTGACCGAATCGCCGGTCACCTCCGGCAGGCGCCCGTCGACGATCTCCAGCTCGTCCGGACTGGCGTCGGTGCGCAGCCAGGCACCATCGCGGGTGATGCCGACGGCGACGACGTCGAACCGGTGCGGGTCGAGGTGTCGAAGGATGCTGCCCGCCGAGATGCACGAGATCGCGTGCTCGGAGCTGCGCCCGCCATAGACGACCGCGACGCGGACCCGGGGAGTCACAACCTAGAGAGGCTACAGCCCTGCGCAGGCCTGCAGAGCGCGCCCGACGTCCGACACGAGGTCGTCGGTGTCCTCGATACCTGCCGAGATCCGGGCGAAACCGTCCGCCACCCGGTCACCCCAGCGTGCCCTGCGGTCCACCGTGGTGTGAATGCCGCCGAAACTCGTCGCACCGATGAGCAGGTCACTGCGCTCCACCAGAGCGTGGACCGCCGCCGCGCCGTCGAGTTCCACCGACAACAGCGAGCCGAAGCGGCGCATCTGGGCCGCCGCCACCGGGTGCGAGGGGTCCCCCGGCAGGCCGGGATAGCGCACCGCCCGCACACCGGGCTGGTCGCGCAGGGCGGTGGCGAGCGCCAGGGCGTTGTGGCACTGCCGCTCGAAGCGCAGCCCGAAACTGCCGATGCCGCGCAGCACCAGCCAGGCCTCGAACGCCCCGAGAATGGATCCGCCCAGCAGGCGCTCGGTGGCGACCGCCTCGATCAAGGCCGCGTCGTCACCGGCGACGTACCCGGCGAGGACATCGCTGTGGCCGGCCAGGGCCTTGGTCGCGCTGGCCACGACAAGGTCGGCGCCCAGCGACAGCGGCTGCTGGCCCAGCGGCGTCGCCGCGGTGTTGTCCACCAGCAGACGACTGCCGTTGCGCCGGCATATCCCGGCGAGGCGGGACAGGTCGACCACGTCCAGTCCGGGGTTGGTCGGGGTCTCGGCCCACACCACGTCTGCCCCCTCGGCGGCCGCACAGAGCTCGGCGGCGGACGCCTCGCGCACCGTGACACCCAGCGGGGCAAGGCTTTCGGCGGCATAGCGCCGGATATGAAGGTATCCGTCCGACGGCAACGCGAGCACCGTGCCGGGCCGGACCAGCGTGCGCAACGCGGCAGTCGCCGCCGCCATTCCGGAGCCGAAGACGATCGCGGCGGCCGCACCCTCCAGTTGGGCCAGCGCCGACTCGAGGCGGTCCCAGCCGGGGTTGGACCGGCGGCCGTAGGTGTGCGACTCGACGCCTTCGTCAGCGGAGAGATGGAACGCCGACGCAGGAACCGGTACGCCCCCGATCGGCTCACCCGGGACGGCCTCGGCGCCCACCGCCGCCACCGCCCGCGTGGAATCGCCGTACCGGGGACCCCCGGCGTCCTTCTGGCCGCTCACCGGTGTCCCGGCGTCCCGTCGTGCCGCACGCCGTTAAACCTAGTCGCGCCGGGACCGCGCCACGCTGGCAGGATGTCGCCCGTGGGCGGCGCGTCGGAGGTGGCGGTGATCATCGCCGTCAAGTATCTCGCTCTCGCCAAGAGCAGGCTCTCGGCGCTGTTCCCGGGGTCGGCCCGCGAACGGGTTGTGCTCGCGATGCTCGCCGACACCATCACCGCCGCGCAGGCGGTACCGGAGATCACGTCGGTGACGGTGGTGACGCCGGACCGCAGTGCGGCGGCCGCCGCCCGCGCACTGGGTGTCGACGTGTTCGACGACCCCACACCGCCGCGCCATCCCGACCCGCTGAACAACGCCGTGCTGGCGACCGGCCGCAGGTTCGCCCCCGCCGTCCCCCTGGCCGTGCTCCAGGGTGATCTGCCGGCCCTGCGCGACGGCGAACTCGGCGAGGCGCTGGCCGCGGCACGCTCCCACCCGCGCAGCTTTGTCGCCGACCGGCAGGGCTCCGGCACCGTTGCCCTCTTCGCCTTCGGCGTACCGCTGGATCCACGCTTCGGACCGCACTCGGCGGGCCGGCACCGCGACTCCGGCGCGGTCGAGCTCTGCGGACCCTGGCCCGGCCTGCGCTGCGACATCGACACACCGGAGGACCTCGAGGAGGCACGCCGGCTGGGTGTCGGACCCGCCACCCGCGCCGCCGTCGCGACCATCGGCACAGCTCCCCGAGATGAACGTCCCCCGAGATGAACACTGAGTGTCTTGGACCGGTGGCCATCCACCGATCCCGCCGATGGGGGATGATGACCCCATGACGGATTCGGAGATCTTGTCCCCCGCCCCCGAAACCGACCGGCAGGACAGCGCCCCCGAGGCGCCGCCGGCTGCCACCGCCGCGGCGATCGACGATCCGCTGCCCGAGGATCGCTACCTCAACCGGGAACTGAGCTGGCTGGACTTCAACGGCCGGGTGCTCGCACTGGCCGCCGACACCTCACTGCCGCTGCTGGAGCGGGCGAAGTTCCTGGCGATCTTCGCGTCCAACCTCGACGAGTTCTACATGGTCCGGGTCGCGGGGCTCAAGCGTCGCGACGAGATGGGCCTGTCGGTGCGCTCCGCGGACGGGCTGACCCCCCGCGAGCAACTCCAGCTCATCGGCGAACGCACCCAGCAACTGGCCACCCGCCACGCCCAGGTCTTCATGGACTCGGTCCGCCCGGCGCTGGCCGAGGAGGGCATCCTCATCGTCCGGTGGTCCGAGCTGACCGAGGCCGATCGCAGCGAACTGTCCACCTATTTCTCCGAGCAGGTCTTCCCGGTGCTGACCCCGCTGGCCGTCGACCCCGCCCACCCGGTCCCGGTCGTCAGCGGCCTGAGCCTGAATCTGGCCATCACCGTGCGCTCCCCCGAGGACGGCGGGGAGCATTTCGCCCGGATCAAGGTGCCCGACAACGTCGACCGGTTCGTCCGGTTACGGGCCACCGACGGGCAGCCCTCGGTGATCCGGTTCCTGCCGATGGAGGACCTGATCGCGGCCTTTCTGCCGGTGCTGTTCCCGGGGATGGAGATCGTCGAGAAGCACGCCTTCCGCATCACCCGCAACGCCGACATGGACGTCGAGGACCGCGACGAGGACCTGCTGCAGGCCCTGGAGCGCGAGTTGGCCCGGCGGCGCTTCGGGCCGCCGGTGCGCCTGGAGGTGTCCGGCAACATGTCCGAACACATGCTGGGCCTGTTGCTGCGTGAGCTGGACGTCCATCCCGGCGACGTGGTCAACCTGCCCGGGCTGCTCGACCTCTCGGCCCTCTGGCAGGTCTACGCGGTCGACCGGCCGGCCCTGAAGGATCGGCCGTTCGTGCCGGCCACCCACCCCGCCTTCGCGGAGAGCGGCAAGAGCATCTTCGCCACCCTGCGCGACGGGGACGTGTTCGTCCACCACCCCTACGAGTCGTTCTCCACCAGTGTTCAGCGGTTCGTCGAGCAGGCCGCCGCCGATCCGCACGTCCTGGCGATCAAGCAGACCCTGTACCGCACCTCCGGCGACTCGCCGATCGTCAACGCCCTCATCGAGGCCGCCGACGCCGGCAAACAGGTCGTCGCGCTGGTGGAGTTGAAGGCGCGCTTCGACGAACAGGCCAACATCAAGTGGGCACGAGCCCTGGAAGACGCCGGGGTGCACGTGGTCTACGGACTGGTCGGGCTCAAGACGCACTGCAAGACCTGCCTGGTGGTGCGCCGGGAGGGATCGACGATCCGCCGCTACTGCCACATCGGCACCGGAAACTACAACCCGAAGACGGCCCGGCTCTACGAGGACGTCGGACTGCTGACGGCCGCACCCGACCTGGGCGCCGACCTGACCGACCTGTTCAACTCGTTGACCGGGTACTCGCGCAAGGTGAGCTACCGCAATCTGCTCGTGGCACCGCACGGGATCCGCAAGGGCATCCTGGAGCGGATCGAGCGGGAGGTGGCCGCCCATCGCGAGGGCCGCGACAGCCGGATCCGGATCAAGGCCAACGCCATGGTCGACGAACAGGTCATCGATGGCCTCTACCGCGCCTCGCAGGCCGGCGTCCGCATCGAGGTCGTGGTCCGCGGCATCTGCGCGCTGCGCCCCGGGGTCAGGGGTTTCTCGGAGAACATCGCGGTGCGCTCCATCCTCGGCCAGTTCCTCGAGCACTCGCGGATCATGCACTTCCGGGCGATCGACGAGTTCTGGATCGGCAGTGCGGACATGATGCACCGCAATCTCGACCGCCGCGTCGAGGTCATGGCGCAGGTCAAGGACCGCCGGATCACCTCCTATCTCGACGACGTCTTCGAATCGACGATGCACCCGTCGACGCGGTGCTGGGAACTGGGGCCGGACGGCAACTGGACCGCCGCGCCGCAGGATGGTCGGCAGGTGCGCGACCATCAGGTGTGGCTGATGGAAAGGCACCGGCAGTCCTGAGGTCACCCCCGGACTCCGGCTCGGCCGGAATCCGGCATGGTGGCGGCCGGCAGCCGAGCAGCACCCGAGAGCACCCGTGAAAGCATCGAGGAAACCGAAGTCCGGTAGCGAACCGGTGCTGGCGGCGGGGGCGGTGCTGTGGCGACCCGACCCGGACTCCTCCGGAGCGCAGATCGCCGTCGTTCACCGGCCCCGGTACGACGACTGGTCGCTGCCGAAGGGCAAAGTCGATCCCGGCGAGACCGAACCGGTGGCCGCGGCGCGCGAGATCGCCGAGGAGACCGGTCACCACGCGCACCTGGGCCGGCGGCTGGCCCGGGTCAGTTATCCGATACCCGGCGGCACCAAGGTCGTGCACTACTGGGCGGCGCGGTCGGCGGGGGGCGTGTTCGAACCCGGCCCCGAGGTGGACGAGTTGCTGTGGCTTCCACCGACCGAAGCGTCCCGGCGCCTGACGTATGCCGCCGACCGCAAGATCATCGCCCGGTTCGTCAAAAGACCCTTCGACACCCAGTCGGTGCTGATCGTCCGGCACGGCACCGCCGGCCGCAAAGCCCGGTATCGCGGTGAAGACCGCAAGCGACCGCTGGACTCCACCGGACGCGCGCAGGCCGAGTCGCTGGTGTCTCAACTGCTGGCGTTCGGGGCCACGGACATCTACGCCGCCGACCGCCTGCGCTGCATCCAAACCGTCACGCCACTCGCCGACGAACTGGGCGTGCCGATCACGGTGGAGGCCGCCCTCACCGAGGAGGCCTACGCGGAGAACCCGAAGGCCGCACACAAGCGGGTCCTGGAGATCGCCGGACACGGCGGAACACCGGTGATCTGTACCCAGGGCAAGGTCATTCCCTACCTGATCGACTGGTGGTGCGCACGGGACGAGGTCAAGCCGGCCAAGTCGCGCAACCGCAAGGGCAGCACCTGGATCATGTCGGTGGCCGCGGGCCGACTGGTCGCGGCGGACCATCTGCCGAGCCCGCTGGCGGTCACTTCGACGCGTTGAACGCTGCCTCAAACGCGAGTACGCCGCGGACCTTGCGGTCCGCGGCGTTCTCGTCTCCCTGGTTGTAGCGGCGACCGCGGCGGGCGGGTGCCCGCTTCGCCACCTTGCGGACCGTCTTCTTGGCAGCCTTACGGGCAGGTGCCTTCCGCACGGCCTTCTTGACGGCCTTGCGCGCGGGTGCCTTCTTGGCAGCCTTGCGCACGGTCTTCTTGGCAGCCTTGCGGGCCGGAGCCTTCTTTGCAACTTTCTTCACAGCAGCCTTCCTAACTGCGCCATCTGCGGCGCCTCGTTTCACAGCGGGACCTTCATTCGGGAGTCTTTGTGCACCTGAGACGATTGCTTTGAACTGAGCCCCCGGTCGGAATGCGGGGACAGAGGTTGGTAAAACCTTCACCGTCTCGCCTGTTCGCGGGTTTCGCGCTACGCGAGCGGCCCGGCGGCGGCGTTCGAATACCCCGAAGCCGGTGATGGTCACGCTGTCACCTCTTTGAACAGCGCGCACGATTGCGTCGACCAGGTTCTCAACCGCCTCCGTCGCCTGGCGGCGGTCAGTGTTCGTCCGAGACGTGAGAACCTCGATCAACTCTGCTTTGTTCATTCACATCCTCCCAAACAGTGGTCCCCTGTGGACCGACTGCCCAACACGGTAAACCCTCTACTACCAGATATGGGTGAGGCACGCGCAGTTTCGCACAAGAGCTTGCGGAATTTTTTTACCGCCGCGCACCGGTTCCGTGCCGCGATGTGCAGCCGATCGGCCACTGATTCAGTGCACGCGCGGTGCCGAAAAACATCCGCACCGTCACACCGTCAGGACTGCGTGATGCGCGGCTTCCACGGCGGGCGGCGTGTCTCGAAAGCCTCAATATCGGACAGTTTGCGCAGCGTAAGGGCTATGTCGTCGAGTCCTTCGAGTAGTCGCCACGCGGTGTAGTCGTCGATCGCGAAAGGCACGACCACCGTCGCCGCAGTGATGGTCCGATTGTGCAGATCCACCGTGATCTCCAGACCCGGGTGCTGCTCGATGAGCTTCCAGAGCAACTCGACGTCGTCGGGTGCCACCTCCGCCGCCAACAAACCCGCCTTACCGGCGTTTCCGCGGAAGATATCGGCGAAACGGGACGAGATGACCACCCGGAAGCCGTAATCCATCAAGGCCCACACCGCGTGCTCGCGGGATGATCCGGTTCCGAAGTCGGGCCCGGCGACCAGGACCGTGCCGCGGTCGAACGGACTCTGATTGAGCACGAAGGAAGGGTCGGCGCGCCAGGCGGCGAACAGCCCGTCGTCGAATCCGGTGCGGGATATGCGCTTGAGGTAGACCGCCGGGATGATCTGGTCGGTGTCGACGTTGGACCGGCGCAACGGCACGCCGATCCCGGTGTGGGTGCGGAAGGCTTCCATCGCCCAGGCCTCCTCAGTCGTCCAGGTCCGCCGGCGAGGACAGTTTCCCCCGCACGGCGGTGGCGGCGGCGACCACCGGCGAGACCAGGTGTGTGCGGCCGCCCTTGCCCTGGCGGCCCTCGAAGTTCCGGTTGGAGGTCGACGCGCAACGCTCGCCGGGTGAGAGCTGGTCGGGATTCATGCCCAGGCACATCGAGCAGCCCGCCTGGCGCCACTGCGCACCGGCCGCGGTGAAGATCTCGCCGAGGCCCTCGGCCTCGGCCTGGGCGCGCACCCGCATCGAGCCGGGAACGATGAGCATCCGCACACCGTCGGCGACCCGGCGCCCGCGCAGCACATCGGCCACCGCCCGCAGGTCCTCGATGCGGCCGTTGGTGCAGGAGCCGACGAAGACCGCGTCGACGGCGATGTCGCGCATCGGAGTGCCCGGCCGCAGGTCCATGTACGCCAGCGCCTTCTCGGCGGAGAGCCGCTCGGCGTCGTCGGTCATCAGTTCCGGATCGGGAACCGCCGCCGAGAGCGGCACGCCCTGTCCGGGGTTGGTTCCCCAGGTGACGAACGGGCTCAGCGTCGTCGCGTCCAGGTGAATCTCGATGTCGAACTCGGCTCCCTCGTCCGTGCGCAGCTGATCCCACTCGGCGACCGCGTCATCCCACTCCCGCCCCTGCGGCGCGTAGGTCCGGCCGCGCAGGAACTCGTAGGTGGTTTCGTCCGGCGCGATCATCCCGGCCCGTGCGCCGGCCTCGATGCTCATATTGCAGACCGTCATGCGGCCCTCCATCGACAGCGACTCGATGGTGCTGCCCCGGTATTCGATGACATGACCCTGGCCTCCGCCGGTGCCGATCTTGGCGATCACCGCCAGGATGATGTCCTTGGCGCCGACGCCCGGCGGCAGCCGACCGTCGACGTTGACCGCCATGGTCTTGAAGGGGCGCAGCGGAAGGGTCTGGGTGGCCAGCACATGCTCCACCTCCGAGGTGCCGATCCCCATCGCCAGCGCCCCGAACGCGCCGTGGGTGGAGGTGTGGCTGTCACCGCACACGATCGTCATCCCGGGCTGGGTCAGCCCGAGCTGGGGGCCCATGACGTGAACGATGCCCTGCTCGGGATCGCCCATCGAGTGCAGTTCGATGCCGAACTCCGCGCAGTTGCGCCGCAGCGTCTCCACCTGGGTGCGCGAGACCGGGTCAGCGATGGGCTTGTCGATGTCGGCCGTGGGCACGTTGTGGTCCTCGGTGGCCAGGGTCAGGTCGGGCCGGTGCACCGGGCGGCCGGCCAGCCGCAGTCCCTCGAACGCCTGCGGGCTGGTGACCTCGTGGATGAGGTGCAAATCGATGTAGATCAGGTCGGGTTCGCGCGCCGCACCGGATCCGGCGCCTGCCACAACCACGTGCTCGGCCCACACCTTCTCCGGAAGGGTTCTGGCTGAGGTTCTGGCTGATTTGCTGGCTGATGTCGTCGCGGGGTTCATCGTTGGCCAATTATGAACCGTCGGGGTCACGGCCGGCATCGGGGCCTGTAACACTGACTGCCGTGGGCAACCAGCGCAAGCAGATCGTGATGTCGGCCGCCGAAATCACCGATTTCGTCACCCGCAGCCGCACTGGCACGCTGGCCACCGTCGGACCCGACGGCCAGCCCCATCTGGTGGCGATGTGGTACGGACTGCTCGACGGTGACATCTGGCTGGAGACCAAAGCCAAGTCGCAGAAGGTGATCAACATCCGCCGCGACCCGCGGGTGAGCTTCCTTATCGAGGACGGCGTGACCTACGACAGCTTGCGCGGGGTGTCTTTCGAGGGCACCGCCGAGATCACCGACGACCCCGACGTGATCTTCCGGGTCGGAGTCAGCGTCTGGGAGCGCTACAACGGGCCCTACACCGACGACTTGCGCCCCGCGGTGGACATGATGATGAACAAGCGCGTCGCGGTGCGCATCGCCTCCGGCCGCGTCCGGTCCTGGGACCATCGCAAGTTGGGCCTGCCCGCGATGCCGGTCGCCGGCTCGACGGCGCCGCGGTGAAGGCCGCACTCCAGAGCGTTCCGCGGCGGGAAGTACCCCCGATGGGATTCGAACCCACGCTACCGCCGTGAGAGGGCGGCGTCCTAGGCCGCTAGACGACGGGGGCCAGAACAGGCGACCGCAAGCATAGCTCAGTCAGCGGTCTCGATTGGATGCTGGGGTACCAGGACTCGAACCTAGAATGGCTGAACCAGAATCAGCTGTGTTGCCAATTACACCATACCCCACGGGCTTGTAGACAGCGACGAGCAGACTATCAAAACCCTCGTGCGTCGCGCAGCCGCCGCAGGCTGCGCTCGCGGCCGAGCAATTCCAGCGACTCGAACAGCGGCGGACTGACGGTCGAGCCGGTCACCGCGACCCGGATCGGGCCGAAGGCCTTGCGCGGCTTGAGGCCCAGCCCGTCCACGAGCGCGCCCTTGAGGGCCTCCTCGATCACCGGCGCGGTCCACCGGGTCACGACGTCGAGTGCGGCGCAGGCGGCGTCGAGCACGGCGGCCGAGTCCGGACCGAGTTCCTTGGCCCCTGCCGACGGCTCGATCCGATAGGACGCGTCGTCGAGGAACTTCAGCAGCTCCCAGGCATCGGAGAGCACGACGATGCGGGTCTGCACCAGTTGCGCGGCCACGGCGAACCCGGCGTCGTCCAGGCCGGTGTCGTGGCCGTGGGTGTCGAAGAACGCGCCCAGGCGCGCGGCGAATTCCGCCGGGTCGAGCCGCCGGATGTGTTCGGCGTTGATCGCGTCGGCCTTTTTCTGGTCGAAGCGGGCCGGGTTGGAGTTGACGTCGGTGACGTCGAAGGCGCGCACCATCTCCTGCAGGGTGAACACGTCGCGGTCCTCGGCGATTCCCCAGCCAAGCAGAGCCAGATAATTCAGCAGGCCCTCGGGCAGAAAGCCCCGGTCGCGGTGCAGGAAAAGATTGGACTGCGGATCGCGTTTGGACAGCTTCTTGGTGCCCTCGCCGAGCACGGTGGGCAGGTGCGCGTACTCGGGGATGTGCTCTGCCACCCCGATGCGGATCAGCGCCTGGTGCAGCGCGATCTGACGCGGGGTCGAGGGCATCAGGTCCTCACCGCGCAGCACGTGGGTGATTTTCATCAGCGCGTCATCGACCGGATTGACCAGTGTGTACAGCGGCTCTCCGGTGGCCCGGGTCAGGGCGAAGTCGGGGACCGTGCCGGCGGCGAATGTCGTCTCGCCGCGCACCAGATCGTGCCAGCCGATGTCCGCATCGGGCATCCGCAGCCGCAGTACCGGCGCGCGGCCCTGCGCCTCGTACGCGGCACGCTGCTCGGGGCTCAGGTCGCGGTCGTAATTGTCATACCCCAGTTTCGGATTGCGCCCGGCCGCCACGTGGCGCGCCTCGACCTCCTCGGGAGTGGAGTACGCCGGGTAGGCATCACCGGATTCCCGCAGCCGCTCGAGCACGTTGCGATAGAGCTCGCCGCGCTGGGACTGCCGGTAGGGGCCGTGGGGGCCGCCGACTTCAGGGCCTTCGTCCCAGTCCAGACCCAGCCAGCGCAGCGCGTCGAGAATCGCGAGATAGCTCTCCTCGGAGTCGCGCGCGGCATCGGTGTCCTCGATGCGGAACACGAACGTGCCGGCCGTGTGCCGGGCCTGTGCCCAGTTGAATAGCGCCGTGCGCACCAGGCCCACGTGCGGGGTGCCGGTCGGCGACGGGCAGAAGCGCACCCGCACGGGCCGAGTGGCGGCAGTCATCGCGCGCCCTTGCGGACCACCGGGTTGGTCAGCGTTCCGATGCCCTCGATGGTGATGCTGACGACGTCGCCGTCCTCCAGGGGCCCCACCCCCGCAGGCGTGCCGGTCAGGATCAGGTCGCCGGGCAGCAACGTCATCACCGCCGAGATCCACTCGACGATCGCAGCCACGTCGTGGATCATCAGCGACGTGCGGCTGTGCTGGCGCACCTCCCCGTTGACGTCGGTGCGGATTTCCAGATCCGACGGGTCGAGGTCGGTGACGATCCATGGGCCCACCGGGCAGAAGGTGTCGTGGCCCTTGGCGCGGGTCCACTGGACGTCGGCCTGCTGCTGATCGCGGGCCGAGACGTCGTTGGCGATCGTGTAGCCCAGGATGTTCTCCGCGGCGCGGGCGGCAGGCACGTCCTTGCACGGCCGGCCGATCACCGCGGCCAGCTCGCCCTCGTGGTCGACCCGGGGGGAATCGGCGGGCAGCTGGATCGGTACGCCCGGCCCGATGATGGCGGTGTTGGGCTTGAGGAAGATCACCGGGTTGGCCGGTGCCTGCTGACCCATCTCCTTGATGTGCTCGGCGTAGTTCTTGCCGATGCAGACCACCTTGCTGGCCAGGATGGGGGCCAGCAGTCGCACCTGGCTGAGCGGCCAGGACCTGCCGGTGAAGGTCGGCGTGCCGAACGGGTGCTCGGCGATCTCCCGGGCCGGGCCGTCGGGATCGGACTCGATGCTGACGAACGCGACACCGTCAGGGGTGGCGACACGACCGAGGCGCATTCGTGACAGCCTAGAACGCCGTGGCCGCCGAACCGATCAGCCCCCTGCGCCGCTGGTCGATGCTCGGCATGGGACTGTTCGCGACCCTGAGCGCCAACGTGTTCATCAACGGGGTCGCCTTCCTGATCCCGGCGTTGCGCTCGGAGATGGGCCTGGACCTCGCGCGCGCCGGTCTGATCTCGGCGATGCCGGCGTTCGGGATGGTGCCCACCCTGATCGCCTGGGGATACCTGGTCGACCGGCTCGGCGAGCGGCTGGTGCTGGCGCTCGGGTCGGCACTGACCGCGGGTGCGGCCGCCGGTGCGGCCCTGTCCGGCTCGCTGGTGGCGATGTCGGCGTTTCTGTTCGCGGGCGGGATGGCGGCGGCCAGCAGCAACTCCGCCAGCGGGCGTCTGGTGGTGGGCTGGTTTCCCGCCGAACAGCGCGGTCTGGCGATGGGTATCCGGCAGACCGCGCAGCCGCTGGGCGTCGGCGTGGGCGCGCTGGTGATGCCGGAGCTGGCCGAGACCCACGGACCGGACACCGCGCTGCTGTTCCCCGCGGCGATCTGCGCGGCGGCCGCGCTGGCGTGCGCGCTCGCGGTGCGCGACGCGCCGCGCCTGGCGCGCGCCGACGCCCCCGCCGAGCAACTGGCCAACCCGTACCGGGGCCGGGGCACCCTGTGGCGCATTCATCTGGTGTCGGTGCTGCTGGTTGTCCCGCAGGCCGTGGTGTGGACCTTCGCCCTGGTGTGGCTGATGAGCGTGCGTCACTGGTCGGCCGAGTCGGCCGGTCTGCTGGTGGGCCTGGCGCAGATTCTCGGCGCGGGCGGGCGCGTCGCGGCGGGCCGCTGGTCGGACCGGGTCGGCTCGCGCCTGCGCCCGGTGCGCGTCATCGCCGCTGCCGCGGCGGTGTCGATGGCGCTGCTGGCCGTCACCGACGCGCTGGGTTCGGGCTGGAGTGTGGCGGCGCTGGTGCTGGCGTCGATGATCACCGTCAGTGACAACGGGCTGGAGTTCACCGCGATCGCCGAGATCTCCGGTCCGTTCTGGAGCGGTCGCGCACTCGGTGCGCAGAACACCAGCCAGTTGCTCACCGGCGGACTGACCGCTCCGGTGTTCGGCGCGCTGATCAGCGCGGCGGGCTACCCGGCGGCCTTCGCGGTGTGTGCGCTCTCGGCGCTGATCGCCATGCCGCTGGTACCGGCTGACCGGCCGCGGTGACCGCTGCAGCGGACCGCCGTCCTACAGACGCGTCCGGATGCGCTCGCCCACGTCACGGGTGGACAGCGCGGCGTCGCCGCGGGTGGCGAGGTGGTCGGCGACGGCCTTGTCGATGCGCGCCGCGGCCGCATCCTCCCCGACGTGGGTGAGCAGCAGTGCCACGCTCATCACCGCCGCCGTCGGGTCAGCGACTCCCCTACCCGCGATGTCGGGCGCGCTGCCGTGCACCGGCTCGAACATCGACGGGTTGGTTCCGGTGCCGTCGATGTTGCCGCTGGCGGCCAGCCCGATACCGCCGGCCACCGCGGCGGCGAGGTCGGTGATGATGTCGCCGAACAGGTTATCGGTGACGATGACGTCGAACCGGCCGGGGTCGTTGACCAGATGGATGGTCGCGGCGTCGACGTGCTGATAGGCCACCTCGACGTCCGGGTACTGCGCGCCGACCTCGGCGACCACACGCGACCACAGGGTGCCGGCGAAGGTCAGCACGTTGGTCTTGTGCACCAGCGTCAGGTGCTTGCGCCGCCGCTGCGCCCGCGCGAAGGCGTCGCGCACGACGCGCTCCACGCCGAAGGCGGTGTTGAGGCTGACCTCGGTGGCGACCTCGTGGGCCGTGCCGGTGCGGATCGAACCGCCGGTACCGGTGTAGGGCCCCTCGGTGCCCTCCCGCACCACCACGAAGTCGATCTGCGGATGCCCGGCCAGCGGACTTCGCACCCCGTCATAGAGCCGGGTGGGCCGCAGGTTGATGTGGTGGTCGAGGGCGAACCGGATCCGCAGCAGCAAACCGCGCTCCAGCACGCCGCTGGGAACCGACGGGTCGCCGATCGCGCCGAGCAGGATCGCGTCGTGGGTGCGCAACTCGTCGAGGACGGAGTCCGGCAGCGCCTCCCCGGTCGCGTGGTAGCGCCGCGCGCCGAGGTCATACTCGGTTTTCTGCACCCCCGGCAGCACCGCGTCGAGTACATCGAGTGCTTCGGCGATGACTTCCGGGCCGATCCCATCACCCGGGATCACCGCCAGCTTCACGACAGATCCACGACTTCCAGCGTGGTCGCCGCCACCGCGTCGCGGATCGCGGCGCGGACGTCGGCAGGCACGTCGCGGTCCAGTCGCAGCATCACCGTGGCGCCGGAACCGCTGGTGTCCTGGCTCAGCTGCGCGGCTTCGATGTTCACCCCGGCCCCGCCGAGCAGGGTCCCGATCTTGCCCAGCGCACCGGGCTTGTCGGCGTAGTGCAGGATCAGATTCACCCCCTCGGCGCGCAGGTCGAAGCTGCGACCGTTGATGCCCACCACCTTTTGCACCAGCTGCGGCCCGGACAGAGTCCCGGCGACGTTGACCGCCGAGCCGTCCGGCGCCACCACCCGCACATCGACCAGGCTGCGATGGTTGGGGCTCTCCGAGCGGGTACCCAGTTCGGTGTCCAGGCCGCGCTCGGCGGCCAGCGCCGGCGCGTTGACGAAGGTGACCTGCTGATCGGTCACCGTCGAGAACAGGCCGCGCAGCGCCGAGAGTTTGAGCACCTCGACGTCCTCGGCGGCCAGTTCGCCGCTCACCTGTACCGACAGCCGATCGGGCGCCTCGGTGCCCAGGACACCGGCGAGCACGCCGAGTTTGCGTACCAGCTCCAGCCAGGGGGCCACCTCTTCGTTGACCGCCCCGGCGCCGACGTTGACCGCGTCGGGCACGAACTCGCCCGACAGCGCCAGCTTGACGCTCTCGGCGACATCGGTCCCGGCGCGGTCCTGAGCCTCCGACGTCGACGCGCCCAGATGCGGGGTGACGACAACCTGCGGCAGCTCGAAGAGCGGGCTGTCGGTGCAGGGCTCGGTGGCGAACACGTCGAGTCCGGCCGCCCGGACATGCCCGCTCGTGACGGCCTCGGCGAGCGCCTGCTCGTCGATCAGTCCGCCGCGCGCGGCATTGACGATGATCACCCCGGGCTTGGTCTTGGCGAGAGCGTCCTTGCCCAGCAGCCCGGCGGTCTCCTTCGTCTTGGGCAGGTGCACCGAGATGAAGTCGGCGCGGGCCAGCACATCGTCCAGCGGCAGCAGTTCGATGCCGAGTTGGGCGGCGCGAGCCGGCGGCACGTACGGGTCGTAGGCGATCACGTGGGTGCCGAACGCGGCCAGCCGCGCCGCGACCAGCTGACCGATCCGGCCGAGCCCGACGACGCCGACGGTCTTGCCGTAGATCTCGGTGCCGTTGAACGACGACCGTTTCCAGGTGCGCTCACGCAGCGTGCCGTCGGCGGCGGGAATTTGACGGGCCGCGGCCAGCAGCAGTGCCAGCGCGTGTTCGGCCGCGCTGTGGATGTTGGAGGTGGGCGCGTTGACGACGAGCACCCCGGCCGCGGTGGCGGCATCGACATCGACGTTGTCCAGACCGACACCGGCCCGGGCGATGATCTTCAGCTTCGGCGCCGCGGCGATCACCTCGGCGTCGACCGTGGTGGCCGAACGCACCAGCAGCGCGTCGGCGTCGGCCACGGCTTCCAGCAGCTTGGGGCGGTCCGGGCCGTCGACCCAGCGGACCTCCACCGCCTCGCCGAGGGCGGCGACGGTCGATTCGGCAAGTTTGTCGGCGATCAGCACGACAGGCGTTCGGGTGGGCAGGCTCACGCGGACAGCGTAATGGCCGGGCGATCGGGTCTAATCGACAGATGGACGTCACCGTCGTAGGCAGCGGACCCAACGGGCTGGCAGCTGCGGTCCTCTGCGCCCGCGCCGGGCTCGGAGTCCAGGTGCTCGAGGCCCAGCCCACGCTCGGCGGCGGCGCGCGCACCCTGCCCGACCCCGAGTTCGGTGACGTCGGTCACGACATCTGCTCGGCGATCCATCCGCTGGCGCTGGCCTCGCCGTTCTTCGCCGAGTTCGACCTGCGCGCGCGCGGCGTCGACCTGGCCGTGCCGCAGATCTCCTACGCCAACCCGCTGCCCGGGCGGCGCTCCGTCATCGCCTACCGGGATCTGGAGCGCACCTGCGCGGAGTTGGCGCACGGGGACTCCTGGCGCGACCTGCTGGGACCGCTGGCCGACCGCGGCACCGACGTCGTCGGGTTCCTGGTCGGTGACCGCCGCTCGCTTCCGCCGAGCCTCCCGGTAGCCGCACGGCTGGCCCGGCGGATGCTCGAGCAGGGCACCCCGGCCTGGGGGGCGCTGCGCGGCGAGGACGCCCGGGCGCTGTTCACCGGGGTGGCCGCGCACACCATCGCGCCGATGCCCTCGCCGGTCTCCGCGGGTGCGGGACTGCTGCTGGCCACCCTCGGCCACACCGTCGGCTGGCCGGTCCCGGTGGGCGGCAGCCAGTCCATCGCCGACGCGCTGATTGACGACCTGCGCGCACACGGCGGTGTGCTGCAGACCGGGACCGAGGTCACCTCTCCCCCGCCCGGCGTGGTCCTCTACGACACCGCGCCCACCGCGCTGCTGGATATCTACGGCGATGCACTGCCGGCCCGCTACGCCCGCGCGCTGCGCCGCTACCGCTACGGGCCGGGGGTGGCCAAGGTGGATTTCGTTCTCTCCCAGGATGTTCCGTGGACGGACGAGCGGCTGGCCGGCGCCGCCACCCTGCACCTTGGCGGGACCCGCGCGCAGATGGCCCATGCCGAACGGGAGATCGCCCGGGGACGCCATGCCGAGTGGCCGATGATCCTGGCCGCCCAGTCCTTCACCGCCGACCGGGGTCGTATCGACGCCCGTGGCCGTCGGCCGTTCTGGACGTACGCCCACGTGCCCGCCGGATCCACCGTCGATGCGACCGCGACGATCACCGCGGTGATCGAACGGTTCGCGCCCGGCTTCGCCGACGTCGTCGTGGCCGCGCGCGCCATCCCGGCCGCACAGATGACCGGACACAACGCCAACTACGTCGGTGGCGACATCGGGGTGGGCGGCAACGCGCTGGGGCATGCGCTGCTGGGTCCCACGCCCCGGGTCAACCCGTGGAGCACCCCGATCCCCGGGGCGTACCTGTGCTCGTCGGCCACCCCACCCGGTGGCGGGGTGCACGGCATGAGCGGCTACTACGCCGCGCGGTCGGTACTCACGCGGGAGTTCGGGCTAAGTGTTCCGTCACTGCGACGGTGAATAGTCCCACCAGACGGTCCCGGGGCCCGTGTAGTCGAAGTACAGCGGCCCCAGCAGAAGCGGCGCCAGGCCGGTGTTCATGTACGTCGCGTCGCCGGAATCCACAAGGGTCTCGCCGTTGGTGTCCGAACGGATGACCGTCGTCCGGTAGAGCAGTTGCCCGTCTGCCGTGTACACGTCGATGCTGCTGCCCACGGGCAGAGTCGCGACACCGGGGAGATCCGGAGGAAGAGCCTCCGATGTCACCGCTCCACCCAGACCCCCGCTGTCGATATAGGTGTTCGTCGCCGTGACGAGCCTGCCGGGTACGCCGTCAGGACTGATGATCTGGTATTTCAGCGTCGTCCCGCGCCAACCGCCTGAAACCTCGGCCACTCCCGGAACCGGGTTGTCGCCGAAGGTGATCGACGGACCGACCACCGACACGTCCATGAGCAGTCCGCTGTCGAGTGGATCGGGGAGCCCGTAGACCGGGCTGAGGATGTTCGCGAATGAGGGTCCGATGCCTACACCCAGGTCCGGGATCACGTTGTACTTGGGTTTCGCCCATTCCTCGGGGGGAATCGACACCCACTGCCCGTCTTCGAGGTACTCGACGTCGGTGATGACTCCGATGGCCCACGGGCGGGTGATGATCCCGTTTCCCAGATTGACCGGCACGTAATAGATGTCGTAGTAGTTCTTCTGGTAGGTCGGGTCCACGCCGTACTCGATGAACCCGGTCAGACCGGTCGACGGTCCGAGGTCGACCTCCTCGAGCAGGGTGTAGGGGATGACGAGTCCCAGGGCGCCGGTGTCGACCAGGGGGTCGACCGTCTGGCCGAAGACGTTGATCGTGGCGATCGGCCGGTTCGTGTCCACGTCGTAGATCAGCGGAATGGTCGGGGCGCCGCCTGGCGCACCCGGCGCGCCTGGCGATCCCCACAGCCGGGGGGCACCGCCGGGCCCCCCGACGCCCGCCACGCCACCGGCGCCGCCGTCACCGCCGGCACCGCCGATACGTCCGCCCGCGCCACCTGCCCCCCCGGGTCCGGCCGCGCCGCCGGCGCCGCCGACCCCGCCGGTCCCGAAAAAGCCTGCAGCACCGCCGGTTCCGCCGACATCACCCGGGCCGCCGACACCGCCGGCGCCGCCGGTCCCGACAAACAAGCCGCCGCGCCCGCCGGTCCCGCCCGGCTGCATCCAGCCGCCGGTTCCACCGGCACCGCCAATTCCGATGAATGCCGCCGCGCCACCCGAACCGGCCCTGCCGGCGGACGCATTGCCCGCACCGCCGGCACCACCGGCACCGCCATCGCCGACCAGAGCCAGCAGTCCGGCCTTGCCGCCGCTGCCGCCGGGGCCACCGATGCCGTTGGCACCGGTGGCGGCACCGCCGGAACCACCGCGGCCGGCGTTCGACCGGAGGGACAGAAACCCGGTGTCCCCGCCGGCGCCACCGGCGCCACCGGTGGCGCCCCCTGCGGCCGTGACTCCCCCCGCACCACCGTCACCGGCGGTGCCGCCGAGAGCCAGCAATCCGGTGTCACCGCCCGTGCCGCCCGTGCCGCCCGGCCCGGTCGTGGAGTCGCCGCCGGTGCCCCCGTTACCGCCGTTGCCGCTGAGCAATCCGCCGCGGCCGCCGTCGCCACCGTCGCCGCCCGCGACCGCCGCGCCGCCGTTGCCGCCGTTGCCGATGAGTCCGGCCGACCCGCCATTGCCGCCGCCGAAACCATTGCCGCCGTTGCCGAACAGCAGGCCGGCCTGACCGCCGTTGCAGCTCTGGCTGCAGGTTTCCGCGGTCCAGGAGTAGCCGTCGCCGCCGAGAAGGCCTGCGTTCGGGTGCGCGGCGGTGCCGTTGCCGAAGAAGACTCCGAGGACGTGCTCCATCGGCGTGGGGGCGCTCGCCGCGGCGACACGCGCCGCGGGGACGACCCGGTTCCGCGCCTGCGTGGCGGCTGGCCGCGCCACCGCGGCGGGGCCGAGCCGCGACACGCCAGATCCGGCGGCGGCCGCCGGCAGCGGTGACGCATCACCGGTCGCGGGGCGACCCCGTACGCGCGACTGCACGGCGGTCCCGGCCGCACTCGCTCCGGCGTGGACCGATCCGCGCTTGCCGGGCTCCGGGGCACCACCGGCCGCCGTCGAGTCCGCCCGCGCGGTGTCGGCCGAGGCCTCCGGCATCGCGGCGGCCGCGATCCCGATCCCGACACCCAGCGCGACGGCGAGCCCGCCGACGCGGCCGACGTACCGCCCTAGGCGGGGCGCGGTGCAGCCTTCGGCGAAACGGACGGACCCCCCCACGGACACGGCTTCGCCCCGATCGTCATGTGTTAGGTAACCCTAACGCCGGTCGCCGACCGGGATGCGCGGGCGCCCCGGAGAGAACCTAAGCCGTCTCGGTGATCGGCCGGTCCACCCAGCTCATCAGGTCGCGCAGCTTCTTGCCGGTGACCTCGATGGGGTGCTCGGCGTTGCGCTTGCGCAGCGCCTCGAGTTCCTTGTTGCCGCCCTCCATGTTGGCAACCAGGCGCTTGACGAACGTGCCGTCCTGGATCTCGTGCAGGATCTGGCGCATCCGCGCCTTGGTGTCGGCGTCGATGACCCGCGGCCCCGACAGGTAGCCGCCGTACTCGGCGGTGTCAGACACCGAGTAGTTCATCCGGGCGATGCCACCCTCGTACATCAGGTCGACGATGAGCTTGAGTTCGTGCAGCACCTCGAAGTAGGCCAGTTCCGGGGCGTAGCCCGCCTCGACCATCACCTCGAAGCCGGTCTTGACCAGTTCCTCGGTACCGCCGCACAGCACGGCCTGCTCACCGAACAGGTCGGTCTCGGTCTCGTCCTTGAACGTGGTCTTGATGACACCGGCGCGAGTACCGCCGATCGCCTTGGCGTAGGACAGCGCCAGAGCCAAACCATTGCCGGTCGGGTCCTGCTCGATGGCCACCAGGCACGGCACGCCTTTGCCGTCGACGAACTGCCGGCGCACCAGATGCCCCGGCCCCTTGGGCGCGACCATGCCCACAGTGATGTCGGCGGGCGGCTTGATCAGGCCGAAGTGGATGTTCAGGCCGTGGCCGAAGAACAGGGCGTCGCCGGCCTTCAGGTTGGGTTCGATGTCATTTCTGAAGATCTCGGCCTGCGCGGTGTCGGGGGCGAGCAGCATGATCACGTCAGCCCACTTGGCGACGTTGGCCGGGGTGTCGACCTCCAGTCCCTGTTCGGTGACCTTGGCGCGGGATTTGGAACCCTCCTTGAGGCCGACCTTCACCTGAACCCCGGAGTCGCGCAGGCTCAGCGAGTGCGCGTGGCCCTGGCTGCCGTAGCCGATCACCCCGACCTTGCGGCCCTGAATGACAGACAGGTCGGCGTCGTCGTCGTAGAACATCTCGATTGCAGCCACGTTCAACTTTCCTTTACTTGGAGGCGGACATCCCGCGCGGACCACGTGACAGTGCTACCACACCGGACTGGACGGTCTCGCGGATACCGTAGGGCTCGAGCACCCGCAGCAGAGCCTCGAGCTTCTCCTCGGTACCGGTTGCCTCGATGGTCAACGATTCGGTGGAGACGTCAATGATCTTGGCGCGGAACAGGTTCACCGCCTCGATCACCTGACTGCGATTGCCGGAGTCGGCGCGAACCTTGATCAGCGCCAGGTGGCGGGCCACCATGTTGTCCTCGTCCTGCTCGAGGATCTTGATCACGTTGATCAGCTTGTTGAGCTGCTTGGTGATCTGCTCCAGCGGGGTCTCCTCCGCGGTGACGACGATCGTCATCCGGGACATGTCCTTCTGATCGGTAGGTCCCACCGCCAGGGACTGGATGTTGAAACCACGCCGGGAGAACAGCGCCGCGACCCGGGCCAGTACGCCGGGCTTGTCCTCGACGAGCACCGAGAGGGTGTGGGTGACGGTCTTCGAATCAGACGAAGCGGGCATCAGGCACGCCCCTCGGAGTTGTCCTCGTCGAACAGCGGGCGGATGTTGCGGGCCGCCATGATCTCGTTGTTGCCGGTTCCGGCCGCCACCATCGGCCACACCTGCGCATCCGCGCCGACGATGAAGTCGATCACCACCGGACGGTCATTGATCGCGCGCGCCTGGTTGATCACGTCGATCACGTCCTCCTCGCGCTCGCAGCGCAACCCGACGCACCCCATCGCCTCGGCCAGTTTGACGAAGTCGGGGATGCGCTGGCTGTGCGTGGACAGGTCGGTGTGGGAGTACCGCTCGCCGTAGAACAGCGACTGCCACTGGCGGACCATGCCGAGGTTTCCGTTGTTGATCAGCGCCACCTTGATCGGCACGCCCTCCACCGCGCAGGTGGCCAGTTCCTGGTTGGTCATCTGGAAGCAACCGTCGCCGTCGATCGCCCACACCTCGGCGTCCGGGCAGGCCATCTTGGCTCCCATGGCCGCCGGAATGGCGTAGCCCATGGTGCCCAGGCCGCCGGAGTTGAGCCAGGTGCGCGGCTTCTCGTAGGAGATGAACTGTGCGGCCCACATCTGGTGCTGACCCACGCCGGCCACGTAGATGGCGTCCGGCCCGGCGATCTTGCCCAGTTGTTCGATGACGTACTCCGGGGACAGGCTGCCGTCGGACTGCGGGCCGTAGCTCAGCGGGTAGGTCTCGCGGACGTTGTCCAGGTAGGCCCACCACGGGGCCAGGTCGGGATCCTCGATGCCCTCATTGCCGATCCGATCCTCGCCGGCGGGCCGGCGGCGCAGCACGTCGACCAGGTCCCGGATCACCGCCTTGATGTCGCCGACGATCGGCACGTCGGCGTTGCGGTTCTTGCCGATCTCGGCGGGGTCGATGTCGGCGTGGATGACCTTGGCCTCCGGGGCGAAGGTGGACAGCTTGCCGGTCACCCGGTCGTCGAAACGGGCGCCGAGGGCGATCAGCAGGTCGCTGCGCTGCAGCGCGGCCACCGCGGCCACCGTGCCGTGCATGCCGGGCATGCGCAGGTTCTGCGGGTGGCTGTCCGGGAAGGCGCCGCGCGCCATCAGGGTGGTGACCACCGGGATTCCGGTGAGCTCAGCCAGCTCGGCGAGCTCCTCGCAGGCCTCGCCGCGGATCACCCCGCCGCCGACGTAGAGCACCGGCTTGCGGGCCGCGCTGATCAGCTTGGCGGCCTCCTTGATCTGGCGGGCGTGCGGCTTGGTGTTCGGCTTGTAGCCGGGCAGCTCCAGCTGGGGCGGCCAGGCGAACGTGCACGGCGCCTGCAGCACGTCCTTGGGGATGTCGACCAGCACCGCGCCGGGACGGCCGGTGGCGGCGATGTGAAACGCCTCGGCGATCGAGCGGGCGATGTCGTCGCCCTCGCGCACCAGGATGTTGTGCTTGGTGCACGGCATGGTGATGCCGGTGATGTCGGACTCCTGGAAGGCGTCGGTGCCGATCAGGCTGCGGCCCACCTGCCCGGTGATCGCGACCACCGGGATGGAGTCCATCTGCGCGTCGGCCAGCGGGGTGACCAGGTTGGTCGCGCCGGGACCGGAGGTGGCCATCATCACCCCGACCCGGCCGGTGGCGTGCGCGTAGCCGCTGGCGGCGTGTCCGGCGCCCTGCTCGTGGCGGACCAGGACGTGACGCAGTTTGGTGGAGTCGAACAGCGGGTCATAGACCGGCAGCACCGCGCCGCCGGGGATGCCGAAGATCAGGTCGACGCCGAGTTCCTCCAGCGACCGGACTACCGCCTCGGCGCCGGTGATCTGCTGCGGGGCGACGCGTCTGGGCGCCGTGGACTCGCCGTTTGCCGCGACGGTGTCGGGCACGGGCTGAACCGCTCGAGTGGCCGGTGCGCTCACTTCTGTCCCTCTGTCCCTCGGTCTCGTTGTTCGGGTAAGAAAAAACCCCCGTCAGCGTCTGCTGGACGAGGGTTGCGCGTTGGTGCGGGTTGCTAGGCCCAGGCGGGGACGAGCGCGGCACCAACGCGCTGACCTACTACCAGATCTCCGCCCTTATTCACGCCGCTAAGGCTATCCTCGCCGGTTCGCGGCCGTCAAATTCCCCGGGTGCGGCCCCCGGGTGCGATCATGGGGCATGGCCAGCGACCGCCCCGGCACCCGCGCGGGCGGGGCCGTCGCCCCGGTGGTCATCCGGATCTCGCCGATGGCCCACTTCGCGTCCGCGTTCTTCGGCCTGGCGCTACTGGTGTTCGTCCGGGTGTTCGGTATCTGGACACTGTTTTTGCTGGTCATCCCGGTTCTGATCTCGGTGGGGATCGAGCGGCTGCGCACCGTCGCCGACCGCGAGAACGTCACCGCCCGAACCCTGCTGGGCAGCCGCACGGTGGCGTGGTCACGCGTCGAGGGCCTGCGGTTCACCCGGGGCCGCTGGGCGCGGGCCTGTTTGCTGGACGGCTCGGAACTGCGACTGCCCGCGGTCACCTTCGCGACCCTGCCGATGCTGACCGCCGCCAGCGGGGGGCGGGTACCCGACCCCTACCGGAGCTGATGCGCGGGCCGGCTCAGCCGAAGGGGTTGGTGCCGCGCAGGAACAACCAGACCGCCACGCCGCCGCCGATACCGGCCAGCAGCGCCAGGAACGAGCCGATGAACGGCCGGCGGGCCCACCCGCGCCCGGCATCGAAGCCGTAGCGACCGGGGCCGGCGAGGACGACCGCCGCCATCGCCGCGGTGAGCACCAGCAGGTACTCGACGCGGTCGGACCCGAGGATCACGACACCGCCCTCCTGGCGTTGGGCGTCGATCGCCACGAGGAGTCCGCTGACCAGCAGGCCGAGCCCGACCGCTCCCGCCAGCGGGGTGAAAAGACCCAGCACCAGCAGCACGCCGGCGGCGATCTGGCCGCCCGCCCCCAGGTAGGACAGCAGGCCGGAGTGCTGGAAGCCGGCCTCGGCCAGGGAGTCGGCGAACCCGCCCAGACCCGGTCCGCCCCACCAGCCGAAGGCGTTGCGCAGCCCGTGGGCGATCAGGATCACCCCGAGGACCACCCGCAGCACCAGCAGCCCGAGGTCCTGGGTGCCGCGCCGGCCCGGCCGTTCGCCGGCCTCGGCGGGCGCGATCTGGCTGACCGCGGGGACCGGCTCGGGTTCGGGACGCGGTTGCACGTAGGGCAGCGGCTCGGGCGGGTTTACCAGGCCGTAGCCGGTGGAGGGACTCGGGGCCGAAGCGATCGTCGTGGACGCGATCTTGGTGGTCTCGGGATCGCCGCCGTAGGGCGGACCGGCGAGGTCGTCCTCGGGATCGACCAGGCGGGCCGACGCCGGACGGCCCGCGTCGTCCTCGGGTCGCTGCCAGCCGGAATCGGCGCTCTGGCTCGTCATGACCGCCAGCGTAGGGGGTGGGCGGCGCAAAACCCCGGATTGCTGGCGGCTGGCCCCGGATTGTCTCGGATCGGCCCCCCATCGGCTCCGGCGCGCCCGCACCCGTGTGGCGCCGGCGCTCGCCCGATCCGTAACCTGGCGATCATGGGTCCGACCACCAGACGGCGCCGGCTGGCAGCCGCGGTGCTGGTCGTGTCGATGGCGCTGGCCGCGCCCGGCTGCGCGCAGTTCGACAATGCGGTGTCCCAGCCGTTCACCACGCCGCCCGAACTGGTGCCCGGGCCGCCCTCCACGCCGCCGCCTCCCCCGCCGCTGCCG
>NZ_JBJTCF010000056.1:0-51152 GCF_046091765.1 Mycobacterium sp.
GGCCCGTTGGAGATTGGTTCGATCGACCAGTGGAAGCCGGTTGATGGTGTTGTGACGTCCTGGCAGCCTTCGGCGCGGTCGTTGGAGCGTGCTGCGGCGGCTCCGGTGAGTTCGGTGCCGGTGGGGTTTATGCAGGCTCAGCACATTCGTGGGATTTGTGAGCAGCGCGCGAAGGGTTTGGATTATTCGCGGTTGATGGTGGTCAGTTGTGAGTTCCCGGGTCAGTGTGATGAGCGGGCGATGACGTATGTGATCAATGCTCATTTGCGCCGTCAGGACACGTATCGGTCGTGGTTTGAGTATCGCGAGGGTGGTCAGATCGTGCGGCGCACGATGGAGGACGCCAATGACATCGAGTTCCGCCCGGTGCGTGAGGGTGAGTTGACGTTGGATGAGATTCGGGATCTGGTGGTGTCCACGCCGGATCCGCTGAATTGGGATTGTTTCCGGTTCGGGGTGATCCAGGGTCAGGACAAGTTCACGTTGTGGGCCAGTGTGGACCATGTGCATTTGGATGCCACGATCGTGACGGTGACGTTGTTGGAGTTTTATATGACCTACAACGCGCTGGTGGCTGGTGGTGGGCCGTTGAGTCTGCCCGAGGCGGGCAGTTATGCGCAGTTCTGTGAGCAGCGTTTTGAGTATGCGATGTCGCTGGATGCCCAGTCCCCGGAGATCCGGTCGTGGAAGGCGTTCATGGAGGGCAATCAGAACAGTTATCCGGATTTCCCGTTGAGCCTTGGTGATGCCTCGGTGCCCTCGGGTTCGGAGATGGTGACGATGTCGATCATGGACAACGAGCAGATGGCGCGGTTTGAGTCGGCGTGTGTGGATGCCGGTGCGCGGTTCATCGGTGGGGTGTTCGCGTGTTTCGCTCAGGCGGAGTACGAGTTGACCGGGGCGTCGACCTATCACGGGTTGACCCCGCGTGATACCCGCCGTAAGGCGTCGGATGCGATGACGCTGGGCTGGTTCACCGGGTTGAGCCCGGTGACGGTGCCGGTGGCGGGCAAGTCCTTCGCTGAGGCGGCGCGCGCGGCTCAGGAGTCCTTCGATGAGGGCAAGAAGCTGGCGGCGGTGCCGTTGGATCGGGTGTTGGAGCTTGAGCCCGAGTTGCGGGGGCCGCGGCCCAACTTCCCGGTGATCAACTTCCTCGATGCCGGCACCGCGCCGCTCTCGGCGCTGCTGACCGCGGATCTGGGCACCATGAACGTCGGGGTGTACGGCGATGGCCGCTACTCCTACCAGCTCTCGATCTGGGTCGCCCGGGTGGCCGAGGAGACCGCGATCACGGTGATGTTCCCCGACAACCCCGAAGCGCGCGCCTCCGTGGAGCGCTACCTCTCGGCGCTCAAAACAGCGTTCGAGACCATCGCCGAGCGAGGCCACTGGCGCCAAGCCGCCTAAACCCCCGCACGGCACAGGAGGGATGAGACCGACCGGAGAACCACCTCCGGTCGGTCTCCTCTTTCCCCGAGCCGCTCCCGGTTAAGCTCGCCGGGTGTCCAGCAAGCGCCGCATCGACGTGCGGCTCGCGACGCAGATCCTGCTGTTTCAGCTGGCCGTGGTCGCCGTCACCCTGGGCATCGCCTACGGGCTGCTGGCCCTGATCTACCACCACCGGCTGATCGACGAGTACGGCAATCGCTGCCTGGCCATCGCCCAGGTGGTTGCCGCCGCCCCCAACGTGCGTTCCGAGGTCGCCGGCTACGACGACGCGACGCCGCCGGCCGATGAGCTTGCCCAGGGCCCGCTGCAGCGACTCGCCTCCCAGGTACGCCAAGGCACCGGCGTCCTCTTCGTGGTGATCACGAACAACCGCGGCATCCGGCTCAGTCACCCCAATACCGGCGAACTCGGTAAGCGGGTGAGCACAGACCCGTCCGCGGCGTTGTCCGGTCGCGAGGAGGTCGTCGAGCAGACCGGCACCATGGGGCCTTCCATCCGGGCGAAAGTGCCCGTCCTGGTGCCGGATTCCACCAAGGTCGCCGGTCAGGTCAGCGTGGGGATGTCCACGTCGTCGGTCTATGACCTGCTGCGCAGCGAACAGCGGCTGGCCACCCTCACCGGCGGTCCCGCGCTGCTCACCGGCGTGGTGCTCTCCGTGCTGCTGGCGCGCCGCTGGCGCCGGCAGACGCTGGATCTGCAGCCTCCCGAGATGACCGAACTGGTGCGCACCCAGGAGGCGGTGCTGCACGGTATCGGCGAGGGCGTGCTGGCCACCGACACCGACGGCAATACGACGTTCGTCAACGACGAAGCATGCCGACTGCTCGAGATCACCTCCGGCACCGGCCGTCGGGCCGATCAGATCGGGCTGACGCCCCGGGTGCTCGACGTGCTGCGGTCCAGCGATCCGACACCGACGCTGGCCACCGTGGGTGATCGCGTCCTGGTGGTGTCGGCCCGGCCGGTGTCGCGGGAGGGCCGCGAACTGGGAACCGTGCTGGTCGTTCGCGACCGCACCGACGTCGAACTGCTCACCCGCCAGCTCGATGCGGTCAAGCTGATGAGCACCGTGCTGCGCGCGCAGCGACACGAGTTCGCCAACCGGCTGCATCTGCTCAACGGGCTGCTGCACAACGGGAACACCGAAGAGGCCATCCGCTACCTCGAAGAGCTGCTCGGTTCCGGCCCGCTCAGCTCCGCACTGCCCAACATCGAGACCATCCGCGACCCGTTCCTGCAGGCGTTCCTGGCGGCGAAAGCGGCGGCGGCCCGGGAGGCCGGGGCGACGCTGCGGGTCGGTGCGAACTCGTGGGCTCCCGGTCGGCTCACGCTGCCCGTCGACGTCACCACGGTGATAGGAAACCTGCTCGACAACGCCATCGACGCCGTGCGCACCAGTGGCAGAGCCGTCAAGCTCGTCGACGTCGAACTGTTGCAGGACGACTCGACCCTGCACATCACGGTCGCCGACAGCGGTGACGGCGTGCGCTCGGATTTCGTCGATCAGGTTTTCCTCGAGGGCACCTCGACCAAGGAGCAGTCCGACCTGCCCGGCGGGCGCGGCGTCGGCTTGGCGCTGTCCCGGCAGATCGCCCGGGGCCTGGGCGGCGACGTCCGGCTCTGCAGTCCCGGCAACGCCGACGCCGAACTCTGCGGCGCGGAATTCATCGCCCGACTGCCGGGCGTGATGGCGAGGGCCGAGTTGTGAGCGGCGCCGAGTTGAGGGTCCTGGTGGTCGAAGACGACTTCCGTGTCGCCAATATGCATGCCGGTATCGTCTCCGCGCTGCCCGGCTTCACGGTCAGCGCGACCGCCTCCACCGTGGCCGCCGCGCGCAAGGCGGAACCGGTCGACCTGGCCCTGGTCGACGTGTACCTGCCGGACGGATCCGGCATCGACCTGATCCGGGACCTGCGGTGCGACAGCTTCGTGTTGAGTGCGGCGACCGAGACCGAGACGGTCCGTGCCGCGGTGTCGGCCGGCGCGCTGAGCTACCTGGTCAAACCGTTCGCTCCGACCGAGTTGGCGGCGCGGTTGTCCGGCTACGCCCGCTACCGGCGAATCCTGGCCGGCGGCAACCTCGATCAGCGTGCGATCGACGCCGCACTGGACGCGCTGCGCCCCCATGCGGTGGCCCAGCAGCCCTCGGGCCCGGCGGCATCACCCACGAAGGACCGGATCATGGAGGTGCTCACCGACGCGTCGTCGCCGATGTCGGCGGCCGAGGTCGCCGCCGCGATCGGGGTGTCGCGGGCGACCGCCCAGCGCTACCTGTCGGGCCTGGCCACCGGCGGTGAGGTCGAGGTCGAACTGCGCTACGGCGCCACCGGACGTCCCGAGCAGGAATTCATCGCCAAACCGCGCCGCCCCAAGCGGTAGACCCCGGCGGCCGCATGCGTTTTGGTCGGCTGAATCGGGCCGTCGTCGGGTAGCTTGCTGGGTGACCGGTTGTTCTCTGTCGCGCGCAAGGGGTTGGCCAGAGTGTCGGTGAAAGAGGACTACCTCGATTCGGTGTCGCTGATCGAGCGGCTGCACCGGCAGTTTCTGGAAATCGTCAAGCTGGAGCTCGACCGGATCGGTGCGCGCAACATCAACAACGTGCAGGCGCTGATCCTCTATCACATCGGCGAGGACCAACTGACCGTCGGCGAGCTCACTCAGCGCGGCTACTACCTCGGCACCAATGTGACCTACAACCTCAAGAAGCTGGTGGAGAACAAGTACGTTTCCCAAACCCCCAGCCCCCACGACCGCCGCGCGGTGCACATCAAGCTGACCGCATCAGGTCTGAAATTGCACAAGTCACTCGACGCTGTGTTCGCCCGTCATGTCGACGCGTTGGCGCGCACCAACCTGAAGGGTAAGGATTTCGCCTCCCTCATGCAGGCGCTGCGCAACCTCGAGCAGTTCTGGATCGCCGGGATCAGCCGCGGCGGTTACGGGCCGTAGCCTGGCCTGGCTGCTGCGAGCCGATCAGGTCGAGCAGCTGATCGAGGCTCAACGGTGCGCTGAAATGGAAACCCTGGGCCAGGTCGCATCCGCTGCTGCGCAGCGCTTCGGCGGTGGCCGCGTCCTCGACGCCCTCGGCGACCGCCACCAGGCCCAGCTCGTGGGCGAGCCCGACAAGGGTGCGCACGATCGCATGCGAGCGCGAATCGGTGGTCATGGCGGCGATGAAGTCGCGGTCGATCTTGACCTCGTCCACGCGCAGCTCCCGCAGCGAGGACAGGTCGGAGTGACCCGTCCCGAAGTCGTCGATCGAGACGCGAACGCCGCGTCGGCGCAGCTCTTCCAGCGCCGTGCGACTCGCAGGGGTCTTGCCGAACACGCCGTCCTCGGAGATCTCCAGGGTCAACGAACCTCCGGGCAGACCCCGAGCGGCCAGAGCGCGGTCGATGCGCCCGGGCAGAGCGGTATCTTCCAGCAGCGCCGCGAAAACATTGACCGCCACGTAGGGACCCGTGCCGCCGCTGAGCCACCGCGTGGCGTCGTCGAGTGCTCTGTTCACGGCGAAGTCGGTCACCGCTCCCATCAGCCCGTGGTCGCGCACCAGCGGCAGGAAGCTGTCGGGGTCGAGGACGCCGCGTCGGGGATAATTCCACCGCAGCAGTGCTTCGACGCCGGTGACCTCACCGGTTCGAAGGTCGATCATCGGCTGGTAGAGCATGTCGAGCGCGGAGTGTGTGATGGCCAGGCGCAGCTCGGCGAGCAGGGAGATATCCGCGACGCGCGCGGGGGAGTCGGTCGTCATCGCCTGCGGCTCGGCATGCCCGATCAGTTCGGTTTCCGGGGAGTAGGTATGGATGCCGCCCGATCGCGACCGCTTCGCGGCGTACATGGCCAGATCGGCACGGGCCAGGAGTTGCTCCGCCGACGGGCGCGGGAGGTCGTCGGCGATTGCGATTCCGATGCTCGGGCGGATGGGCAGTTGACCCTCGGCGACGGCGAAGGGCTGCTCGAAGGCCCGCTGGATCCGGTCGGCGATCCGATAGGTCGCGCCGGCCCCGCCTTCGACGACGACGCCGAATTCGTCGCCCCCGGTTCGGGCCACCGTGTCACCGGCGCGCACGCAGTCGCGGATCCGGGCGCCCACCGCGCGCAGCAGGTCGTCTCCGGCCTGATGGCCGAGGCTGTCGTTGACGGCCTTGAAGTGCTCCAGGTCGAGTGCGATCACGCCGACCGGCGCCCGGCGCAGTGCCCGGCTCAGCCGGTCGTTGAACTGGGTTCGGTTGGCCAGGCCGGTCAGCGGGTCGCGCGCACCCTGCTCGGCGACGTCGATCAACAGCCGGCGGCTCGACCAGGCCTCGACGAATTGGCGGGCCAGGGCGATGACGATCAGGCCGGCGCCGACGATGAGCACGGGCGCTTCGGTGATGACGTCGCGGGGCGCGAGTGCCACCGCACCCGCGGCGATCAGCAGCGGCAGGTAGGGCAGCCACAGCGACACCCGCCCGGGCAGCGCCGGCGCGGCGGCGTCGTCGCGGTCGGGTTCGAGGTGGCCGCCGACGGTGATGGCGACCGCCAACAGCAGCATCCAGGTGAAGTTCGCGATATCCACAAAGACCAGGTACTCGGCCCCGATCTCCGAGACGTAGACGAACGCGCTGTCGGCGATGGCCACGCAGAACAGCGCGGCGACCAGCGGGGTGAGCGTCGGACGCAGGTCTCGCCTCGCGCGAAACAGAACGATCGATCCCACGGTGAGGAGCAGAACGGCGGCGATCGGACAGGCCAGCGAGACAGCGATTTCGGCCGGGGTCATCTCCCCGGAAGACAGGATCGGGTGCATGACGGCCAGCCAGGAGATCAGCAGGAAGGAACCCGCCACCAGCGCGCCGTCGAGGATCAGCCGGCTGCGACTCTGACCGGTCCGGGCGCTGGGAAACAGCAGCAGCGCCGCGCAGGCGGCGAGGGGGAACGAGAGGTAGGCCAGATCGGCCCACGACGGCCGGGGAAGCCCGCGGGAGATGTCGTAGTACCCCAGCAGCACATTGCCGAGAGCCCAGCCCGCCGCGCCGATGGCCAGCAGGGTCCAGGCGCTCCGTAGCCGTGCGGCCGCGGAGCGTGCCGCGGTGGCCGCGAGAACGAGGTTGGCCAGCGCGAGCAGCCCGAACAGCAGGTTGTCAACGGTCCGGACGGCTCCGGGTTGCGGGCCGGTGAGGATCCAGGCCGCGAACGAGATCCAGACGGCGGCGGCGCCCGCCACGTGAGCGATCCTCGGCATGGGCGACCCCGACCACCTTCACGGCTATCCCGGCCTGCATTGCTTATACCCTGTCACCCGGAACGACATCTGCAAGCGTGATTGCAAACGTGATCGATCGACGTGGGAGGCCTCCTGATCTCGCTGTGCTCGGCCGAGCTTGCGCCCGACCCCGCCGTGCTGTCCAGCCCGGGCGGGTTCACCTGGTTTTATGTCGACCTGGTGGACGGGCGGGGCGGTGGCGCGACCCTGATCTGGTCCTGGGGGCTGCCGTTCCTGCCCGGCTACGCCCGGGCCGCGCGGATCGGGCGGCCCGAGCAACCGATCAACCGTCCCAGCCTCAACGTCGTCGTCTACGAAGACTTCCGCGAGCGCTTCTACCTGCTATCCGAACTGCCCGCCGAGGAGTGCGCCTGGGGCGAGGACGGTCGCACCTGGCGGCTGGGGGAGAGCTCGTTCAGCTGGACTGACACCGATGAGGGTCCGGCGGGAGCGTCCCCGACCCGCACCCTGCAGGGAACCCTCGACCTCGCCCTGCCCACCGGCGGGCGGGCCACCGGAAAACTGTGGCTGTCCGGCCCGCTTCGGCGCGATGCGCCCGGCCGGCAGCCCGCCGCACCGGCGGCGAGCAGCCACCTGTGGACCCCGATCGTCGCCGCCGCCCGGGGGTGTCTGGAGCTACAGACCCCCCAGGGCCCGCTGCGGGTGGAGGGGCGCGGGTACCACGACCGCAACAGTGCCGCCCAGCCCCTGCACGCGCTGGGAATCCAGAGCTGGTGGTGGGGTCGCATCGCGTTGCCCGGCCGCGACCTCATCTTCTACCGGCTCACCCCCGCCGAGACCGGGGCGGCGCCCCGCGACCTGGTCATCGAGATCGCCGAGGACGGCTCCTGTCGCACCCGGGAGGACGCCGGGCTGCAGACCGGGCGAGGACGCCGCAGTCTGTGGGGACTGCGCTGGCCGGGCAGCGCCACCTTCGCCGACCCCGACGGGCGGCCGGTCTCGGTCGAGGTCGCGTCACTGCTCGACAACGGGCCGTTCTATCAGCGCTTCCTGCTCCGCGGCCGCTGCGGGCAGGAATACGGGCAGGAATACGGGCAGGGTATCGGTGAGCACCTGGTTCCCGACCGGGTGGACGGCGACCTGCTGCGTCCGCTGGTGCGGATGCGGGTGCACCAGGCCAGTGGCCCCAATTCGATGTGGCTTCCGCTGTTCAGCGGCCACAGCGCGGGCCGGGTGCGCGCACTGCTGAGCCGGTCGGGGACAGCGCGGTCGTGAGTCTCGAGGGTGCCGGATCCCGGGCGCTGGCCGCCCTGCTGGCTCTGCCCGCCCTGCTGCCGCTCGGCCTGGTGGCGTTCAACGCGGTGTTCTGGACCCGGGGCCGCGCTCTGCCCGCCGCGGCGCACGCCGCGCCCGGCGGTGTCAGCGTGCTGATTCCGGCGCGCGACGAGGTGGCCAACATCGAGCGTTGCGTGCGCGCCGCCGCCGCTGCGCGCGGCCCGATCACCGAGATCATCGTCTACGATGACGGCTCCACCGACGGAACCGCGCAGGTGCTGGCCCGGCTGCAGGCCGACGTGCCGCGGCTGCGGGTGCTGAGCGGCGGGGGGCTGCCGGCCGGGTGGGTCGGCAAGCCGCACGCCCTGCACCGGCTGAGCGCGGCGGCCGGCGGTGAGGTGCTGCTCAACATCGACGCCGACGTCGTCCTGCGGCCCGACGGCGTGCTGCGCCTGCTCTCGCTGCTGGGCTCACCCGGGCAGGTCCCGCACGGACTGGACGCCGAGCTGGTGACGGCGGTGCCCCGGCAGCACAGCGGCAGCTTCGTCGAGCGGTTGATGATGCCGCTGCTGCACCTGTCCTACCTCGCGTGGCTGCCGATGCCGCTGGTGTACCGCACGAGCGACCCCCGGGTGGTGGCGGCCAACGGCCAGCTGCTGATGGTGCGCCGTTCGGCCCTCGACGCCGTCGGCGGCTGGAGCCGGGTGCGCACGGCGCTGGTGGACGACATGGCACTGTCCCGCGCGGTCAAGGACGCGGGCTACCGCGTCGTGTTCGCCGACGGCGACCGGATGGCCGACTGCCGCATGTATCCCGACGGCGCCTCGCTGTGGCGGGGGTTCGCCAAGAACATGTACGAGGGAATCGGCGGCAACCCATGGGCGCTGATCGTCGTGGTGCTGCTGCACCTGGTGCTCTTCGTCGTGCCCTACGTCGCGTTGCCGATCGCGGTGCTGGCCAGAGCCTGGGGTCTGGCGGCGGCGGCGGCGGTCGGAGTGGGCGCGAACCTGTGTCTGCGTCTGATCATGGCCCGGCGTCACGGGCACAGTCTGCTCAGTGTGCTGCTGCACCCGGTGGCTGTGCTGGCGATGATGGGAATCCTGATCGACAGCTATCGGTGGAGCCGACGCGGCGACATTCGTTGGCGGGGGCGCTCGTACGCCGCGCGCGCCCGGCGGGAGACTGCGTGAGACCCGACGCCGGTGGGGGCGCGGCCGATCACGCGGCCCTGGCCCGGGCGGGGGACACCCGGCGCCCGGCCTTCCTCGCCCTGGCCCGTGGGTACGTGCGGCGCCGGGTCTCCCGCGAACTGGACGGCGTCTGGGTGTCCGGGCTGGAGCAGACTCGCGCCGCTCTGGCCGACCGACCCCTGATCTTCGTGTCCAACCACGTCGCCTGGTGGGATGCGCTGCTGCTGGTGGTACTCGACCGCGCACTGGGCGGACTCGGCTGGGCGGTCATGGACGCCCGCAATCTGCGCACGCTGCCGTTCCTCGGTTGGCTGGGCGCCCTGCCACTGGATCGCAGCAGCCCCGAGCGCAGCCGGCAGTGCCTGGAGAACTGCGCCGCGCTGCTCGACCGGCCCGGACGCGGACTGTGGATCTTCCCGCAGGGCCGCCAGCGTCCGGCTCATCTTCGGCCGCTGGATCTCAAACCCGGACTGCAGACCCTGCACGCCCGCAACCCGGTGGACCTCGTGGCGGTGAGCATCAACTACGTCTTTCTGGAACGCAGCCGCCCGGCGGCGGTCGTCCGGTTCTCCGCCGCGATCCCCGGCGTGGGCGTGGACACCGCGGCGCTGCTGCCGACAGTCGAGAGCGCTCTGCTCGACGGACTGGAGGTGATCGACGCCGCCGCCACGGCGGCGACCGACGGTCGGCGAGCCCGCACCCACCCGCGCGAACCGCTGCCCGGTTTCGTCGCGCTGCTGCCGCCGGCGAGGCTGCGGCTTCCCGGCCGAGGCGGACCCCGTGCCGGCTGAGCGCGGCGCGGAGATCCTGGTGCTCGGTGCCGGTGTCGGGGGACTCGTGGCAGCGCTGGCGCTGGCGGGCCGCGGGGCTGCGGTGCGGGTGCTCGACGCAGCACCGCGCCCGGGGGGCAAGGCCTCAGTCGTGCAGATCGACGGCGTCGCGGTCGAGACCGGCCCCAGTGTGCTGACCCTTCCGGAGGTGTTCGCCGAGGTGTTCTCCCGCGCCGGCCGGCGCCTCGAGGACGTCGTCGGCCTGCGTCGCCTCGATCCCGGCTTCCGCTACCACTATCCCGACGGCTGCGTGCTCGAGGTGGCTCACGATCCGCAGGACACGCTCGCACGCGTCCGCGCGGCACTCGGGCCGGCCGCCGAGGCCGAACTGGCCGCCTTCCTGGACTACGCCGGGCGGATCTGGGACGCGGCGGCCCCGCACTTCGTGATGGGGCCGGCCCCGACCTGGCCGGCGATGGCCGGTCTCGCGCTGCGTCACCCGCGCGCGCTGGGGGCGATCGACCCGCTGCGCAGCATGGCGGCAGGCATCGACCGCCACGTGCGCGACCCGCACCTGCGGCTGCTGCTACGCCGCTACGCCACCTACAACGGCAGCGACCCCCGCCGGGCGCCGGCGACGCTGAACTGCATCGCCCACGTCGAATTGTCGCTGGGCGGCTACGGCGTGCAGGGTGGCATCCACGCGCTGGTCGCGGCACTGGTCGCGGCGATCGAGGCGCACGGCGGGGTGATCGAGTGCGGGGTGGCCGCCGAGCGCGTCCTGATCGAGGACGGCGCGGCGGTCGGCGTCGCGCTGACCGGCGGCGGCGAGCGGCGCGGGCGTGCGGTGGTGGTCAACGCCGACGTGGGCTGGCTGCGCGAGGGCGGCCTGCCCGGCGCCGCGGCGCACCTGCCCGCCGAGGCGGCACCGTCGATGTCGGGCTGGACCGCGGTGCTGCGGGCCGCCCGGGGGACCGACCGGTTTCCGCACGAGGTGCTGTTCTCAGCCGACTACGACGCGGAGTTCGCCGACATCGTCGACCACGACCGCCCGCCGGCCGCGCCGACGGTGTACCTGTGCGCGCAGGAGCGCTGCCACGGACTGACGGGGTGGGCGCAGGCCGAGCCGGTCTTCGTCATGGCCAACGCCCCGCCCGAGCCGCCCGGCGCCGAGCGGTCGCCGCAGGTGTGGACCGCCCTGGAGACCGCGGTGGAGCACGCGGTGCGCAAGGCCGGCCTGTGGGCCGACGGCGACACGCTGGTGTGGCGGCGCACCCCCGCGGATCTGGCGGCCGCCTTCCCCGGCAGCCGCGGCGCGCTCTACGGTGCGGCCAGTAACGACCGGATGGCCGCCTTCAAACGCCCGCCCAACCGGGTGGCCGGACTGCCCGGTCTCTATCTCGCCTCCGGCAGTGCCCATCCCGGCGGCGGGCTGCCGATGGTGGCCCTGTCCGGTCTGGCCGCCGCGGACTGCCTGAGTCGCGACCTGGGGGCGGATCAGCGGAAGTTCTGCACGTAGAAGAGCATGGTCAGTGCCGTCAGTGCCACATAAAGGCCCAGCGCGGCTATGCCGACCCGGCGGTCCAGCGCGGTCGCGAGCGCTTCGGCGACCTCGTGCCGGTTTCGCCGGCTGGCCAGCACCGTGTAGACCATCGCGATCAGGATGTAGAACATCGCCAGGATGTAGATCAGATCGAGCATGGTCAGGTACTCCACCGACGGCAGGCTGCTGTCGGTACTCCACTGCAGGGCCACGATCGTGAGCATGGCGGTGACCCCGATGCCCGCCCGGGCTTCCTCGAGACGCGCCGGGATGATGTAGATCAGCGACGTGATCAGCACCACGATGAAGATCGGCAGCATGATCTTGACCAGATACGGCAGCACGTCGCGTTCCATCGGGATGGTGATGACCATCCGCGAGTACGTGACGGTGGGCGGGCCGGAGATGTCGCCGAAATTCGTGGGGTACTGGTGCGGAGTGACGGTCATGGTCGGCGTGCCGACCCGGTAGCCGGGCAGCGTCACGTCGCCGTTGATGGTGACCGGGTTGGTGTCCGGGACGAATTCGAGTAGGTCGACGGTGGCCTGCTGGTCTTCGAAGACGATCTGCAGGTTCTGCACGTCGAAGGGAAAGGTCTCCAGGTTGTACTCCTTGCTGAAGACGCCCTGATAACGCAGAGCGGTGTACTTCGACCCGTCGGGCATGTCGAGCGGGGTCTCGAAGAGCAGCTTGGCGGCGACGCCCCCGGTCGAGGAGGTGGTGGTGTTGTCCTTGGAGTTGGCATTCATCGCCTCGATCGTGGCCGACGGATCGATCGCCGGATCCTTCCAGCGCAGCCACAGGTAGAAGTCGACGGTGAAGCTGTTGGACGCCAGATCGGTTTCCTGAATGTCGTTGATGTACACACCGGCGACGACCCGGTCGGGGCTGGAGTCCGCGCGGGCCGGCGCCGCCACCGTCATCCACGCCGTCACCCACACCGCGCTCAGCATCACGAGCGCGCAGAGCAGAGCGGCGAGACGGCGCATCCGGTGCTATTCCGCCCCGCCGGACCGGACTGCGGCCGGGCTCTTCTCGAACAGCGGGCTCTTCTCGAACAGATAGTGGAACACCATCCACTCCCGGCCCCCGCCGTAGCCGAACACCTCGGAGCAGAACAGCATGAACATCCGCCACCGACGCAGGGCGATCGACGCACTCGTCGGCCCACCCTCGAGCGCGTGCAGGCATTCCGCGCGCCGGTCGTCGAGTCTGCGCAGCCATGCCTCGAGCGTCCGGCTGTACTGGCGACCGTCGATGTCCCACACCCTGGTCTGGGTGAGTTCGGGCGGGAGAAAGTTCTCGAACAGATCCCGGCTGGGCATGGTGCCGCCGGCGAAGAAGTACTTCCCCATCCAGTCGGTGGTCTTGAAGTCGTAGGCGAACCTGCGGTTGCCGAGAATCTGCACCATCATGCGGCCGTCGGGCTTCAGCCAGGAACTCACCCGCCTGAGCACCACCTCGTAGTTCTTCATGTGTTCGAGCATTTCGCAGGAGACGATGACGTCGAATCCCTCGGCGAAGGATGGGTCGTCGAACGTGCTGGCATCGGCCTTGACGGTCGTGAACCGTCCGGAGTGCCGCTGGTTTCGCGCCGAGATGAAGTCCTGCTGGGTGGCGCTGTTGGACAGGAACGTGACGTGCACCCCGTCGTAGTTGTCCAGTGCGTAGCCACCGTGCGAACCCCAGCCGCAGCCGAGGTCGAGCATGCGGATCGGACCGCGCGTGCGGATGAGCTCGCCGAGTCCCAATCGCTCCTCGAGGAAGGTCCGCAGCATCGCGACTTCGGCGTCGGCCAGGCCGGTGTCGGCCCCGGCGAACAGGCAGCACGAGTACTTCAGGTAGGGGCCGAGCATCAGCTCGAAGAAGCGGGTGGGCACCTCGTAGTGCTGGATGTTCGCCTCCGCCTGGTGGGTGGCCCCCGCGCTGACGCGAAGCTTGTCGAAGTACTTCTTCTTGTAGAAGGCCTGCTCGTCGAGGTCCCCACCGCACTCCAGCGTGGCGACCCAGGCGCGGCACATCCGGCGGACCAGCAGGCGGAAGACCGCATCGGGCAGCAGCCCGCGCTCGGTGAGGGCCAGCAGGGACTTGAACACGCTCTCCACGCCGACCATCCAAACACAGGTCGTCGGTCCCGGTTCGGTCGTGCGGACCTGAGCGCGTGCTAGGGGCAGGAATCGGGGAGCGGCACGGGATTGACCGCCAGGATTCTCGTCTCACCGTCCACCAGCCATGCCGCCCCGGGGTTGTCCAGCGCCGCCTGGTAGACCGTGCGGGCGGCGTCGCCGCTCAGCACGCCGCACGCGAGGGAACGCCGTTTCGCCGAGGCGGTCAGGAAGCTCTGCGGGGCCGGGCCCGGCCACGTCACCGCGGCCGGTTCGCTGGAGCGACCGGGAGTGACCTCGTAGACCACGACGGAATCCGGCGAGTAGGGCAGCGGCGCCGCGCCCGCCGCCAGACCGGAGGCTTCGCCGATCACCTCGCGCAGCGCCGCGCGCGCGGCCCGTTGCCCGGCGCTCAGCTTGGTCTCGAATCGCTCGTTGAGGGCGTAGACCCGCACCTCCGAGGGGCCCTGGTCGCCGTGCAGCAGCACGGTCGTGGTGCCCAGGTCGGTGTAGCGCGGGGTGCCGAAATCGGTGCCGGCGGTGATCACCCCCTTCGCCTGGGCTTCGGCGGCGAAGGACGCGACCGCGCCGGGATCGGTGCGGCTGAGGTCGTATCGCGCCGGAACCGGATCGCGGGCGAGGCGATTGGCCACGCTGAGCACCCGGCCGTCGCCGTAGACGACCAGGGACGGGGACTGCAGGGCGTAGAGCACCGGGGGCACCATGCCGCCGGCGGACATCACCATGAACACCATCTGCCCGGCGGGCAGCGCGCGGGCCGGTGGCGGGCCGGTCACGCTACAGGCGCCCGTCAACGCCGCCAGCACGGCCAGCGTCATTCGGAGCGCTTCGGTGGTCACTTTGACGGTCAATGGTCATCTCCAGTCACACGACGTTCTCGGCTCGGGCCCGACGCCGCCACGGGTAACCCAGTGCGGCCAGCTTGCTCTTGGGCAACGGTAGGTCGACGTCGTCGGAACCGATCTCGGCGGCGATCACAGCATCCAGACGGCGATCGAGGTCCACGACAAGCGAGGCGACGTCCGGTCCCCCGACGTCGGGGTGTGCGAGGTTGCATAACTCGGCGGGATCTGCCGCGCGGTCGTAGAGTTCGAGGTCGGCAGCCGCGCGACCCAGGCGCTGCTCACCGGGAAGGAAATAGCGACCGTACTTGTGCGTCTCAGTGACTATGCCGCGCAGGAATCCGCGGTGCGGCCCGGCGGGTCCCATGCTGGAGAACGCGTCGCTGGTTATCAGGATCTCGTCGCGGACCACCCGATCGGCGTCTGACCAAAGCTGGCTCAGGTCGCGTCCGGGCAGCGCCGGCACCGACGTCGCTGCCTGTGCGACCGACAATACGGTCGGGAGAAGATCGATAGCGCCGGACAACCGCTGGGTCGATCCGCCCGCCGGAATCACGCCGGGCCAGGCCATCGTCAGCGGTACCTGGGCGTTCTCCCGGTAGAGATTGGCACCCTTCTGGCGCAGTCCGTGGGCGCCGGCAAGGTCGCCGTGGTCGGAGGTGCACAGCACCAGGGTGTCGGACTCGGCGCCGGAGGCGGCGAGAGCGTCCAGCACCGTGCCGATATGCCGATCGACCTCGAGGTTGAGGTCAATGTAGGCGTTGATCAGACGGCGCCAGGCTTTCTCGCCGACGATGGTCCCACCGGTGATGTCGCAGGTCACCCGCCAGTAGCGCTGGGTGATGGGTTTGGTGAGGAGATCATCGCTGAAACTCGGTGGCAAGGTTGCGCCGTGATCGCGCACGCGGGGTTTACGGAAGCGCGGGTAGAGCATGATGTCGTGCGGGTTGACGAATGAGCAGACCAGCGCCCAAGGTTCGTCTTCGCCTGTGCGGCCGGTGATCCACTTGGCCGCCTGCGCTGCGGTGCGACCGTCGATGAAGTGTCCGAGATAGGGAGTGCCGTGAGCATCGGGGGCTTTCCAGTCCGTGAATCCGTACGGCGTCAGTCCATGTCGGCGGGACTCGCCGCCGAGGTGCCACTTGCCCAGGTATCCGCACCGATATCCGGCCTGTGACAGCAGATGCCCGAGGGTCGGGATCGTCGGTTCCAACGGCTTTTGCCAGTTGAAATTGACGTTGTCGAACATAGCCGTGCCGGCGGCGTGACGGCCGGTCAGGATGCTGGCACGACTCGGCGTGCACGGAAAAGTGTGCACGTGGTGGTTGGTAAACCGCATCCCGCGCTGAGCCAGTCTTTCCCGGCTGGGGAATCGGACGTGGTCGGGAAACCATATGCGCTCGCGCTCCTCGTCTGTCAGGAGCAGCAGGATGTTGGGCCGGTCCGCCATAACGGAATCTAACCGCGACCTGCCGGTGGATGTGGTTGCTTGGGGTCGCGAATATCATGGCAAAGATGGTCCATAGGTTTGCCACGGCGATCGCCGCAGCGGCGCTGGTGGCGGTCGGCACGGCCGCCGCCGCCTCAGGGGCGACCGCGATCACCGTCAGTGGCACCCGGATCGGTCACGCGCCCCCCGGACCGGTGCAGTTGCTGCCGGAGTACTTCGCGGGCGATGCCGTGATCGACGTCGACTACCCGGCGGCGATCCTCGGGATGGACCGCTCGATCGCGACGGCCGCCGCCGGTGTCGCACGGGCGGTCGACGAGACCGACGGACCGCTGGTGGTGGCGGGCTTCAGCCAGGGTGCGATCGCGGTGGCCTACGAGAAGCGGTTGCTGATGGATCGCCCGCCGGCGCAGCGCCCGCAAGCCGACCGACTCACCTTCGTGACGGTCGGAGACCCCACCGCGGCGGGCGGGA
Organism: Mycobacterium sp.; assembly: GCF_046091765.1. Classification (GTDB taxonomy): domain Bacteria; phylum Actinomycetota; class Actinomycetes; order Mycobacteriales; family Mycobacteriaceae; genus Mycobacterium. The sequence goes on from NZ_JBJTCF010000056.1 coordinate 16,326, forward strand.
TCATGCGATTCCTGCCGTTCCCGATTCCCGTGCTCGGGCTCTCCCCGATCGCGGTTCCCGACACGCCGTACGACTCGATCGTGGTGACCGGCGAGTACGACGGGTGGGCCGACTTCCCTGACCGGCCGTGGAATCTGATCAGCCTGGCCAATGCGCTCCTGGGCGTGATCTACGTGCACGGCCGGTACGAACTGCTGCCGGACGGACTGGACCTGACGGCCGTGCCCGAGCAGAACATCTCCACCGTGACCAACTCCCTGGGCGGGCGCACCACCACCTACGTGATCCCGACCGAACGGCTTCCCCTGGTCCAACCGTTGCGTGACATCGGGGTGCCCGAATCGGCCGTCGCGGCGCTCGAGGTCCCGCTGCGGCGCATCGTCGACGCCGGGTATGCGCGCAACGACCCGGCCAAAGCCGTTGCGCCGCCAGGTGCCTCGTCGACCGCAGCCGCCCCGCGTCCCGGCCGAAGTCCGGCCCGCGCGGCGGTGAGCCCGCGGCGGGTCGCCGCCGAGCCGGCGGGCGGGCCGTCTGCCGAGGCGCCGGCCGGCAAGGGTGCGGCGCGCACGCCGGCGCGTGGCGCTACGCCGCGCCGCGCCGCGTCCGTGATGTGATCAAGGAATTGTGGTTGCCCCGGTCCGAGTTGTCGTCGCCGTCGCGCTGACCGCTGGGTTCCCGTTCGCAGCGAGCATGTGGTCCGCCGCCGACGCGCCTCGGGCGGGGGCGTCGCCCGCGCCGGTCGTGTCTCGGGTGAGCGCGGCCGACCTCGGCGCCAGCTGGCGCCCCGGCTGCCCGGTCGGTCCCGAGCAGCTGCGCCGAGTCGAGGTCGACCACCTGGGATTCGACGGTCGCATCCACCGCGGGCAGCTCATCGTGCACGAGGACCTCGCCGAGAGCGTGACCGCGATCTTCGATGAGCTGCTGCGGCTGCGCTATCCGATTGAACGGATGCGCACCGTCGATCGCTACCCGCAAGCCGATGACGAACTGTCGATGCGCGACAACAACACCTCGGCGTTCAACTGCCGCACGCTGCCCGACAGCCAACGCTGGTCACAGCACGCCTATGGAAGAGCGATCGACCTCAACCCGTTGGTCAACCCCTACCTGGACGGCGCGGGTGATCTGCAGCCGGTGACCGCCGCGCGCTATCTCGACCGCACCCGAGACGATCTCGGTCTGCTGCACGACGGCGACGCCGCGGTGGTCGCGTTCACCGGCCGCGGCTGGCGATGGGGCGGGCACTGGCGCGAACCCGTGGACTACCAGCACTTCGAATTCGGCTGACTCACCGGGGCGGATCGCCCCGCCACATGAAGCTGTTGACGTAGCGACCGAGGTCCTGGGCGATCTCGAGGTTCGCCCCCGACGGTCGCCCGGGCCCGAAGGCGGGGCCGAACTCGCGGAAGGGACCGACCGCCCCGGCGACCAGGGCGAGGTCGTTGCGCACCGCGACGAGCAGCATCACCCGCAGATGCCGGTAACGGGCATCCTCGTCCTGCGGCCAGATGTCGGCGACCACCCCGAAGCCCGGCTGGTAGCCGACCATCGTGTTGGGTACCTCGTAGGCGGTTCGCGCATTCGGGTGGCTGTCCCTCATGATGTCGGCGACCACCTCGGCGGCCGACCGCCCCCGGGCGGGCTGACTCCACAGCCGCATCACCCCGCGATCTCCGGCGGTATGGCGCGCGGTGACGCCGTCGGCTCCGGTGGTGACCTCATAGGCCGTTCCCGCGGCGGGGTAGGCGACCGAGAAGTCGCCACCCGGTGAGACGAACCTCGGGTTGGTGGTCACCGGGATCCCGGTGGGGGGACGACCGCAGTCGGGCGGGCAGTTGTAGGTGACGGCGGGCTGGGCGATGAACGCCGCGACGCCCACCGCCGATGCGCTGATGGTCGCAACGGTCAGACCCCAGGCGCCCAGCACGCGCGAACCGGAGATCCGGGACAAGTCCGGGAGTTCGTAGCGTGCTGCGGCGACGGCGTAGCCGGGCCAGATCTGCGCTTCCGGTTCGCACAGAGACGGGGCAGTCAGCGGACGAACCCCTCGGCGCTCAGCACGCGACTGTTCGGAGGAGGCGCATTCGGCGGCGCCGCACACCGGGCAGAATGCCCTGTCGGGCACCACGTTTCGGCAGTGCAGGCACAGGATGGGAACCCCGGGTTCGGGGCCCTGGTCCTCGTGCAGCACGGCAAGCTGAAGACCGATCCGCAGTGCGACGACCGCGAGCAGCATCAGCACCACGTGCCAGGCCAGCATCTGGAACTGGGGCAGCCCGGCCACGTCGATTGCGCCCAGAACGGCGTAGAGGCTCAGCGCACCGGCACCGAAGAGTCCCACTGCGCCCACCAGCGTCGAGCGGCGAATGCCCCGTGCGCCGGACGCCCGGGTGAACCACAGGGCTGCACCGAAGAGCCCGCCCACGCAGGCCGCGGTGATCGGTACCGTCACTCCGCGTACGGCGGCCTCCACCAACAGCCACTCCACCGGTTGTCCCCGCGCAACCGGGCCGGCCGCGAACTGCGGGGCCAGCCGGGTGAACGTCGCCGCGGCGGTGAAAGACAACACGCTGAGTACACCGATCACGAAACCGTCGAGCGATCTGCGGGTGTTCGCTCTGGTGAGCAGGCGCACCGCCACCGCGGGCAGCAGCATCAGGACCGCACCGCCCTGGGCGACGCCCAGCCCGTCGCGCAGCACTCGCCTGCCGGCCGCGCCCGCGTCGAACGGCGCGCCGGTTTCGCGGATCACCAGATCCCCGGTCAGCAGCACCCAGCTCACGCCCAGGGCGATGCCCAGTGCCGCGGTGGTGATCACCGCCCAGCGCGGCAGATCCCGGTAGACACCTGACTGCTGCCGATAGATCAGGAAGAGCAGCGGTAGGCCCAGCACGGCGGTGACCACCAGGACACCGGAAACCCGCGTCTCGACGGCCAACGCCATCACCGCCAGCATCACGAGCAGCCCGAGCCGGAACGGTTTGCGCGACAGCTGGGACAGATGCGGGAACAGCGAGCTGGTCAGTGCCGGCTGGAACACGTTTTCCTCGGGCGCGACGCAGAACGCCCTGGGGCGCAGCCACGGCGGACCGTCGCCGGGCTGCGGATTGAGGTGCGCTCCGCACGCGCCGCAGAACACGCCGACGGGCACCCGGTCGGTGCAGACCGGGCACACCAGCTGAGCCGGGGCGCTCATCGTCCGCTGATCCGGCGCTGCAGGGCAAGCAGATTGGCGGCCAGATTCGCCACATTCGGGGTGCCCAAACCGGTCACCAGGTCATAGCCCGGGGTGGCGTTGTCGACCGCGTTGCCGCCCAGGGTGATGTCCTGGAAGGCGGGCAGCCGGGCGCCCTCGGCGATCTCGTACAGCAGGGGGTTGAGGTCGCCGATCGGCCGTCCGCCATTCGCGCTGAGGTAGTCGTTCATCAATGCCGTCAGGCCGGCCCAGATCGGTGCCGACAGCGACGTCCCGCCGCCGAGGGCGAACTGCTGCCGGAACACGATCCGCATACCGGTGGTCGGATCGGCGAGCGCCGCGATATCCGGGGTCAGACGCCGTCCCGGCGGCACCGGCAGGTCGAGCAGTGCCTGCCAGGCGGGTCGTTCGAACAGGTTCGACACCCCGCCGCCGGTGCCGTGGGAGAGCGGGACGTCGAACCAGGTCTGCTCGGCGAGCCAGCGACCGTCGGCGTCGGTGGACAGCGTGGTGCCGCCCACGTCGGTCATCTCCGGGATCGACGCCACCGCGTCGAGGCCGACGTCGTCGGGTCCGGGCGGCGCGGACCATTCATGGCCGCCCTTGCACTCCAGGCCGGCGAGATCACCGCTGGCGTTGAAGGCGGTGGTCCCGTTGGCCAGCGCCTTGATCAACGCCGACCGTGCCGGGACGAGATCGGCTTCGGTGATGAGTTTGTCGCAACCCCAACCGATCGAGAAGCTCCATACCGCGCCGGGATAGCGGCGATCCGCCTCCTCCATCATCGCGCCGATCTTGGCGTAGGAGCCGTCGCCCTCGACCGTGGGCCGGGCGTTGACGAGGACCTTCCTGGCGTCGGGTGCGATGGCGTGGATCGCTTCGAGATCCATCGTGGCCTCGCCGCTGCGCTGGGTCGGCATGCCGCCCAGTACCTCCGGGGTGAACCGCGGCAGGGAGAAAGTCGAGGCGAACATGTCGAGATCGACCTGATCGAAGCCGTCGAAGGCGAACACCAGTACCGTCACGCCCTTGCCGGTATGCCCGCGCTCGCGCAGCGACTCGGCGTTGTAGGTGCGCAGCAGCGCGGTCGGCGAAAGCCCCCGGTCGGGTACGTCGAGGGGAGAGATGAACGGCAGTGACTCGTGATACGGGGTGTAGCCGAGAATCCGTCCGAGCGCGTCCACCTCGCCCTCGAGCGGGGCGGGGACTTCGGGCTGCTGCGGCGAGGCGTAGAACACCTGGCCCCGCCGGCCCCGGTAGTCGCGCACCGCGACGTCGAAAGCCTCGGCGACCGCGGCGGGCCGGCCCTCGATGACCGCCCACCGGTCGCCGGGCCGCCAGCGCACCGACAGATCGCGGCTGTCCGCCCATCCGATCAGCGCCGTCGGGCGGTCCTGGGCGTGCAGGGCGGCGATCATCTGGACGCTCGCCCCGCGGGCCGGCCCGAGATCGGCCGAGGAGGCCAGAAGCGAGGCGTAGGGCCCGGTGATCACCTCGGGCTGAGCCGGCCCGGTCTGCCGGCCGGCGGCGGTGAGCACGGTCCCGGCAGCCGCGACGACGGCGAAGACCAGAGCCAGTGCCCGGCGCAGCGGCGCGCGCGTCGCCGACCCGGAGGGGGGTGAGGCAGCCGGTGACATCGAAGATCATTATCACCGCCAACCCGGGTAGGCGCTCCTGCAGCGGGCACGGCGTGTAGAACAAACACATGAACTCTGCAGCCCGGCGGCGCCTGGGAGTACAGGACGCACTCTGGCTGGAGATGGATCGCCCGCACAACCCGATGGTGGTCGACTCGGTGGTGTGGACCGCCGAGCCGCTGGACTTCGCCCGGCTGCGCAGCGTGATCGAGGAGCGACTGCTCGACCGTTACCCGGTCTTCCGCAGCCGGGCGGTCCGCGACGAGGACGGCTCCTGGTGGTGGGAGCCCGACGCGGACTTCGACTTCGACCGGCACGTGGCGCTGGTCAGCCTCAAAAAGCCGAACGACCCGCGCGCGCTGCAGGCCCTGGTGGCCGCGCATCGCTCGGAGATGCTCACCCTCGACCATCCGCTGTGGCAGGCGATCTGGATCAAGCGCTACGGCAAGGGCAGCGCGATGATTCTGCGCAGCCATCACGGGATCGCCGACGGCATGCGGATGGTGCAGCTGGCGATGAGCCTGTTCGACGCGACCCCGCAGGGCGGGCCGATCCTGGGCCCGGGGGTCAGCCAGCACGGCGCCCATCTGCACCCGCCCGGCCAGCCGCTGACGAGCCGGGTGCGCTCGGGTGCGGCCGAGGCGGGCCGGCGGGCCGCCGCCGCGGCCGCCCGCGTGTCGGGCACCCTCGGCGAGGCGGCCACCGCTCCGGGACTGCTGCGGCAGGCCGGCCGGCTCGGCCGGTTCGCGCTGCGCAACCCGGTGGGCGCCGGGGACTCGGTGGTCGCCGTCGCCCGGGCGGCGGGGGCGGGTATCGCGACCGCCGTGCGCGCCGCGCTGCCCGGTGGCGGCTCGGTGGTCGACGTCCTCTCCGCGGCGCCCGGCGACGTCGACACCGCGCGCAAGCTGTTGCTGGGAACCCGCAACGACGTGACGATCTGGACCGGTGCCGCGGGCTCGGACAAGGCGGTCGCGTGGTCGGATTCGTTGCCGCTCAACGCGGTCAAGACGGTGGCCAAGGCCAACAACTGCACCGTCAACGACGTGTTGGTGGCGACGGTGGCGGGCGCGCTGCACGACTACCTCAAAGCCCACCACGCCCGCTGCTCCTCGGTCACCTTCATGGTGCCGGTCAACCTCAAGCCGCTCGATCTCGCGCTGCCCGACACGCTGGGCAACGAATTCGCCCTGGTGCAACTGGAATTGCCCACCGACGAGCCCGACGCCGCGCGGGTGCTGGCCACCGCCAAGCGGCGGATGGACCGGATCAAGCACGGTCACGAGGCCGCGCTGGCGTTCCGGCTGCAGGAGGGGATTGCCGGCTTGAGCCGCGGACTCTACGAGGCGTCGGTGGACCTTTTCAGCAACCGCACGGTCGGCACGCTCACCAACGTGCCCGGACCCCCGGTTCCGGTCTACCTGGCGGGGAGCATGGTGGAGGGAATCGTCGGGTGGGCGCCGGTGTCCGGCGACCAGCCGATGAGCTTCACGATTTCCAGCTACAACGGCTCGGTGATCGTCGGGATCGCCTGCGACACCCGGCTGGTGCCCGACCACGAGACCATCGTCGACGGCTTCGAGGCGGCCTTCGACCGATTGGTCGACGCCACCCCGGGTGCGGACCTGATGGCGATCATGTGGTCGAGCCCCGGGAAAGGTCCCCGGCGAGGTCACGGCCGAACGCAATGAGTGCTCGCCGGCCCATGTCGAGTATCTCCGGGTCGAAGGAGCGCTGGCCGGTTCCGGCGCCCTCGTCGTCGCGGAACGCCAGTTCCAGCACCCGGTCGGCCATCTCGACCGCGACCAGCATGGCCCGCGGGTCGGTGTCGGGGGGGATCAGTCCGGCGGTCACCAGCATCGCGTGAACGCGGCCGGCGAGGGTGCGCATGCGGGCCCGGACATGCCGGGTGACCGTGGGCGAGGTGCGCCCGCCCATCCACAGCCGGGCCGAGCCCGGGTGCAGGCGGTAGTGCGCGACGTGCAGTTCGAGCTCGTTGTTGAGCAGTTCGGCGATCGAGCGGATCTCCCAGGTCTGCTCGGCCTCCACGCAGCGGGCGTCGAGTTCGGCGCAGTGCCGCTGGAGCAACTCGTCGAGGATGGCCTCGCGGTCGGCGAAGAACCGGTACAGCGACGGGTAGGAGACCCCCGCCCGGTCGGCGATCGCGCGGGTGGTGGCGGCGTCGACGCCCTGCTCGTCGGCGATGGCGGCGGCCGCGTCGAGGATCCGGTTCACCGTCTGCCGGCTGCGCGCCTGGACCGGCGCCCGACGGGGGGCGCTCACCTCGGTCGTGGGCGGGGTCATCGGCGATCCTTCGGCTCCGGCGAATCTTGACAGCTGTCGATAAAACTATAACATTGTTAGTGTTTAGCACAGCGTCTCGTTCCGACCCGGGAGTGCCCATGACCGCCTCGCCGCACCAGCCGCAACGCACCGTGCTCAAAGACCGCCCGGTCGAGCCGCTGACCGGCCACGTCGACGTACTCATCGTCGGCGCCGGAATCACCGGGATCGGCCTGGGTCACTACCTGGTCAGCCGACTTTCGGGCACGACGTTCGCGATCGTCGACTCGCGCGACGCGATCGGCGGGACGTGGGATCTGTTCCGCTATCCGGGCATCCGCTCGGACTCCGACCTACAGACCTTCGGCTACGAGTTCAAGCCGTGGACCTCCGACAACGCGATCGCCGACGCCGACGAGATCCTTGAGTACCTGCACGACGCGATCGACGAGGACGGTCTGGCCCGGCGAATTCATCTGCACCACAAGGTGTTACGCGCCGACTACTCCGCCCAGACCGCGCGCTGGACGGTGACCCTGGAGCGCGACGGCCGCAGCTGGGAGGTCACCTGCGACTTCCTGTTCGCGGCGACCGGCTACTACGACTATGCGGCGGGCTATACGCCGCACTTCGAGGGCCGGGAGGATTTCGAGGGCGTCGTCGTGCATCCGCAGGCCTGGCCCGAGGACCTCGACTACGCCGGAAAGAAGGTCGTGGTCATCGGCAGCGGCGCCACCGCGGTCACGCTGATCCCGGCGATGGCGGACAAGGCGGGCCACATCACCATGCTGCAGCGCTCGCCCTCCTATGTGATGCCGCTACCGCGCAAGGACCCGATCGCCAACGGGCTGCGCAAGGTGTTACCGAAGAAGGCCGCCCACGCCGCCGCCCGCCGGTTCAACATCGGCAAGCAGCGCTTCATTTACAACCTCTGCCAGCGTCGCCCGCAGCTGGCCCGCAAGCTGATCCGGTCGATCAACGTCAAGGCTCTGCCCGAGGGATACGACGTCGACACCCACTTCAACCCCGCCTACAACCCGTGGGATCAGCGGATGTGCGCGGTGCCCGACGCCGACCTGTTCCGGGCGATCTCCCGGGGCAAGGCCTCGGTGGTCACCGACAAGATCGTCCGCTTCACCAAGACCGGCGTGCTGTTGGAGTCCGGCCGGGAATTGGCCGCCGACATCATCGTCACCGCCACCGGACTGAATCTGCTGGCCTTCGGCGGTATCGCGCTGACGGTCGACGGCGCGCCGGTGGACCTGGCGGGCTGCCTGGCCTACAAGGGTCTGATGCTCTCGGGCGTCCCCAATTTCGCCTTCGCCATCGGCTACACCAACTCGTCGTGGACGCTCAAGGTCGATCTGGTCTGCGAGCACCTGTGCCGCCTGCTGGCCTACATGGACCAGCACGGGTTCTCCTCGGTGGTGCCGGTCGCCGACGACCCGACGATCGAGCGCCGACCGCTGCTGGACTTCTCAGCCGGCTTCGTGCTGCGCTCGATGGACGGGTTCCCGCGGCAGGGCAGCAGCGGACCGTGGACGATCGCGATGGACTACTGGTCGGACTACGAGCGGCTGCGCAAGGGTTCGGTCGTCGACGCCGCTCTGCGGTTCGGCACCGTCGACCGCGCGCCGGCGCGGGCGGGTGCAGCGGCCGGCTGAGGTTTTCCGGTTTTCCCGGCCTCTCCGGCCGCCCGGTTGCGGGCGTGCGCGCGGGGGAGGGCCGATGCGGCTCGATCCGCCGTGCTGCGCGTCGGCGCGGGAGCTTCGACCACCGGCGTGGGCGGGCCGTAGGGATCGACCGCGCCGGCGTAGACGGGCGGTCCGCCGACACCGTAGGGACCCGGCGGCGTGGTGTGAAACGGCCGGTTGGCCGGGTCGGCGGTCAGGTAGGCGACACCGTTGTCCCAGCCGGTGGGAATGGCGGTGAGGAAGTCGGCGGCGGCCTTGACCGGGTTGGGGAAGTAAAGGTATTTCGCCGGGGTCGGCGCTCCCGGGTTGATCGTGCGGTCGTACCCGGTCTCGACGAGTACCCGCAGCGGCGGGTCTAAAACCACCGCCAGCAGGGTTCCCACCGCCGGGAGCGCGGCGATCGGCCGCAGCAGCGGAAGGATGTCCGTCGGTATCAGGTAGTACGTCGAATCCTGGAACTGGCCCTGCAGCACGGGTGTGCCCGCACCCTCCTCGGGGTGCTCGTAGAGAAACCCCAGAGCCGCGTTGAGGTCGGCGATGAGGTTGAGCGGATTGAGCGGGAAATCCGCCACCGGGTCGTACTGGTGGGCGGCGTCCACGGTCGTCAGCGGTGTCGGCTGCGGGGAGTTGGTGACCGTCGCGCCGTCGAACGTGACGCCGAGCAGCGGCAGTTGAACGCCGACGAAACGCTCCAGGATCCCGCCGTTGGGCCGGTTGGGGTTGGAGACGAACACGAAACTGACCGACGACGGTGCCGGCGGGTGCGCGATGAGGTCGCTCTTGATCAGCGAGGCGATCGCGCCGCTCTGCGAGTAGCCGAACACGGTGAAGGAGGTGTCGGTGAGCGCGCGGGGTCCCGTCGAGGTGAAGGGGGGGTCGGTCACCGTGCACACCGCGCCGCGCACGCAGTCGGCCAGATTGCTCAGGCCGGTCGCGACGGACTCGTCGTACCGGGTGTCGCTGAGGCCGGTGATCGGCCAGAACTGTTCGGGGGTGTACACCGCGACCGGCGAGCAGCCGGGATCGCCGCCCACGCACAGACCCGAGGGACTCACGAAGTCGTCGCGGGCCCAGTCCACGTAGGTCTGGATGTAGGCCGGGGTGTCCTGCGGGATGCTGAGCGGGTGGTCGGTGCCGCCCATGTACAGCGCGGTCGCCGCCAGCTGGTTGGGGATGCCGACCGGAACGCCCACCGGCAGGGTGATGGCCGCAGCAGCAATCGCCACCGATCCTGCTAACCAGCGGCTGCGTCGATCCACAGCAAACCCCCTGCCGAGACTGTCAGCCTATCCGAGGGGTACATCGAGGATGGGGCGGGGCTCGGCCGCCCCGGGCCCGTCGAAGTGCCACCACTCCCCGGGGTAGACCGCCAGCCCGCCGGCGGCCATCGCCGTTCGCAGCAGGGCGCGGTTGGCCTGCTGGGCGGCACTGACTCCCTCGGTCGCCAAGGCCGTGGCCCGGGGGGTGAAATCGTCGAAGTCGGTTCCCATGTCGACCAGGCGCCCGTCGCGGGCGATCGTGACGTCCACCGACCGGCCGGCTTCGTGGCTGCGGGCGTAGTCGCCCGGTCTGGCCACCCAGGCCGGGTCGGGCACCGCGGCGAACATCCGGACCTGGACCTCATGGGGCCGGTAGCAGTCCCAGAACACCAGCCGGGCGCGCTGCGCGCGCAGCGCGGCCGCGGCTGCCGCCAGCCCCGGCGCCAGCGACTCGTGCACCAGACAGCGGGCGGTGGGGGGATACAGCGGCACGCCGACGAAGTTCTCCGCGGTGGCGTAGCGCAGGTCCACGACCGCATCGGGGACCACGCTGCGCACGTCGAGCAGTCCCGCCGCCCGGGCCTGCGGGCTGACCGGCGGGACCCCGCCGTCCGGGGCGGTCCCGGCTGTGCCCACCGGCGCCAGCAGAGCCAGGCAGACCGCCACTGCGGCACGGGGGCGAAATCCGGGCATACCTGCATTGTTCCCCGGGATCCCCCGGTCCCGGGTGGCGGACGTAACAAAAGGCAGGCATGATCTGATGCACGCAGTGGGCCGCGCAGGCGGTTGGCGGGGCGATGGAGGGTGGAGCATGAACGGTGCGGGCTGGCGGCGCGCTGCAGCGGGGTTGGGTGCCCTGGGGTGCGCGCTGGCACTGCTGGGCGCCCCCATAGCCGGCGCCGATCCCGATCCGGCCGACCCCGCCGACCCGGCCGCGCCGATGGAGTTGATCGAACCTCCCGCCGAGGCGGCCACCCCCGCGCTGGCCGAGGCTCCGGAGTCGGTGACGACGGCCGGCACCCCGCAGGCCCAACCGGCCCTGTCCGCCGCCCCGCCGGACGGGGTGCCGCACCTGCCCAGCCCGGACAACCTGCCGCCGGGTACCACCCAGGCGGCCCCTGAGGGCCGCACACTGGGCTACCTGCGCGACCTCTGGCACGCGGTCCGCACCCAGGATGTGACCGGTGCCGACGCTCTGCTGCTGCTCACCCAGCGGCCGATGAACGCCCACGCGGTGCCGCCGGCCGGCGTATCCGGCCGTCCGGTGGGACCGCCGGCGTCGTCGGCGCCGGCGACGGCCGACCTCACGGCGAGCGGTACGCCTGACCAGACCGCGCCGAGCGCCCCGGGCGTGCTGCCCGCCGAGGCCGCGCCGCCGGCGACCCCCGACCCGGTGCTGCTGGCCGAGGCCGCGACCCCCGAGCCGTCCTAGCGGTACCCGGGCTGGTCCTCAGTCCGCAGGGCCCAGGCTGACGGCCACTTCGTTGCGCCGCCGGAACGGAATCGTCCAGGGCGGGTCGTAGAACCAGGTGACCGGCTCGGCGGCCGGCTTCAGACCGTGGGTCCGCAGGATGGTCAGCAGGTCGTCGGTGTGTGCGGCCACCGCCGAGGGCGTCGCCAGACCCGAGAAACGCAGCACCGCGACGGTCTCGGCCGGGACCTCCACCAGGTGCACCCGTTCGTCGTCGGGGGTCGGCAGGGTGTCCAGGGTGTTGCCGGCGGGCATGAAGAACCGGATCACCCACTGATCGCCCGCTCCGCGCTGGGCGGCCACCGGCGCGGTCATCGCGATCTTCTCGCCCTGCTGCTGAGCGACCGGCGCGGTCATCGCGATCTTCGTCTTGGCCTTGTTGCCGCCGAAGATGTAGCGGGCCAGCCGCCGGAAGCCCTCGTTGCGGGCGGGCTCCTCGTCGGCGTCGATGACGGTTTCGGCGGCCAGCCGCGGGCCGTAGCGGCGGATCTGGACGCCGTCGACCGTGCGTTGCACGGTGAACGACGGCTCCTCGGTGTGACGAATCCCGACGATCGAGCCGCCCGCCTCGGAGATCTGGCCCAGCGCGCCGGTGATCTTGCTCAACATGCACTCGATCCTAGTCGCGCCCGGTACTGATAGTTTGCGCTGCGTGAGGGAGCTCGTCGTCTCGACGCCGCCGGCGCTGATCGCCGCGGTGCTGCTGATCCTCTTCGGTGCGGTGACCTACCTCTCGCGTGCTTTCGTGCTTCGCCGCCGCGACGAGGAGGCCCGCGAGGAACTCGCCGAGCAGGCCAGAAGCCTGTTCATCAGCGTGGCGGCCACCTTCGCCTTCTTCGTCGGGTTCTCCATCACCGTGACCTGGGGCGCGGTGACGACGGCGCAGTCGGCTGTCGAGCAGCAGGCCGCCGCGATCAGGCAGATGGTCTGGGAGCTCAACAACATTCCCGACCGCGCGGCCTCCGCCGACCTGAGCGGGAAACTGCGGGACTACGTCCAGACCGCGGCGAACGACGACGAGCGCTATCTGATCCGGGGAAAGACCGCCGAACTCCCGTCAACGGCCGCCCTGGACCGTTTCGAGAACGCGCTGCACGCCTACACCTACGGACCGCAGGTACCCGATCGCGCCGTCGCCCCGCTGGGCGCGGCGGCGGCGGCGCTGGAGGGCGCCTCGGCCACCGTCTCGGCGGTGGCAAGCCGCGCCATTCCCCGCCCGCTGGCGGGGCTGCTGACGATCATCGCGCTGCTGGGGTGCGTCATCGTGGGGATCACGACGGTGACCTACCGCCGGCCGACACTGGCCTACCTGTGGTGTGCGATCCCGGCGCTGTCGATGGCCGTCGTGCTGGCGCTGGCCTACCCGTTCGCGCTGCGCTCCGGAGTCACCCTCGCTCCCCTGCACGCGGTGGCGGCGAGCCTGTTCGGGTAGTCAGCAGCAACGGGGACTGGGGCTGACATCGGCCGCCCGATGGCGCATCCGCCAGTACTCGCCCTCGCTGAGCACCGGGGTGCCCGGGTGGGTGCGGCGGTGGTGCTCGAGGTAGCGGCGGTAGTGGCTGTCGCCCATCAGTGCACCGACGTACCAACGGATCTGGCGGACGAGGCCGATAAGGCGTCCCACTGTTGTTGCACCTCCTTCTCGGTCGGCGTGGCCACCAGGCCCGACGGTCCGAAGATTCGCGAGGGGATCGGTTCCTCCTCGGTCAGCGGTCGCCCGCCGCCGCGGACCGACCGGAGGATCATGATCAGGCCGGTGGTGACGACGATGATCACCAGCACCGCGAACACGATCGACAGCGTGCCCTGAATGAAGGTGTTGCGGATGACGGCATCGAGCTGGTCGGCGTTCTTGGCCGCACCGAACGCGGTCTCGCCCGCCTGCCGGGCCTCCCGATACTGGAAGTGCTGGGTCCAGTAGCCCAGCTTCGGGTCGCCGGAGAAGATCTTCTGCCACGACGCGGTCAGCGTCACCGTGAGGTCCCACAGCAGCGGGACCCCGGGGATCCAGGCCCACCGCAGCAGACCCTTCTTGACCACCACGACGGTCACCACGGTCAGCGCGATCGCGGCCAGCAACTGATTGGCGATGCCGAACAGCGGGAACAGCGTGTTGATCCCGCCGAGCGGGTCGGTGACCCCCATCAGCAGGATGCTGCCCCAGCCGGCCACCACGATCAGGCTGCACACCCAGGCGCCCACCCGCCAGCTGGGATCGCGCAGCCGGCTCAGCGGGCCGCCGAGGTTGGCCAGGCCGTCGGAGAACATGAACCGGGCCACCCGGGTGCCGGCGTCGACGGTGGTCAGGATGAACAGCGCCTCGAACATGATCGCGAAGTGGTACCAGAAGGCCTTCAACGCCGTCCCGCCGAATGCCTGGCTGAGCACGTTGGACATCCCGAAGGCCAGCGTCGGAGCCCCGCCGGTGCGGGACACGATCGAGCGCTCCTCGACGCTGGCGGCGGCGTCGGTGAAGTCCTGCGCGGTCGCGGGGGGCCCGTCCAGGCCGAGGCCGTTGACGTAGGTTGCGGCGCTCTCGGCGCTGCCCCCGGTCGCGGCGGCCGGGGCGTTCATCGCGAAGTACAGGTGTTGATCGAGGATCGAGGCGGTCACCAGGGCCATCACTGCGACGAAAGATTCGGTCAGCATGCCGCCGTAGCCGATGATGCGCATCTGGCTTTCCTTCTCCAGCAGCTTGGGGGTGGTCCCCGAGGAGATCAGCGAGTGGAAGCCGGAGAGCGCGCCGCAGGCGATGGTGATGAACAGGAACGGGAACAGCGATCCGGCGAACACCGGCCCGGCACCGGTCTTGGCGAACTCCGAGATCGCCGGTGCCTCCATGAGCGGCCGTGCGATCAGGATTCCCAGCGCGAGCAGCGCGATGGTGCCGACCTTCATGAAGGTCGACAGGTAGTCGCGGGGGGCCAGCAGGAACCACACCGGGAGCACCGAGGCGGCCAGACCGTAGATGATGATGCACCACGAGAGGGTCACCTTGGACAGGGTGAACCACTGTGCGCCCCAATCGGTTTCGGCGATCCAGCCGCCGGCGGCGACGGCGGCCAGCAACAGGACCACGCCGATCAGGGACACCTCGGAGATCTGGCCGGGCCGGATGAACCGCAGGTACAGGCCCATGAAGACGGCGATCGGGATCGTCATCGCGATGGAGAAGACCCCCCACGGGCTCTCGGCGAGGGCATTGACGACGACCAGGGCCAGCACCGCCAGCAGGATCACCATGATGACCAGCACCCCGATGATCGCCGCCGCCCCGCCGACCGGGCCCAGCTCGTCGCGGGCCATCTGGCCCAGCGACCGGCCGCGGCGCCGGGTGGAGATGGACAGCACCAGGTAGTCCTGCACGCAGCCGGCGAAGACCGCCCCGATCATGATCCAGATCGCGCCGGGCAGGTAACCCATCTGGGTCGCCAGCACCGGGCCGACCAGGGGGCCCGCGCCGGCGATCGCGGCGAAGTGATGCCCGAAGAGCACCCGGCGGTCGGTGGGCAGGTAGTCCACGCCGTTCTCGAAGATCTCGGCCGGGGTGGCCAGGTCGTCGCGCGGGCGCACGATCTTCATCTCGATCAGCCGGGCGTAGAACCGGTAGCCGATGATGTAGGTGCACAGCGCGGCGATGACGAACCACACCGCGTTGACCTTCTCCCCGCGCACACCGGCGATCACCGCCCAGGCGGTCGCGCCGAGCAGGGCGATGACCCCGAAGACGAGCTTGTGCCGGGTGGAGATCGGGGAACGGTCGATGACCGCCACCGGCGGCAGGTCCGGATCGGTGCGCAGGTAGCTGACCCCGTCCCGGGTGTCCTCGATGATCTCCATAACCTGCGATACTTTCATTGATCGGGCCGCGAGCGTCGAGTTGTTAACGCCGAGTCGCCCCGCCCGCCACACCAAGTCGACGCTCGCCGTCGGCCGTGAGCGAACGGAGGTGCCGCCGATGCCGCCCTGGCGCTTGCGCGACTACCACGACGAAGACCTCGACCAGGCCATCGTGATCTGGGATGCCAGCCGCGGTTCGGCCGAGCCCGTCTTCAGCGTGGCGGAGGTGATGGCGGCCGCCCGCTCCGGCGAGCCGGCCGTGGTGGCCGAGGTGGGCGAGGAGATGGTCGGGATGGCCGTCGCCCAGACCAAGGGGGAGCGGGCCTGGATCCTGCTGGTCGCGATCGGCTCGCGATGGCGCCAGCGCGGCATCGGCAGCGCGCTGCTCGCCGACCTGGAACGGCGGCTGCGCTCGCAGGGCGTGCGCCGGATCTGTGCGGTGCTGCCGGAGGGGGTGACCGGGACGGCGGCGCTGGAGCACTCCGGTTACGCCCGGCGAGACGGACTGGTCTACTACGAACTGCTCGAGCACCTCGGACCGGACCAGGCCAACCTGCTCGACGAGCTCGGGGGGATCATCGTGCCGCCGGACCTGTGGTCGGGGCTGGCGGGCATGGACAGCGAAAAGCAGATCATCGAGCGGCGCATCGTCGACCCGCTGGCCCACCCGGCGGTCGCCGAGCGCTACGGGGTCCGCCCGCCCAAGGCGGTGATCCTGTTCGGGCCGCCGGGAACCGGCAAGACCAGCTTCGCCAAGGCCATCGCGTCGCGGCTGGGCTGGCCGTTCGTCGAACTGTTCCCGTCGCGGCTGGCGGCCACCGGCAACGGCGGACTGGCCACGTCGCTGCGCGAAGCCTTCGCCGAACTGGCCGAACTCGACGAGGTCGTGCTGTTCATCGACGAGGTGGAGGAGATCGCCACCGCCCGCGCCGGGGCCTCCACGACCGAGTTGGGCGTGACCAACGAACTACTCAAGCTGATCCCGGCGTTCCGCCAGCACGACAGCAGACTGCTGGTCTGTGCGACCAACGCCGTGCACTCGCTGGACTCGGCGTTCCTGCGGCCCGGCCGGTTCGACTACGTGATCCCGGTGGGCCCGCCCGACCAGCCGGCCCGCAAGGCGGTGTGGCAGCGCTACCTGGGGGAGACCAACGCCCACATCGACACCGACCGGCTGGTGTCCGCCTCGGAGTTCTTCACCCCGGCCGACATCGAGTTC
Organism: Mycobacterium sp.; assembly: GCF_046091765.1. GTDB lineage: Bacteria > Actinomycetota > Actinomycetes > Mycobacteriales > Mycobacteriaceae > Mycobacterium. The sequence goes on from NZ_JBJTCF010000056.1 coordinate 32,922, forward strand.
GCCGCCCGCAAGGGTGCGCAGTCGGCCTTCGAACGCGAGATGCGCGACGGGCTCGGCCAGCCGGCCACCACCGAGGACTACCTGCGGGCGATCGGGGAGATCAGACCGACGCTGACCGCCGACATGCTGGCCGAGTTCGCGCGGGGCAAAGCCGAGTTCGCCCGCCTCTGAGACCCGACTCAGCCGACCTGGACCGACACCGTGTGCCAGCCGGTCGCCCCGTCGGGGATGACGCCGGCGGTGTCGCCGGTCTGCACGGCCCCGGTGTTGTCGGTCGCCCGCACGGTCAGGGTGTGCGGGCCCGGGGTCGCGTCCCAGACCAGACTCCACAGCCGCCAGGTGTCGTCGGAGTAGGCCGCCCCCAGCTCGGCGGGCAGCCAGGGTCCGTCATCGACGCGCACCTCGACGCCCTTGACGCCGCGGTGCTGGGCCCACGCCACCCCGCCGACGCCGACCCGACCCGCGCTGAGGCGCTGGCCGGAGCGCGGGACGTCGATGCGGGACTGCGTCTTGATCGGGGCCTGGGCCGCCCAGCCCAGCTTCGTCCAGTAGGCCTCGGCGCGGTCGAAGCGGGTCAGCTCGAGGTCCACCACCCACTTGGTCGCCGAGACGAAGCCGTACAGGCCCGGCACCACCAGCCGCGCGGGATAGCCGTGCTCGGCCGGCAGCGCCACCCCGTTCATCCCGATGGCCAGCAGCGCGTCGCGCCCGTCGGTCAGGGCCTGCACGGGGGTGCCGACCGTGAAGCCGTCCACCGACGTCGACAGCACCATGTCGGCCTCGGAGCCGATTCCCGCACCGGCCAGCAGGTCTTTCACCCGGTAGCCGGTCCAGGTGGCGTTGGAGATCAGGTTCCCGCCGACCGGGTTGGACACGCACGTCAGGGTCACCGTCTTCTCGACCGGTTCGAATGTCGACAGCTCGTCGAAGGTGTAGGTGATCTCGCGCTCGACCATGCCGTGGATGCGCAGCTGCCAGTCGTTGCGGGACAGCTGCGGCACGCTCAGCGCGGTGTCGATGCGGTAGAACTCGTCGTTGGCGGTGATGAATCCGGGCAGGTCGACCCCTTTCGGGGTGACGTCGGCGGGGATCGGCGGGGACGGGACTGCCGGGGTGGGCAGGGTCAGGGTGTCGCGTTCGGCGGTCACCGAGCGCGCCCGGCGGGTCAGCACCGTCCCGGCGACGCCGCCGAGCGCGCCGGCGGCGGCGAAGCCGAGAGCGGCCAGCGAGCGGCGGCGGTCCGGGTCGGGGGCGCCGGCCTGCGGGTCGCGCCCGTCCCGGGTCAGCAGCCGGAGCACGGCCACCGCGCACGCCATCCCGGCCAGCGTCGGGATCAGGTCGCTGATCCGCGCGCCCGGGCGGCCCAGGACCGCCGCGCAGCCGGCCGCCCCGCCGGCCAGGATGGCCAGGCTGCCCAGCGGGATGCGGGAGCGCTCCCCGAGGGCGGTGAGGGCGGCGACGGCGGCGATCACGACGAGGACCATCACCGACAGGAACAACTTGTCGGCGGTGCCGAAGGTCTGGATCGCCCATTCCTTGACCGGACCCGGGGTGAGGTTGATTACCGCCGTCCCCACGGCGGTGCGGACATCGGCGGCGGGGGAGAAGAACATGGCCAGCAGCTGGGACACCCCGACACCGACCGCGGCCGCCGCCACACCGGCGCCCATCCGGGCGTTGTGGGAAACGGTCACGCCGCTCAACCTACCGCCGCGGCGGATGGGAAGCTGGAGACAAGCGCACACCCGGCGCTGACCCCCCGAGGAGGTTTCGATGCCCATCGCGCTCACTGACGACCACCGCGAACTCGGCGAGGTGGCCCGGGCCTTCCTGACCGCCCAGAAGGCGCGCTGGGTCGCCCGGGAACTGCTCGACGCCGACGAGGAGACCCGTCCGCCGTTCTGGGCGGAGCTGGCCGAACTCGGCTGGCTGGGGCTGCACGTCGAGGAGACGTACGGCGGTTCGGGTTTCGGACTGCCCGAGCTCGCGGTGGTGATCGAGGAGCTCGGCCGGGTGGCCGCACCCGGTCCCTTCGTGCCGACCGTGGTGGTCTCGGCGGTGCTCGACGCCTACGGTGACGACGACCTCAAGGCGCGGCTGCTCCCGGGGCTGGTGGACGGAACACTCTGCGCGGCAATCGGTTTCGGCGGGACGCTGGAGAGTTCGGGTGCCCACGTGTCCGGTGACGCCGGTGTCGTGCTCGGCGCCGGGCTCGCCGACGTGTTCCTGCTCGCCGCGGGCGAGGACATGGTGGTGGTGGAGCGGGCCGCCGAGGGCGTCTCGGTGCAGATGCCCGGCAGCCTCGACCGCGCTCGCCGGTCGGGACGGGTGAGCCTGCGCGACGTCACCGCCGCACGCCTGCCCGGCGCCCGGGCGGGCGCCCTGGCCCGGGCGCGCACCCTGTTCGCCGCCGAAGCCGCCGGCGGCGCGTCGGACTGCGTGGACACCGCGGTCGCCTACGCCCAGGTGCGTGAGCAGTTCGGCCGCACCATCGCCACCTTCCAGGCGGTCAAGCACCACTGCGCCAACATGCTGGTGGCGGCCGAGTCGGCGGTGGCCTGCGTGTGGGACGCGGCCCGGGCCTGCGGTGCGGACGGCGATCCCGACGAGGCCCCCTTCCGGCTGGCCGCCGCGGCGGCGGCGACCCTGGCGCTGCCGGCTTATGTGCGTAACGCCGAGCTGAACATCCAGGTGCACGGCGGGATCGGCTTCACCTGGGAGCACGACGCGCACCTGCACCTGCGCCGCGCGCTGACCCTGCAGGCGCTGCTCGGCGGTGACGGTCCGGCGACCGACGTGTTCGACCTGACCGCGGCCGGGGTCGTCCGCGCCAACAGCCTCGATCTGCCGCCGGAAGCCGACGCGCTGCGCGAACAGATCCGGACCGAGGCGCTGCGCATCGGCGCCCTTGACGCCGCGGTCCAGCTCGACGAACTGATCGCCACCGGCTACGTCATGCCGCACTGGCCCAAGCCGTGGGGCCGGGCCGCCGGCGCGGTCGAGCAGCTGCTGGCCGACGAGGAATTCGCCGCGGCGGGCGTGAGGCGACCGGACTACGGAATCACCGGCTGGGTGATCCTGACCCTGATCCAGTACGGAACCCCCTCGCAGATCGAGCGTTTCGTGGACCCGGCGCTGCGCAAGGACGAGATCTGGTGTCAGCTGTTCTCCGAGCCGTCGGCGGGCTCGGACGCCGCGGCGGTCAAGACCCGGGCAACACGGGTCGAGGGGGGCTGGACGATCAACGGACAGAAGGTGTGGACCAGCGGCGCGCACTACGCCCGCCGCGGCCTGGCGACGGTGCGCACCGACGTCGACGCGCCCAAGCACGCCGGGATCACGATGGTGATCCTCGACATGAAAGCGCCCGGGATCGAGGTCCGTCCGCTGCGTCAGATCGTCGGGGAGTCGGAGTTCAACGAGGTGTTCTTCAACGATGTGTTCGTGCCTGACGAGGACGTCGTCGGCGAACCCAACGCGGGCTGGACCGTCGCTCGCGCCACCCTCGGCAACGAGCGCGTCAGCATCGGCGGCGGGGCGGGCGGCATCGCACCGGCCACCGCGTGGCTGATGCAGCTGGCCACGACGCGCGGCGCGCGCATCGTCGATGCCCGCCAGCGGGTCGGTCGCTTCCTGGCCGATGACCACGCGCTTCGGCTGCTGAACCTGCGCAGCGCCGCCCGCAGCATCGAGGGTGCCGGGCCGGGGCCGGAGGGCAACATCACCAAACTCAAACTGGCCGAGCACTTTCAGGAGCAGGGGGCCATCGCCGCCGCGCTGGTCGGTCCGGATCTCGCGCTCGAGGGCGGCGAGGGGCAACTGGCGGCCATGGCCGCCATGGGTGCGCGCGGCATGGCCATCGCCGGGGGCACCTCGGAGGTGGCGCGCAACCAGATCGCCGAGCGAATCCTGGGTATGCCGCGTGATCCCTTGATCAGGTAGCCGACGGCTTCTGCACCCGGCCGGCGGCGAAGGCGCGTATCCAGTCGAACCAGGCGGCCATACCTTCGCCGGTGCGCGCGCTGACCGGCAGGATTGCGGCGCCCGGATTGACCTGGCGCACCCGATCGGCGTAGGTGGCGACGTCGGCGTCGAGATAGGGCACCAGATCGATCTTGTTCAGCAGCACCAGATCCACCGAGCGGAACATCACCGGGTACTTCAGCGGTTTGTCCTCGCCCTCGGTGACCGAGTACACCATCGCCTTGGCGTGCTCGCCGACGTCGAACTCCGCCGGGCACACCAGATTTCCCACGTTCTCGATGATCACCAGATCCAGGGCGCCCAGCTCGAGGCCGGCCAGTGCCCGGTTGACCATCGGGGCGTCCAGGTGGCATTCGCCGCCGAACCCGTTGCTCGTGTTCAGCAGCGAGATCTGGGCGCCGCGGCCGCCGAGTGCGGCGGCGTCGAGATCGGTGGCGATGTCGCCCTCGACGACACCGACCGCCAGTTCGCCGGCCAGCTCGTCGAGCGTCGCGGCCAGCAGGGTGGTCTTGCCTGAGCCCGGTGAGCTCATCAGGTTCAGCGCCCGGATCTGGTGGTCCTCGAAAAGCTTCCGGTTGATCTGGGCCCGGTTGTCGTTCTCGGCGAAGATCGACTCGAGCACTTCGATGCGCTGGTCGCCGGTCGCGTACCCGCTGTGGTCGCCGTGCTCGTGCTCGTGCTCATGCCCGTGCTCGCTGTGGTCATGGCTGTGCACGGTGCCGTCGTCATGACGATGGAATCGACCCAACTCTTCGCCTCCTCAGGACACGTCCACCGACGTCACTAGAAACTCCTCGCCATGCACCACCGTCACATCAGCACTGCCGCACCGCGGGCAGCAGACCGAGAACCGCGACGCGATCTCCGACTGCTCCCCGCAGCCGCCACAGCAGACCTCGGCGGTGACGAACTCCAGTTCCAGTTCGGCGCCCGGCATGTCGGCGTGATCGCGGACCAGGGTCCAGCAGAACGACAGCGATTCGGGCACCACCTGGCGCAGCGCGCCGATCTGCACCCGCACCACGTCCACCCGGCGGCCGGCCGCGTGCGGCTTGACCACCCCGGCGATCGCCTGGCACAGCGACAGTTCATGCATCGACCGTCACCCTAGGTCTAGCGTGGGCGGCGTGACCGTCCGGGTTCGCCTCGACATCACCGGTGTGGTGCAGGGTGTGGGATTCCGGCCCGGCCTGGCCCGGATCGCCGCCGAGCACGGGCTGGCCGGGTGGGTGTACAACGACGCCGGTTCGGTGCACGCGGAGTTGGAGGGACCGGCCGCGGACGTGGCGGCGGCGGTGTCCGCGCTGCGCAGCACCCCGCCCCCGATGGCCCGCATCGACACCCTCGAGGTCACCAGCCTGCCGCCGACGGGCGAGACCGGCTTCGCCATCACCGAGAGCCGCACCGCCGACGCCGCACGGACGCTGGTGCCCCCCGACATCGCGATCTGCGCGGACTGCCGGCGCGAGATGCGCGACCCCGCCGACCGCCGGTACGGCCACGCCTTCATCACCTGCACCAACTGCGGACCGCGCTACACCGTCATCACCGACCTGCCCTACGACCGGCCCGCCACCACCATGGCGGGCTTCCCGATGTGCACCGCGTGCGCCGCGGAGTACCACGATCCGCTCGACCGCCGCTATCACGCCCAGACCATCGCCTGCCCGGACTGCGGCCCCACGCTGGTGTGGCGCGGACCCGGCGACGCCGGTGACCCGATCGGTGCGGCGGCCGCCGCGGTGAAGGCGGGAAAGATCGTCGCGGTCAAGGGCATCGGCGGTTTCCACCTGGCCTGCCGGGCCGACGACGCGGGGGTGGTCGACCTGCTGCGGGCCCGCAAGGACCGCCCCGCCAAGCCCTTCGCGGTCATGGTCGCCGACCTCGATGCCGCCCGCGCGGTCGCCGAGGTCGACGCGCCGGCCGCAGCGGCGCTGACGAGTCCGGCGGCGCCCATCGTGCTGCTGGCGCGCCGCGGTGACACCGCCGACGATGCCGTCAGCGCATCGGTGGCACCCGGTCTGGCCGACCTCGGCGTGATGCTGGCCTACTCGCCGGTGCACCAGTTGCTCTTCGACCGCCTGGGCCCGCTTGCGCTCGTCATGACCTCGGCCAACCGGGGCGGTTCGCCGATCGTCTTCCGCGACGAGGACCTCGACTGGATCACCGGCCTGGCCGACGCGGTGCTGACCCATGACCGGCCCATCGGGGTGCCGTGCGAGGACTCCGTCGTCACCTTCGACGACCGGCGCGACGAGCTACCGCTGCGGCGCTCGCGCGGCTACGCGCCGCTGCCGGTGTCGGTGTCACCCCCGCCCGGCGAGACGATCCTGGCCACCGGCGGCGACCTGAAGACCACCTTCGCCCTGATGGGGCCCGACGGCTACGCGCACCTGTCCGCCCACCTCGGTGACATGGCCGATTCGCGCACCCAGACCGCCTTCACCGCCGCGCTGGACCATCTGGCCTTCATGACCGACCGTCGCCCGGCGGTCATCGCCCGCGACATGCATCCCGGCTACGCCACCACCGCCTGGGCCGCCCGGCACGCCGACGGCCGGCCGGTGATCGCCGTGCAGCACCACCACGCCCACGCTGTGGCGCTGCTGGCCGACCACCGGCGGCTGGACACCCCGATCCTGGCGATCGCCTATGACGGCACCGGCTACGGAACCGACGGCACCATCTGGGGCGGGGAGTTGCTGGCGGTCACCGACCCGGCTCACTTCACCCGCGCCGGGCATCTCGGGAGCTTCGCCCTGCCCGGCGGCGAGGGCGCGGTGCGCCAGCCCGCCCGCATCGCCCTGGACCTGCTCACCCGCGCCGGACTGGACTGGGGCCCTGATCTGCCGCCGGCCGCCGCGGTCGGCGAGGCGGGCCTGCGCGTGCTGGCCCAGCAGATCCCGCGCGGGGTGGGCTGTGTGCCGACCAGCAGCATGGGGCGGCTCTTCGACGCGGTCGCCAGCCTGCTGGGGGTCTGCCAGCAGGTCAGCTACGAGGGCCAGGCGGCGATCGAACTCGAGCACCTGGCCCGCCGCGGGATGCCGGCCCCGGTCGACTTCGCGGTGACCGACGGGGTGCTGGATCCCGATCCGCTGATCGCCGGCCTCGTCGCGGGGTTGCGGGCCGGGACCGACCCCGCGGACCTGGCCGCCGGCTTCCACCAGGCGGTGATCCGGGCCACCGCCGACGCCGCGCGGCACTGCGCCGAGGCCGCCGGGCTCTCGGTGATCGGGCTGACCGGCGGGGTGTTCGCCAACCGCATCCTGCTCGGCGGTCTGCGGGAAACCCTGACCAACAGTGGATACGAAGTGCTCAGTCACCGTATCGTTCCCTGTAACGACGGTGGGCTGGCGCTCGGCCAGGCCGCCATCGCCGCCGCACTGCGGGCGGCGGGTGCGGAAAGGAGCGGCGCATGTGCCTCGGAATCCCCGGCAAGGTGATCGGCATCTGGGACGAGTCGGGTACCCGGATGTCCACCGTCGACTTCGGCGGCACCACCAAGACCGTCTGCCTGGCCTACCTGCCGGACATGGAGATCGGTGAGTACACCATCGTGCACGCGGGCTTCGCGATCACCCGGCTCGACGAGGCGTCGGCCAACGAGACCCTGCAGATGTTCGCCGACCTCGGCATCCTCGAAGAGGAACTGGGCGGTCTGGAGACGGCATGAAATACCTCGACGAATTCCGCGATCCCACCGCCGCCAAGGCGCTGGTGGACTCCATCCGTCGCACGGCCACCCGCACCTGGACGGTCATGGAGGTCTGCGGCGGGCAGACCCACTCCATCATCCGCAACGGCATCGACCAACTGCTCGACGGCGCGGTCGAATTCATCCACGGGCCGGGATGTCCGGTGTGCGTCACACCACTGGAGATGATCGACCGCGCGCTGGCGATCGCCGCCCGCGAGGATGTCATCTTCTGCTCCTTCGGTGACATGCTGCGGGTGCCGGGCAGCAGCCAGGACCTGTTCGGCGTGCGCGCCCGCGGCGGCGACGTGCGGATCGTCTACTCCCCGCTGGACGCCACCCGAATCGCCGCGGAGAACCCCGACAAGCAGGTGGTGTTCTTCGGCGTCGGCTTCGAGACCACCGCGCCGGCCAACGCGATGTCGGTGCTGCACGCTCAGCGGCTGGGCCTGACCAACTTCTCGATGCTGGTGTCCCACGTGCTGGTGCCCCCGGCGATGACGGCCATCCTGAGCTCGCCGACCAACAGGGTGCAGGGCTTCCTGGCCGCCGGCCACGTCTGCACGGTGATGGGGACTTCGGAATACGGCCCGCTGGTGGAGAAGTTCGGCGTGCCCATCGTGGTCACCGGGTTCGAGCCGCTGGACCTGCTCGAGGGTGTGCGGCAGGTGGTCGAGCTGCTCGAATCGGGTCGGGTCGAACTGCGCAACGCCTACCCGCGGGCGGTCACCGCCGTCGGCAACACCGTCGCCAGGGAGGCGCTGGCCGATGTGTTCGCGGTGACCGACCGGCAGTGGCGCGGCATCGGGATGATCCCGCGGTCGGGATGGACGCTGTCGCCGCGCTACGCCGAGTTCGACGCCGAGCGCAAGTTCGGGGTGGGCCACCTTCAGGTGCAGGAGTCCGACGAGTGCCGCAGCGGCGAAGTGTTGCAGGGACTGCTCAAGCCCAACCAGTGCCCGGCCTTCGGCGCCACCTGCACCCCGCGCACCCCGTTGGGCGCCACCATGGTGTCCAGCGAGGGCGCCTGTGCGGCCTACTACCAGTTCCGTCGGCTGGAGTCCTCGGCGAGTGTCTGACCTGCCGGTGGATCCCGCCAACTGGGTGTGCCCGCTGCCGCTGCGCGAGACCAAACGCATCGTCCTGGGCCACGGCGGCGGCGGGATCCTCTCCGAGGAACTCATCGAGAACCTTTTCCTGCCGGCGTTCGGATCGGCGGGCGGCCCCTCGCGCGACTCCGCGATCCTTCAGGCCCACGGCGGGCGCATCGCGCTGACCACCGACTCCTACGTCGTCAACCCGCTGTTCTTCCCCGGCGGCAACATCGGCGACCTGGCGGTCAACGGCACCATCAACGACCTGGCCTGCAGCGGTGCGCAGCCGCTCGCGCTGACCGCCGGTTTCATCCTGGAGGAGGGGCTGGAACTGGAGGTCCTCGGCGCGATCGCGCAGAGCATGGGCAAGGCGGCCGCCGACGCGGGTGTCGGCATCGTCACCGGCGACACCAAGGTCGTCGGAAAAGGCGGCGCCGACGGGCTTTTCATCAACACCGCCGGTGTCGGCGTCGTTCCCGAGGGCGTGCACATCGGACCCGAACGGGCGCGCCCGGGTGATCACATCATCGTGTCGGGCAACATCGGCGAACACGGCGTGGCGATCATGAGCGTGCGTGAGGGCATCGACTTCGGCACCACGGTGACCACCGACAGCGCACCGCTGCACCGACTGGTGGCCGCGATGCTGGCGGCGACCGCCGAATCGAACGCGATCCACGTCCTGCGCGACCCGACCCGCGGCGGACTGGTCGCCACCGCGGTGGAGATCGCCCGCGCCTCGGGCGTCGGCGTGGAGATCGACGAGCACGCCGTCCCGGTGCCCGAGACGGTGGCCTCGGCGTGCAGTTTCCTGGGGCTCGATCCGCTTGTTGTCGCCAACGAGGGCAAGATGGTCGCCTTCGTCGACCCCGCCCACAGCGACGCGGTGCTGGCCGCCGTGCAGGCCCGCCCCGAGGGGGTGAATGCGGCGATCATCGGCAGGGTGGTTGCCGAGCATCCCGGCATGGTGGTCGCGCGCACCCCGTTCGGCACCACCCGCGTCGTCGAACGCGAACTGGGCGAACAACTTCCGCGAATCTGCTGATCTTGCCGGAGCCGATGGTGCCCGGGGTCACCGGGACGCTCGACGACACCGCGGTCGTCGCACTCACCGCCTGGGTGCGCGCGCAGGGCATCGGCCGGAACGTCACCGACGTCGTGCCGTTGGCCGGCGGTTCGCAGAACGTCGTGGTGCGGCTGACGATCGACGGGAGACGGTTGGTGCTGCGCCGACCACCCCCGCACCCGCGGCCCAACAGCGATCGCACCATGCAGCGTGAGATCGCCGTCCTGCGCACCCTGGCCGGAAGTTCGGTGCCGCACCCGCCGATCGTGGCCGCCTGCGAAGATCTCGACGTACTCGGCGTGGTCTTCTATCTGATGGAGGAGGTCGACGGGTTCAACCCGGGCAACGAGATCGCCCCGGCCTACCTCACCGATCCCGCGATGCGCTATCAGGTCGGGCTGAACTACGCCGCCGACGTGGCCGGGCTCGGTCAGGCCCGATGGGAGGGCAGCGCGCTGGAGGACTGGAAGCGCCCGGGCTCCTTCCTGGAACGCCAAGTGCCGCAGTGGCGTTCGGCGGTGGCAAGTTATCGCCGGCAGGAGGGCTACGCCCACGACTCACTGCCCGGTGTGGATGATCTCTGTGACTGGTTGGCGGCCCGGCAACCCCCCGACGACCGCCCGGGCATCGTACACGGCGACATTCACCTCAACAACACCATGTTGCGCCGCGAGGTTCCCGAGGTCGCGGCCTTCGTGGACTGGGAGATGTGCACCATCGGTGACCCGCGGCTCGATCTCGGCTGGATGCTGGTGTGCTGGCCGGCCGAGCCGAACCCGCTCGGGTCGGCCGGATACCTCGCCGAGCTCGGGGGTCTGGCCTCGCGCGAAGAACTGCTGCAGTCCTATCTCGACGCCGGCGGGCGGCGCACCGGGCACGTGGACTGGTTCCTGGCGTTGGCCTGCCTTAAGCTCGGCGTCGTGATCGAGGGCACCTGGGTGCGCTACCTGGCCGGACGGGCGAGCCGGGAGGCAGGCGAGCGCCTGCACGCGTCGGCGGTCACGCTGATGGGCCTGGGGTGTGCGGTGGCCGCCGGCGACAGCCCGTTCGGCTGAGTCGATGCACCGGACTGCGAGCGCGGACGGACGACCGCGGTGATCGAGCCCGTCACCCTTCCCGACGACTTCCCGCCCGGGACACGCGACTCCCTGGCACTCATCGCTGGAGCCATCGCCATCGGCACCATCACCGGATTCGTCGGCGTCGCGTTCATGCGCGGCCTGCAGGCCGGCAACAACCTGCGCCTCGGACTCATCGACCGGCTCTCGATGCTGCCGACCGGGGTCGGGCTGGCGCTTTTCGCCGCCGCCGCGGGCTGCTGCGCGGCATTCGCCGCCTGGCTGGTTCTCCGGTTCTCGCCGAATGCGGCCGGCAGCGGCATCCCCTACGTGGAGGGGATCCTGCGGGGTTCGGGCCATCCCGATCACCGCCGGGTCCTGCCGGTGAAATTCTTCGGCGGCCTGGTCGCGCTGTCCTCGGGACTCGTCCTTGGCCGGGAAGGGCCGCTGGTGCAGATGGGTGCGGTGATCGGGGATCGCTTCGGACGCTTCTTCGAGAGACTGGAGGACGCCTGGAAGCCGCTGATGGCGGCCGGCTCCAGCGCGGGCGTCGCCGCCGCGTTCAACGCCCCGGTCGGAGCGACGGTGTTCATTCTCGAGGAGGTGCTCAGGAAGGCCACGCCGCTGCCGTTCACCCTTGCCGCCGCGGCATCGGTCGCGGCCGCCGGGGTGCAGCGGGGGATCTTCGGCATGAACGAGGAGTACTCCGCACCCGACGCCGTGGCCGGTCCCATCGCAAACCTGTGGGCCTACGTCGTGCTGGGAGTCCTGCTGGGGGCGTTGGGCATCCTCTACAACCGTCTGATCCTCACTCTCGACGGTGCGAACAACCCGATCAACCGGATTGCCGCCGTGCCGCGCGCCTTCGCCATCGGTGCGGTCGTGGCCCTCGTGGGCTGGTTCCTGCCCTATGACGTCACCGGCGGGGATGTGCTAACCGAGGAGGTCCTCTCCGGCGATCTGGCGCTGTGGCTGCTGGTCTCGGTCGCCGCCGTCCGCTTCCTCACCGGGCCGTTGAGCTACGCCGCCAGAACCCCCGGCGGCATCTTCGCGCCGATCATCGCCCTCGGCGCCCTCGCCGGCGCGTCGTTCGGGTCGCTGCTCGAGTCGGTCTCGCCCGAACTTGCGCCCTCACCCGCGGCGTTCGCGGTGGCCGGGATGGCGGCGTTCTTCACCGCCACCATCAGCGCCCCGCTCACCGGCATCGTGATCTGCCTGGAGATGACCGGCTGCTACCAGCTCTTCCTGCCCATGCTCGCGGCCTGCTTCGGTGCCTACGCGATGTCCAACCTGCTGCGTGGTGAACCGATCTACGACGCCCTCGCCGCCGGCTCGAAGCCGGGGGGGAGTGGACGGCAGTGAACCACGACCAGGTCGCTACTTTCGCGGCTATCTGCGCGGTCTCCTATCTGGTCGGGGAAGCCCTTGCTCGCCTGCACATCCCGCGCCTGCCCGTCTACATGGCTGTGGGAGCGGTCGTCGGGGTGATCAACGCCGAGGCTGACGATGCCGCTGACCTTGGCCTGCCGGTCGTCAGCCCGGCCATGCTGGTTCTGATCGGCATGATCGCCGGCAGTCATCTGATCTGGCGAGAGATCAGGCCGCAACTCAAGCCGATCAGTTTTCAGGCGGTCGGCCTGATCATCAGTGTCCCGCTCGTCGTCGGTATCTACCTGTTCCTCGCGATCGGCTCCTCCCAGCCGGCGGCGGGTCGGCTCGCGGTGGCGGTCCTGGCCGGCTCGGTGCTGCTCGCGCTCTCGCCCCCCGTCGCGATCGCGGTGGTGTCAGAGGTGCGGGCCGCCGGGCCGTTCACCCGCTTCGTTCTGGGCACGACCGTCGTCATGGACGTCATCGTGGTGTCGCTGTTCGCGGTGGCGATCACGGTCGCGAAGGTGCTGCTGGGGCGTTCCGAAGCAGCGTCGCCGCTGACTGTGGCCGGCACGATCGGCCTCGGCTTGGCTCTGGGCATCGTCTGCGGGGTACTCCTGGGCGCGCTGATCGACCAGGTGATGCGACGAGCACCCCGCCCGCAGGCCGTGGTGATGAGCATCCTGTTGGCCGGCTTGGCCGTCTGGCTCGTCAATGCCATGGAGGAGCTGGCAGCAGACCGGTTCGGGGTCTACCCGGAGATCGAGGAGCTGGTGGTCGCCACGGTCGCCGGACTGCTGGTCGCCAACTTCTCGCCGGCCCGGGATGCCTTCGCCGAGCTTCTGGACCGGCTCGCGCCCTGGGCCTACGTGGTGTTCTTCACGCTGGTGGGCCTCGGGTTGCACGTGGACACCCTGGTGGCGGCCTTCGGTTCGGCGGTCGCGCTGTGGGCGTTGCGGATCCTCGGGCTGTGGGTCGGCTCGACCGCGGCGATGGCCGCAGCCGGGCAACCGGCGGCGGTCCGGCGATCCGCGTGGCGGGCTTTCGTTCCCCAGGCGGGCATCGCGCTCGCGCTGGCGGCGACCGTCACCGAAGATTTCCCCAAGATCGGTCCGCTGCTGTCAGCGGTGATCATCGGCACGATCGTGCTCAACGAGGTGACCGGGACCTTCTTCCTGCGCTCGGCGCTGCGCGCGAACGGCGAGACGCGGGCCGCCGAGGACGTGCTCGACTAACCAGGCCCTCAGCGCGCAGCGGTGCAGGTGCACTGCTGGGCGGTCGGCACGGTGCGCATGACCTCATCGACGTGCTCGCCGCAGCCGGCCCACGTGGTCTTGTGGCAGTGCGGACATTCGACGGGGTAGCACATAGATCCTTCTCCGTTCGGTCTGCAGTCAGGGTACGCCCGACGTGTCATTACCCCCATGGGTATGGGTGTACTATACCCCTATGGGTATCATGGTGGTGATGACGGTGGGCCTGGCCGTGCTCGTCGGGATCTGCCTGGGCCTGCTCGGCGGCGGCGGGGCAATTCTCACGGTGCCGCTCCTGGCCTACGTCGCCGGCCTGGAACCCCGGCAGGCGATCGCCACGTCGCTTCTGGTGGTCGGAGTCACCAGCGCTGTCGGGGCGGTCGCCCACGCCCGCGCGGGGCGGGTGCACTGGCGGGTGGCCGCTCTGTTCGGTGCAGCGGCGATGGCCGGCGCCTACGGCGGGGGCCGAGTGGCCATCTTCGTGCCCGGTTCGGTGCTTCTGATCGGTTTCGCGGTGCTCATGATCGCCGCGGCACTGGCCATGTTGCGCGGGCGCCGCGACGGTGCCGACTCTGAACCTGCCGGGCGGTCCGTGGGGGGCTTGGCAGTGGCCAAGATCGTCGCGCAGGGCGCGGCGGTCGGGATGATCAGCGGTCTGGTCGGAGCGGGCGGCGGGTTTCTGCTCGTACCCGCACTGGCACTGCTCAGTGGCTTGCCGATGCCGGCGGCCATCGGGACGTCGCTGGTGGTGATCTCGCTGCAGTCCTTCGCCGGGTTGGCCGGCCAGCTCGCCGGGACGTCGATCGACTGGAGGCTGGCCGGTCTGGTCACCGCAGCCGCGGTGGTCGGCGCGGTGATCGGGAGTGTGCTGAGCGGTCACGTCGCCCCCGCGGTGCTGCGCAAAGCCTTCGGATGGTTCGTGTTGGCCATGGCGGCGGTGGTGCTGGCCGAGGAAACCGATGTGCGCATCGGTCTGACCGTGGGCGCGCTGACCGCGGTGGCCGGCGGTGTGGTGTTCGCCTGCGCGCACCTGGGCATCTGCCCACTACGTCGTGGCGTGATACCCCCCAGGGTAAGATTGGCCTCACCAAGACAGGAGGGTTCCGATGGTCGGTGACGAGGACGCCATCATGGCGGTGCTCAACCGTCTGCGCCGAGCGCAGGGCCAGTTGGCCGGTGTGATCTCGATGATCGAGCAGGGCCGGGACTGCAAGGACGTCGTCACCCAGCTCGCCGCGGTCTCGCGTGCGCTGGACCGGGCCGGGTTCAAGATCGTGGCCACCGGTCTGCGGGAGTGCGTGCTCGGCGACGCCGCCAGCGGCAAAGCCCCGATGACCGAGGCTGAGCTGGAGAAGTTGTTCCTCTCGCTGGCCTGACGCCGACTACCGGATCGGCCGCAGCGTGATCGGCATGCCGTCGATCGGCACCGGCATTCCGGCGTGGTCATAGCGCGGCTGATAACCCGGGTAGGGCAGCTCCAGTCGGTAGTGCCGCAGAAGCCGGTGCATGACGGTTTTGATCTCCAGTTGGCCGAAGATCATCCCGATGCACTTGTGCGCCCCACCGCCGAAGGGCGCGAAGGCGAAGCGGTGCCGCTTGTGCTCGCAGCGCGGTTCGGCGAACCGGTCGGGGTCGAAGCGCTCCGGATCGGTCCACAACTCGGCCAGCCGATGGGTCATGCCCGGCCACAGGGTGACATTCGTGCCGGCCGGAATGTAGTGGCCGAGGATCTCGGTGTCGCGCACGGCTTGGCGCACCGTGAACGGCAGCGGGGTGACCAGGCGCAGGGACTCGTTGATCACCAGGTCGAGGGTTTCCAGTTTCTCCAGCGCCTCGAGGTCCAACTGCCCGTCACCCAGCCGCGCGCTCTCGTCACGGCAGCGGTCCTGCCACAGCGGGTTGGCGGCGAGGTAGTAGGCCATCGTGGTCAGCGTCGAGGTCGACGTGTCGTGCGCGGCCATCATCAGAAAGATCATGTGGTTGACGATGTCGTCGTCGGTGAAGCCGTTGCCGTCCTCATCGGTGGTGTGGCAGAGCACGGTCAGCATGTCCGCCCCCTCCGCGCGTCGGCGTTCAGCGACCCGCGCGGCGAAGTACTCCTCGAGCACCGCGCGTGCCCTCAGCCCGCGCCACCACTTGAACGGGGGCACGGCGGTACGGATGATCGCGCCGCCGGAACGGGTGGCGGTGCTGAAGGCGCGGTTGACCCGGCGTACCTGCTCGCGGTCGGTGCCCGGGTCGTGTCCCATGAACACCAGCGATGCGATGTCCAGGGTCAATTCCTTGGCGGCCGGGTGGAACAGGAACCGCGGCTCGTCGGCCGGCCAGTCCCGGGACACCACGTCGGCGGCGACCCGGTCGATGTGCCCGACGTAGCCCGACAGCCTGCTGCGGGTGAAGGCCTCCTGCATGATGCGCCGGTGGTAGCGGTGCTCATCGAAGTCCAGCATCATCAGACCTCGGGTGAAGAACGGTCCGATGACCGGCTGCCAGGCTCGCTGGGAGAAGTCCTTGGCCTTGGTGGCGAACACCGCGTGGGTGGCGTCGGGACCCAGCGCGCCGACCGCGTTGAGGCCGGGCATCACGCTGTAGTGCAGCGGTCCGTACTTGCGGTACATCTGCAGCACGTAGTCCGGGCCGCCGCGGAACAGCTCGATCAGATGGCCCAGGACCGGCAGCCCGGAGTCGCCCATGACCGGGGACAGACCGCTGCCGGGGGGCGGGTCGGCGAAGACGTACTGCGGCCAGTCCCGGGTGCGTAACCGCTGCTCGACGGCGGCCATGCCCGGCACGGTGTTGAGCGTCGGGGTCAGTCGGCGGCGGGCTTGGTCGCGGACGTAATCAAGCGTGCTGAAGGCCATCGCGACCTATCTTGACCGCCGGGTTTGACGCCTGTCAAGTTTCCGTTCCGGCGTGGCGTGGTGCAGGGTGGGGAGGTGACCGCTCCGCAGGGGTCCGGCCCGCGCCGGCGTGGCGACCGGCAGCGTCTGGCGATCGTGGGGGCGGTGCGCGAACTGCTCACCGAGAAGCCTTTCGCCGAGTTGTCGGTGAGCACCATCAGCGACCGTGCGGGGGTGGCCCGCTCAGGCTTCTACTTCTACTTCGACTCCAAGTACGCGGTGCTGGCGCACATCCTCGGCGAGGTGGCCGAGGAACTCGAAGAGCTCACCGGAGACTTCGCGCCGCGCGGCGCGGGCGAGACACCCGAGCAGTTCGCCCGGCGGATGATCGGCAGCGCGGCCGCGGTGTACGCGCACAACGATCCGGTGATCTCGGCGTGCAATGTGGCCCGGGGCACCGACGCCGAGATCCGCGAGATCCTCGACGGATTCACCGACTCGGTGATCGATCAGATCGTGCCGATCGTGGAGGCCGAGATCGCCAACGGCACCGCCGACCCGATCACCGATGACGTCCGCGGACTGGTCCGGATGCTGGCGGCGGCCACCGCGATGACGCTGTCCGGTGAGTCGTTGTTCGTCGGACCCGAGCGTGACCTCGATGCTGCCGTGCGGGTGCTGGAAACGCTATGGCTGCATGCCCTTTGGGGCGGACCGGCCGACGGCTAGGCGGCTCGGTGGCTCGGTGGCTGGTGGCTCGGTGGCTGGTGGTGTAGTGGCACACGACTTCTCGGATTTCAGGCGTCGGCGGATCCTGGTCACCGGCGCGGCCAGTGGCATCGGTCGCGCCGTGGCGCTGCGACTGGCCGGCGTGGGTGCCGAACTCTATCTGACCGATGTCAACGCCGAGGGTCTGGCGCGAACCGTCGCCGAGGCCCGGTCGCTGGGGGCCGACGTCGCCGAGCATCGTGCACTGGATATCGCCGACTACGACGCGGTCGCCGGCTTCGCGGCCGACGTGCACACCCGCCACCCCGCGATGGACGTGGTGATGAACATCGCCGGGGTGTCGGCCTGGGGTACCGTCGACCGGCTCACCCACCGGCACTGGCGCTCGATGGTCGACGTGAATCTGATGGGGCCGATCCACGTCATCGAGACCTTCGTCCCGCCGATGGTCGCCGCCGGCCGCGGTGGACACCTGGTCAATGTGTCCTCGGCGGCTGGGCTGGTCGCACTGCCGTGGCATGCCGCCTACAGCGCGAGCAAGTTCGGCTTGCGCGGGCTCTCGGAGGTGCTGCGCTTCGACCTGGCCCGCCACCGCATCGGTGTCTCGGTGGTGGTGCCGGGCGCGGTGGACACCCCGCTGGTGCAGACCGTCCAGATCGCCGGGGTGGACCGCGAGGACCCCGGGGTGCAGCGCTGGGTCCGCCGGTTCAGCGGGCATGCCATCACTCCGGAGAAGGCCGCCGAGAAGATCCTCGCCGGCGTCGCCCGCAACCGATTCCTGATCTACACCTCCGCCGATATCCGGGCGCTGTACGCGTTCAAGCGCCACGCCTGGCTGCCCTACAGCTGGGTGATGACGCGGGTCAACGTGCTGTTCACCCGGGCGCTGCGGCGCGGTTAGCGGCGACGCGCGCTGTGACGCGCGACACGCCGGGAAAAGGGCCGCCGGCAGGCTTACGACCAGGGAGTTTCACTATTGTTATTCGGAATATCTGGTAGCGGCTCGTGGTGTCACCCACTAGGTGTAGTGTTTCGACAGCCGAAGGACCGGCCTCCCGCCGGACCGCTCCAGCCCACCCCGACACCCGCTCACGGACCCCCCCCAACCCCCCCCCCCGGCCCGCCCCGGCCGGCCCGGTTCCCCC
>NZ_JBJTCF010000057.1:0-6770 GCF_046091765.1 Mycobacterium sp.
CCAGAACCCCGTGGCCGGCACGCGCCGTATGGCACGCCTGGTCGCAGGCGCCCTGATCGCTCTGGGTGTGGCCGGAGGCGGCTCGCTAGGGCTGACCGCGGTCGCCTACGCCGACTCAGGCCAATCGGTCACCCAGGACAGCAAGCCCGCGCCGGCCAAGTCCGACCGCGGGGTCAAGACGCCGGCCGCATCCGCCCCGTCCCTGACCAACTCGGCGGTGAACAAGGCACAGAAACTTCAGCGCCCCGGCCACCCGCTGGTGCATCTGGGTTTGGCGGCGGACTGACCGCGCAAGAACCTACGCGTCCCCGAGACGTCCCCTAGATGTCCCCTAGATGTCCCCTAGACGTCGTAATACAGCGCGAACTCGTAGGGATGCGGACGGATCTGCACCGGCAGGATCTCGTTGTCTCGCTTGAAGGAGATCCAGGTCTCGATCAGATCCGAGGTGAACACGCCGCCCTCGGTGAGGTAGTCGTGGTCGGACTCCAGCCGGTCGATCACCGCCGCTAGAGACGTGGGGGCCTGCGGGATGTTGGCGGCCTCGTCCGGCGGAAGCTCGTAGAGGTCCTTGTCCACCGGCGCCTGCGGCTCGATCTTCTTCTTGATGCCGTCGATCCCGGCCATCAGCATTGCAGCGAAAGCCAGGTACGGGTTGCCCGAGCTGTCCGGGCAGCGGAACTCCAGGCGTTTGGCCTTGGGGTTGTTGCCGGTGATCGGAATGCGTACGCAGGCCGAGCGGTTGCGCTGGCTGTAGACCAGGTTGATCGGTGCCTCGTAACCGGGAACCAGTCGCTTGTAGGAGTTCGTGGTCGGGTTGGTGAAGGCCAGTAGCGACGGAGCGTGGTGCAGGATGCCCCCGATGTAGTGCCGCGCGGTGTCGGACAGGCCGGCGTAACCGGACTCGTCGTGGAATAGCGGCTTGCCGTCCTTCCACAGCGACTGGTGCACGTGCATGCCGGAACCGTTGTCGCCGAACAGTGGTTTGGGCATGAAGGTGACGGTCTTGCCGTTCTGCCATGCGGTGTTCTTGATGATGTACTTGAACAAGAGCACGTCATCAGCCGCGTGCAGCATGGTGTTGAACTTGTAGTTGATCTCGGCCTGCCCGGCGGTGCCCACCTCGTGGTGACCGCGCTCGAGGGTGAAGCCGGAATTGATCAGGTTGGTGGCCATCGCGTCGCGCAGGTCCACGTAGTGGTCGTAGGGCGCGACCGGGAAGTAGCCGCCCTTCGGGCGCACCTTGTAGCCCCGGTTGGCGCTGCCGTCGGCCTCGAACGGCTCGCCGCTGTTCCACCAGCCTGATTCGGAGTCGACCTCATAGAAGGTGCCGTTCATGTTCGACTCGAATGCCACCGAGTCGAAGATGTAGAACTCGGCCTCGGCGCCGAAATAGGCGGTGTCGGCGATGCCGGTGGAGGCCAGGTAGTTCTCCGCCTTGCGGGCGATGTTGCGTGGATCGCGCGAGTAGGGCTCACGGGTGAACGGGTCGTGGACGAAGAAGTTGAGGTTCAGCGTCTTGGCCGCCCGGAACGGATCGATGCGGGCGGTCGCCGGGTCGGGCAGCAGCATCATGTCGGACTCGTGAATGGACTGGAATCCGCGGACCGAGGAGCCGTCGAAAGCCAGGCCGTCCTCGAACACGCTCTCGTCGAAGGCGGAGGCCGGGATCGAGAAGTGCTGGACCACACCGGGCAGGTCGCAGAAGCGAATGTCGACGTATTCGACCTTCTCGTCTTTGATCAGCTTGATGATGTCGTCGGCTTGCTTTTCTGCCACCGAATTCACTCCTTGGTCCCTAGGCCGGTCGTTGCTGGTCCGGGCTGACGGTAGGGAGCCGATGTTGCACGACCGTCAACCTGATGTTGCGCGGACGTTACGCGTGCCCGGACCTCTATCCTGGGGACATGGCAGGTGAAATCGGCTCCTGGCTGTCGGGTCCGGAATCCCTGGGCTCCGGCGACGGGTATCCCGGCGAGCGCCTGGGCCTGCCCCAGCAGGGCCCGGGGTCGCTGGCGCGGATGGGTCGGCGGGTGGCGGCGATCGCCGTCGACTGGCTGCTCGGCTACGGGCTGGCGGCGCTGGGCCTGAGCATGGGACTGCTGAGCACCGCCACCCTGGGGACGGCGGTACTGGCGATCTGGTTCGCCGTGGGCGTGTTTTCGGTGCGGCTGTTCGGTTTCACACCGGGGCAGTACCTGCTGGGACTGCGGGTGATCTCAGTGGACAACAGGATCCATGTGGGTACCGGCCGCGCGCTGCTGCGCGGACTGCTGATCGCGCTGGTGCTTCCGCCGCTGTTCGTCGATGCCGACCTGCGCGGTCTGCAGGACCAGCTGACCGCGACGGCGGTCGTGCGCCGCTGAGGAGGCGGTCAGCGGCGCCGCACGGTGCGCTGCACGCCGCGTAGCTTGGCCTGGGCGGGAAGCGGTCCCTTGGGCATCGCCGCCGGGCCGATCCGGCTGCCCAGCGCGGCCAGCTTGGACTCCAGCACATCCATCTGCTTGGTGGTGATGTTGGCCGGCAGCCGGTTGAGATGGCGCTCGAGCTTGCCCAGGGGGATCTGGTCTTCCTCGTTGCCGATCACCACGTCATAGATCGGGACTTCGCCGATGAGCCGCGCGGTGCGCTTCTTCTCCTGGGCCAGCAGTGTCTTGACCCTGGCCGGAGAGCCTTCGGCGACGAAGATCACCCCCGGGCGGCCGATCACCCGATGCACGGCGTCGAAGTGGCCGGTGGCCGCGACACCCGGTGTGACTCGCCACCGGCCGCGCAGGTTCTCCAGGACCCAGGCCGCCGCCCCGGTCTGCCCCTCGGCCTTGCGGTAGACCGACTTCTGGGCGCGGCGCCCGAAGATGATGAAGGCGACCAGCGCGCCGAGGATCACGCCCATCACGATCATCAGGTATCGGGTGAACCCGCCCGACATCATGCCCAGGGTCACCGACGCGGCGACGATCACCACGAACGCCCCGATCATGTAGGGCAGCAGTCGCCGGTCCTCCTTGCGCTGCATCCTGAACGCCTGCCACAGCTGGGCGCGGCGTTTACGGCCGGCGGCCTTGCGGTTGGCCTTGGCTTCGGCCTTCGCGGCCTTGATCTCAGCGGGGTTGCGGGATTTCGCCATAGCTATCCAGGATACGGAGCGGAGTGCGGCGCGGACGGCCCCAGTGCCCCGGCAGCCTGCTGATAGAGGCGACCGGCCCGGTAGGAGGAGCGCACCAGCGGACCGGCAAGCACGCCGGCGAATCCGAGGGTTTCGGCGTAGGCGGCGTGCTCGCTGAACTCGGCGGGCTTCACCCAGCGCACCACCGGGTGGTGGCGCGGTGTCGGGCGCAGATACTGCGTGATGGTCACGATGTCGCAGCCGGCAGCGCGCAGTTCGCGCAGCGCGCCACGGACCTCTTCGGGGGACTCACCCAGGCCCAGGATGAGGTTGCTCTTGGTCACCAGGCCGAAATCCCTTGCCGCACAAAGCACATCGAGACTGCGCTGATAGCGGAAAGCGGGCCGGATCCGCTTGAAGATTCTGGGCACGGTCTCCAGGTTGTGCGCCAAGACCTCGGGCCGCGATTCGAAGACCTCGCGCAGCAGTGCGGGGTCGCCGTTGAAGTCGGGGATGAGCAACTCCACGCCGGTGGACGGGTTGGCCTGCTTGATGGCCCGCACCGTTTCGGCGTAGAGCCAGGCGCCCCCGTCGGGCAGATCGTCTCGGGCGACCCCGGTCACCGTCGAGTAGCGCAGTCCCATCGCCGCGACGCTCTGGGCGACGCGGCGCGGCTCGTCGCGGTCGAGCGCGGCGGGCTTGCCGGTGTCGATCTGGCAGAAGTCGCAGCGCCGCGTGCACTGCTCGCCGCCGATCAGGAAGGTTGCCTCGCGATCCTCCCAGCACTCGAAGATGTTCGGGCAGCCCGCTTCCTCGCAGACCGTGTGCAGCCCCTCGCGGCGGACCAGTGCCTTCAGCGCGGTGTATTCCGGACCCATCCGCGCCCGGGTCTTGATCCACGGCGGCTTGCGTTCGATCGGGGTCTCGGCGTTGCGGACCTCCAGCCGCAGCAGTTTGCGGCCGTCGGGATCGCCAGCGCCGGTCACGGTTGCGATGCTACGGGAACGGGCAGCGGGAGAAGACCGTCCAGCGCTTCGCAGACCGCCTCGCCGACGCGGCCCCGGACGTCCTCGACGCCGACCCGCCGGCCCAGTTCGGCGCTCAGTGACGTCACGCCCGCATCGGAGATGCCGCACGGCACGATCCGGGCGAAGGCCGCCAGGTCACAGTCGCAGTTGAGGGCGAAACCGTGCAGGGTGATGCCGCGGGCGACACGGACGCCGATCGCGGCCACCTTGCGGACCGGACGGCTGTCGCCCGCCAGCCAGACGCCAGAACGGTCGTCGACCCGGATCGCCTCGAGGCCCAGGTCTGCGCACACCGCGATCAGCGACTGTTCCAGGCGGCGCACGTAATTGACGACATCGAGCGGCTCGGCGAGGCCGATCACCGGATACCCCACCAGCTGCCCGGGGCCGTGCCAGGTCAGTTTGCCGCCCCGGTCGGTGCTGACGACCGGAATGCCGGCGGTGTCAGCGGCCTTGCGTTCGTGCGCTTCGGTCCGCTTGCCCGCGGTGTAGACCGGGGGGTGTTCGAGCAGCAGCACCGTGTCGGCACCGCCGGCCGCGCGGGAGTCGGCGAGGTCGCGCTGCACCTGCCAGGCGGTCAGATACTCGACGCTGCCCAGGTTTGTGACCTTGACCTGCGCCGAACTCGACCGGATGGAGCGCGCCACCTCGCCGACGGTACTCCTAACCCCGGGCGGCGGCCGTGGCGTAGGCGAGGGCCTGCCCGACGGTGTGGTGGTGAAACTCGAAACCGCTCCGCTCCAAGACGGCGGGAATCGCACGCTGGCCGGCCAGCAGGCCCTCGTCGGCGAACT
Source organism: Mycobacterium sp. (assembly GCF_046091765.1). Taxonomy (GTDB): domain Bacteria; phylum Actinomycetota; class Actinomycetes; order Mycobacteriales; family Mycobacteriaceae; genus Mycobacterium. Next base: position 4,929 of record NZ_JBJTCF010000057.1, read on the forward strand.
CCCCGACCAGGGCGCGCAGCGCGAATCCCGGCACGGTGGCCAGGGTCGGCCGGCTCAGCGCGCGGCCGAGTGCGGCGGTGAACTCGGCGTTGGTCACCGGGGCCGGGCCGGTGAGGTTCACCGGGCCGAACACGTCGGGGTCGTCGATGGCGAAGATCAGGGCGCGTACCACGTCGTCGAGGCTGATCCACGGCATGTATTGGTGGCCTCCGGCCAGCCGCCCGCCCAGGCCGAGGCCGAACAGCGGGCGCAGCCGGGAAAGCAGTCCGCCGCCCGGTGCGAGCACCAGCCCGATCCGGGCCAGCACCACCCGCACGCCGGCGTCTTGGGCCGGGAGGGTCGCCGCCTCCCAGTCCGCACACAACCGGGCCAGAAAGCCCGAACCCGGCGGGGCGGACTCGTCGACGATCCGCGCTTTGGTGTTCCCGTAGTACCCGACCGCGCTGGCGTTGACCAACACCGGGACCCCGGCTTCGACGACCGCGGCGGTGATCACCTCGGTGGGCTCGATGCGGCTGTCGCGCAGGACCTGTTTGACCGCGCCTGACCAGCGTTTGTCGGCGACTCCGGCCCCGCAGAGGTTCACCACGGCGTCGACATCGGTCAGACCGGCGGGGTCGAACTCCGCGCGATCGGGCTCCCAACCCAGCTCGTCGGGATTTCGCGGATCCCGGCGGACGATTCGCACGACCCGGTGATCGGCTGCGCGCAGCGCATCGACCAGGGCGGTACCGATCAGGCCCGAGGACCCGGCGATCGCGACGGTGATGTGCCGGGCCACCTCAGAGTCCGAGCTCAGCCTCGAAGGCCCCCTCTTCCAGGCGCCGCCTGACGGTGGTCAGGAAACGCCCGGCGTCGGCGCCGTCGATGAGCCGGTGATCGTAGGTCAGCGGCAGGTAGCACACCGAACGCACGCCGATGGATTCGTTGCCCGACGCGTCGATGATCACCCGCGGGCGCTTGACGATCGCCCCGGTGCCGAGCATGGCCGCCTGCGGCGGGACCAGGATCGGGGTGTCGAACAAGGCGCCCTGGCTGCCGATGTTGGTGATGGTGAAGGTGCCGCCGGCGAGCTCGTCGGGTTTGAGATCGCCCGAGCGCGCCCGGGCGGCGATGTCGTTGATCGCGCGCGCCAGCCCGGCCAGCGAGAGGTCACCGGCGTTGTGGATCACCGGGGAGAGCAGGCCCTGTTCGGTGTCGACCGCGAAGCCGAGGTGCTCGGCGTCGTAGTAGGTGATCTCGCCGGCGTCCTCGTCGAAGCTGGCGTTGACGTTGGGGTGTGCCTTGAGCGCGTCGATCACCGCCCGGGCGATGAAAGGCAGGTAGGTCAGGTTGACGCCTTCCCGCTCGGCGAACTCCCGCTTGGCCCGGGCCCGCAGCGCCACGATCTTGGTCATGTCGACCTCGTGGGTCTGGGTGAGTTGGGCGCTCTGCTGCAGCGACTCGCGCGTCTTGCGGGCGGTGAGTTTCCTGATCCGGTTGGCCTTCTGGGTGGTTCCCCGCAGGTGCGCCAGCGGCGAGGGTGCCGCGGCCGCGGCGGCGGCCGGTGGTGCGGAGCCGCCTGCCGGGCCTGCCGGGGCCGCTTTCTGCTGCGCAGCGGCCAGGACGTCTTGCTTGCGGATACGGCCTCCGACTCCGGTGCCGGTGACCGTGGAAAGGTCGATTCCGTTGTCGGCGGCCAGTTTTCGGACCAGTGGTGTCACATAGGGCCCGCCGTTGGCGGCGGCCGCGGGAGGCCTCGCCGGTGCCGGTGCCGGTGCCTGAGCCGGTGCCGCCGAGGGTGGCGGCGGCGCGGGAGCCGGAGACGGCGGGGCCGGTGCGGCCGGCGGGGGAGTCGGGGCG
>NZ_JBJTCF010000058.1:0-86160 GCF_046091765.1 Mycobacterium sp.
CCATTACCCCCACGACCCGACACCGCCTGGCTCCCGGCACCACCAGAACCCCCCGAACCCCCACGGCTGCCATCAATCAACCCCGAGGCATCAAACCCATTACCGCCACCGGCACCAGCACCACCCACACCACCGGCCGAACCATTACCCCCACGACCCGACACCGCCTGGCTCCCGTCACCGCCAGCCCCGCCCGAACCGCCCGCGCCACCATCACCGCCGTCACCACCGGCGCCGCCGCCGCCGCCGTCCTGGCCATTGCGGGCGGTCCCGCCGCCGTTAAGACCACCGACACCGTCACCGCCGTCGGCCGCGGTGCCGGCGTCCCCGCCGTCACCGCCGATACCGCCGATGCCGTGGGCGCCGGCATTGTCGAACAGGAACAGGATCCGGCCGACCCCGGCGGCACCCCCGGCCCCGCCGGCCCCGCCGGCACCGCCGTCTCCGGCGCTGCCGCCGGCTTCCCCGGCTCCCCCGGCGATGACCGCGTCGCGGCCACGGGCACCGTTGCCGCCGGCGCCGCCTGCTGCGGCCGACCCGCCGGCACCACCTGAGCCGCCGGTGCCGACGACCCAGCTGCCCGCACCGCCCCGACCACCGGTTCCGCCGTTGCCACCGACTCCGCCGCTGGTGCCGGATTGGCCCGCAGTCAAGCCGTCGGCACCCCGGATACCGGCCAGCCCGAGCCCTCCGCCACCGCCCGATCCGCCGTTTCCGAGGATCGACAGAAATCCGGTGCTGCCGCCGTTACCCCCGCCGCCGCCATTTCCGCCGGCGCCGGTCGCTGCCCCGCCGATGCCGCCGTTGCCGCCATCGCCGCTGATCAGACCGCCCGAACCGCCGTCACCGCCGGCGCCGCCGTCGGCCGCGGCCACGCCGTCACCGCCGTTGCCGCCGTACCCGAACCAGCCCGCCGAGCCGCCGTTGCCGCCGTTCCAGCCGTTGCCGCCGTTACCGATCAGCCCGCCGTTGCCGCCGGTGCACGCGGCAGTCCCGGTGCATGTGGTGGCCGTCCACGAATAGCCGTTACCGATGAGGATGCCGCCGTTGGGATGCTCGGCCGTGCCGTCGCCGAACAGCCAGAAGTCGCCGAACGGCGTCGCCACGATCGCCGACGTCACGATGGTCGGCACCGTCGGCACCGTCGGGACCGTCGGCGCTGCGACCGGTCGCACCCGCACCGGTGGCGTCGGGGGGTCTATCGACGTGCCGACTTCACGGCGCACGAACCCCAACTCGGCCCACGCCAACGGTGCCAGCGCCGGAGTGCCCCGTCCACCGCCGCGCGGCTGTGCGCCGGTGCGCGATGCCCCGGCGGCAGCCACCCGCGCCGCCGACGGCGGGGGTCCGCCTACTGCGTCCGCGGCGTCCACGGCATCCGCCGCGGCTGCTCGGGTCCGGCCCGGCCTACCCGAGCGGGTAGACCTCTCCCGCGGCTTCGCGTCCTGCGCGGCACCCGATGCGGGCCCCGAGGTGGAATTCGACCCGGATTGGGCGCCGGGACCGGCGGTGTCGGCAAATGCCACCCCCGGCAGCGACGCGACCGCGGCACCCAGGCCCAGGGCGACCGCCGCGGCGCTCACCCGACCCAGGTGCAGGGAAGCTTTGAGCCGGTCCGAAGCGCCTGATGAGCCCATCGGGTCCCCTCCTCAACGCTTCGCCTGGCGCAGACCCTCGGTTCAGGACCACGGTTCAGTTTCGCCCAGTGTAGGTTGCCGGCAAATGAAACAGGCCAGGCCCGTCGGCCTGACCTGTTTGCGGTGGAGCTGCCGGGAATCGAACCCGGGTCCTACGGCATTCCCTCGAGGCTTCTCCGTGCGCAGTTCGCTGTGCCTCTACTCGGATCTCCCGGTCACGCGAACAAGCCGGGGATGACGATCCCAGTCGCTGTGAGTGTCCCGATCAGTCCCGCGACCGAACTAACCGGTGGATCCCTCTAGCTGATGCCAGGGTCCGGGCCGAGGGCCTTCCCGGTCTGACAGACTCACCGTCGCTTAGGCAGCGAGGGCGTAGTCGCGCTGATTGGAATCGGCGCTTAATTGGTTGCATCGACGCTTACGGTGGTCTCTTGCCTGCACCGGCACGCTTCCCTTGATTCGATGCGCGAAGTCGAAACCTTTCAGCCCCTCGCATCACAGCCGATGGCTTCGGCCGCTGACCTCATGGTACGCGGGTACAACGACAGACCGATACCCGATCATTCCGGGCCTGCGGAAAAGCCCCTCGACGGTGCGGATTACGACGCCCGCACGGCGTGTCCCCGTACGAAACCGCACCGTCGCGGGGGGTCAGATCACGTAGGCGAGGTTCTCCACGATCCGCCTGCCGACCTCCGCGTCCCCGCCGTAGTCGATGCCCTGCGGCCGGTCGGCCAGCAGGGGGCGGCCCCCGCCCAGCCGGCTGAACTGCAGGCCATCCACGGCGATGGTGACCGTCGGCTCCGCACCGCCGAAGTCCTCGACCACCGCCGCACGGCCGTCGACCGCGACCCGGATCTCCCGCGCCGCCGGACCGGTGAGCTTCAGCAGCACCCGCGAACCCTCCGGCGCCTGCCCCTTCTTGCCCACCACGAAACCCATGCTCGAGTTCATCTCGTCGAGGGCGAGCACGGTGTCAGCCCCGGACAACCCGGAATCCGAGGCCGGCCGGGCGACCGCCTCGCGGATGTCGTGCTCGTGCATCCAGCAGTCGAACACCCGCACCCGCATGAACCGGCCGTAGCTGTCCGGGCCGGCGGGGGTGAATCCGACCGCATCCCACTCCCGGGCATCCATCGCCGACAGCGCCGCCCGCCGCCCCGCGATGACTTCACGAAACGTCGCCAGCAGCTGCGCCGGGGACTCGTCGCGAAGATGCTCGATCCAGCGCTCGTTGAGCGCTCCGATCTCGTTGCGGACGTGATCGCGCTCGGCGACGGTGGCGCCGGACTCCGGCGTCGGCACACCGGACAGCATCATCTCGGCGCCGACGATATGGGCGACGACGTCGTGCACGGTCCAGCCGGGAAGCGAGGTGGGACGTCGCCAGTCGTCATCGGAGAGTCCGGACAGCAGCGCGTCCAGGGAGTCCCAGGACGCGAATAATCCTCCGAGCACCTCGTTCTTGTCCAGGAGGGTCCGGGGACGATCAGCAGCGGCCATCGAAACGATGCTAGTGGACCTCGTCAGGTCTTGCCCTTGGCGCGGCGGCCCAGTGCGCGGATGACCTCGCGCTGGGCGTCCCGGCGGGCCAGGTCCTGGCGTTTGTCGCGGGCCTGCTTGCCCCGGGCCAACGCCAGTTCCACCTTGACCTTGCCGTCGGCGAAGTACAGCGACAGCGGCACCAGGGTGAGATTGCCGTCGCGGATCTTGCCGACCAGGGTGTCGATCTGACGCCGGTGCAACAGCAGTTTGCGGTTGCGCCGCGGCTCGTGATTGGTCCACGAGCCGTGGTGGTACTCGGGGATGTGCAGATTGCGCAGCCAGACCTCGCCGTCATCGATGGTGGCGAAGGACTCGGCCATCGACGCCTGTCCCTCGCGCAGGCTTTTCACCTCGGTACCGGTGAGCACCACGCCGGCTTCGAAGACCTCCTCGATGGCGAAGTTGTGCCGCGCCTTGCGGTTGGTCGCGATGACCTTGCGACCGCCGTTCTTCCCGCCGTCAGACGACTTCCGCGACGCCGCCTTCTTGGACACGGCTACTTCCGCACATACAGCCGCAGCGTGACGTAGGCGGTGATCGCCGCCATCGTGACACCGACGGCGAACATGATCGGCGCGATATAAAGGATGTCGGCATAGTCGATCCGGGCTATCAGGCCCGCCTGATAGAACTGGCGCAGGGCGTTCTCCAGGAACAGCGCGCGCACCACGATCAAGCCGAGGATCGCGAGCACGACACCGATCGTCGCCGCCAGCACCGCTTCTAGCAGGAACGGCAGCTGGGTGTACCACCGGGTCGCACCCACCATCCGCATGATGCCGATCTCGGTGCGCCTGGTGTAGGCCGCGACCTGAACCATGTTGGCGATCAACAGGATCGCGCTGATCGCCTGCACGATCGCGATCGCGAACGCCGCCCGGGACAGACCGTCCAGGATCGCGAAGAGCCGGTCGATCAGATCCTTCTGGTTGAGCACGTTGAGCACACCGGGCTGGCCCTGCATCGCGGAGTCGAAGTCCTGGTGCCGTTCGGGGTTGTCGAGTTTGACGATGAACGAGGCCGGGAAGGCGTCCTTGCTGGCGACGTCCTTGTACTCCGGGAATTTCGTCACCGCGTCGTTGTAGGCGTCGTCGCGGTTGAGGAAGCGCACGCTCTTGACGTCGTCGCGCGACTCGATCGTCGCCCGAAGCGCCTTGCACGGCTCTCCGTCGCAGGTGAGGTCGGTGGCCGAGATGTCGTTGTTGAGGAAGACCTGGCTTTCCACCCGGTCGAGGTAGATGCTGCGGGACTGGTTGGCCAGCTGGATCACCAGCAGGCCGCCGCCGAACAGCCCGATCGAGATGGCCGTGGTCAGGATCATCGCGATCGTCATGGTGACGTTGCGGCGCAGACCGGTGACGACCTCGTTGACGAGGAACCCGAAACGCATTTAGCGGTCCATCCCGTAGACGCCGCGCTGCTCGTCGCGAACCAGCCGGCCCAGTGACAACTCGACGACCCGCTGGCGCATCGAATCGACGACGTGGTGGTCGTGGGTGGCCATCAGCACGGTGGTGCCGGTGCGGTTGATCCGGTCCAGCAGGTCCACGATGTCCTGGCTGGTCTCCGGATCGAGGTTGCCGGTCGGCTCGTCGGCCAGCAGCACCAGCGGCCGGTTGACGAAGGCGCGGGCGATCGCCACCCGCTGCTGCTCGCCTCCGGACAGTTCGGCGGGCAGCCGGTTGGTCTTGCCCGACAACCCGACCATGTCCAGAACCTCGGGCACCACGTCCTTGATGGTGTCGGGTTTCTTGCCGATCACCTCCAGCGCGAAGGCCACGTTCTCGAAAACCGTCTTCTGCTGCAGCAGCCGGAAATCCTGGAAGACGCACCCGACGACCTGGCGCAGCTTGGGGATCTGGCGGCCCGGCAGCTTGTTGACGTGGAACTTCGAGATCTGGACCTCACCGGAGTTGGGGGTCTCCTCGGCGAGCAGCAGGCGCATGAAGGTGGACTTCCCCGAACCCGACGGCCCGATCAGGAAGACGAACTCGCCCTTGTCGATCTTGACGCTGACGTTGTCGAGCGCCGGCCGCGCCGCGGACTTGTATTGCTTGGTGACGTGGTCGACGGTGATCATCACGACAGGGGAGTCTAGCCGGGTGCCCGCACCGGCTCCGGCGCCGGCGAGACCGGTGCGGATGTCCTGGTCGGAGTCACCGGCGCCGCAGACGGCGGCCCGGAGGGGGTCGGGGTGGCCGTCGGGGAGCCCCCGGTGGGCGGCGCACCCAACGACTCCTCGGTGGTGGCCTCGGCCGTCTTGTCCGGGGTCTCCGGTGCCGTCGTCGGACTGGTGGTCGGCGTCGTCGTGCGCACGTCGGTGCGGGGCACCCAGGTGTAGGCCGGGTCGGGCACGAAGCCCGGCGGCACCACGTCGGTGGCCGGGATCTGTTCGGGAGGGGCGGGCGGGGGTTCGTAGGTCTCATAGACCCACCACACGCCGGCGAACACGATGAGCAGCGCGACCGTCGACGTCCGGATGCGACCGCCCAGCAGATAACCCGGCCATCCGCGACCGGCGGTGTCGTGTTCGAGGCGCATCAGCCCACCGGTTCCTGGGTCTGCAGCGTCGTTCCCTCCGGGGTCGTCACCGCGGTCACGAAGCCGGCCCGGTTCAGCGCCGCCACCACCAGCAGGCGCAGCCGGCGGTTCACCTCGAACTGCTTTCCGGGCAGCGTCTTGGCCACCATCCTCAGGTTGACCGTGTCGACCTCGATGCGCTCCACCCCCATCAGCTCGGGCTTGTCCAGCAGAAGCGACCCGATCTCGCGGTCTTCCGTCGCCTCCTCGCAGACCCCGCGCAGCACCTCGTGGACCTTCACCAGATCGGCTCCGGGGGGCACCGGGATCTCGATCACCGCCCGCGCCCACTCCTTGGACAGGTTGAGCGTCTTCATGATCTGGCCGTTGGCGATGGTGTACAGCTCACCCTCGGCGGTGCGCAGCTTGGTGACCCGCAGCGTCACCTCCTCGACGTGACCCATCGCATCACCACTGGTTCCCATGGTGACCTCGATCAGATCGCCGATGCCGTACTGCTTCTCGGTGATGATGAAAAAGCCGCTCAGCAGGTCCTGCACCAGACGCTGGGCGCCGAACCCCAGCGCCGCGCCGAGCACCGCCGCCGGCGCCACCAGGGAGCCGACCGGGATGGCCAGGGTGGCAGTGATCTGCACGGTCACCAGGACAACCAGCAGGGCGATCGCCAGATAGGAGATCACCGACGCGACGGCCTGGCGATGCTTGGCGCTCTCCGAGCGGACCAGTTCGTCGCTGCGCTGAAAGCGGGTGTCGATGCGGCGGCTCACCCAGTGCGCGGCCCAGTTGATGAACCTGGCCGCCAGCAGTCCACCGACCAGCAGCAGGGTGATCCGCAGCCCACGGGTCAGGATCCAATCGCCGTAGTCCCCGCGCCAGAACTCTTCCCAGCGCTGGGTGAAGGGATTGGCCAGAAGCTCAGTGGTCAAAGTCAGTCGTCATCTCGTCGGTTACGCCACCGGATTCCCGCTTCCAGGAATCCGTCGATATCCCCGTCCAGGACCGCCGCCGGATTGCCGACCTCGTAGTCGGTTCGCAGATCCTTGACCATCTGGTAGGGGTGCAGAACGTAGGACCGCATCTGGTTGCCCCAGGAGCTGCCGCCGTCTCCCTTGAGCGCGTCGAGTTCGGCGCGCTCCTCGGAGCGCTTGCGTTCCAGCAGCTTGGCCTGGAGCACCCGCATCGCAGACACCTTGTTCTGCAACTGCGACTTCTCGTTCTGGCAGGTCACCACGATACCGGTCGGGATGTGGGTGAGTCGAACCGCCGAATCGGTGGTGTTGACCGACTGCCCTCCCGGCCCGCTGGAGCGGTAGACGTCCACGCGGACGTCGGACTCGGGAATATCGATGTGGTCGGTGGTGTCGACCACCGGCAGCACCTCGACCTCCGCGAAGGACGTCTGCCGGCGACTCTGGTTGTCGAACGGGCTGATCCGCACCAGCCGGTGGGTGCCCTGCTCGACCGACAGCGTGCCGTAGGCATACGGCGCGTGCACCGCGAAGGTCGCGCTTTTGATGCCGGCCTCCTCGGCGTAGGAGGTGTCGAAGATCTCGACGGGATAGTCGTGTTGCTCAGCCCACCGGACATACATCCGCATCAGCATCTCGGCCCAGTCCGCGGCATCCACTCCGCCGGCCCCGGAGCGGATGGTGACCAGCGCCTCACGCTCGTCGTACTCGCCGGACAGCAGCGTCCGGACCTCCATCGCCTCGACGTCGGTCTGCAGCGACGCCAGTTCGGAATCGGCCTCCGCGAGCGCCGAGGCGCCCTCCGTACCGCCCTCCTCGGCGGCCAGCTCGTAGAGCACCGGCAGATCGTCGAGTCGGCGGCGCAGGTCCTCGACGCGGCGCAACTCGCCCTGGGCGTGCGAGAGCTCGCTGGTGACCCGCTGCGCCCGCGCCTGGTCGTCCCACAGTTTCGGATCGGCGGCATCCTGCTCCAGCTTGCCGATCCGGGTGCGCATGGCCTCGATGTCGAGGACTCGCTCGACCGTGGTCAGCGTGGCGTCCAGGGCGTCAATGTCGGACTGGCGGTCGAGGTCCACGAGATCTCAGGTTACCGTCGCGGTTACCATCGCCAGCATGCGTCCTTACTACGTCGCGATCGTCGGCGCGGGGCCCTCGGGCTATTTCGCCGCCGCGTCGCTACTGAAGTTCGCTGACTCCTCGGTCTCCCAAGAGGGCCCCGACGTGCGCATCGACATGCTTGAAATGCTTCCCACTCCTTGGGGTTTGGTCCGCTCCGGGGTGGCACCCGACCACCCGAAGATCAAGTCGGTCAGTCGGACCTTCGAGCAGACCGCCTCAGATCCCCGGTTCCGGTTCTTCGGCAACATCACCGTCGGGCAGCACGTCTCCGCTGACGAGTTGGCCCAGCGCTACGACGCGGTCGTCTACGCCGTGGGCACCCAGTCCGACCGGCCGCTGGGGATCCCCGGCGAGGAGTTGCCGGGCAGCATCGCCGCGGTGGATTTCGTCGGCTGGTACAACGCCCACCCGCACTTCGTCGACATGGAACCCGACATCTCCACCGGACGTGCGGTCGTCATCGGCAACGGCAATGTGGCCATCGACGTCGCCCGCATCCTGGTCACCGATCCCGAGGTGCTGGGGGCCACCGACATCGCCGACCACGCGCTGGAGTCGCTGCACGAGCGTGGCGTCGCCGAAGTGGTCATCGTCGGCCGCCGCGGCCCGCTGCAGGCGGCGTTCACCACCCTCGAACTCCGCGAACTGGGTGAGCTCGACGGCGTCGAAGTCGTCGTCGACCCCGACGACTTCGCCGGGATCACCGACGAGGACGTCGCCGCCGCGGGCAAGATCGTCACCGGCAACATCAAGGTGCTGCGCGGCTACGCACAGCAGACGACCGGGGCTGAACCCCGGGAGGGCCTGCGCCGCATCGTTTTCCGCTTCTGCGCCTCGCCGATCGAGATCAGGGGTGCCGAGTGCGTCGAGGAGATCGTGCTGGGCCGCAACGAACTCGTCACCGAGGACGGCCGGACGGTCGCCCGCGACACCGGCGAGCGCGAGACCCTGCCGGCGCAGCTGGTGGTGCGCGCGGTCGGCTACCGCGGGGTGGCCATCCCCGGGTTGCCGTTCGACGACGCCGGCGGCACCATCCCGCACGAGTCCGGCCGTGTCGTCGGCCGCACCAACGACTACGTGGCCGGCTGGATCAAGCGGGGCCCCTCGGGAGTGATCGGCACCAACAAGAAGGACTCGCAGGACACCGTCGACACCCTGCTGGCCGATCTGGCGGCGGCGGACCTGCGCGAGGTCGGCCCCGACCACGCCGGCGAGTTGGTGACCTGGCTGCTGGGGCGCCAGCCACTGCTGGTCAGCGACGACCACTGGCAGCTGATCGACACCCACGAGCGCTCGGCGGGCGAGCCGCACGGCCGGCCCCGGCGCAAGGTGGCCCGGGTGGCCGACCTGCTGCGGATCGCCCACGACTAGCCCCTGCGATCAGGGGCCGGGCGGCTCCGGCGGGGCGAAGAACCACTTGTCCGGGTTCTTCGGCGCGTACACCACCGGGATGAGCTGACCCATAGTCGGCCAGTTGGCGGTGTCGACCGCCATGCGCTGATAGACCACGTGCTCGTTGACCGTCGGACCGTTGATCACGCCGCTGATCGTGACGAACTGCTCACCCGCGGCGTCCGGACGCGGGCTCACGCCGGTCACCAGCAGGGTGCCGGGTGCCATCTCCCCGCGCGGCCCGCGGCGCATCAGCCGCGGCCCCAGCAGCAGCGCCAGCGCACCGAGGATGACCACGAGCGCCGCGAACTCCATCATGCGGCCACCATGACGCCATCCTAGGGGCGCCGTGGTAGGACTGCAGGCGTGGCTTCCGAGCGCATCGCGGACGACCTCGCGCTGGCTCTCGACCTGGCCGCCCGCGCCGACGCCATCACCGTTGCCCGATTCGGCGCGCTGGACCTGCGGATCAAGCAGAAGCCCGACCTGACCCCGGTGACCGACGCCGACGAGGCGGTCGAGGCGCAGCTGCGCGACGTCTTGGCCGCCACGCGGCCCGACGACGCGGTCCTCGGCGAGGAGCAGGGCGGGACGCCGGTGCTGCGCGGGCGCCAGTGGGCGATCGACCCGATCGACGGCACCAAGAACTTCGTGCGCGGCGTCCCGGTGTGGGCGAGTCTGATCGCGCTGTTGGACGACGGCGCGCCCGTCGTCGGGGTGGTCAGCGCGCCCGCGCTGAACCGGCGCTGGTGGGCGGCCCGCGGCCTGGGGGCCCACGTCGCCGTCGGCGCGAGTCCCCCCAGATCGCTGGCGGTGTCCGGGGTCGCCGACCTGGACTCGGCCAGCCTGTCGTTCTCCGAACTGTCGGGCTGGGCCGAGCGGGGCCGGCGCGAGGCGTTCCTGGCCCTGACCGACGCCGTGTGGCGGGTGCGGGCCTACGGCGACTTCTTCTCCTACTGCCTGGTGGCCGAGGGGGCGGTGGACATCGCGACCGAACCGGAGGTCAAGCTCTGGGACCTCGCCGCACTGGACATTCTGGTGCGCGAGGCCGGCGGGGCGTTCACCGACCTCGACGGCTCCCCGGGGCCGCACGGCGGCAGCGCGATCGCCACCAACGGCCTGCTCCACGGCGCCGTCCTGGCCCACCTGAGCGGCTAAAACGCTACCTTACTCCAGAGTAAGATACGCTGTTCCCATGGCCGGTCCCGCGCGCACGCCCAGCAGTCGCTCCCGCGAGAGCGCGGTCGGCGAGCATCGCCCCAAACGCTCCGTGCTCGACGTCGGGATGGGCCTGCTCACCCCCCTGCTCGGTCGCGAGTTCCTCGACCGCCGCGGCCTGCGCGACCCCCTCAACCGGGCGCTGAAATCCGGGGTCCGACACGGCTTCGCCGCCATCGGCGCCTCCACCCGGCAGTTCACCAGGATCCAGGGACTGGGCAAGCCGCCCACCCGGCTGGCCGGTGCGGGACCCCCCGGCGGCGCCGGGTACTTCGACCTCACCCCCGACGACGACCAGCGGATGATCGTCGAGACGGTCAGCGAGTTCGCCGAGGAGTTCCTGCGCCCCTCGGCCCGCGAGGCCGACGACGCCGCCGCCACGCCCGCCGGCCTGCTCGCCAAGGCCGCCGAGTTGGGGATCACCGCGATCAAGGTGCCCGAGGAGTTCGACGGGATCGCCGAGAACCGCACCACCGTCACCAACGCACTGGTGACCGAGGCGCTCGGCTACGGCGACATGGGCCTGGCACTGCCGATACTCGCCCCCGCCGGGGTGGCCTCCGCGCTGACCCTGTGGGGCAGCGCCGACCAGCAGGCGACCTACCTCGCCGAGTTCGCCGGCGACCGTGCGCCGCAGGGCTGCGTCGCGATCACCGAACCGCACCCGCTGTTCGACCCGACCGCGCTCAAAACCACCGCGGTGCGCACCCCGAGCGGCTACCGGCTCGACGGCGTCAAGTCCCTGGTGCCCGCCGCCGCCGACGCCGAATTGTTCGTCGTCGCAGCGCAACTCAACGGCAAGCCCGCGCTGTTCGTCGTCGAGTCCGACACCGCGGGAGTCACCGTCGCCGCCGACCGCAGCATGGGTCTGCGCGCCGCCGCGCTCGGACAGGTGAGCCTGGAGAAGGTGTCGGTGCCGCTCTCGGCCCGCCTCGGCGAGGACGGGGCCGCCGACGCCGACTACTCCGACGCGGTGGCGCTGTCCCGGCTGGGCTGGGCCGCGCTGGCCGTCGGCACCTGCCACGCGGTGCTCGACTACGTCGTGCCCTACGTCAAGGAGCGCGAGGCCTTCGGGGAACCGATCGCGCGCCGCCAGGCGGTGGCGTTCATGTGCGCCGACATCGCGATCGAACTCGACGGCCTGCGGCTGGTCACCTGGCGCGGGGCCGCCCGCGCCGACCAGGGGCTGCCCTTCGCCAGGGAAGCCGCCCTGGCCCGAAAGCTGGCCGCCGACAAGGGAATGCGCATCGGCCTGGACGGCGTGCAGCTGCTCGGCGGCCACGGGTACACCAAGGAACATCCGGTGGAGCGCTGGTACCGGGACCTTCGAGCTATCGGCGTCGCCGAGGGAGTGGTGGTTCTGTAAATGGCGATCAATCTCGAACTCCCCCGCAAGCTTGAAGCCGTCATCGGCATGGCGCACAAAGGCGCCGCGCAGATCCTGCGGCCGATCTCCCGCAAGTACGACCTGAACGAACACGCCTACCCCGTCGAACTCGACACCGTCGCCACCCTGTTCGAGGGCATGACCGCCGCCAAGACCATCTCCTTCGCCGGCACCGATGCCTTCCGCGACGCCGAGGACGGGCCGAAGGGAAACATCAACGGCGCCAACATGTCCGCGCTGCTCAACGCGTGCGAGATCGCCTGGGGTGACATCGCCCTGCTGCTTTCGGTGCCGCGGCAGGGCCTCGGCAACGCCGCCATCTCCGGCGTCGCCACCGACGAGCAACTGGCCCGGCTGGGCTCCGGCGTGTGGGCGGCGATGGCGATCACCGAACCGTCCTTCGGCTCGGACTCGGCGGCGGTGTCCACCACCGCGGTCCTCGACGGCGAGGACTACGTGATCAACGGCGAAAAGATCTACGTCACCGCCGGCGCGCGCGCCACCCACATCGTCGTGTGGGCGACGCTGGACCGCTCAAAGGGCCGGGCGGCCATCAAGTCCTTCGTCGTGCCCCGCGAGCATCCCGGCGTCACCGTCGAACGACTCGAGCACAAGCTGGGCATCAAGGCCTCCGACACCGCCGCGATCCGCTTCGACAACGTGCGCGTCCCCAAGGAGAACCTGCTCGGAAGTCCCGACATCGAGGTCGAGAAGGGCTTCGCGGGCGTGATGGAGACCTTCGACAACACCCGCCCGATCGTGGCGGCGATGGCCATCGGGGTCGCGCGCGCCGCCCTGGAGGAACTGCGCCGGATCCTCACCGAGGCCGGCGTGCAGATCAGCTACGACAAACCGGCACACGCCCAGAGTGCGGCCGCCGCGGAGTTCCTGCGGATGGAGGCGGACTGGGAGTCGGCCTACCTGCTGACCCTGCGCTCGGCGTGGCAGGCCGACAATGCGATCCCCAACTCCAAGGAAGCCTCGATGGGCAAGGCGAAGGCCGCCCGGGTGGCCAGCGACATCACCCTCAAGGCGGTTGAAATGGCAGGCACCACAGGATATTCCGAGCAGACGCTGCTGGAGAAGTGGGCCCGGGACTCCAAGATCCTCGACATCTTCGAGGGCACCCAGCAGATTCAGCTGCTGGTGGTCGCCCGCCGGCTGCTCGGGCTCACCTCGGCCGAACTGAAGTAGCCGCCGCGGGCCGACCGCCCACCGGCTAGCGTCAACGGTCATGGACTCCTTTCAGGCCCTGCTGGCACGCCAGGACGGCGACACGGTCACCGCGTCCATCGAGCCGCTCACCGCAGCCGACCTACCGCCCGGCGACGTCACCGTGCGGGTGGCCTACTCCAGCGTCAACTACAAGGACGCCCTTGCCCTCACACCCGGCGGTGGAGTGGTGCGCAGCTACCCGATCGTCCCCGGCATCGACCTGACCGGCGAGGTGGTCGAGTCGAACTCCCCGGACTTCGCCGTCGGCGATCAGGTGCTGGCGCACGGCTACGACATCGGCACCGGCCGGCACGGCGGCTACGCCGAGTACGCGCGACTGCCCGCCGAGCAGGTGGTCGCGCTGGGGGCGCTGAGCGCGCGGGAGGGCGCGGCGATCGGCACCGCGGGCTTCACTGCCGCGATGAGTGTGCAGGCGCTCCTGCGCCACGGGATCACACCCGGAGACGGCCCGGTGGTGGTCACCGGGGCCAGCGGCGGCGTCGGGTCAATCAGCGTCGACCTGCTCGCCGCGGCGGGCTTTCGGGTGGTGGCCTCCACCGGAAAGCCGGAGGCCGCCGCCCTGCTCGGCGAGCTGGGAGCCGCCGAGGTGATCGGCAGGCTGCCGGCCGATCCCGACGCCAAACCGCGCCCGCTGGCCAAGGCGCGCTGGGCGGGCGCGGTGGACTGCGTGGGCGGGGCGACCCTGGCCGACGTCCTCAGCACGCTCGAGTACGCCGGCGCGGTGGCGGCCAGCGGGCTGACCGGCGGCGCGGCGCTGCACACCACGGTGATGCCGTTCATTCTGCGCGGGGTGTCGCTGCTGGGCATCGACTCCGTCGCGCTGCCCATCGGGGCGCGCCGCGCGCTGTGGGAGCTGCTCGCCGGACCGCTCAAGCCGCCCCACCTGGACCGGCTGACCCACGAGGTCGACCTCGCGAACGTGATCGACGTGATCGACACCGTCCGCGCCGGCCGGTACACCGGCCGTGCGGTGGTGCGGGTCGCCGCGGGTTAGACCGCGCCGAGGACGCGCTGCAGGTCGGGCTTCATCGCCTGCAGTTCGCGGCCCCAGTAGGCCCAGTTGTGGGTGCCGTTGTTCGGGAAATTGAACACGCCGTTCTTCCCGCCGGCCGCGAGGTAGTTGTCGCGGAACGAGACGTTGGTGCGGATGGTCAGGCCCTCCAGGAAGGTGGCCGGCAGGTCGCCGCCGCCGAGCTCGTTGGGCTGACCGTTACCGCAGTACACCCACAGCCGGGTGTTGTTGGCGACCAGGCGCGGAATCTGCACCATCGGGTCGTTGCGCTGCCAGGCCGGATCGCTGGACGGGCCCCACATGTCCTGGGACTTGTAGCCGCCGGCGTCACCCATGGACAGGCCGATCAGCGACGGCCACCACCCCTCGGAGGGGTTGAGGAATCCCGACATCGAGCCCGCGTAGATGTACTGGTCCGGGTGAAAGGTCGCCAGGATCATCGACGCCGAGCCGGCCATCGACAGGCCGATCGCCGCGCTGCCGTTGGGCTTGACGCCACGGTTGGCGGCCAGCCAGGACGGTGCCTCCTGGGTCAGGAACGTCTCCCACTTGTAGGTCGAGCAGCCGGCCTTGCCGCACGCGGGGCGATACCAGTCGGCGTAGAAGCTGGACTGGCCACCGACCGGCATGGCGATCGACAGCCCGGAGTCCAGGTACCACTCGAACGCCTGGGTGTTGATGTCCCAGCCGTTGTAGTCGTCCTGCGCGCGCAGGCCGTCGAGCAGGTAGACCACCGGCGAGTTCGGGCCACCGCTCTGGAACTGGATCCGGATGTTGCGGCCCATGCTCGGCGAGGGCACGTCGAGGTACTCGACGGGCAGTCCGGGACGGGAGAACGCGTGCGCGGTGTCCGTACCGCCGCCCAAACCGACCAGGCCCGGAATCGTCGCTGCCGCGATCGCGGCAACCGTGATCCGTCGCGACCATGTACGCACGGTGTCCAAGACAGACTTCACCAACCCACCCCAGCTTTCTGTACCCCGGATTGTCGGATTGCAGCAATGAGTAAAGCACGGCGCAGCGACCCAGAGAAATCCGAATCGTTACCCCGTTGTGACCAAAGCCTTGTCGACGTGGCCAAACAAAACTAAAGTCATCTTCAGTTTTCGTCCCGTCGTCCGACCGCGCCGCCCCCGGGAGCACTCATGGAATCCTTCGTCCACCTGCGCAAAGGCACGACCCCCCGGCGTCTGCACGCCGATCTCAACGGTCTCAAGGACGACGAACTCGGCCGCGGCGGCTTCGTCGGCCGCACCGCCAACCTCTACCGGCGCCACGATCCGGTGGCCTACCGCGCGACCGGCCCGCTGCGACCGGTCGACGTGCTGGCCGGGGAGCTGAAACCGCCCGACGCCACCGACCCGGCCGGTGCCCCGCTGTTGCTGTTCTCCAACTCGGACTGCCGGGTCCTGCTCAGCCGGCGCACCGACGCGATGCCGTTTTACGTGCGGCACATCGACGGCGACCTGCTGTGCTTCGTGCACCAGGGCGCCGGCCGCGTGCAGACAGAGTTCGGTCCGCTGGACTACCGCGTCGGGGATTGGATCTACCTGCCCAAGGCCTGCACGTGGCGGCAGGTGCCGCTCACCGAGACCACCTGGCTGATGATCGAGGCATCCGACGAGTTCCGGACTCCGCCACCGGGCACCCTCGGGCGGCACTGGCCGTTCGACCCCTCGCAGGCCACCATTCCCGAGCCCGCACCGCTCGACGACGACGACGGCCCGCAGGCCGACGGGGAGTACGAGGTCCGGCTCTACCACCGTCCGGTCGACGGCGCGAGCGCCAGCGCGTTGTTCTACCGGCACAATCCGCTCGACGTCGAGGGCTGGCGCGGCGACAACTTTCCGTTCACCTTCAACGTCGAGGACTACAACGTCGTCACCTCCGACAGCGTGCACCTGCCCCCGATGGTGCATCTGTTCATGGAGGCGACCGGGGTGTACGTGTGCAACTTCCTGCCCCGGCCCGCCGAGACCAGGCCCGGCACCGAGCGCACGCCCTGGTATCACCGCAATGTCGACTTCGACGAGATCGCCTTCTTCCACGGCGGCTCGCTCTACGGCATCCCGATGCCGCCCGGCCTGATCAGCCACGCCCCGCAGGGCATCCACCACGGTGCGCCCGAGCGGGCGCGGGAGAGCACCCGCCGCAAGTTCAACGAGTTCACCACTGTGGACTGGCAGGTCATCGCGATCGACACCCGGCAGCGGCTGACGCCCTCGCCCGAGGTCCTCGCGAGCGACCTCGGCCAGCACGCATGACCAAGCACGCCTACGACCGGATCCCGTATCTGGTTGCCTTCCAGAATGATTCGGGTGTCCGCGACGTCTACGGCGGAGTCGCCGAAATGGTCGTGCTGGAGTGCTATCTGCTCAAACCGAGGGACGTCGCCAGCGACACCGTGCTGGTGTTCATGCACCCCATCGGCGGCGGGGCCTACCTGCCGATGGTCAACGCGCTGGCCCGCGCCGGTCACCATGTGATCTACGCCAACAGCCGCTACCGGGGAACCGACTCCGCGCTGCTGATGGAGAAGGTCGTCGAGGATCTCGGTGCGGCGATCAGGGACGCGCGCGAGCGGCTCGGCTACCGCAGGGTCGTGTTGGCCGGCTGGAGCGGCGGCGGCTCGCTGTCGCTGTTCTACCAGCAGCAGGCGCAACGCCCGACGGTCACGGCCAGCCCGTCCGGGGACGGCCCGGACCTCACCCGGCTCGGCTTGATCCCGGCCGACGGGGTCATGCTGCTGGCCGCCCACGTCAGCCGGCACGGCACCCTCGCCGAGTGGCTGGACGCCTCCATCCGCGACGAGGCGAACCCGCGCGACCGCGACCCCGAACTCGACCTCTACGACCCCGCCAACCCCAACCAGCCGCCCTACACCGCGGAGTTTCTCGAGCGCTACCGCGGAGCGCAGATCGAGCGCAACCGCCGGATCACCGCCTGGGTCAAGGCCACGCTGGCCGAGTTGAAGGCCGAGGGCCGCGCGGACGAGGAGTTCTGTTTCGTCGTGCACGGCACCATGGCCGATCCCCGCTGGCTGGATCCCGCCGTCGACCCCAACGAGCGCACACCGGGTACCTGCTATCTGGGTGATCCCCGCTGGGTCAACACCAGTCCGGTCGGCCTGGCCAGGTACTGCACGCTGCGCAGCTGGCTCTCGCAGTGGAGCTACGACGACGCCCACGGCGACGGCGTCGCCTGCGGGCGCGACGTCGCGGTGCCCACCCTGGTGATCGGCAACCGCGCCGACGACGCGTGCACGCCCAGCCACACCCGTCGGCTGTTCGAGGCAATCGGACACAGCGACAAGGAGATGCACGAAATCCCCGGCGCGACACACTATTACGCCGGCCCCGATCAGCGTGACGCACTCAATCAGGCCGTCGGCGTCATCAGTGACTGGCTCGACCGCCACGGATTGGCCGGGGCCGCGCCGTGACGACCGGTGCCCTCGACGGGATCAGGGTCATCGAAGTCGGCACGCTGATCTCCGGCCCGTTCGCAGGGCGCCTGCTCGGCGACATGGGTGCCGACGTCGTCAAGATCGAGCCGCCGGGTGCCCCGGACCCGCTGCGCACCTGGGGTCAGGCCGAGCTGCACGGCCACCACTTCTTCTGGACGGTGCACGCCCGCAACAAGCGGTCGGTGACTCTGGATCTGCGCCAGCCTCGCGGCCGCGAGATCTTTCTCGAGCTCGCCGAACGCAGCGACATCATCGTGGAGAACTTCCGGCCCGGCACGCTGGAGAAGTGGGACCTCGGCTACGACGTTCTGCGCCAACGCAACCCGGGCATCATCCTGGTCCGGGTGTCCGGCTACGGCCAGGACGGGCCCGATGCCCATAAGGCCGGCTATGCCTCGGTCGCCGAGGCGGCCAGCGGCCTGCGCCACATGAACGGATTCCCCGACGGGCCACCTCCCCGGCTGGCGCTGTCCCTGGGCGACAGCCTGGCGGGTATGTTCGCCGCCCTCGGCGCGCTGGCCGCGCTGTACCGGCGCACGGTGACCGGCGAGGGGCAGGTCGTCGACGCCGCGCTCACCGAGGCGTGCCTGGCCATCCAGGAGTCCACCATCCCCGACTACGACGTGGGCGGTGTGGTGCGCGGGCCGTCGGGCACCCGGCTGGAAGGCATCGCGCCGTCGAACATCTATCGCACCGCCGACGGCAGCTGGGTGGTCATCGCGGCCAACCAGGACACCGTCTTCCGGCGGCTGTGCGCGGCGATGGGCCGGCCCGAACTGGCTGACGACGACCGCTTCGTCGACCACGGCGCCCGCGGACGCAATCAGGACGTCCTCGACGCGATCATCGGCGAGTGGGCGGCGAGCCGCCAGCCGGCTGACGTCATCGGCACCCTCAGCGCGGCCGGGGTGATCGCCGGGCCGATCAACACCGTCGCCGAGGTGGTTCGCGACCCGCAGCTGAGGGCCCGCGACATGCTCGTGGAGCACTTCGACGAACGGGTGGGCCGCGACGTCCTCGGTCCCGGGGTGATCCCGAAGCTGTCGGCCACCCCGGGCACGGTGCGGCGCGCCGGTCCTCCGCGGCCGGGCTGCCACAACGCCGAGGTGTACGGCGAACTGCTCGGCCTGACTCCGGCACAGCTGGCCGAACTCACCGATCAGGGCGTGCTGTGAGCACGCCGGGCCACGTCACGATCCGCGAGGTCGCGATGCGCGACGGGCTGCAGATCGAAAGCCCGGTACCGCTTGCCGCCAAACTGGAGCTGCTCGACGCGATCGCCCGCACCGGCGTTCGGGAGGTCGAGGCCACCGCCTTCGTCTCCCCGTCGAAGGTGCCGGCGCTGGCCGACGCGGCGGAGGTGGCCGCGGCACTGGGTGACTACCCGCAGATCGAGTTCTCCGCGCTGGTGGCCAGCGCGGGCGGTGCCACGCGGGCGGTCGCCGCCGGGCTGCGCTCGCTGGAGTACGTCGTCTCCGCCGCCGACGGGCACAGCCGCGCCAACGTCGGGCGCACCAGCGCCGAGGCGTGCGCGCAGATCGCCGACGTCGCCGGGATCGCCCACGCCGCCGGGGCGAGCGTCGAAGTCATCATCGCCACCGCGTGGGACTGCCCGTTCGACGGACCCACCCCGCCCGAGCGGGTGCTCGACGTCATCGATGCCGCCTGCGAGCACGGCGCCGACCGGGTGGCCCTGGCCGACACCATCGGCACCGCCACTCCGGGGCGTGTCACCGCACTGGTCGACATGGTGCGACCGCGCATCGGCGAGCGGCCGCTGGGTGCGCACTTCCACAACACCCGCGGCGCCGGCCTGGCCAGCGCCTGGGCCGCGGTGACCGCCGGGGTGACCCGGCTGGACGCCTCGGTGGGCGGACTCGGCGGCTGCCCGTTCGCGCCGGGTGCCAGCGGGAACATCGCCACCGAGGATCTCGTGTACCTCCTGCGCGACAGCGGTGTGGGCGTCGACGTCGACCTGTCGGCGGCCATCGCGGCGGCCAAGGTCGCCCGATCGGTCGTCGGCCACGATCTTCCCGGCGCCCTGCTGCGGGCCGGCGACCGCCCTGACCCGGTAAACCCGCGATGACCCCGGGCCGGGCGCTGAGCACCAAGGGCCGCCAGACCCGGCAGGCCATCGAGGACTCCGCCCGGAAACTATTCGCCGAGCGGGGTTTTCACGGCACCACGCTGGCCGACATCACCTCGGCCGCCGGAAAGTCCCCCGCGGTGTTCTACCGCTATTTCACCGACAAGGAGGATCTGCTCGCCTCGCTGGCCGAGTCGTTCCTCGCCGACGTCACACCGCACCGCGTGCACCTTCCGGCCTCGCCGGCCGATACCCGTTACTTCGTCTCCGCCGTCAGCGGCTACTGGAACACCTTCAAGCAGAACATCGGCATCATGCTGGCCGTCGATCAGCTCGCCGCCACCGAAGCGCGTTTTGCCGCCGTGCAGAACGAATTCCGCCGCTTCGGCATGGACGTCGTCGCGGCGTCGGTGCACCGCGCTCAGCAGCAGGGCTACGCCGGCGGCCTCGACGCCGAGCGCACCGCGCTGGCCATCGCGCTGCTCTTCGAGCGCTTCACCACGGTGTGCCTGCGCCCCGACGCGGCCGCGCTGGGCACTCCGGTGTCCGACGCCGAAGCGGTCGACACGCTGTCAGCCATTTGGATGAGAACGCTCTACGGCCCACCGAGGAAGTGACCATGGATTTCACCCTGCCCGACCACCTTCCGGCGCTGCTGGCCGACATGGACGCCTTCATCGAGGCCGAGATCACTCCGCTTGAGCAGGAGCACCTGCAGTACTTCGATCGTCGCCGCGAGTTCGCGCGAACCGACCTCGACAACGGCGGGGTGCCCCGCCGCGAATGGGAGGACCTCCTCGACGAGATGCGCCGCCGCGCCGACGCGGCCGGCTGGCTGCGCTACGGCCTGCCGTCGAAGTTCGGCGGCCGCGACGGCTCCAACCTGGACATGGCCGTCATCCGCGAGCACCTCGCCCACCGGGGACTCGGGCTGCACAACGACCTGCAGGACGAGTCCTCGATCGTCGGTAACTTCCCGCAGGTCATCATGATGGACCGGTTCGGCACCGAGGCGCAGCAGGCCGAATGGATCGACGCCATGCTCACCGGCACGCGGTCGATGGCCTTCGGCCTGACCGAGCCGGCCCACGGCAGCGACGCGACCTGGCTGGAGACCACCGCCGAGCTGCACGACGACCACTGGGTGATCAACGGTTCCAAGCGGTGGAACACCGGTGTGCACCGCGCCACCCACGACCTGGTCTTCGCCCGGACCTCCGGGCAACCCGGCCAGGCGCTGGGCATCACCGCATTCCTGGTGCCCTGCGACAGTCCCGGTTTCGAGGTGCCGTTCTACTGGTGGACCTTCAACATGCCCAGCGACCACGGCGAGGTGGTGCTGCGCGACGTCCGCGTTCCCGCCGAGGCGGTGCTGGGCGAGGTCGACCGCGGCCTGGAGGTCGCCCAGACCTTCCTGCACGAGAACCGCATCCGGCAGGCCGCCAGCAGCCTGGGGGCGGCTCAGTACTGCATCGACCGTGCGGTGGACTACGCGTCGAAACGCGTCACCTTCGGCAAGCCGCTGTCGGTCAACCAGGCGGTGCAGTGGCCGCTGGTGGAGTTGCAGACCGAGGCCCAGATGGTGCGACTGCTGGTGTACTACGCCGCCTGGCACCTCGACCGCAACCACCACATGGAGGTGTCCGACAAGGTGTCGATGGCCAACTACCGGGCCAACCGGCTGGTCTGCGAGGCCGCCGACCGCGCCATGCAGATCCACGGCGGCATCGGCTACAGCCGCCACGAACCCTTCGAGCACATCTACCGTCACCACCGCCGCTACCGGATCACCGAGGGGGCCGAGGAGATCCAGATGCGGCGCGTCGCGCAGCGGATGTTCAGGTTCGGCCGGGGGTGAACGACCAACTGGCCCAACGGCTCACCGATGTCGTCGGGCCGCTGCTGGGCAATGTCTCGGTGGCGAACCTGCGCCTGTTGACCGGCGGGGCCAGTCGGACGACGTGGGCGTTCGACGCGGTCAGCGGATCCGGCGAACGCCGGCCGCTGATTCTGCGCAGCGCACCGCCCGACGGTCGTTACGCCAGCATGGAACTTGAGGCCGCCGCCCAGGCCGCGGCGGCCGCGGCCGGCGCGCCGGTGCCGAACATCCTGTTGGCCTCGGACTCGGCCACCGCGCTGGGCGATCCGTTCCTGATCTGCGACGAGGTCCCCGGGGAGACCATCGTGCGGCGCATCCAGCGCCGGCTCGACGACGACGGCCGGCGTGCCCTGCTCGCGCAGTGCGCGGCGGCACTGGCGGCGATCCACCGGGCCGGCACCGACACCCTCGGTCTGGTCGCGGTGGATCAGCTCACCGAATGGCGCCAGCGCCTCGATGACATCGGCGACACCACGGCCACCTTCGAGTGGGCCTTCCGCTGGCTTGCCGCGCGCCGTCCGCCGGTCACCGGGCCCCGGCTCGTGCACGGCGACTTCCGGATGGGCAACCTGATCGTCGAGGACGGCAGCTTGGCCGCCGTGCTCGACTGGGAAGCGGTGCACCTCGGCGAGATCTACGAGGACATCGCCTGGTTCTGTCTGCGGGCGTGGCGCTTCGGGGCACCGGCACGCTTCTCCGCCGGCGGACTGGGCTCCGTCGAGGACTTCGTCACCGACTACGAACAGGCCGGCGGGACGCCCGTGGACCGGGCGGCGCTGCACTGGTGGCTGGTGCTGGGGACGCTGCGCTGGGGGATCATCTGCCGCTACCAGGCCGAGCGGCACCTCTCCGGCCAGCACCGCTCGGTGGAACTGGCCGCCATCGGACGACGGGTCTGCGAGACCGAATCCGACCTTCTGGATCTGCTGGAGGCCGCCCGATGAAGGGGGAGCACGGGCGTCCCACCGCCGCCGAACTGCTCGCCGCCGTCGCGGAGTTCCTCGAGGACGAGGTACGCGCGGCCGCCCCCGGTGCGGTCGGATTCCACGCCCTGGTCGCCGCCAATGCGCTGCGCATCGTGGAACGCGAGATCCTCGACCAGAACGCACCCGAGGCACGCTCGGCTCTGCACCGTCTGGGCTTCGCCGACGAGGACGCCCTGGCCGACGCCATCCGGGCCGGCCACCTCGACGGACGCGACAGCGAGGTCCTGGCCTGTCTGCGGGCCCTGGTCGGACTGCGGGTGGCGGTCGCCCACCCCGGCTACGGCGAGCCGGGCTAGACACCATCGGTCACAATCACCTCCATGACTGTGCAGACCGTGCTGGCGGACCCGGCCGCGATCGGGACCTGGAAACTCGTACCGGAGCGCTCTTCGGTCACCTTCACCAACAAGACGCTGTGGGGCCTGATCCCGGTCAACGGCCGCTTCACCGACGTCAGCGGAGAGGGCACCGTCGCCGCCGGCGGTGTGGTGTCCGGCCGCCTCACGATCCGGGCCGCATCGCTGCGGACCGGGATCGGCAAGCGCGACGAGCATCTGCGCTCCGCGGACTTCTTCGACGCGGAGAACTTCCCGGAGATCACCGTCGAGGTCACCGGCGCCGGGCCGGGCGGCGAACTTGAGGCGACCCTGAGCATCCGGGGTACCACCCTGGCGCTGCCGCTCGACGCCACCGTCACCCTGCTCGATGAGCACAGCGTGCAGGTGAGCGCGCGCGCCCAGGTCGACCGCACCCGATGGGGCGTCAGCGGCAACATGATGGGCATGATGCCCACCACGACGACCCTGGCGGCCGATACCGTCTTCCGGTCGGCACGCTAGCATTCGCAGCGTGTCCAGCCGAGGTACCGAGGCGCCGCTGCACGTCCTGGTCTACAGCAGTAACGCCCGCACCCGCGAACAGGTCCGGCTCGCGCTGGGACGCCGCGTTCATCCCGAACTGCCGGAGTTGACCTACACCGACGTCGCGACCGGTCCGATGGTGATCTCCCTGATGGACGCCGGCGGATTCGATCTGGTGATCCTCGACGGCGAGGCGTCCCCGGTCGGCGGCATGGGTATCGCCAAACAGCTCAAGGACGAGCTCGACGGCTGTCCACCGGTGCTCGTCCTGACCGGTCGCGCCGACGACGCGTGGCTGGCCAACTGGTCGCGAGCGGAGGCCGCCGTACCGCACCCGATCGACCCGATCCGCCTGGGCGACGCGGTGGTGGGCCTGCTGCGTTCGCCGGTGCAATAGCCCCCCGCTAGGCTGAGTCGGATCCCCACCGGCCGCCTGAGCGAGGAAGGATTGAGCGGTTTGAACCTCTACACGCCAATCCTGGTCCTCGGCGCTATCGCTGCTGCTTTCGCGGTGGTGTCGGTGGTGGTGGCTCTGGTGGTCGGGCCGCGCCGCTTCAATCGCGCCAAGCTCGCCGCTTACGAGTGCGGGATCGAACCGATGAGCGGCGAACCGATCGGCCAGCGCTTCCCGATCAAGTACTACCTGACGGCGATGCTGTTCATCGTGTTCGACATTGAGATCGTGTTTCTGTATCCGTGGGCGGTGTCGTTTGACCAGCTCGGCCTTTTCGCGCTGGTCGAAATGGCCATCTTCATGGCGACGGTGTTCGTCGCCTACGCCTACGTATGGCGACGGGGAGGTCTTGAGTGGGATTAGAGGAATCACTCCCGGGGGGCATCCTGCTGTCCACCGTGGAGAAAGTCGCCGGCTACTTCCGCAAGGGTTCGCTGTGGCCCGCCACCTTCGGCTTGGCCTGCTGCGCGATCGAGATGATGGCCACCGCGTCCCCGCGCTTCGACATCGCCCGCTTCGGCATGGAGCGGTTCTCGGCCACTCCCCGCCAGGCCGACCTGATGATCGTGGCCGGGCGGGTCAGTCAGAAGATGGCCCCGGTGCTGCGCCAGGTCTACGACCAGATGGCCGAACCCAAGTGGGTGCTCGCGATGGGAGTATGCGCATCCAGCGGGGGGATGTTCAACAACTACGCGGTGGTGCAGGGGGTGGATCACGTGGTGCCCGTCGACATCTATCTGCCCGGTTGCCCGCCCCGCCCGGAGATGCTGCTCAACGCGATCCTCACCCTGCACGCCAAAATCGCTGAGATGCCGCTGGGGGTGCACCGGGCCGAAGCGGTGGCCGCAGCCGAGCAGGCCGCGCTCGCCTCGCAACCCACTCTCGAACTCAAGGGTCTGCTGCGGTGAGTGAGGAAGAGCGCGGCGAGGTGATCACCACCCGCCACGGCATGTTCGGTATCGAGGGCAGCGGGGACACCTCCGGCTACGGCCGTCTGGTCAGCAAGGTCACCCTGCCGGGCGGCACGCCGCGCCCGTACGGCGGCTACTTCGACGAGATTGTCGATCGGCTCGCCGAGGTTCTGGGCGCCGACGTATTCGACGCGGCCGTCGAGCGCGTCGTCGTGTTCCGCGAACAGCTGACCCTCGATGTCCGTCGCGAACACCTGATCGCCGTGGCCTCGGCGCTGCGCGATGACGATCAGCTGCGCTTCGAATTGTGTTGCGGCGTATCGGGTGTGCACTACCCCGACGACGCCGGCCGGGAACTGCGCGCGTTCTATCCGCTGATGTCGATCACCCACAACCGGCGGCTGCAACTCGAGGTCTCCTGCCCCGACGGCGACCCGCACATCCCGTCGCTGTTCTCGGTGTACCCCACCTGCGACTGGCACGAACGCGAGACCTACGACTTCTTCGGCATCGTGTTCGACGGCCATCCCGGGCTCACCCGCATCGAGATGCCCGACGACTGGGTCGGTCATCCGCAGCGCAAGGACTATCCACTCGGCGGCGTGCCGGTGGAGTACCACGGCGCCCAGATCCCCCCGCCCGACCAGCGCAGGTCGTATCACTGATGAGCACGTCTGAGTCGGAGACCGCAATCGTCCTCGGCGGCCAGGACTGGGAGGAAGTCCTCGCCGCCGCCCGTGCCGGTGAGGCCGGTGAGCGGATCGTGGTGAACATGGGTCCCCAGCACCCGTCCACCCACGGCGTGCTGCGGCTGATCCTGGAAATCGAGGGCGAGACGGTGGTCGAAGCCCGCTGCGGCATCGGCTATCTGCACACCGGGATCGAGAAGAATCTGGAGTACCGGACCTGGACCCAGGGCGTGACCTTCGTCACCCGGATGGACTATCTGTCACCGTTCTTCAACGAGACCGCCTACTGCCTGGGCGTGGAACGACTGCTGGGCATCACCGACGCGATCCCGCCGCGCGCCTCGGTGATCCGGGTGATGCTCATGGAGCTCAACCGGATCTCCTCGCATCTGGTGGCCCTGGCCACCGGCGGCATGGAACTGGGCGCGATGACGCCGATGTTCTTCGGCTTCCGCGAGCGCGAGCTGATCCTGAGCACGTTCGAGGCGATCACCGGCCTGCGGATGAACAATGCCTACATCCGCCCCGGCGGGCTGGCCGCCGACCTTCCCCCGGACGGGTCGTCCCGAATCGCGGACCTGGTGAAGATCCTGCCCGGCCGGCTGCGCGAGCTCTCCGACCTGCTCACCGAGAGTTACATCTGGAAGGCCCGCACGCAGGGAGTCGGCTACCTCGACCTGACCGGGTGCATGGCGCTGGGCATCACCGGCCCGGTGTTGCGGTCCACCGGGTTGCCGCACGACCTGCGCAAGTCCCAGCCGTATTGCGGGTACGAGAACTACGACTTCGACGTCGTCACCGACGACGGGGCGGACTGCTACGGGCGCTACCTGATTCGGGTCGGCGAGATGACCCAGTCGCTGCGCATCGTCGAGCAGTGCCTCAAGCGCCTGGAGCCCGGCCCGGTGATGATCGAGGACAAGAAACTCGCCTGGCCGGCGGACCTGAAGGTCGGTCCGGACGGCCTGGGCAACTCCCCGGCCCACATCGCCAAGATCATGGGCACCTCGATGGAGGGACTGATCCATCACTTCAAGCTCGTCACCGAAGGCATCCGGGTGCCGGCCGGGCAGGTCTACACCGCGGTCGAGTCGCCGCGCGGCGAGCTCGGCGTGCACATGGTCTCCGACGGCGGAACCCGGCCCTACCGGGTGCACTACCGCGACCCGAGCTTCACCAACCTGCAGGCGGTGGCGGCGACGTGCGAGGGCGGCATGGTCGCCGACGTGATCGCCGCGGTGGCAAGCATTGATCCGGTGATGGGCGGAGTGGACAGGTGAGTGCCCGATGACGATCGACCTGACGCTCGGGCCGCGGCCCGACGAACCCGGGCCGCCGGTCGGTGGTCCGCAGTCCTATCCGGACGAGGTGACCCAACGGCTGGCCGCCGATGCCGAAGGCATCATCGCCCGCTATCCCGAGCCGCGCTCGGCGCTGTTGCCGCTGTTGCACCTCGTCCAGGCCCAGGACGGCTATGTGACCAAGGCCGGCATCGCCTTCTGCGCGGACCAACTCGACCTCACCGACGCCGAGGTCACCGCGGTGGCGACGTTCTACTCGATGTACCGGCGCACCCCGACCGGGGAGTACCTCGTCGGGGTCTGCACGAACACCCTGTGCGCGATCATGGGCGGCGACGCCATCCTCGAGGCGCTGCAGGACGAACTCGGCATCCACCACGGGCAGACCACCGCGGACGGGCGGATCACCCTCGAGCATGTGGAATGCAACGCCGCATGCGACTACGCGCCGGTGGTGATGGTGAACTGGGAGTTCTTCGACAATCAGACCCCTACCAGCGCACGCGAACTCGTCACCACGCTGCGCGGCGGCGGCACGGTCACCCCGAGCCGCGGCGGCCCGCTGTGCGGGTTCACCCAGATCCAGCGGGAACTGGCCGGCCTCGATGCCGGTATCGACCGCGACGCCGGGGCCGGACCGGGCGAGGCCACGCTCGCCGGCCTTCGGGTCGCCCGCGAACTCGGGAGGAACGCATGACCCCGCTCACACCGGTGCTGAGCCGCTTCTGGGACGCGGCGGCGCCGTGGACGCTGCGGACCTATCAGCAGAACGACGGGTATCAGGGGTTGCGCCGGGCGCTGGACATGTCCCCGGAAGCCGTCATCGCCGAGGTCAAGGAGTCCGGATTGCGCGGACGCGGCGGGGCGGGATTCCCCACCGGCACCAAGTGGGGGTTCATCGACCGCAACTCGGCCAAGCCGCGCTACCTGGTGATCAACGCCGACGAGTCAGAACCCGGCACCTGCAAGGACATGCCGCTGATGATGACCACGCCGCACTTCCTGATCGAGGGCGTGATCATCGCCGCCTACGCGATCGGCGCGCGGCACGCATTCATCTATCTGCGCGGCGAGGTGGTCAGCGTGCTGCGCCGGGTGCGGGCCGCCGTCGCCGAGGCGTATGCGGCGGGCTTCCTGGGCACCGACATCCTCGGCTCGGGTTTCGACCTGGACGTGGTCGTGCACGCCGGCGCCGGGGCCTACATCTGCGGTGAGGAGACCGCCCTGCTGGAC
Source organism: Mycobacterium sp. (assembly GCF_046091765.1). Lineage (GTDB taxonomy): Bacteria > Actinomycetota > Actinomycetes > Mycobacteriales > Mycobacteriaceae > Mycobacterium. The sequence continues at coordinate 27,921 of NZ_JBJTCF010000058.1, forward strand.
TCGCTGGAGGGTCGCCGCGGCCAGCCCCGGCTGCGCCCGCCCTTCCCCGCCGTCGCCGGCCTCTACGCCTGCCCGACAGTGGTCAACAACGTCGAGTCGATCGCATCGGTCCCGCCGATCCTGGCCAACGGGGTGGACTGGTTCAAGTCGATGGGCACCGAGAAGTCGCCCGGCTTCACGCTCTACTCGCTGTCCGGGCACGTCAACCGTCCCGGACAGTACGAGGCGCCGCTGGGCATCACGCTGCGCGAACTGCTGGACTACGCCGGCGGTGTGCGCACCGGACACGAACTGAAGTTCTGGACCCCGGGCGGGTCCTCGACTCCGCTGCTCACCGCTGAGCACCTCGACACGCCGCTGGACTACGAGGGCATGGCGTCGGCCGGTTCGATGCTGGGCACCAAGGCGCTGCAGATCTTCGACGAAACCACCTGCGTGGTGCGCGCGGTGCGGCGATGGACCCAGTTCTACGCGCACGAGTCCTGCGGCAAGTGCACCCCCTGCCGGGAGGGGACCTACTGGCTGGCGCAGATCTACGAACGCCTCGAAGAGGGCCGCGCCGACGCCGAGGATCTCGGCAAGCTCCTGGACATCTCCGACACGATCAACGGCAAGTCGTTCTGCGCGCTCGGCGACGGCGCGGCCGCGCCGATCCTCTCGTCGCTGCAGTACTTCCGGCCCGAATACGAGGCACACCTGTCCGGCGGCTGCCCCTTCGACCCCTACGCCTCGATGCTCGCGGCCCCCCAGGGAGCGGCCCGATGACGCAGGCGCCCCCCGACATCGAGTTGGTGACCCTCACCATCGACGACACGACACTGTCGGTTCCCAAGGGCACGCTGGTGATCCGCGCCGCCGAACTGATCGGCGTGCAGATACCGCGGTTCTGCGACCACCCGCTGCTCGATCCCGTCGGCGCCTGCCGCCAGTGCCTGGTGGAGGTCGAGGGCCAGCGCAAACCGATGGCCAGCTGCACCACCACGGTCACCGACGGCATGGTGGTGCGCACCCAGGTGACCTCCGAGGCCGCCGACGCCGCCCAGCACGGCGTCATGGAGTTGCTGCTGATCAACCACCCGCTGGACTGCCCGATCTGCGACAAGGGCGGCGAGTGCCCGCTGCAGAACCAGGCGATGTCCAACGGCCGCGCGGAGACCCGCTTCACCGACGTCAAGCGCACCTTCCCCAAGCCGATCAACCTCTCCAGCCAGGTACTGCTGGACCGCGAGCGCTGTGTGTTGTGCGCACGCTGCACCCGGTTCTCCAACCAGATCGCCGGCGACCCGTTCATCGAACTGCTCGAGCGCGGTGCGCTGCAGCAGGTGGGCATCGCCGGCGGGGAGGCGTTCGACTCCTACTTCAGCGGCAACACCGTGCAGATCTGCCCGGTCGGGGCGCTGACCGGCACCGCATACCGGTTCCGGGCGCGCCCGGTCGATCTGATCTCCTCGCCGAGTGTGTGCGAGCACTGCGCGTCCGGCTGTGCGCAACGCACCGATCACCGCCGCGGCGTGGTGCTGCGCCGGCTCGCCGGCGACGACCCGGAGGTCAACGAGGAGTGGAACTGCGACAAGGGCCGGTGGGCCTTCACCTACGCCCGCGTCGGTGATCGGATCAGCACCCCGATGGTGCGCGACGACCACGGCAGCCTGCGCACGGCGTCGTGGTCGGAAGCCATCGAGCGGGCCGTCAACGGTCTGACGTCCGGCCGGGCCGGGGTTCTGGTCGGCGGGCGGGTGACGGCCGAGGACGCCTACGCCTACGCGAAGTTCGCCCGGATCGCCCTGGGCACCAACGACATCGACTTCCGGGCCAGGCCGATCTCCGACGAGGAGACCGCGTTCCTGGCCGCACACGTGGCCGGCCGCACCGAGGTCGGCTACGCCGACCTGGAGGCCGCCTCGATGGTGCTGCTGGTCGGCTTCGAGCCCGAAGAGGAATCGCCGATCGTGTACCTGCGGCTGCGCAAGGCCGTGCGCAAGCACGGCCTGCGTGTGGTGACGATCGCGCCGTTCGCGTCGCGGGGCACCGTCAAACTCGATGGCCGCGTCATCGCCACCGCACCCGGCGGTGAGGCCGCCGCGTTGGACGCGCTGGCCGGCGACATCACTCCAGGCGCGGTGATCCTGGTCGGCGAACGGCTGGCAACGAGCCCCGGCGCTCTGTCCGCGGTGGCCCGGCTGGCCACCGCTACCGGCGCGCGCCTGGCCTGGATCCCCCGGCGGGCGGGCGAGCGCGGCGCGCTCGACGCGGGCTGCCTGCCCAACCTGCTGCCGGGCGGACGGCCCGTCGCGGACCCGGCCGCCCGCGAGGAGACCGCCCGCTTCTGGAGTGCCGGCGAGCTGCCCGCCGAGCCGGGCCGCGACACCACGGCGATCCTGGCCGCGGCCGCACTCGGCGAACTGGACTCGATTCTCGTCGCCGGCGTCGAGCTCACCGACCTCGCCGACCCGTCGGCCGCCCTGGCCGCCATCGAGGCCGCCGGATTCGTGGTCAGCCTCGAGTTGCGCGAGTCGGAGGTGACCGCGCTGGCCGACGTGGTGTTCCCGGTGGCCCCGGTGGCGGAGAAGGCGGGATCGTTCACCAACTGGGAGGGCCGGTCTCGGCCCTTCGACGCGGCGCTGGACTCCAACGCGGCGCCCGACCTGCGGGTGCTGCAGACCCTCGCCGACGAACTCGGCGTCGACCTCGGCTTCCGCACGGCCGGCGAAGCCCGCGCCGAACGGGACCGGCTCGGCCCGTGGGGCGGCGCGCGGAGTTCCGCACCGAAGACCGATCCGGCGTCGGCTCCGGTGCTCGACAATCACGAGGCGGTGCTCGCCGGGTGGCGTCCGCTGCTCGACGCCGGGCGCCTGCAGGACGGCGAGCCGCATCTGGCCGGCACCGCGCGACCGCCCGTGGCGAGGATGTCGGCCGCAACGGCCGCCGGCATCGGCGCGACCGAGGGCGCGATGGTGACGGTCTCGACCGGGCGCGGGTCGATCAGCCTGCCGCTGGCGGTCACCGACATGCCGGACCGGGTGGTGTGGCTGCCGCTGAACTCCCCGGGCAGCGCGGTCCACCGCCAACTCGGCGTCGGCACAGGCGCGGTCGTCCAGATCAGGTCGGGGGGTGCGCAGTGAACTACGCAGCGAGTTACCCCGACCCGGCCGTCTTCGGCCACGATCCCTGGTGGCTGATCGGCGCCAAGGCCGTGGGCGTCTTCGCCTTCCTGCTGCTGACCGTGCTGGTGGCGATCCTCGTCGAGCGAAAGCTGCTGGGCCGCATGCAGATGCGCTTCGGGCCGAACCGGGTCGGGCCGTTCGGGCTGCTGCAGTCACTGGCCGACGGCATCAAACTGGCCCTCAAGGAGGGCCTGATCCCGGCCGGGGTCGACAAGCCCCTCTACCTTCTCGCACCGGTCATCTCGGTGATCACCGCGATCATGGCCTTCGCGGTGATCCCGCTGGGTCCGGTGGTTTCGGTGTTCGGCCACCAGACGCCGCTGCAGCTGACCGACCTGCCGGTCGCGGTTCTCTACGTGCTCGCGATCTCCTCGATCGGCGTCTACGGAATCGTGCTGGCCGGCTGGGCCTCCGGTTCGACCTATCCGCTGCTGGGCGGACTGCGCTCCAGCGCGCAGGTGATCTCCTACGAGATCGCCATGGCGCTGACCTTCGCCGCGGTCTTCCTCTACGCGGGCACCATGTCCACCTCGGGCATCGTCGACGCCCAGACCCGGGTCTGGTTCGTCGTGCTGCTGCTGCCGTCGTTCGCGGTGTACATCATCGCGATGGTCGGCGAGACCAACCGCGCTCCCTTCGACCTGCCCGAGGCCGAAGGCGAACTGGTCGGCGGATTCCACACCGAGTACTCGTCGCTGAAGTTCGCGATGTTCTTCCTTGCCGAGTACGTCAACATGACCACCGTCTCCGCGCTGGCCGCCACGATGTTCCTCGGTGGCTGGCGCGCCCCGTGGCCGCTCAGCATGTGGGACGGCGCGAACAGCGGCTGGTGGCCGTTGCTGTGGTTCGTCGCCAAGGTGTGGGTGTTCCTGTTCGTCTTCATGTGGTTGCGGGCGACGCTGCCCCGGCTGCGCTATGACCAGTTCATGGCGATCGGCTGGAAGCTGCTGATCCCGGTGTCGCTGGTGTGGATACTCGTCGTCGCCGTGCTGCGCACCGCCGACCTGACCGGCGCGGTTCCCAGCCTGGTTGCGGCGACGGCGCTGCTGGCGGTGCTGCTGGCGGTCAACGCACTGCGGCGCCGGGCCGCCGAACGTGAAGTCCTGCCGCCGCCCCCGCCGCCGCCTCCGGGTGCGGGCAGCTTCCCGGTCCCGCCGATGCCCTCCAAGGTCAAGGAGCCCACCCGTGCCTAAGCCCCGCTTCCGCTTCCTCGACGCACTCGCCGGGTTCCGGGTGACCTTCATGACGATGTTCAAGAAGCCCATCACCGAGCAGTACCCGGAGGAGCCCGGTCCGGTCGCGCCGCGCTACCACGGCCGACACCAACTCAACCGCTATCCCGACGGTCTGGAGAAATGCATCGGCTGCGAGTTGTGCGCCTGGGCGTGCCCGGCCGACGCGATCTACGTCGAGGGCGCGGACAACACCGAGACCGAGCGGTACTCCCCCGGCGAACGCTATGGGCGGGTCTATCAGATCAACTACCTGCGCTGCATCGGATGCGGGCTGTGTATCGAGGCCTGCCCGACCCGGGCGCTGACGATGACCGGTGACTACGAGATGGCCGACGACAACCGCTCCGACCTGATCTACGGCAAGGACAAACTGCTCGCGCCGCTGCAACCGGGGATGGTCGAACCCCCGCATCCGATGGCGGCCGAGTCCACCGACGAGGACTACTACCGGGGCCGGATCACCCCGCGCGGCCTGCAGGGCCGGGAGGTGCGCCGATGATCCCGCTGGCGGTGTCCTCGGCCGAGGCGCTCACCCGCACCACCACCGCCGAGGCCGTCACCTTCTGGATCCTCGGCGCGCTGGCGGTGCTCGGCGCGATCGGCGTCATCGCCGCCCCCAAGGCGGTGTACTCGGCGATCTTCCTGGCGACCACGATGATCTCCCTGGCGATCATGTACGTCGCCCAGGACGCGGTGTTCCTCGGCGTCGTGCAGGTGGTCGTCTACACCGGCGCGGTGATGATGCTGTTCCTGTTCGTCCTGATGCTCGTCGGGGTGGATTCCGCGCAGTCGCTGGTCGAAACCATCCGGGGACAGCGCCTCGCGGGCATCCTGGCCGGGGTGGGCTTCGGCGTCCTGCTGATCGCCGCGATCGGCACGGCGTCCACCCGCCCGTTCGTCGGACTCACCCAGGCCAACGCCGGCGGCAACGTCGAGGGTCTCGCGGCGCTGATCTTCACCCGCTACCTGTGGGCCTTCGAACTCACCAGCGCCCTGCTGATCACCGCCGCGCTCGGCGCGATGGTGCTGGCCCACCGCGAACGCGTCGGTCGGCGCAAGACCCAGCGTGAGATGGTCATCGAACGCTTCCGCACCGGGGAGCGCGCCACGCCGCTGCCCAACCCGGGCGTCTACGCGCGGCGCAACGCCGTCGATACCCCCGCGCTACTGCCCGACGGTTCCGAAGAGCGGACATCGGTGAGCGCGACCGTCCGGGGGTCGCGATGAACCCGGTGAACTACCTCTATTTATCGGCCCTGCTGTTCACCATCGGTGCGGCCGGCGTGCTGCTGCGGCGCAATGCGATCGTCATGTTCATGTGCGTGGAATTGATGCTCAACGCGGCCAATCTGGCCTTCGTCACCTTCGCCCGCATGCACGGAAGTCTTGACGGTCAGGCGGTGGCGTTCTTCACCATGGTGGTGGCGGCCTGCGAGGTGGTCGTCGGGCTCGCCATCATCGTCACCATCTACCGCACCCGACGCAGCTCCGACGTCGACGAAGCCCACCTGCTGCGGCATTGACGGATTGCTGATGACGACACTGCTCTGGCTGACTATTGCGCTGCCCCTGATCGGGGCGGTGGTGCTGCTGCTCGGCGGTAAGGCCACCAACGCCTGGGGCCACCTGCTGGGGTGTGCCACCGTGATCGGCTCATTCCTGTGCGGCACTGCCCTTTTCGCCCACCTGCTCGGCCAGCCGGCCGAGGACCGCCTGCTGCGCGAGGTGCTGTTCTCCTGGGTCCCGGTCGGCGTGCTGCGGGTGGACTTCGGCCTGCAGCTGGACACCCTGTCGATCTGCTTCGTGCTGCTGATCACCGGCGTCGGCGCACTGATTCACCTCTACTCGATCGGCTACATGTCCCACGACCCCGACCGCCGGCGTTTCTTCGCCTACCTCAACCTGTTCGTCGCGGCGATGCTGCTGCTCGTGCTGGCCGACAACTACCTCGGCCTCTACCTCGGCTGGGAAGGCGTGGGCCTGGCCTCCTATCTGCTGATCGGGTTCTGGTACCACAAGCCCAGCGCCGCCACCGCGGCCAAGAAGGCCTTCGTGGTCAACCGGGTCGGCGACATGGGCCTGGCGGTCGCACTGATGGTGCTGTTCGCCGCGGTCGGCACGGTCGGCTACGCCGAGGTGTTCGCCGCCGCGCCCGCGATGAGCGAGGGCACCCTCAACGCGGTCGGCCTGCTACTGCTGCTGGGAGCGTGCGGGAAGAGCGCGCAGGTCCCGCTGCAGTCCTGGCTGGGTGACGCGATGGAGGGCCCCACCCCGGTCTCGGCCCTGATCCACGCGGCCACCATGGTCACCGCCGGGGTGTATCTGATCGTGCGCTCCGGTCCGGTGTTCAACCTGGCCCCGGCCGCTCAGACCGCGGTGGTCACCGTCGGCGCGGTCACCCTGCTCTTCGGGGCGGTCATCGGCTGCGCCAAGGACGACATCAAGAAAGCACTGGCGGCCTCCACGATGAGCCAGATCGGCTACATGGTGATGGCCGCCGGTCTGGGACCGGCCGGCTACGCGGTGGCGATCATGCATCTGCTGACCCACGGCTTCTTCAAGGCGGGATTGTTCCTCGGCGCCGGTTCGGTCATGCACGCCATGGACGAGGAGACCGACATGCGCCGCTACGGCGGGCTGCGCACGCTGCTGCCGGTCACCTTCGTGACGTTCGGGCTGGGCTATCTGGCCATCATCGGCGTGCCTCCGTTCGCCGGCTTCTTCTCCAAGGACGCGATCATCGAGACCGCCGTCAACTCCGGCGGGATCAAGGCGGTGCTGCTCGGCGGGGCCGCTCTGCTGGGCGCGGCGATCACCGCCTTCTACATGACGCGGGTGATGCTGCTGACCTTCTTCGGTCGGCCGCGCTGGAAGGAGAACGACCCGGCGGTCCACCCGCACGAGTCCCCGGCGGTGATGACCGCGCCGATGGTGGTGCTGGCACTGGGTTCGGTCGGCGCGGGCGCGGTCCTGGCCGTCGGGCACACCCTGGGCCGCTGGCTCGAGCCTGTCGTGGGGACCCACGAGGCCCACCATCACGTCCCGGTGTGGGTGACCACCACGCTGGCGCTGGGCGCGGTCGCCGTCGGGGTGCTCATCGCCTACCGGCAGTACGCGCTGCGCGAGGTGCTCCGCGACGCCCCCGCCGACGTCTCGGCGCTGACCGTCGCCGCGCGCCGGGACCTCTACGGCGACGCTCTCAACGAGGCCGCGTTCATGCGGACCGGCCAGCAGTTGACCAAAGCGTTGGTCGCCGTCGACGACCGCGCCATCGACGGCGGGGTCGGCGGACTGGCCCGCGGAGTCGGCCGGGTCTCCGACGGGCTGCGCGGCCTGCAGACCGGCTTCGCCCGCACCTACGCGCTGTCGATGCTGGCCGGCGCCGCCCTCGTCGTCGGATTCGTCCTGATCACCACGGCGTGGAGGTGATGGCGTGACCAGCTTCCCGTGGCTGACCCTGCTGTGGGCGCTGCCCATTGTGGGCGCGGTGATCATCATCGTGCTGCCTCGATCGCTTCGCGGGGTTGCCAAGTACGCCGGGCTGGCCGTCTCGCTGACCGTTCTGGCGCTGACCGTCGTGCTGGCGGTGCAGTTCGACCCGGCCGGCGAGCGCTACCAGTTCGTCGAGAAGCACGTGTGGATCCGCTCCTTCGGGACCGGCTACATCCTCGGCGTGGACGGCATCGCCCTGTCGCTGGTGGTACTCACCGCCGTGCTGATGCCGCTGCTGCTGATCGCCGGCTGGCACGACGCCGACGACCAGCCGTCCAGTCGCGCACCGCACGGCTACGTCGCGCTGATGCTCGCGGTCGAGGGCATGGTGCTGGTCTCACTGACCTCCTTGGACATACTGCTGTTCTACGTCTTCTTCGAGGCGATGCTCATCCCGATGTACTTCCTCATCGGCGGCTTCGGCGCGCGCGGCCCGGAGAAATCCAAGGCTGCGGTGAAGTTCCTGCTCTACAACCTCTTCGGCGGGCTGGTGATGCTCGCCGCGGTGGTCGGCCTGTACGTGGTCACCGCCAACTCCGGCGTGTTCGGCGGCGGCACCTTCGACTTCCGCGAGATCGCCGACGCGGTGGCCTCCGGGCAGTTCGTGATCGCGCCCGCGGTGGCCAACGCGCTGTTCGCCGGATTCATGTTCGCCTTCGCGGTCAAAGCACCGCTGTGGCCGCTGCACCGCTGGCTGCCCGACGCCGCAGTGCACGCCACCCCGGCGTCGGCGGTGCTGATGATGGCGGTGATGGACAAGGTAGGCACGTTCGGGATGCTGCGCTACTGTCTGCCGCTGTTCGGTGACGCCTCGACCACGTTCCGGCCGCTGATCGTCACCCTCGCGGTCATCGGCATCATCTATGGTGCGGTCGTCGCGATCGGGCAGACCGACGTCATGCGGCTGATCTCCTACACCTCGATCGGCCACTTCGGGTTCATCATCCTGGGCATCTTCGCGATGACCAGCCAGGGTCAGTCCGGGTCGACGCTCTACATGGTCAATCACGGCATCGCCACCGCGGCACTGTTCCTCATCGCCGGTTTTCTGGTCAGCCGCCGCGGGACCCGCGCCATCGCCGACTACGGCGGGGTGCAGAAGGTGGCTCCGGTGCTGGCCGGCACCTTCCTCATCGCCGGACTGGCCACCCTGTCCCTGCCCGGGCTGGCGCCCTTCATCAGCGAGTTCCTGGTGCTCATCGGCACCTTCACCCGCTACCCGGCGCTGGCCGTGTTCGCCACGCTGGCACTGGTGCTCTCCGCGGTGTACGTGCTGTGGATGTACCAGCGGATGATGACCGGCCCCCTCACCGCCGGCAACGAACGGATCAGCGACCTTCGTTCGCGCGAGCTGATCGTGGTCGCGCCGCTGATCGCGCTTCTGCTGGTGCTCGGGATCTACCCGAAGGTCGCCCTCGACGTGATCAACCCGGCGGTCGCCGACACCCTGTCGTCGATCAACCAACCCGACCCGCCGCCCACCCTGACGGCCGGAGGTGCGCGATGATGACTGCTCCCAGCGTCGAGTACGGCGTGCTCTCACCGATGCTGATCGTGTTCGGCGTCGCCATCGTGGGCGTTCTCATCGAGGCCTTCCTGCCGCGCCGCAGCCGCTACCCGGTCCAGGTGGTGCTCAGCGTCTCCGGTTTGGTTCTGGCTTTCGCCGCGCTGGTCGGGGTGTACCGCGGCATCGGGATGGACCAGCAGGCAGGCCAGCAAGCAGTCGTCGGGGCGGTCACCATCGACCGGCCCGCGCTGTTCCTGCAGGGCGCAATTTTGGCGGTCGCGGTGATCGGCGTCCTGCTCATCGCCGAACGGCGCACCGGACTGCCCGGCTCGCAAGGTCTGCACGCCTTCACCCCGCAGGCCTCCGCCGTGCCGGGCAGCGTGGCCGAACAGGTCGCCACCAAAGCCGCCGTCGTACAGACCGAGGTGTTCCCGCTGACCATGTTCGCCGTCGGCGGGATGATGCTCTTCCCGGCCTCCGGCGACCTGCTGACGATGTTCATCGCGCTGGAGGTGTTCTCGCTTCCGCTCTATCTGGTGTGCGGGCTGGCCCGCCACCGCCGCCTGCTCTCGCAGGAGGCCGCGTTGAAGTACTTCCTGCTGGGTGCGTTCTCCTCGGCTTTCTTCCTGTTCGGCACCGCCCTGCTCTACGGCTACGCCGGCACCTTCCGGCTCACCGGGATCGCCGCAGCCATCGACGCCGGTTCGGACACCCGGCTCGCGCTCATCGGCGTCTCGCTGGTCGCGGTGGCGCTGCTGTTCAAGGTCGGCGCCGTCCCGTTCCACGCCTGGGTCCCCGACGTGTACCAGGGTGCCCCGACCCCGGTCACCGCGTTCATGGCCGCAGCCACCAAGATCGCGGCGTTCGGCGCCATCCTGCGGGTGTTCTACGTCGCCGTACCTGAGCTCAAAGACCAGTGGCGGCCGCTGCTGTGGGCGATCGCGATCGTGACCATGGCGGTCGGCACCATCGCCGCGGTGACCCAGAAGGACGTCAAGCGCATGCTGGCCTACTCGGCCGTGGCGCACACCGGTTTCATCCTGACCGGCGTCATCGCCGCCAACCAGGCCGGGCTGAGCGGCACCCTGTTCTATCTGGTGGCCTACGGGTTCAGCACCGTCGGCGCCTTCGCCGTCGTCAGCGTGGTTCGCGGCAGCGACGGCGCGGAGTGCACCGAGCTGTCCCGCTGGGCCGGACTGGGCCGCCGCTATCCGGTCGCCGGCGTGGTCTTCTCGCTGTTCCTGCTGGCCTTCGCGGGCATCCCGCTGACGAGCGGCTTCGTCAGCAAGTTCGCCGTGTTCAAAGCCGCCGCCGAGGGCGGGGCGATCGCGCTCGTCGTGATCGGCGTGCTGGCCAGCGCGATCGCCGCCTACTTCTATGTGCGTGTGATCGTGCTGATGTTCTTCACCGATCCGCCCGACGGCGCCCCCGAGGTGTCACCACCGAGCTCGCTGAGCATCGCGGCGATCGGCCTGACGGCGCTGATCACCTTCGCCCTCGGCGCGCTTCCTCAGCCCCTGCTCAATCTGGCCGAGCGGGCCGCGGTCTTCCTGAACTAGCGCTGCGCCGCCGGATTGATCAACACGGTCAGTGCACTCCTGGTGCCCTGATTAGCGGTCAGCACAATACTGCCGGGGCGGTACCCGACCAGCGCTGAGATGTCCAGAACACCGGAGGTCTCGGCAGCCGTGTCGACGCCGATCGTGTCGGCGATTTTGATCAGGCCGCTGCCGTCCGGGCGCATCATCCAGATCTCGCCGTTCGCTGTCCCGGAGTCCTCGTTGACGAAGATCAGCCCGTCGGGGAATGCTTGCCCGCCCAGCGCGGTGGGCGCGGTCCAGTCCACGTTGTCGGCGTCGCCGAACAGTCCGTCGGTGTCGTTGTTGTGGGCCTGGATGCCGGTGACGGTGAAGCCTGAGCTAGCCGGCGCGAACGCGCCCGAGCCGAAGTCGAGATCGAAGCCGAACGTGAATAGTCCGGTTTCCTGCACGCCCAGGACAACCCGGGTCGGATCACCGGGACTGGTGTCGACGTCCTCGAGTTTCCCGGCGCTCAACGCGCCGGCCGACGTGGCGTCGAAGGTGCCGGCAGCGGTGGATCCGGCACCCGGGAGCCCGCCGTTGAGGTAGTAGTAGCTGCCGTAGGCCAGGCCGTTGCGGGACAGGAAGTCCGAGGCCGCCGCGCCGCTGGCGTTCTTGCCTTTCTCGCCGACATAGAGCGTCAGGGTGCGGGTCCCGCCGTCCGGCGAGAGCAGGATCGCCACGTGCCCGGTCTCGCCGGTGTCGACCAGCGCCGCGTTCTCCCACGCGTCGAACGGCATGCCGGCCACCCCGCCGGGTGCCGCCCCGGCTACCCCACTGAGCTGATAGAAGTCGCGGTTGGCCAGATCCAGCGCGAACAGCCGACCACCGCCGACCTCCTCGCCGGTGATGTAGATGTCGTCGACGAACCCCCGACCCGCACCAAAGGTGTCGGCAGAGTAGGACTGCCCGGAGCAGAAGCGGCTGAACGCGGTGGTCGACGGGTCGGAGGTTGCGGTCCAGCTCGCGCCGCCGTCGGAGCTCCACCGGCGGTAGGCCTGCCGAGCGGAGGTGACCCAGGAGGCCGAACCCGGGCTGCCCTGCTCGATCGCCGTGCCGATCGCTGCGGTGAACGCACCCAGGTCGAGGTCGATCTCGCTGATCGCGCCGTCGAACTCCTCATGGTTGATCTGCACCCGCAGCGTGGAGTCGCCCACTTTTTGGGCGCCCAGGCCGTCGAAGGTGCCCGGCATGCTCCAGTCCTACCCGTCGCCGCCGGGGTTCGCGCCGGCGGCGATCACCTCGAAGGCCTTCCAGCCGTTGCGCGGAACCACTTGAGTCGCCTCCGCGACGCCACTGCCCACCACCAGGACCCGGCCCGATCTGGGCCGCGAGCTCAACGACGGTGTGAGGTTGAGGGTGTACTTCGCGCTGATCGTGCCGCCGGAGTACGCATTGAGTCCCCAGAACTGTTCGAAGATGCCGTCGGTCTTCTGGTTCTCGTCGATGAATTCGAAGAGGTGCGTCGGGAACCCGCGCTGATTGAACTTCGGCGATCCGGTGGCCAGCAGGCTGTTGATCAGGTTCTGGTTGTAGTCCTGCGCGTTGGCGACGTTGGCGTTGGGGAACACCCCGCCCGACGAGTCGGTCGCCCAGCCGGTCTCACCGACATAGAGCGGCAGCGACACGTTTGCCTTGTTCAATGCCCACCTGACCGCGTCGTACTCGGCCCAGAACAGGCTGTGGTAGACGACGCCGTGGTCGACCACGGCGCAGTTGTTGCTCTTCCGGCACGTCGGCGAACCCAGGGCGTAGGACAGCGGTATGCCCGGGTTCTGCTGCAGGGTCAGCAGCGGATAGATGTCGATCTCGACGTAGTCCTTCAGCGCCTGGAGCAGACCGGTCAGCCCGCTCAGCGCCGGATTCAGCGTCGCATTCGACGGCGGATAGGACCCGGTGACCATGCCCATCGTGAACGAGACCGTGGTTTTAACGTGCAGCTGCGCGGCGGCGATCGCGTTCTGCATGTTCGTCACGGCGGCGGTGACCGTGGGCAGATCGCCGACGAACGCCGTGTCGACCTCGTTACCGACGACGACGGCGTCCACGATCGACGCGAACGGCGTGAGCGAGCTGACCACGCTGGCGGCATAGCTGGGATCGGTCGCCAGTTGCGACACCGACCCGTTGGGTACCGCTACCGACACCCGCGCGGTGGGGATCTGGGTCTGAATCGCGCTCAGCGCGTCGGGAATCACGTCGTACATGCGCACCCGGGTGATGCCCTGACCGCTGACCACGCCCACGCTCTGGGCGTAGCCGGGCTTCGGGTGGGCGTAAGCGGTGCTGAAGTCGATCCCGATCGCCGGCGAGACCGCCGGAGCGGTCGGCCTCCGCAGCAGCAGCAGCGCCCCCTGCAGGAACTCGGAGACCGGGTTGAGCGTCGTACCCGACACCCGGCCGCCGGATGGCCGTTTCGGTGGTGCTGTCATCGACCCGACGGACGCTCGGGGAACCGACCGCTGTGCGCGGCCGGCTGGCGCGACTCGGGGCGCACGGGCCGACGTCGCCGTAGCCCGCCCGGTCGAGGCGGTCGCCTCGTGGTCTGCTCCATTCTGTTCGGCACCCGCCGTGCCCACCCCGGGACTCGCCACCAGGGACAGGCCGGCGGCGAACGCCACCACACCCAGTCGTACGCCGCCGTACATCGGCCACCACCCCCTTGCAGCCCCCGGCTGAGGTTGCTACGTCGAGACCGTAATGCGGTCGGTGACCGCCTGTCAACGCGGGGCTGCGAAGCAATCGGCGATCCCGCCTGGGCCGACGACGTAGGGTTGGGCCGTGGCCGGGCGCCGAGACCAACCGCGGGTCGACACCGAGGTGGAGCGCCTGCAGCGGTCGGCCCGCGACGTCACCGAAATCCCCACCCTGATCTCGGAGTGGCTCTCACCGCAGCTGGGCGCCACCCCGCAGGTCACCGTGGAAAGCGGCGTGGACTCCAACGGCATGTCCTCGGAGACGATCATCCTCACCGGGCGCTGGCAGGACGACGGCGGTCCGGTCGAGCAGAAGTGGGTGGCGCGGGTGGCGCCGAAAGCCGATGACGTCCCGGTCTTCCCCGCCTACCGGATGGACCACCAGTTCGACGTCATCCGGCTGGTCTCCGAACTGACCGACGTCCCGGTACCGCGGGTGCGCTGGCTCGAACCCACCGGCGAACTGCTCGGCAGCCCGTTCTTCCTGATGGATCACGTCGAAGGCATCGTCCCCCCCGACGTGATGCCCTACACCTTCGGCGGCAACTGGTTCGCCGACGCCCCGGCCGAGCGGCAGCGGGTGCTGCAGGACTCGACGGTGGGGGTGCTGGCCACCCTGCACGCGATCCCCGACGCCGCCGCGACCTTCGGCTTCCTCTCCGAGGCCGACCCCCCGGGGGACACCCCGCTGCGCCGGCACTTCTCCTGGCTGCGCCACTGGTACGAGTTCGCCGTCCCCGACATCGGCATCTCGCCGCTGGTCGAGCGCGCGCTGACCTGGCTGGAGGACAACTTCCCCGCCGACGTCGCCGCTGGCGCGCCGGTCCTCACCTGGGGCGATTCCCGCATCGGCAACGTGCTCTACGACGACTTCCGGCCCGTCGCGGTGCTGGACTGGGAGATGGCCACCATCGGTCCGCGCGAGCTCGACGTATCGTGGATCATTTTCGCGCACATGGTTTTCCAGGAACTCGCCGGACTGGCCGGCCTGCCCGGCCTGCCCGATGTCCTGCGCGAGGACGACGTGCGCGCCACCTATCGGCGGCTCTCCGGCGTCGAGTTGGGCGACCTTCGGTGGTTCTACGTCTACTGCGGGGTGATCTGGTGCGTGGTGTTCATGCGGACCGGTGCCCGCCGCGTGCACTTCGGGGAGATCGAGAAGCCCGGCGACGTCGAGTCGCTGTTCTATCACGGGGGTTTGTTGCGGCGACTGCTTGAGGAGGAGAACTAGGTGATCGGACCCCTCGACGAGTACCCCGTCCATCAGGTCCCTCAGCCGATCGCCTGGCCCGGCTCCTCGGATCGCAACTTCTATGACCGCTCCTACTTCAACGCCCACGACCGCAGCGGCGGGGTGTTCGTCATCACCGGCATCGGCTACTACCCCAACCTCGGGGTCAAGGACGCGTTCCTGCTGATCCGCCGCGGCGACGAGCAGACCGCGGTGCACCTGTGCGACGCGATCGACCAGAATCGTCTGCACCAGAGCGTCAACGGCTATCACGTCGAGGTCATCGAACCGCTGCGGAAAATCCGGATCGTCCTGGAGGAGACCGAGGGCGTGGCGGCCGACCTGATCTGGGAGGGCCTTTTTCCGGTCGTCCAGGAGCAGCGCCACGTGCTGCGTTCGGGCACCCGGGTCACCCTCGACGCCCAGCGCTTCGCCCAGGTCGGTTCGTGGAGCGGCGGACTGGTCGTCGACGGCGAAGAGATCCCCGTCGATCCGGCGGTGTGGATCGGCACCCGCGACCGCTCGTGGGGCGTCCGCCCCGTCGGCGAGCGCGAACCGGCCGGCCGGCCCGCCGATCCACCGTTCGAGGGTATGTGGTGGCTCTATGTGCCGATGGCCTTCGACGACTTCGCGATCGTGGTGATCCTCCAGGAGGAGCCCAGCGGGTTCCGCTCGCTCAACGACTGCACCCGCATCTGGCGCGACGGCCGCGTCGAGCAGTTGGGCTGGCCGCGGGTGACGATCCACTACCGCTCGGGCACCCGGATTCCGACCGGCGCGACCATCGACGCCACCGACGCCGACGGGCGGGCGCTGCACGTCGACGTCGAGTCCAAACTCGCGGTGCCCATCCACGTCGGCGGCGGCTACGGCGGCGACATCGACTGGCTGCACGGCGAGTGGAAGGGCGAGAAGTTCACCGAGCGCCGCACCTATGACATGACCGATCCGGCCATCGTCGCCAGGGCCGGATTCGGCGTGATCGACCACGTCGGCCGCGCGGTGTGCCGGCAACCCGACGGCACCGCCGCCGAGGGCTGGGGCCTTTTTGAACACGGGGCGCTGGGACGTCACGACCCCTCCGGCTTCGCCGACTGGCTCACCGTCGCGCCCTAGCGGTGCGCGCCCCGTCAGGCGACGGCGACGATCGGCGGGGCGGTCGAGTGGTGGGTCGCACCGGTCGGGGTGGTGACCTCCACGGTGTGGGTGCCATCAGCATCGGTGCGCGTCGCCACCGTCCAGCCGGGTGCTTCTTTGACGTAATTGCACGCCTCGCACCGGCCGTCGCCGTTGCCGGCGCTGGTCGGCCCGCCGCGGCAGGCCGGCGTGGCGTGGTCGATGTGGCGGATCGGGGCGTCGCAATAGGGGGTCCGGCAGGTTCCGTCCCGCAGGGCGATGAAATGCCTCAGCCCGGCGGGAAACAATCGCGAGCGCGACTCCATCGCCACCAGCGCCCCCGACCGCGGGTGGCGGTACAGCTTGCGCAGCGTCGCCCGGGAGCGCTGGTCGGCGCCGGCCGCGGCGATCAGCTGTCGGGCCACCGCGGCGGGGATCGGGCCGTAGCCGGGCACCGTCGCCGGCGTGCTCGATCCGGCCAGCAGGCTCTCGTCGGAGAGGACCAGGTGGACCGCGATGGGCGTGGCGACCGCCGCGGACTGGCCGGTGACCCGTTCGACGAGGGTGTCCGCCATCACCTGGCCGCGGCCCCGCCCGTCGCCGCAGGTGTCGGCGGCCCGCTTGAGAGCCGCGTAGACCGAGACACCCCGGGCCACCGGAAGCAGCGCGGTCAGGTAGGTCATGCAGTCCGGAGCCGGCCGGATGGTGACGGTGCGCTCCCGCTCGGCGCGGCCGGCCCGCTCGACCACCGCATGCGGATCCAGCCGGTAGGCGATCGCGCGCGCCTCAGCGGCGATGCGGCCGTCACCGAGCCCGACCAGCCGGTGCGGATCGGCGCACAGTTCGGCGTCCAGGCTGCGCCGGTCCGCCAGGTCCAAACAGGCGCTCTCCCGCACGATCAGCGTTGCCCGCCATTCCGAGAGCACGCCGCTCTGCAGTGCGGCGAGCGTGTGCGGCATCTCCTGCACCAGGGCGTTGGCCACGCCCAGGTGGCGATTGCCGCGGGCCGGGGAATCCCGACGGGCCAGGGCGATCTCGGCGGCCACGCCGCGGCCCTGCCGATGGGCCGGCACTCCGGCGGCGGCCTCGGCGGCCCGCCGGGCCGTCGCGAAGGCCGCGGCGGCGCGCGCCTGCGCGGCGGCGGCGGCGGACTTGAGCCTCTCCAGGGCCTCGATCCGCGCGACCAGCGCCTTCTCGTCGGCCGCCGGGTCGATCGTCAACACGTCTTCGAACATGCTTTCGATACTAGGGGTGCCCCCCGACAACCGCTGAAACGAACCGGGTGGCCGATGCGATCTGGTTAATGGTGAGATCAATCAGAACTCCCCACCCGACAACGGAGATGAGATCCACAGATGAAAAACCCCTCCCCCCTTCGCGCCGCGCTGGGCGCCCTGGTGTTGGCGGCTGCCGCGTTTCCGCTGGCCGCCCTGGCCGCTCCCGCGGTGAGCCAGGCCGATCCCTGCGGGTTCAACTTCTTCTGGAACCCGATCACCAACCAGTGCGAGTTCTGTGACACCCCGAACATGTACTGGAACGCCGACACCAACCAGTGCCTCAACGCGCTCAATCCGGTGCTCGGACCGGCCGGCCCGATTGGGGTGGGTCCGGACCCGGTCCTCGGGCCTGTCGGTCCGGTCGGAGTGGGTGGCCTGGGCCCGGTGGCCGGGCCCGTCGGTCCGGTCGGTGTGGGCGGCCTCGGCCCGGTGGCCGGACCTGTCGGTCCGGTCGGCATCGGCCGCTAGGACAGCTCGGTGACGATCGCGGCGAGGGTCTCCGCCGCGATCGGCACCGGCTGGTAGGCGCGCACCCCAGCTGCACGCGCTGTCAGGCCACGGCGGGTCGATTCCGCCGCCGCGGTAATCCCCGGGGCGCTACCGTCCGAAGGTCCTCACCATCGAACCGGAGCCCCGCCGTCATGCCGAGCACGCGCACCCCGCATATCGACCCGAAGGGCGAGGAGATCGCCGAGACGATCCTGCTCCCCGGCGACCCGCTTCGGGCCAAGTTCATCGCCGAGACCTACCTGGACAATCCCCGGTGCTTCAACGAGGTTCGCGCGATGTACGGCTTCACCGGGACCTACCGCGGCCGGAAGGTCTCGGTCATGGGTACCGGCATGGGCGTGCCGTCGATCTCGCTGTACAGCTACGAACTGATTCACTTTTTCGACGTCAAGAATCTGATCCGGGTCGGCAGCTGCGGCACCATCCAGAACGGCATCGACCTCTACGACGTGATCATCGCCCAGGGCGCCTCGACGGACTCCAACTACCTGACCCAGTTCGGCCTGCCGGGGACCTACGCGCCGCTGTCGTCCTACCGACTGCTGGAGAAGGCCAAGCGCATCGCCGATGAGCACGGGCAGCGCAGCCACGTCGGCAACATCCTGTCTTCGGACATCTTCTACAACGACGATCCCGACGCGCTGGGCAAGTGGGCCAAGATGGGCATCCTGGCCGTCGAAATGGAGTCCGCGGGCCTCTTCGCCAATGCCGCGGCGGCCGGTGTGGACGCCCTGGGCATCTTCACCGTCAGCGACAACATCCTCACCGATGCGCACACCACACCGGAGGAACGGCAATCGGCGTTCACCAAGATGATCGAAATCGCCCTGGAATTGGCGTGACCGACGCCGAGCGCACGACCCCTCTGGCACTGGACCCCAAGCGGGCTGTCCCTGTCCTACTCACGTTGTTCGTGTTCTCCCTGATCATGGACAACGGCTTCAAGCTGATGTCGCCGTCGATCGCCTCGTCGCTGAGCCTGTCGGAGAACACGGTCAGCCTGCAGGCCACCCTGCCCGGCATCCTGATCGGCGTCGGCGCGGTGGTCTACGCGGCACTGTCGGACTCGGTCAGCATCCGCCGGTTGATGATCTTCGCCGTCATCGTCATGTCGATCGGATCGCTGATCGGCTTCGCCCTGCAGGGCACATTCACCGGCGTTCTTGTCGGTCGCATCATTCAGACCGCGGGCCTCGCGGCGGCGGAAACCCTCTACGTCATCTGGGTCACCAAACACTTCCGGGGTGACGAACAGAAGAAGTACCTGGGATACAGCACCGCGGCGTTTCAGCTGTCCTTGCTGCTCGGCGCGGTCGGCAGCGGATTCATCGCCACCTACGTCGGCTGGACCGCCTTCTTCCTGATCAATCTTCTTGCTCTTCTGACGATCCCGTTCATCCTGAAGAACGTCCCACCCGAACAGACCGGCGAGACCAACCTGGACGTGTTCGGCCTGTTCCTGGTCGCCGTGATCGCCACCGGGATCGTGCTGTTCCTGCAGGACTTCAACTGGTGGTTCGTGCTGCCGGCCGTCGTGGCGATCGGCGTCTTCATCCGGCACATCTCGACCAACCCGAAGGCATTGATCACCAAGGACTTCTTCGCCAACAAGCGCTACACGTCGATGCTGGTCGTCGTCTTCGCGGTCTACTCGGTGCAACTGGGCTACCAGTTCATCTTCCCGTTCATCATCAAGGGCGTGTACGGCTGGAAGCTCTCCGATGTATCGCTGCTGCTGGTTCCCGGTTACACCGCAGCCGTCGTGGTCGGGGTGCTGACCGGCAGGATCGCCCAGCGCCTGAACTCCAAGCAGGCCATCGTGACCGCCATGGCGATGATCGCGGTGGCGTTGCTGCTCCCGGCGTTCATCGTCGGCGGATGGGTCGGCACCTTCGTGATCTCCATGGTGCTGTTCGGATCAGGCTTCGCCCTGATGTACGCGCCACTGCTGTCCACGGCGATTCGCGACGTCCCAAAGTCCAAGGGCGGCATCGCGATCGGCTTCTACAACCTGATCATCAACATGGCGGTTCCCATCGGTATCGCCTACGCCGCCAAATTGCTGAACCTCAAACTGTCTCTGACGTCCTTCGCCGGGGAGTCGGCCGAGGAGGCGTCCTATGGTTCGGTACTGCTGATCCTGGCCGCCATCACCGTCTTCGCCCTGCTGCTGTACCGGATCTTCATCCGGACACTCGACGGCGAGGACGCCAGGGCCGCCGGAGCGTTGCCCGGATAGCTCGTCGTCACTCGATCCTCCGCGTCTCGCGGCCCAGTTCGGCGACGATCGCCGCGAGCGTCTCCGCCGCGATCGGCCCCGGCTGATAGAGGCACACGGTGTCGGCGATGCCGTCGGTGCGCGCACGGATGTGCTCGGCGATCTGCCGCGGGGTTCCGCAGGCGGCGATGGTGTGCAGCACGTCGTCGGTGATCACCGCACCCATCTCGGCCCAGCGGCCCGCCTTGGACAGCGCATGCAGTTCGGGCTGCAGCTCGCCCCAGCCGTGGAGGTCCAGCACCGGGCGGTAAGCCGGGGTGGATCCGTAGAATGCCAGCAGCCGCCGGGTGGCGTCATGAGCGGCGTCATCCTCCCCCGCCGAGACGATCACCTCCGGCACCACCGCGAAATCGGCCGCATCGCGGCCGGCGGCGGCCAAGCCGTCGCGCACCGCGGGCATGGTCGCCTCCCGCAGGAACCGGGTCGTGCCGAACGGCATGACGAGCAGCCCGTCGGCCACCTCCGCGGTCGCCCGCGTAAGCCGCGGACCGAGCGCGCCGAGGTAGATCGGCGGCGGCCCATGGGGATTCGGCCCCGGAGTGAACGTCGGGGTCATCAAGGTGTGCCGGTAGAACTCGCCCCGGTAGTTCAGCCGCTCACCGGTCTGCCACGCGGCGAAGATCGCCCGCAGCGCGCCGACCAGGTCGCGCATCCGCTCCACCGGCCGGTCGAACGCCGCGCCGTAGCGCTTCTCGATCTGGGTGCGGATCTGGGTGCCCAACCCCAGGGTGAACCGCCCGCCGCTGAGCAGCTGGTGGTCCCAGGCCTGGTGGGCCAGCTGAATCGGGTTGCGCGGGAACGCGATCGCCACGTTGGTCATCAGGTCCAGCCCGCCCACGGTCGAGGCCAGGGTCAGCGGGGCGAACACGTCGTGCGGCCCCTCGAAGGTGAACACCCCGGCCGCACCGGCCTCGCGCAGGGCGCGCGCCCGGGTGACGGCGTCGGCGGGCCCGAACAGGGCGGTCAGGACTTTCACGGCCCTCTTACCCTAAACGGATGCGCCGGAACCCCTACCCTGGTGCCATGGCGCACGACGTGGTGGTGATCGGGGCGGGTCTGGCCGGACTCACGGCGGCGCGCGAACTGACCCGCCGCGGATTCGGTGTGGTCGTCCTCGAGGGCCGCGACCGGGTGGGGGGACGCACCAACTCCGCCACCCTGGCCGGCGTCCCGGTCGATCTGGGCGCCTCGTTCGTCGGGCCGACCCAGGACGCGGTGCTCAAGCTGGCCGCCGACCTGGGGTGCACCACGGTCCCCACCTACGACGCCGGCGACAACCTGATCCGCTGGCGCGGCAGGCTCCGCCGCTACCGGGGGACCATCCCGAAACTGGGCCTCATCGGGCTACTGGACATGGGCCGGATCCAGTGGCAGTTCGAGCGCATCGCGCGCGGGGTGAGCCTCACCGCGCCGTGGTCCTCCGCCGACGCCGCCAAGCTGGACAGCATCAGCCTCGGCGCGTGGCTGCGCTCCATCCGGGCCGGTTCGGGTTCCCGCGACCTGATGTCGATCATGACCCGGGTCAGCTGGGGCGCGATGCCCGACGAGATCTCGCTGCTGCACGCCGCGCGCTACGTGAAGGCGGCCGGTGGGCTCAATCGCATGCTCGACACGCCCGGCGGCGCCCAGCAGGAACACTTCCCCGGCGGTACGCACGACATGTCGGTGCGGATCGCGGCCGAACTCGGCGACCGAATCCGGCTGGGCGCCATCGTCTCCCGCATCGAATGGTCCGACGACGCGGTGGCGGTGATGTCCTCGGCCGGGACGGTCGAGGCACAGCGGGCGATCGTGACCGTCCCGCCGGCCCAGCGGCTGGACATCGACATCGCCCCGGCCCCGCCGATCGAGTACCAGCAACTGGCGCAACGCTGGCCGCAGGGCGCACTGACCAAGTCCTACGCGGCGTACCCTCGTCCGTTCTGGCGGGACGCCGGGCTTTCCGGACAGTCGCTGTCGGATCGCGGCCCGGTGTTCATCACCTTCGACGTCAGCCCCGGCGCCGGCGGCCCGGGCATCCTGCTCGGTTTCACCGACCCGCAGGGCTTCGACGGTCTGCCCCCCGAACAGCGCCGGGCCGTCGCGCTCGCGGAGTTCGCCGAGATCTTCGGCCCGCAGGCCGCCGACCCGATCGACTACCTCGACCAGCGCTGGGGCGCGGAGAACTTCGCCCCGGGCGGCCCGACGGCCGCGGTGCCGCCGGGCTCGTGGACGCAGTTCGGTCCGCTGCTGCGCCGGCCGGTCGGACCGCTGCACTGGGCCGGGACCGAGACCGCCGACGAGTGGACCGGCTTCATGGACGGTGCGGTGCGGTCGGGTCACCGCGCCGCCGACGAAGTGGCGCGATCGCTTAACTGATGCGCCGCGCCGAGGTGGCCAGCGCGGCCAACTCCCGCAGCCTACGGTTGACCTCGCCGGGATGCTCCAGCATCGCGCAGTGACCGCCGGCCACCTCGACCAGTTCGACGAGGTTCGGCGCGGCCTTGGCGATCTTGCGGGACTGACACATCGGCAGCAGCCGGTCCCGGGTGCTGCCGATCACCAGCGTGGGCACCGTCAGACCGCTCAGGTCGATGTGGCGCGACCCCATCTCGTCGACCAGCGCCCGCGCCCACGCGCCCCGGCCGGCGGGCGGGGTCGCGGCGAACAGGTCGTGCAGAAAGTCGCAGATAGCCGGATCCGCATGCTCGCCGACCGCCATCATCCGCAGGAACCACCGGCTCCCGGGCTGTGCGCCGCGGAACAGTGGTGCGCCGCCCACCGCCCGGATCATGTTGCGCGCCGCGGTGATTCGCGCCGGTGCCACGACACCGGGAACGCGCAGCAGCCTGATCTCCTTGAGCAGATCGCCGGTGGTGGTGTTGATCAGGGCGACCGCATCCGCGCGACGCGCGACGCTCTCGCGGAAGCGCGCCGACCACGAGCTGATCGCGATACCGCCCATCGAGTGGCCGGCGATCAGGGCACGCTCGCCGGGCCGCAGCGCCGCGTCGAGCACCGCGTCAAGGTCGGCGGCCAGATGGTCGAGGCTGTAGGCCCTGGGCCCGGGCACCGCACTGCGTCCGTGGCCGCGATGGTCGTAGGCGATCACCCGGAAATCGCGGGCGAGGTCGTTGATCTGCTCATGCCACACCCGGATCGAGCAGGTGATGCCGTGCGCCAGCACGATCGGATAGCCGCGACGGGGGCCGAACACCTCGGCGTGCAGGGCGGTCCCGTCGGCCGCCCGCACGGCCAGGACCTTGCTCGGCGGCAGGCTGGCGTCCACGGGGCTCCTCGCCGGAGCGGCGTCGGTGCCGCTCCGTCGGAGAGGATGACCGCTCAGGAATCCCATTCTAAGCAAAATCTCAGCATTCCGCAGCAAATTTTCCCCTCTTTTTTCGCCCGCCCGCGGCCCATACTTGGGCACGATGAACACCACCTTCGCCCGGGCCGCCGCCGTGACCGGCTGCCTGGCCATTGCCACCGCCGTCGCGGTCAGCTGCTCGCAGGCCCGCGAAATCGGCGGCGAGATCGCCTCCAGCGCCTCCAGCATCGGCTCGTCGGCGGCCAGCGCGGCGGGCAGCGCGGCCTCCAGCGCCGCCAGTGCGGCCAGCAGCGCGGCCAGCAGCGCGAGCAGTGCTGCCTCCAGCGTGGTGTCCTCGGTGCTCAGCGGTGCGCCCACCACGGTCAGCGCCCCGGGCGGCGAAGTGGCGCTGGACGGACCCGCCGCCGAGGCCTACCAGAAGGCCGGCGGCGAGGCGGCGCTCGGACAGCCGACCGGCCAGCCGCAGAAGATCGGCGACGGCACCGCGGTGGCCTTCGCCAACGGCACCGTCTACTCCTCCCCCGCCGCCGGGGCCCACGTCGTGCAGGGCGAGATCCTTCGGTCCTATCTCGCCGCGGGCGGCCCAGCCGGCCCGCTGGGCTGGCCGACCGCCGACGAGACCGAGACCGGCGGCGGCCCGAGTCAAACCAACGGGGGCTGGATCGGCGAGTTCCAGAACGGCACCATCACCTGGCTCAACGACGGCTCGGGGAACTTCACCGCGACGGTCGTCAACAAATAGCCCCCGGTCCCCGCGGCGGCGGCCGGATCGGCGATAATCGGACGCTATGAGAAACACATTTCAGGTGGCACTGCTGACCGCGCTAGTCTCGGCGTCGGTGGGCATCGCGGTCGCTCCGGCGGCCCAGGCAGACGTCTGCGGTGACGTGGGCGGCCGCCACGTCGACGTCGGAGGTTGCGCGAACATCGGTGGCGACATCGCCGACGCCGCAGTCCTCGGCGCCGCGGTCGACCATCCCTACGGCATCCCGCCCGCCGCCGGCTGGCCGCCGCTGCCGGTGGGCTATCTGGCCTTCCCGTCGTTCCCGGGCGAGTTGCCGTGCTATCTGCCCACCGGCCAGCCCTACTACACACCCGGCAACGCTCCCTGCTTCTGATCGTGCGCGCGCGGGTAGCGATCGTCGTCGCCCTGCTGCTCGCGTCCGTCAGCGGCCTTACCAGGTTATCGGCGTCGGCCGCACCGGAGTCCCCGCGCGAGATCACGGTGGCCACCCGCGAGGTCGCGCCCTTCGTGATGACGCGCGACGGGGTCAAGACCGGCTTCGCTGTCGACCTGCTGGATTTGATCGCCAAGCGCACCGGCTGGACCATCACCTACCTCGACACCGGGGCCACAAACAGCACCGAGCAACTCACGACGGTCACCGACGGCCGCGCCGACGCCGCCGTCGGGTCGATCTCCATCACCGCCGAACGCCGCAAGTCGTTCGACTTCTCCCAGCCGATCCTCAACTCCGGCCTGCAGATCGCTGTCCCGATCGGCAGAGACAAACCCATTGCGCCCGGGCTGACCGACTTCCTCAAGCTGTTGTTCTCCAGCACCATGCTGGTCTGGCTGGGCGTCGCCCTGGTGCTGACGGTGATTCCGGCCCACATCACCTGGCTGCTGGAACGCCGCCACCCCCAGTCAATGGTGTCGAAGTCCTATTTCCCCGGCGTATTTCAGGCTTTCCGATGGAGTCTGGGCATGCTCGCGGCGCAGCCCGACGACGCCCCCCGACATAGACCCGCAGCGTGGCACTGCTGTGGGCGTTCGTCAGCATCATTTTCGTCGCGTACTACACCGCGATCCTGACCGCCAACCTGACGGTGGAGAAGTTCAAGGGGGAGATCAATTCGCCGTCGGATCTCGCCGGCAAGAGGGTGTGCACGCTGGCCAACAGCACCACCGCGAACTACCTGGAGAGCATCGGCGTCGGCTTCGACGCGGCACCCAAGATCGACGACTGTTACTCACAACTCGAACAAGGCCAGCTCGACGCGGTCGTGTTCGACGCGCCGCTATTGATGTACTACCTGGAGAACCAGGGCGCCGGAGTCGCCGAGCTCGTCGGCCCGGTCTTCCACCACGAGGATTACGGGATCGCCTTCCCGCTGGGCAGCGACTTGCGCAAGAAGGTCGACGAAGGATTGCTTGGGATCCGGGAGACCGGTGACTACGAACTTATCGAGCGGAAATGGTTCGGTGAGAAGCGGACTCGGTAGGGCTGAAGCCGGATAAACTAGGGGCGTGCCGGGCTTGCTCGAGTTGGACCCCTATCTGGCGATCACCGAGGAGCCGCCGCCGGGCGGCGACGATCGGCTCCGCGCGCTGCTGGCGTGGGCCGTACTGGCCCCCTCACCGCACAACACCCAGCCGTGGTCGTGGTCTGTGCGCGACGGCATCATCGATCTCCGGGCCGACAACTCGCGGCTGCTCCCGGTGTGCGACCCCGACGGTCGGGAACTGCATATCGGGTGCGGTGCCGCCCTGGAACACCTGCTGCTCCGGCTGGGCCTCGACGGCGTACCCGTCGACGTCGAGATTCTGCCCGACACAGACGACCGCGACGTGCTGGCGCGGGTGCGAACCGGGTCGGGTCAGCCTTACGAGAACCACCCCGACCTGATCCACGCGATGGCAACCCGGCGGACCAACCGCACGGCTTACCACGGTGACCCGATGGGACAGCCGCTGCGGTCATTGCTGGAGGGGTCGTGTGCCCGGTTCGGGATCGAACTGCGATGGCTCGCCGACGAGGCGACCCGCGCCGCGATAGTGCAGCTGATCATGGAGTCCGACCGTGAGCAGATGTCCTCCCGGGAGTTCCGCCATGAACTCGCGCAGTGGATGCGCCCCAAGAACTCCGCGAGCGACGACGGCATGGCGGCCGATCTGCTCGGACAGCGCGGCGTAGCCGCCTACGTCGCGCCACTGGTGGTTCGCACCTTCGACGTGGGCAAGATGCAGGCCGCCCGCGATCAGCAGCTCACGGAGGGCTCACCGGACTTGGCGGCGTTGTGGACCAGGGCTGACGATGCGACATCCTGGCTTGCCACCGGCCGCGCGCTCGCGCACGTCACGCTGCTGGCCGAGTCGGCCGGGCGGGCGTCGGCGTACATGAACCAGCCGTGTGAATTACCAGCAGCGAGACAACAGCTGGCCCGGCAGTTGAAGGTCACCAACCCACAGCTGCTCCTCCGGTTCGGCCTGGCCGAGCCGGTGCATGCCGCGAGCCGGTTGCCGGTAGCCGACGTGCTCACCGACTGAGATTCAGTCCTGCACGGCCTTGGCGACCGCGACGCAGGTGGTCAGCCACGTCGGATCCGCTCCCTCGGTCAGCGCCGACGCCGCGTTGTGCATCATGCGCACGACCACCCAGGCACGTGCCCGCTCGGCGTCGAACCCGGCGACTTCGACCAGCACCGACAACCGGGCCCGCACGCGGGCCCGAACGTCCCCGGCCATCTCCTCCCAGCGGTTCCACAGCATCGGCGCGATCTCGTAGTGCGGATCGCCATTGACCGGTTTGGGGTCGATCACCAGCCACGGTTCGCGAACGCCGGCCAGCACGTTGGCGTAGTGCAGATCGGTGTGCAGCACGCGATCGGCGACCGCGCCATCGGCAGCCAGCTCGCGGCCGAGTGTGACGGCCTGCTCGACCAGCCGGCGCGGAATCGGCGCGCTGCGCGGCAGTCCGGCCAGCTGCGCGGTCGACTGCTCGACGAACGCCGACAGCGGCCGGAGCCGGGCCAGTGCCGGACGGTGCAACCGGCTGTAGAGCCCGGCGACCCCAGCGCACGCCTGCAGGTCGGGAACGCCGCACAGATCACCCGGACCCAGCCGTTCGAGCAGCAACGCACGGACGCGGGGTTCGGCAGCCAGCAGCCGAACCGCACCGTCGCCGTGCCAGCTGCGCAGCGCCAGGTGTTCGTGTTCGGATTCCTCGTCGGGAAAGCCGATCTTGAGCACCGCCGCCACGTCGTCGGCGCTCCGCACCGGGAGGACCAGCGAGCAGTGCCCGTTGGTCGGCGCTCCGTCGGCGCGTAAGTCCCACCGGGAGAACAGGTCGTCGACGGTCACCGCCAGCCCGTCGACCCACGCCGACCAGTCGGGCCCGCGGGCGGCCATCGCCGCGACACCGGACGGGACCGTCACGACCACACGAGCCGCTCCAACTCCGCGGCGTCGTTGGTGGCGAGCATGCCGGTCAGCAGCGTCAGCAGACCGCGGTCCGCGCGCAGCACGTCGAAGCCGTAGGTCTCGTCCGGTGTTCCACTGGATTCGCGGTTCCAGGCGTTGCGGTAGAACATCACCACCCGGCGGTCGCTATCGACCTCGATCTGGTGGTCGGTGTAGGGCACCGTGAAGGACGCCACCGGGAAAGACTACGGGTTGGGCGGACAGTTGAACACCGACTCGGGCGGCAGCGTGCCGTCCTTGAGGAAGGCGATCAAAGCTTCGTCGGCACAGGTGTTCTGCGAACTGGCCAGGTGCCCCACCCCGGGTGCGATCACCAGCGTCGAGCCGCTGATCTGATCGTGCAGCGACTTCGCCCACTCCAACGGCGTGGCCGGATCCCCCGCGGTATTGAGCAACATCACCGGGCCCGCGCCCTTGGGATTCACCGGGCCGGGTTTGCGCACCGGGGGCACCGGCCACGACTCGCAGGGCGCCAGCGACCACGCCCGGTTGCCGCCGCTGACCGGACTCTCCCGCGCCCACTCCGGGGCCAGCCGCTCGGGTTCCTGCGGATCACGCTCGGTGGCGAAGTCGGTGCACACCACCGCCAGATACTCCGAGTCGGCGGGGTTGACCATCAGGTCCGGCGAGTAGGCGGCCTCCACCACCTCCGGCCACTCGCCGTCCAGAGCCTTGGCCAGCGTCGCGCGCAGACTCGGCCACCCCGTCGTCGGGTTGTACTGCGCGGATTCGACCAGGGCGAGCATCCGCGACCCGGACAGCTGGCGTCCGTCGGCGCCGACGAAGGGCTGCCGGTCGAGTTGGGCGACGAGGTCGGTGATGGTCCGCACGGCCACGTCGAGCGGTCCCGGCAGCCGACAGTCGCTCTGGCGCAGGCAATCCGCGGCGAAAGCGGTCACGCTGGCCTGCATGCCCCTGGCTTGTCCGTGCCTGACCTCGCGATAGTCCAACTGGGGGGCCATCACCGAGTCCAGTGCGAGGCGGCCAGTGCGGTCAGGGAACGTCTGCGCATACAGCGCCCCGATGAACGTTCCGTAGGAGTAGCCCAGATAGCTGGTCTTCTCGAAGCCCATCGCGGTGCGGATCGCATCGATATCGCGTGCGACGTTCTCGGTTCCCAACGCGCTGAGCACCGTGCTGAACTGGCGCTCGCACGCCTGGCCGATGGAGGCGGCGAGGTCCTGCCGGCGCTGGCGGTCGGCGTCGGTCAGCGGCACGCTCGGCTGGTCGAAGATCGCCGCCTTCTGCTGATCGTCCAGACACGACACCGCCGGTACCGATCCGCCGGTCCCGCGCGGGTCGAACGACACCACCGTGAACTTGTCGGCGAACGTCTCGTAGTACTTCCAGCCCGTCCGCAGATCGCCGACACCGCTGACGCCGGGCCCGCCGGGATTCATGATCAGCAACTGCGACTTGTCCGTGCGGGCGGGGATGCGGATCAGCGGGAGGGTGAACGCCGGACCGTCGGGCTGGTTGTAGTCGTAGGGCACCGTGATCGTCGCGCATTCCAGCCGGGCTTCGGGGGCCGGCGCCGGCTCCGGGCAGGGGCCCCACGCGGAGAGCACCGGCCCGGTTTTGACCGGCTCGCCACGCGGCTGCTCCGGCGAACACCCGCCTAGGCCTACCGCCAGAACCAGCAGAGAAACAACTGACCGGCGCGCCGATAACGTGGCCGACATGACGTAATCTTTAGCACGCGGGGGTTCCCCTCGAGCGCCCGCCCGAGGTTTTGCGTGGTAAGGATGAGCCTGTGACGGTGGACCGGAGGACGTCCGGGCGGTCCTGGTCGGTATCGATGCCCGTGATCGTCGTTACAGTGGTGGCCTTCGCACTGCTCGGCGGCACGCTGCGGACAGCGGTCAACGACCACGCCGCACTCGCCACGGCCGCGACCGTCTTCGTCAGCATTTTCGTGCAGGCGATTCCCTTCTTGGTACTGGGTGTGACGCTCAGCGCGCTGATCGCGGTGTTCGTCACCTCCGAGCGGCTGTCCCGGTGGCTGCCGCGCCGCCCGGCCGCCGCCGTGCTGACCGCCGCGGTTAGCGGCGCCGCACTGCCCGGTTGCGAATGCGGATCGGTACCCCTGGCCCGTCGGCTGTTCGGCGAGGGCGCCCTGGGCGCGGCGGCGCTGACTTTTATGTTGGCGGCCCCGGCGATCAACCCGATCGTGGTGATCTCGACCGTCGTCGCGTTTCCCGGTCAACCCCAGATGGTGCTGGCCCGGGTGGGGGCGTCGATGCTGACCGCGGTCATCATGGGGCTGGCCTGGTCGCGCTGGGGCCGGACCGGATGGATCACCCGCCGGCTCCCGTCGACCGGCTCTCCCTCGGGTTCCCGCTGGCTGGCCTTTACAGAGGTCGCCCGCCACGACTTCATTCAGGCCGGCTCTTATCTGGTGATCGGGGCGGCGGCGGCCGCCGCACTCCACGTCGTCGTCCCGGACTGGCTGATCGAGCACCTGGCCGGCCAGCTGCTGCTCGGCGTTCTGGTGATGGCACTGCTGGCGGTGGTTCTGGCCTTGTGTTCGGAGGCCGACGCATTCGTCGCAGCCAGCCTGACCATGGTGCCGCTGGTTCCCCGGCTGGTATTCCTCGTCGTCGGGCCCGCCATCGACGTCAAGCTGTTCGCCATGCAATCGGGAATGTTCGGACGCGCGTTCGCGATTCGCTTCGCACCGGCCACCTTCGTGGTGGCCACCGTGATGGCTACCGTGGTCGGTCTGCTCGCGCTGGGAGGCTCCTGGTGAGCCGGGAGGCCGAGAACACCCTGTTGCTGTTGGTCGGCGTCGCGACCGCGATGATCGCCTTCACGGGTGCGTTCACCCGTTATGTCAAGGAATCGATGCTGCCATGGCTGATCGTCAGCGCCATGGTCGTCGTCGGACTGGCGCTGGTGTCGATCGCGGTCGACATCCGCCGCGGCGAGCCCGCCCAGCACGGCCACGGCGATCACCCAGATCACCCGCAGCACCGGTCGCCGGCCGCACTGCTACTGCTGCCCGTGATCCTGCTGATCTTCATCACCCCGCCGGCGATGCGCCCCGACGCCGCGCCACCCCAGGTCTCCTCAGTCTCCACTGACGCTCTGCGCCGGCCATTCCCGCCGCTGCCGGACGGCCGGGCTCCGGAGGTGTCGGTGCCCGAGGTCATGATCCGGGCCGCCCAGGACACCGCGGGAACGCTGGACAACCGCCTCATCACCGTCATCGGGTTCACCCTGATCGAGGCCGACGGTGTCGACCTGGGGCGGGTGGCTATCCAGTGCTGCGCCGCCGACGCACAACTCGCCCGTATCCATCTGCGTGGCGCGCTCGCGCAGGAGGCCGAGTTCTTACCCGATCAGACCTGGGTGCGAGTCGAGGGCAAGGTGGTCTCCGCTCCAGCCGACGGGGACTCGACAGCGATTCCCACTCTTGAGGTGGCCTCGGTGGCTGAGATCGCCCCCCCGGAGAACACCTACGCCTGAACCGGTGGCGCCTCCTCGGTCACGGGATCCCGCGGACGGCGCAGAGCGACCGCGATCGCGGCGGTGACGGCGGCCATCACGATCCCGATCGCCACGCAGCCCGCGGTGAGGCTGGTGGTGAACGCGGCCGCCTCGACGGTCTCGGAGAAGTTCGCCGGCGTACCGCTGAGAACGAGGTAGAACACCGAGATGACACTTCCGGTGATGGCGATCCCCAGGGCGGTGCCCAGTTCGAAGGCGGTCTCCGAGACACCGGTTGCCGCACCGGCGCGGTCTTCGCTGGCGCTCATCAGCACCAGATCCGACGCACTGGTCACGACCAACCCGAACGAGAATCCCAGCATGATCAGCGGAATGACCATCGCTACGTAGGAGACCGGAGCGGCCGCGCCCAGCAGAAGTATCCCGGTAGTTCCGGCGACCAGGCCCACCACCAGTGCACGCCGGTGTCCCCACCGGCCGACCAGATGCACGGTGGTGGATGCGGCCACCAGACTGGCCAGCGATTCCGGCAGGGTTGCCATGCCGGACTGCAGCGGCGAGAACCCCTGCACCTGCCGAAGGAAAATGGGCAGGAAGAACAACGCTCCGGTATTGGCGAAGACGATCACCAGCTGAGCAAGGACCGACGCGCCGAACCCGCTCTGGGAGAACAGGTTCAGATCCAGCAGCGGGATGCGCAGTCGCCCCTGCCGACGCAGGAACACCGCCAGCAGCACCGCGCCCGCTGCGAGCGCGAGGTAGGCCGGCCAGTAGCCGGGCCCGGAATGCGCGAGTTCCTTGATGCCCAGAACGGCCGCGAGGATGCCGACGGTGGAATAGACCACCGAAAGGGGATCAAGGGGATGGCGGGTGTCGCTGCGCGCTTCCGGCAGCACCCCCAGTCCGACGCCCAGAATCAGCAACACCACCGGGACGTTCACCAGAAGCACTGAGCCCCAGTAGAAGTGCTCCAGCAGGGCACCGGCGATGGTCGGTCCCAGCGCCGCGCCGGCCGCTCCGCTGGCACTCCAGATCCCGACCGCCCGGATGCGTTGGCGCTCGTCGCGGAACACCGTGCGCAGCAGCGCCAGCGTGGAGGGCATCAGACCCGCGCCGGCCACCCCCTGCAGCGCGCGGGCGGCGATCAGCAGACCTGCGCTCGGCGCGACCGCCGCCGCCACCGAGGCGACACCGAAGGCCACCGCCGCGATCAGCAGCAGCCGCTTGCGGCCGATCCGGTCCCCGACATTGCCCATGGTGATGAGCAGCCCGGCGATCACGAAGGCGTAGATGTCACCGATCCAGAGGATCTGGTTGTAGTCGGGCCGCAGCTGCTCGGTGATCGCCGGCACGGCAACGCTGATCACCGTGCCGTCGACGGCGACCATGAGCACGGCAAGGCACAGCACGAACAGCGCCGCGCGCTGGCGGGAGGTCATCAGCGCAACGCGTTGTCGAGTACCGAGGCGGTGAGGATGTAGGCGGAGTGACTGCCGACCGAGCTGATCTGCGCGTCGACCGGCCAGCGCCACGGCACCGGCGTGCGTCCCAGCAGGGGGAACGCCACCGAGGTCATCGTCATCAGGGCGGTGCCGAACAGCGCGGTGGCATGCGGTTCGCGCAGCCGGTTGCGCAGCAGCACATGCAGCACTCCGAAGGCCGAGCCGTAGGTCCAGCGCAGCGCCAGGGTGATCGCCCCCGCCTCCCGCGGGGTCGGCTCGGGCAGATGGAGAAGGGAGGCCACGATCTGTCCGGGCACCACGCTGTCGTCGTAGTCCAGGCCCTCCTTCGACCACAGACCCGGAACGGGTGTGCCGTCGGCGAGGGTCTTCACACCCGTGTGCTTCCCGCGGCGCAGCGCCCGCTCCAGGTGGTACCAGAGGGCCATCGCCGCGGTTCCGGAGACGCCGGCCAGCAGGCCTCGGGGCAGCCAGGGCAACCGGGGACGCCGTCGATCGGACACCGCCGAAGAATAACCCCGCTCAGAAAAGCCAGCCGCCGAACCCGAGGTGGCGGCCGACCGAATCGCCGGCGGCGGTGGCGTAGGTGGTGCCGTAGGTCTTGTTGATCGCCAGTGCCAGGTAGCGGTGGGTGGAGTATCCCGACGGTCCGCCGTTTCGGACCAGGAAGTCATAGGCCCGACGCAGCGCCTGGTCTTCGAAGTTGGCGAAGTCGGTTCCCTGGGCGCGCAGCATCAGGGAGATCGCCAGCAGCGCGTCCAGCGACTCCTCGGTGTAGGCGCGCCCGGCCAGGTCCAGCTTGCAGCACCGCGTCGAGGGCACCGAGGTGTGCCGCAGTGCGTCGAGGATGATCGCCCCACTGCGGGGGTTACCCGGCACGGCCGGGTTGATGCCGCGCTGCAGGGTCGGGCTCATGTCCCAGGTCCGTCCGGGGTTACTGCCGGTGAAGACGTTGCCCGCCCAGGTGTACCCGGCGGTCGGCCTGAAGGCCGGCCACGGCGAGGTGGTGTCGCCCAGGAAGCGGCGGTAGATGGTGATGTCGCGCGCGACGGCGGCCTCGTCGTCGAGCACCAGGCTGATCGCCAGGTGGCTCGACAGCGCGTAGGCGTTCCAGTTACCCGCCGAGTCCCCGGAGGTGATCTCCAGATTCGGCCAGCGCCCGTTGCCGGCGAACACCTGCTCGCGCGCGCCGCGCAGGAACTGCTCCCAGGTCCTGCCGTCGGCGGTCACGGTGCTCAGCGGCATGTCCACCAGGTCGGCCGCCACCACGTACCCGAACACGTTGCGCGCGAAGGGCAGCACGACAGGTTTGGTCGTCCCGGTCTTGAGTTCGGTGCCGGGGGCCTTGCTCACCGCAGCGATGACCTTGTCGCGATAGGCGACATCACCGGTGCGGGCATAGACCAGCGCGGCGGCCAGCACCCTGGTCTGGGTGGTGCTGTTGGGCGCCAACAGGTCCAGGGCACCCCAGTTGCTGTCCGCTTGTTGCTTGACGAAGTTCCAGCCCGCTCCGCTGGTCGGCTTGGCCATCAGATCCGTCTTGCGGATCAGCACGTAGTCCTTGCTCGCCGGGGTGGAGGCGGCAGGGGTCGGCGCCGCGGGAGCGCCGGGAACAACAGCGGCAGCCTGCCCGACGCCGGTGCGCTCGGTCCGATCGGCCGGCCGCGCCTTGGCCGCCGTCGCGCGGCGCGCCGACGCGGTCACCGCACCGCCGCGGGTCTCGCCGGCCTCGGCGGAACTCGCCCCGGCCGGCGACGCGGGCCCGCCGTCGGGGGCCGCCGAAGCCGGCCCCGCACCTAGCGCGGCCCCGGCGGCCCCGACGCCTAGAAAGACCGCCCGCGCCCCCACGCGCCCGACCCACCGCCCCGCCGCCATCGCCCAAACTTCCCTGAGAATTTCCTGAGCAAAACGTTTGTCGCAAATAATAAGCGGGCCACGCCGCTTTGTCGACCCCGCCGTCTGCATGGACTTTTACCAGCCCGGCTCGGTGGTGGAGCGTCGCGTCCGCGACATCAGGCAAACGCCCCTCCCGGCCCCACCACCGTGCTTTCCTGATCAGCATGCAGATCACCGAGTTGACCCGCGACCTCGCCCACCACGAGCAGGCCGGGAACTACCCGCAGTTGATCGAGGACGTGCGCGAACTGGTGTCACTCAACCAGCAGGTCGTCAAGGACCCGTGGATCAAGGGGTGGATCGGCCGCCGCTGGCGCGACCTGTTCCTGCAGGAGGCGGTCAAAGACGACCAGGCCGTCGACTTCGCGTCCAAACCCGCCCTGCTCTCGGCGGTGCCGCTGCCGTCGGCGCTGAAGAAATCCAATCCGCGCCGCGCCCTCGCCGAGCGGTTCCTCAAGGACGTGCCCAACAGCGAGTGGCAGGCGGAGATGCCTCCGGCGCAGTACGACTCGATCGACAACACCACCTTGATCCTGTGCGGCGGGCTGCTGACCGGCCTGCTGCACCCCGACGCGCACGCCTTCCCGGTCGAGGCCGATCTGCTCTACCGGGAGCGCGGCTGGCGCACGATCCGCGCCGACGTGCACCCGATGCGCACCTGCCAGGCCAACGAGGCCGACATCGAGGCGGCATTCCGCGGCGAGGGCCTCGACGCGCTGATGCGCCCGATCGAGCATCCGACACCGCCCGGCGCCGACGGCGGCAAGGTCTTCCTGCTCGGCTACAGCAAGGGCTCCCCCGACATCCTGTCGTTCCTGGTTCACCACCCCGAGTACCACGACCAGATCCGCGGGGTGTTCACCTGGGCCGGCGCGGTCGGCGGCTCCTACACCGCCGACGGCGTGCACGATCAGATCAAGGACCTGCCCACCGACGGCTCCTACGAATACGTCTCCCGGCTGCTGTCGGTGATCAGTCCGGCGATGCTGGGCGGTGTCGGGCTGCGCCGGCTCGAGGAGTACGACGTCAAGGGTGCGATGTATGACCTGCGCACCGACGTCCGGGAGCAGTTCACCAAGACCCACGCGGCCTACCTCGATGAGATCGGCATCCCCTTCTTCGCGCTGACCGGGGCCACGACTCCGCTGGAGGTGCCCAACGTGCAGTTCATGGACGCCGTTCGGCTGAGTTCCTACGACGCCAACAACGACATGCAGCTCACCCAGAAGCAGGCCGTGCTACCGATCGGGATGAGCACCCACATCGCGATGGCCCACGCCCATCACTGGGACGTCGCCTACGCGCCGTTCCCGCTGGCGATGCGCGCGATCAGCCCCAACCTCGATCACCGCTGGCCGCGCTACGCCGCGCTGGTGGCCAGCTGGGAACTGCTCGCCGAACTGGGTCTCATCGACTGAGCCCCGCGCACGCTCAGCGCGGGTTGAGCTGGTGGGTCTCCCGCTCGGCCTCGTCGATCGCCTCCTGCAACTGGCGCTCGACGGTCTCCAGGGCCAGGCGCGCGTAGACCATCTGACTGGTGGTGGCCAGCTGGCTGCGGGTGTTCCCGGTGAACGTGGTGATCCAGCTGAACAGCGTCGACACCCGGTTCTTGAACCCGACCAGGTAGAGCAGGTGCAGGAAAAGCCATGCCAGCCAACCGATGTAGCCGCCGAACTCGATCTTGCCGACCTTCACCACCGCGCTGTGCCGGGAGATGGTCGCCATGCTGCCCTTGTCGAAGTACTTGAACGGGATCCGGGTCGACGGGTCGCCCTGACCCTTGAGCTCGTTCTTGAGGACCTTCGTCACGTACTTCGCGCCCTGCATGGCGCCCTGAGCGACACCCGGAACGCCCGGCACCGACATCATGTCGCCGACCACGAACACGTTCGGATAGCCCTTGATGGACAGGTCCGGTTCGACGATGACCCGACCGGCGCGGTCGACCTCGGTGCCCGCGGACTGCTCGGCGAGGATCTTGCCCAGCGGGCTGGCCTGCACCCCGGCCGACCACACCTTGCACGCGCACTCCACCCGGCTCTCGATGCCGTCCTTGTCCTTGAGCGTGACGCCCATGTAGTCGACGCTGGTCACCATCGAGTTGAGCCTGACCTCCACGCCCAGCTTCTCCAGCCGGCTCTGGGTCTTGGCGCCGAGTTTGGGACCCATCGGCGGCAGCACCTGGGACGCGCCCTCGACCAGGATCACCCGGCACTCGGCCGGGTCGATGGTGCGAAACGCGCCGGGCAGCGTGCGCTCGGCGAGTTCGGCGATCTGGCCGGCGAGCTCCACCCCGGTCGGCCCGGCCCCGACCACCACGAAGGTCAGCCGGCGGTTGCGCTCGATCGGATCGGTGGTCACCTCGGCGGCCTCGAACGCCCCGAGGATGCGGCCCCGCAACTCCAGCGCGTCGTCGATGGTCTTCATGCCGGGGGCGAAGGTGGCGAACTGGTCGTTGCCGAAATAGCTCTGATCG
Source organism: Mycobacterium sp. (assembly GCF_046091765.1). Taxonomy (GTDB): domain Bacteria; phylum Actinomycetota; class Actinomycetes; order Mycobacteriales; family Mycobacteriaceae; genus Mycobacterium. Next base: position 64,800 of record NZ_JBJTCF010000058.1, read on the forward strand.
GCGCCGGCGGCCACGATCAGACTGTCGAACGGCACGATGGTCTCCATCGCCATCAGCTTGAAGGTCACGGTCTTGGTCGTCAGGTCGATGTCCTCGACGTCGCCGAGCAGCACCCGCACGTTCTTGTAGTTCTTGAGGATCAGCCGGGTCGTCGGCGCGATGTCGCCCACCGACAGGATGCCGGTCGCCAGTTGGTAGAGCAGCGGCTGGAACAGGTGGCTGGTGGTCTTGGCGATCAGGGTGACGTCGACGTCGGCCCGCTTGAACGCCTTGGCCGCGGTGAGGCCGCCGAAGCCGGAGCCGATGATGACGACCTGATGCCGCTTCGCGGACTGGGGACTTGACATGGTGACAGATTACCGCCGCGAACTGAACGGCGAACGGCGTTTTTCCAGACCATCCGGGCCGCCGCCGGTTTGGATGGGACCATGGCGATCCCCCCGGACCGGGCGCCCTACGCCGACGCCCTGCGGGCCAACGCGGACGGTGGCTGGACCCGCTGGGCGATTCCGGCCCACCAGGACCAACCCGGCCGGCACCCCGCGCTGGCCGGCTTGGCCGGACCGGAATTGCTGCGGATGGACATTCCGATGTTCACCGAGGGCGTCGACCGGCCGACGCCGGGGACCGGCGGGCCGACCCCGCTGCAGCAGGCGCTCGACCTGGCGGCGCGGGCGTGGGGCGCGCGGCGCACCTGGTTCCTCACCGACGGGGCCTCGCAGGGCAACCACGCCGCCTGCCTGGCGGTGCGGATGCTCGGATCCCACGCCGTCGCGCAGCGCTCGGTGCACACCTCGGTGATCGACGGCGCGATCCTGGCCGGGCTGCGGCTGGAGTTCGTCGCGCCCCACGTCGACGCGCAGTTGGGCATCGCGCACGGGGTCACCGCCGCCGCCCTCGACGAGCAACTCGCCCGCCACCCGGGCGCCGGCGCGGCCTACGTCGTCTCGCCGTCCTACTTCGGCGCGGTCTCCGACGTGGCGGCCCTGGCCGCGGTCTGTCACCGGCGCGCAATCCCGCTCGTCGTCGACGAGGCCTGGGGCAGCCATTTCGGATTCCACCCCGCGCTGCCCGCCTCCGCGCTGCAGCAGGGCGCCGACGTGGTGATCTCCAGCACCCACAAACTGGCCGGCAGCCTCACCCAGTCGGCGATGCTGCACCTGGGCGACGGCCCGTTCGCCGAGACGCTGGAACCATTGTTGGACCGGGCGCTGCGCACGTTCCAGACCACCAGCCCGTCGGCGATCCTGCTGGGCTCGCTGGACCTGGCGCGCCGCGACCTCACCACCGGGGGTGAGCGGATCGCGGCCAGCATCGCCGACGCGCAGCGGGTGCGCGCGCTGCTGGCCGAGGGCGGACGGTTCGCCGACCCCGACCCGGCGATGCTGGGCTCCCCCGACGTGGTGGCGCTGGACCCGTTGCACGTGGTGGTCGACACCCTCTCCGGCGGGGTGCCCGGCTTCGAGGCGCGTCGGCTGCTCGAGGAACCCGGCCGTCGCATTCACGTCGAAGTCGCCACCGACGCGGTGATCGTCGGCATCGTCGGAGCCGGCAGCCGGCTCGACGCCGACTACGTCACCGCCGCGTTGCACGCGATGCCGGTCCGCGACGTCTCCGAGCGCCGCCCGATCACCCTGCCCGCGCACTGCCCGCGCGAGAGGGACCTGCGCGAGGCGTTCCTCGCCGACAACGAATTGGTGCCGGCCTCCCAGGCGGTCGGCCGGGTGTCGGCCGACTCGCTGGCCGCCTACCCGCCGGGGGTGGCCAACGTGATGCCCGGCGAGGTGATCACCGCCGAGGTGGTTGACTTCCTGCGGGCCACCGCGGCCTCCCCCTACGGTTGGGTGCGCGGGACGCCCGACGAGGCCGTCGATCACCTGCGGGTGATCACGAACAGGAAGGGATCATGAGTTCCCATTTCGCCGCCCTCGCCTCGCTGGCGCTGGCGATCTTCTTCAGCCCGGAAATGCTGGTGCTCGGCCTGTTCATCGCCAGCGACAAGAAGGTCCCGCGACTGGCCGCCGCGGCGTTCGCCGTCGGCGCGATCGCCGGCATCACCTTCGCCACCTCCCTCGGTCTGCTGATCGCCCACCTGTCCGGCGCCGGCGCGGCCGCCGATCGGCACGGCACCTGGCCGGGCTTCATCGTTCGGGCGCTCATCGCGGCGGCCCTGCTGATCATCGGTATCCGCCGCGCGGTGAACGCCGCACGCAAGCAACCCATCCCGGACATCGCCAAACCCGAGCAGAAGCAGAGCGGATTGACGACCTGGCTGCGCAAGCACTTCCCGAAGGTGATGCGTCAGTTCGAACCCAACGCCGACCTGCCGGTGCCCAGGCGCATCGCCCGGGCCGGGGTGGCGGGGTTCGCCATCTGCGGACTGCACCCGAAGGTGTTCCCGATCGCGATCGCCGCCGGCCACCAGATCGTCCAGATCACCGATCCCGCCCAACGCACCGCCGGGATCGTGTTGTTCGCCGCCATCTCGGTGATCCCCGCGCTGGTGCCGTTCGTGATGGAGTCGATCAAGCCCGGTTCGAGTTCGCGGATCAAGGACGGCTACGAGCGGATCATGAAGACCCACGGCCGCTGGATCACCGCGGTGCTGCTGATCGGGGTGGGGTTGTTCGTCGCCCACGACGCCTGGCAGAAGCTGCCGACCCGCCATCTGGGCGACGTATCGTGAAGAGATGAGTCCCACGCCGGCGCTGCCGCCGGGACCCCGGCTGCCGCGCTGGGTGCAGACCGCCCTGGTGCTGCGCTCCTGGCCGGACTACATCACCGCCTGCCAGCGCCGCTACGGCCCGATCTTCACCCTGCGCATCGCGACGGTGGGCACCGTGGTCTACCTCACCGACCCGGCCGACATCAAGACGGTCTTCGCCGGCGACCCGTCGGTCTACCACGCCGGGGAGGCCAACGCGATGCTGGCCGGCCTGCTCGGCGCGACGTCGGTGCTGCTGATCGACGACGACGTGCACCGCGACCGGCGACGCCTGATGATGCCGCCGTTCCAGCGCGACGCGGTCGCCCGCCGGGCCCCGGCGATGGCCGAGGCCGCCGCGGCCAACGTCGCCGACTGGCCGGTGGGGACCGACTTCCCGGTCGCGCCGAGGATGGCGCAGATCACCCTGGAGGTGATCCTGCGCACCGTGATCGGCGCCTCCGATCCGGCGCGGCTGGCCGCCCTGCGCGCGGTGATGCCGAAGGTGCTGCGCACCGGGCCGTGGTCCACGCTGGGCATCGCCAACCCGAACCTGATGCGCCGGCTGCCGTGGCGGTATCTGCGGCGGCGCATCGAGGCGGCCGACCGGCTGCTCTACGCCGAGATCGCCGACCGCCGCGCGGACCCGAACCTCGCCGGACGCACCGACGTCCTGGCGATGCTGGTGCGCGCCGCCGACGACGACGGCCGGCACATGGACGACCGCGAACTGCGCGACCAGTTGATGACGCTGCTGGCCGCCGGGCACGACACCACCGCCACCGCGCTGTCGTGGGCGCTGGAACGACTGACCCGCCACCCGCAGGCGCTGGCCCGGGCGGTGCAGGCCGCCCACGCCTCCGCGGCCGGTGACCCGGCCGGTGACGAGTACCTCGACGCCGTCGCCAAGGAGACCCTGCGGGTGCGCCCGGTGGTGTTCGACGTGGGCCGGCTGCTCACCGCACCGGTCGAGATCGCCGGCTACCGGCTGCCGGCCGGAGTGCTGGTGGCTCCGGGCATCGGGCCGGTGCACGCCAGCGCGGCGCTCTACCCCGACCCGGGACGCTTCGACCCCGACCGCATGCTCGACGCCACCCTCACCCCGACCACCTGGCTGCCGTTCGGCGGCGGGAACCGGCGCTGCCTCGGTGCCGGTTTTGCGATGGTGGAGATGAAAGTCGTTCTGCGCGAGGTGCTTCGGCGCGTCGAGCTGTGTACGACCGAGGCGCCCGGGGAACGCCAGCGGGTGCGCCACGTCATCCTCGAACCGCGCCGCGGGGCCCGCATCCGGCTGCGCTCGGCGCCGCTCAGCCCTCCGGAGCCAGTTGCGCCATCGGCGGGAACAGCGAGCGCACCGGCCTGATCCACTGCGTCAGCCGCTCGGCGGCATTCGAGTTGGCCCCGCCGCACTGGGTGCCGGACAGATCGAAGGTGGCCGACCCGCTCACCGCCAGGACGAAACTCGTTCCGCCCACGCAGCCCTGCTCGGGCTCGACGATCACGATGTCGCGCAGACCGGCGAAGGTCTCCGACACCTGAGTCCAGGCCTGCGCGGTCATCGGCGCGCTCCGGTCGGCCAGGACGTCGCCGTAGCTGTCCACCACGATGCGCGCCTGCGCACGGTCGAAGGTCAGGACGAAGCTGCGGTGATACGGCGGGGGCACCGAGGAGTCGCGGAAGGTGTAGCTCACCGTCGCGTCGGCGGGCAGGCCGGCCGGCGGACCGGCCGGGGGGTCTGCACCGCCGCCGCAGGCGGACAGCGCCAGGACCGCCAGGATCAGCACGGGCAGCGCAGGATTCGGCACCCGCCATACCTTAGGCGATCCGCGCCGCCCGCGGTGGTGTGCGGCGCACCCCGCCCCGCACCGCGTCGTAGTGGTCGAGCAGCTGCTCGCAGATCACCGGCCAGCTGCGGCCGAGCACGCTGCGGTGCGCCGCGGTCGCATACCGCCCGCGCTGCCCGAGCAGATGGTCCACCGCCGGGTTCAGCTGCGACTCGAACTCGCCCACCGGCAGCAGCAGCCCGGTGCGACCGGGCGCGACCAGGTCGCGGGGCCCGCCGGCGTCGGGGGCGATGACCGGTAGTCCCGAGGCCAGCGCCTCCTGCACGGCCTGGCAGAACGTCTCGTGCTCACCGGGATGCACGAAGACGTCCATGCTCGCGTAGGCCGCGGCCAGCTCCGGTCCGTACAGCGCTCCGGTGAACACCGCGGTCGGCATCCGTGCGCGCAGACTGTCCCGCTGGATGCCGTCGCCGACGATGACCAGCTGCAGATCCTCCCGCCGGGCCAGCGCGACGAGCCGTTCGACGTGTTTCTCCGGCGCCAGCCGTCCGACGAACCCGACGATCGGCGTTCCCCGTGGTGACCACAGTCGGCGCAGCCGGTCATCGCGGGCTGACGGGGTGAAGGCGCCCAGGTCGACCCCGCGGGCCCAGTGGTGAACGCGCGGAACGCCGTTGGCCCGCAGGGCGTCGATCGCCGACTGCGACGGGGCCAGGGTCCGATCGGCCAGCGAGTGCAGATGGCGCATCCACCACCAGGCCGCCCGCGCGGCAAGCGGCACCCCGTAGCTGGCCGCGAACCCGGCGACGTCGGTCTGGTAGACCGCCACCGTCGGGATGCCGAGGTGGCGTGCCGCGAGCAGACCGCCGTAGCCCAGCAGCGCCGGCGAGGCCAGGTGCACGACGTCGGGTTCGAACCCGCGCAGCACGCGCACGATCCGGGGCGCCGGCAACCCCAGGGGCAGCGAGGTGACCATCGGGAACATCCGGGACGGCACGCGATGGACCCAGATCCCCTCATGCACGCGCGGGGCGGGTGGCTCACCGGGCGGGCTGTCCGGGGCGATGACGACGGCCTGGTGGCCCACCCGGCGCAGATGCTCGAACACCCGCAGCACTGAATTGCCCACACCGTTGACGCTCGGCAGGAACGACTCGGCCACGATCGCCACCCGCAGCGCGCGATCGTTCACCGCACGCTCCTGCGGCCCAGCGCGAAGACCTTCCAGCCCGCACCCGTCCAGCGTGGGGTGTCCAGGCAGTTGCGGCCGTCGACGATCACCTTCGCCGACACCGTCGCGGCCAGTTCGGCGGGATCGAGGTCGACGAACTCCTGCCACTCGGTGAGCACCAGGACCGCGTCGGCCCGCTCGCAGGCCTCCTCGACGGAGGTGGCGTAGGCCAGGGTGGGAAACAGCCGCTGGGAGTTGTCCATCGCCTTGGGGTCGTAGACGCTGACCGTCGCGCCGTGCAGTTGCAGCATCCCGGCCACGTTGAGGGCGGGCGAGTCGCGCACGTCGTCGGAGTCCGGCTTGAACGCAGCCCCCAGCACCGCGACGTTCGCCCCCAGCAGCGACCCGCCGCACGCGGCGGTGGCCAGCTCGACCATCCGGGTGCGCCGGCGCATGTTGATGCTGTCGACCTCACGCAGGAAGGTCAGCGCATGGTTGGCGCCGAGCTCACCCGCGCGCGCCATGAACGCCCGGATGTCCTTGGGCAGGCAACCCCCGCCGAAACCCAGCCCGGCGTTGAGGTATTGGCGGCCGATACGGGGGTCGTGCCCGAGCGCGTCGGCCAGCGCCCGCACGTCCGCCCCGGCGGCCTCGCACACCTCCGCGATCGCGTTGATGAACGAGATCTTGGTCGCCAGGAAGGCGTTCGCCGAGACCTTCACCAGTTCGGCGGTCTGCAAGTCGGTGACCAGCAGCGGCACCCCGTCGGCGATCAGGCTGCCGTAGAACTCGCGCAGCACGGCCTCCGCGCGCACCGAGTCGTCCTGCACACCGACCACGATCCGATCCGGGTGCAGGGTGTCGTGCACGGCGAATCCCTCGCGCAGGAACTCCGGGTTCCAGGCGACCTCGACGTCCACCCCGTCGCGGGTCAGCGACCGGGCCCGGCGGGCCAGGTCGGCCGCCGTGCCGACCGGCACGGTGGACTTGCCCACGATCACCGCGGGACGGCTCAGCCGCGGCACCAGCCCGTCGATTACCGCGTGCACGTGACGCAGGTCCGCCCCGTACTCGCCGCGCTTCTGCGGGGTTCCGACACCGAGGAAGTGCACGTCGGCGAAGTCAGCCGCCAGGTCGTAGTCGGTGGAAAAGCGCAACCTGCCTTGCGCGAGATTGTCGCGCAGCATCGTCGCCAGGCCGGGCTCGTAGAACGGGACGTCCCCGGCGGAGAGTTTGACGACCTTGCCGGGGTCGATATCGACCCCGACCACCTCATGACCCAGTGCTGCCATCCCCACCGCGTGCGTCGCGCCGAGGTAGCCGGTGCCGAAAACTGTGCATCGCACACCGCCCGTATAACGTCGCAGAATGAGCGTGTCGGATCCCGACACCAAGCGTGAGGCGAACAACTGGTGAACGCTGGCCCCGCGGTGACAACGCCGCTGCTCATCGGTGGTGCGCTGACCGCCGGGCAAGGCGGTGTCTTCACCACCGTCAACCCCGCCACCGAACAGCCGCTGGGCTACGCCGCCGACGCCACCGCAGCCGACATGGACGCCGCGATCGCCGCTGCGCGCTCGGCGTTCGACGACACCGACTGGAGCCGCGACGTCGAGCGCCGGGTGTCCTGCCTGACCCAGCTGCGCGAGGCGCTGACCGCACACCTCGAGGAACTGCGGGCGATCACCGTCGCCGAGGTCGGCGCACCGGTGTCGCTGACCCGGCGCGGGCAGCTGGAGATCCCGATCGCCGATCTGGCCTTCCCCGCCGACACCGCGCGGCACTACCGGTGGCGCACCGATCTGGGTGAGGCCGCCCCGCTGGGCATCGCCACCCGGCGCACCCTGGTGCGCGAGCCGTTCGGGGTGGTGGGCGCGATCACGCCGTGGAACTTCCCGCACCACCTCAACCTCGCCAAGATCGGGTCGGCCCTGGCCGCCGGCAACACCGTGGTGCTCAAGCCCGCGCCGGACACCCCGTGGTGTGCCGCCGAGGTGGGCCGCATCATCGCCGAGCACACCGACATCCCGCCGGGGGTGGTCAACATCGTCACCTCGTCCGATCATCGGCTGGGCGCCCAGCTGGCCGGGGATCCCCGCGTCGACATGGTGTCGTTCACCGGGTCGACGGCCACCGGCCGCGCGGTGATGACGACAGCCGCCCAGACCGTGAAGAAGGTGTTCCTCGAACTGGGCGGTAAGTCGGCGTTCCTCGTCCTCGACGACGCGGATCTGGAATCCGCCTGCGCGCGTGCGGCTGTGGCGGTGTGCACCCACGCCGGTCAGGGGTGTTCGCTGACCACCCGGCTGGTGGTGCCGCGTCAGCGCTACGACGAAGCCGTCGCCGTCGCGGCCGCAACCATGTCGGGTGTCGCGGTGGGCGATCCGACCGACCCGGCGACGGTCTGCGGGCCGCTGATCTCGGCGCGCCAGCGCGACCGGGTGCAGGGCTACCTCGATCTCGCGCGCGCCGAGGGCGCCACGTTCGCCTGCGGCGGCGGACGCCCGCCGGGTCGTGCCACCGGCTTCTACATCGCGCCGACGGTGATCGCCGGGCTGACCAACGACGCCCGGGTCGCCCGCGAGGAGATCTTCGGGCCGGTGCTGGTGGTGCTCGCCCACGACGGCGACGCCGACGCGGTGCGGATCGCCAACGATTCGCCCTACGGTCTGTCCGCCACGGTGTTCGGTGCGGATCCGCAGCGCGCCGACCGGGTGGCCTCGGCGCTGCGGGCCGGGACGGTCAGCGTCAACGGCGGCGTATGGTATTGCGGCGACACACCTTTCGGCGGCTACAAGCAGTCCGGGGTCGGACGCGAAATGGGCCTGGCCGGTTTCGAGGAGTACCTGCAGATGAAAGTGATCGCCGAGGCGGCGGGGTGACGGCGCGCTGATGACACGGCAACTCGATCCCGAGGTGGCCGCCGGACTCGCCGCGCTGGCGCCCGCCAGCGCCGAGGACCCGCCCCCCGTCGGTGACGTCGCCGGCCGGCGGCGCAACGCCCGCCGGATGGTCGAGCGCACCCGGGCCGTCTTCGCGCCGGCGCGGATCCCCGGCGTCGAGGTGCGGCGGTACACGATGACAACCCCGACCGCCGCCGACGGCGCGGCCGTGCCGCTGCACTGGTACCACCGCCCCGGCCAGCCGTCGCCGGGCAGCGCCGCGCTGTATCTGCACGGCGGGGGAATGATTCTCGGGCTGGGCGAACTGGGCGCGCTCTACGACATCGCCGCGCGCAGCTACGTGGCCGCCTCCGGGGTGCCGCTGCTGATGGTGGACTACCGGATCGCCCCGGAGCACCCGCATCCCGTTCCGGTCGAGGACTGCTACGGCGCGCTGGGCTGGCTGGCCGCCAACGCCGACGCGCTCGGGGTCGACCCGGCCCGCGTCGCGGTGATGGGCGACAGTGCCGGCGGCGGGCTGGCCGCCGCGGTCTGCCTGCTGGCGCGCGACCGGGCGGGCCCGGCCATCGCCGCGCAGGTGCTGGCCTACCCGATGCTCGACGACCGCACGCCCGAACCCGACCCGGCGCTGGCGCCGATGCTGACCTGGACCCACGACGACAACCGCACCGGGTGGGCCGCACTGCTCGGTGACGCCGACACCGCGATCTCGCCGTATGCCGTGCCGGCCCGGGCCGCGGATCTGTCCGGGCTGCCCCCGGCCTACATCGACGTCGGCGATCTGGACCTGTTCTGCGAGCAGGACATCGACTACGCGCGCCGGCTCGCCGCCGCCGGCGTCGCGACCGAACTGCACGTGCATCCGGGGTGCCCGCACGCCTTCGAGGTACTCGCCCCGCAGGCGGCGGTGTCCGCGCGCGTGATGGCCGACCGGGTGCGCCGGCTCGCGGCGCTGTAACTCGCCACGCCGGCACCTGCGACCCGCTCGTTATGCTCGGGTGGTGCGGTCCTGGGCGCGTGCGGCAGCGGCCCGCTACGCCGTGGGCCGGATGCGCGCACTGACCCGCCGCGGCGCACACCGGCGAGCACCCCGGGTGGCGATCATCGGCGCGGGCTTCGGCGGCATCGCCGCGGCGGTGGCGCTGCGCCAGGCCGGCATCGAGGATCTGGTGATCATCGAGGGCGCCGACGGGGTCGGCGGCACCTGGCGGCGCAACGTCTATCCCGGTGCGGGCTGCGACGTCCCCAGTCACCTCTACTCGTTTTCCTTCGCGCTCAATCGCGCGTGGAGCCGCACCTACGCCCGCCAGCCCGAGATCCTGGCCTACCTCGAGCAGGTGACCGACGACTTCGATCTGCGCCGCCATCTGCTGCTGGGCACCCGGGTCACCGGGGCGCGCTGGGATGAGAGCGCCGACGAGTGGGAACTGCAGACCAGCACCGGCGTCCTGCGGGCCGCGATCGTGGTCAGCGCCGTCGGGCTGTTCGGCGACGCCCGGCTGCCGGCCATCGAGGGGCTTTCCGGCTTCGGCGGAACGGTGATGCACACCTCGGCATGGGATCGCGGGGTGGACCTGACCGGTCAGCGGGTGGCGGTCATCGGAACCGGCGCCAGCGCGGTGCAGGTCGTCCCCGAGCTTGCCCGAATCGCGAAGAGCGTCAGCGTGTTCCAGCGCACCCCGCCGTGGATGGTGCCCAAGGACGACCGGCCCTTCAGCGCCGAAGAGCTCGCCGGGTTCCGCCGCGCGCCGTGGGCCGCCCACCGGGAGCGCTGGAAGGTGTGGAAGCAGTTCCACGACTACACCGCCACGGCAGCCAGCGACCCGATGGTCGCCGAACGCTCGAAGGTCGCCACCGATTTCCTGGACGCCACCGTGCCCGATCCGGCGCTGCGCACCGCTCTGACCCCGCACTACCCGTTCCGGTGCAAGCGGGTGCTGCTCGGTGACAGCTACTACCGCGCGTTGCAGCGCGACACCGTGGAGCTGATCACCGAACCCATCCAGCGGGTGACCCCGGCCGGCGTGACGACTGCCGGCGGACGGACCGTCGAGGTGGACGCCCTGGTGTGCGCCACCGGTTTCGAGACCAGCAGCTACCTGGCCGGGATCGAGGTGCTCGGCCGCGGCGGTGCGAGCCTGCACCAGCGCTGGGGTGCGGATCCCACCGCCTATCTCGGGATCGCGGTCAGCGGCTTCCCCAACTTCTTCATGCTCTACGGCCCCAACACCAACCAGGCCGGCAACTCGATCATCTACGTGCTGGAGGCGGCCTCGCGGCTGGTGGCCGGCGCGGCGAGCCTGCTGGCCCGGCGCGGCGGCTCGCTGGACGTCAGCCCGCAGGCCGAGCGGCGGTTCAACGACGAGCTCTCCGCCGATCTGCAGCGCAGCGTGTGGACGCAGTGCGACAGCTACTTCCGCTCCCCGTCCGGGCGCATCGTCACCCAGTGGCCCTACAGCGAGCTGGAGTATGCGCGGCGCACCTGGCGGCTGAACCGCCGCGACTGGATTCACCGCAGCGGCGAGGTGCCGATCACCGCGTCGCGTTCGAGCTGAGCGAACTCGTCCTCGTCGACACCCAGGGCGCGCAGCACCTCGCGGTTGTGCTCACCGAGCGTGGGCGCGGGGCGCGTCAGGAAACCGCCGTCGGGGGCGGCGATCGGCGGCCGCGGGTAGCGCACCGGTCCGACCCGCGGGTGGACCAGGGTCTCCAGGAAGCGACGGGCCCGCAGCTGCGGGTTGTCACCGATGTCGGTGGGCAGCACCACCGGCGCGGCGGGCACGCCGGCGTCCAGTAGCGCCTGCACGGTCGGGCCGAGCGGCTTGTCCCGACACCACGCCGCCAGTGCGGCGTCGTCGATCCCCCGCCGGCCCACCACCGCGGCCAGGGCCGCCCGGTCGGCGTCGTCGCGGACGCTGACCGCGATCCACTGCTCCTCGCCGGCGCAGGCGTGGAGGTTCTGCAGGGCGACGTCGTTGCCGCGGTTGCCGGTGCGGGTGAGCACCGTGCCGGACACGTCGAACTCGATGACCTGCCGCGCCGTGGCGTTGAGCACGGTCTCGATCATCGGGACCTCGACCAGTTGGCCGATCCCGGTGCGCCGGCGCGACTGCAGCGCGCACAGCGCGGCGAACGCCGCGTGCACCGCCGCCAGGCCGTCACACGGGCCGCGCGGCGCGGTGGGCACGTCGTCGGGAAAGCCGGTGATCCAGGCCAGGCCGGCGATCTGCTCCATGGTCATCGCGAAGCCGCCGCGGTTGCGCCACGGGCCGTCGAGACCGAACGCGGGCATGCGCACCACGATGAGCTTCTCGTTGAGCGCGCGCAGGGTGTCGTCGTCCAGCCCGAGGTTCTCCATGACGCGGGCCGGGAAGTTCTCGATCACCAGATCCGCGTCGGCGATCAGCGCGCCGATCAGCTCCCTGCCCCGCGGGGTCGTCAGATCCAGGGTCAGCGATCGCTTGTTGGTGTTGACGGCGTGGGCGACCCAGCTGTACTCCCACCAGTCGGGCACCCCGGTGCGCAGCGTGCCCGAAAAGCGCATGCCGTCGGGGTGCCGGCAGGACTCCACCTTGATCACCTCAGCACCCAGCATCGCCAGCAGCTGGCTGGCCGCCGGGCCGGCCCAGAACGCGGTCAGGTCGACCACCCGCAGCCCGCGCAGGGCGACGCGGATGTCCGGTCGCGTCGCGACCGGCCGCTCGCGCGCCGGCCACGGCGGCGGGCCGCTGTCGCACCCGAGCGCGGGCGCCGGCGCCACCGGCAGGGGTTCGGCCGCGCTCATCCGCCACGGCGGGCGGGGCTGGCGGAACCCGGCCGGGTTGGGCTGATAGACGTGGCGGGCCACGAAGTGGTCCATCTGCGGCAGGGTCGCGCCGTTGCCGATCGCCGCCATCGGCACCCGGTAGCGCTCGGCCCGCGCGACGATCTCGGCGACGGTGTGGGCGGCCAGCCACGGCCCGATCGCCGCGCGGATCCGGTCGCGCTCGCGCCACCGGTTCAGCTGCAGCGCGAGCGCCGGATCGGCGGCCAGCTGCGGGCAGTCGACCATCGCGCAGAAGCTCTCCCACTGGGTGTCGGTGGCCATCGACACCCCGACGTAGCCGTCCTTGCACCGTTCGATGGACGGCACCTCGGTGGACCGGTTGAACGAGCTGAGCCCGGCGACGTCGGTGCGCAGCCAGCCGAAGGTCTGCATCGACACCGACATCGCCTCGAGCACCGAGAGGTCCAGCTGCCCGCCGACACCGCCGTAGAACGCGGCCAGGCCGAAGAACGCCGCGTAGCCGCCGGCGACGAACTCCCCCAGGTCCCCGCCGGCGGCGATCGGCGGCCGCTCGGGCACCCCGCGCGACCCGGTGGAGCCGCACCAGGCCTGCAGGGTGAACTCGGTGGCCGGGTACTCCGCCCACGGGCCGGTCCAGCCGAAGTTGGACACCGTGACCAGCGCGCAGCCCGGTGCCACGGCATGGAGTGCCGCGCAGTCGATTCCGCGCCGGCGGGCCTCGGCCGGGCTGGCCGCCAGCACGACGATGTCGGCACCGGCGGCGACGCGCGGCACGTCGCCGCCCGCCAGGACCGCGCTGCGTTTTCCGCCCGCCAGGTAGTCGAAGAACGCGCCGCTGCGCCGCAACGGCGAGCCGCCCTCCGGCTCGACCAGCAGGACCTCGGCTCCGGCGTCGCGCAGCAGCTTGCCGCAATAGGCGGCGGCGATCCGGTCGCCGATCTCCACGACCCGCACGCCCGACAGCGGAGGCGCCATCGGCTCAGCTGATCCCGAAGTCGATGACCCCGCGGATCAGCTTCCCCTCGTCCAGGTCGCGATAGGCGTCGTTGATCTCCTCCAGCCGGTAGCGGCGGGTGATCATCTCGTCGAGCAGCAACTGGCCGGTCGCGTAGAGCGAAGCCAGCCGCGGAATGTCCGACTTGGGATTGCAGGAGCCGAAGATCGTGCCGCACAGCGTCTTGTTGAGCAGCACGAAGTCCTGGATTCTCAGGTCGGCCGAGACGGTCTGCGGCGAGGACAGTCCGGTCAGCACGCAGGTGCCGCCCTTGCGGGTCAGCGTCAGCGCGGCGTCGACGTCGGCGGGGGCGATCGACGCCGGGGAGACCACCACCGCGTCGGCCATCACCCCGCGGGTCAGCTCGCGCACCAGATCCAGCGCCTCGGCCGCACCGGAGGCGGTGTGGGTGGCGCCGAACCCCAGCGCGGACTTGAGTTTGAACTCGACCGGATCGACGGCGACGATCATCGCGGCGCCGTTGATCCGCGCGCCCTGGATGGCGGCGGTTCCGATGCCGCCGGTGCCGATGACGACCACGGTGTCCCCGCCGCGGACCCCCGCCCGGTTGGCGGCCGACCCGTACCCGGTGGGCACCGCGCACGCCAGCAGTGCCGCCGGAACCAGCGGGATGCGCGGATCGATCCGGACCAGCGAGTCGGCGGCGACGACGGTGTGCTCGGCGAAGGCGCCGATCTTCGAGACGTGCCCGAGGTCGGCACCGTCGCCGGTGTGGTGGCGGAAGGTCCCGTCGGTGGGCATGCCCGGCTGCAGCGTCAGCGCACCGAGGTCGCACAGGTACTCCATTCCCGACGCGCACCAGCGGCAGTGCCCGCATGCCGGGACGAAGGAGGTGACCACGTGATCACCCGGGGCCAGGCGGGTCACGCCCTCGCCCACCTCGACCACGATCCCGCTGCCCTCGTGCCCGCCGATCGTCGGCAGCCGCCGCGGCCCGGGGACGTCCGGCGGCGGCGCCAGGTACCCGCACCGCAGGTGCTCGTCGGAGTGGCACAGTCCCGCCGCCGCTAGCCGCAGGAGCACCTCGCCGGCGCGGGGCGGGTCGAGTTCGAACTCCTCCACCGACCACGGCGCACCGTAGGAGTGCAGGATCGCCGCCCGGCTGCGCACGTCAGCCCCGGCTCGCGGTGCGGTGGGTGCCCATCCGCCCGGTGGTCATCGGCAGGTCGAGGAACGTCTTGATGCCGGGGTCGGGGGCGGTGCACACGTCGGGCACCGCGTTGACGCAGTGGTAGCCGACGGTGCTCAGGCCCTGGGCGGTCTTCTCCGGCTGGGTCAGGTGCGGCGCGAGCTCGATGTCGACGACCAGCTCGACATCGCCTTCGATGTGGATGCGCCAGCCCGACGCCCGGGGGATGTCCCTCCGCGACTCCAGCCGCGACATCGACACGTCGTCCATGAACCACACCTGCTCCTGCACGATCTCGGTGCCCTCGCGGGTGCGGCCGATGTGGCGGTAGTTGTTGAGTCCGATGGTTCCTTTCTCGATGGTTCCGGCGGCGGTCTCGATCGTCTCCTTGGCCAGGATGAAGTCGTGCTGCTGCTCGTAGTCGACCACCTCGCTGCCCAGACCCTCGGCGATCATCTCGATCGGCTCGTACCAGAAGCTGGTCAGCATCGCCTTGATCGGGTTGTTGCGCGCCTCCTCGGGCGTCTTACCGAGGTTCATCAGCTCGCGGATGACCGCCGCCGAGGAGTAGTCGCGGCAGTCGCCGTACTCGGTCATGGTGATCCGGTCGATGCGGTTGCACCATCCGCTGAACGTCAGCGGGAAGCGCTCGGCGACCCCGCCGGGGTTGGTGCCCGAGGCGTGCAGGTTCACCCCGCCGGCCCGGCACGCCTCGGTCAGCCGCGCGGTGCTCTGGGGGTCCTGGATGAACGGGAACCAGTACGGGCAGGGGGTGACGATGTGGATCCCGGCGCTCAGGATGCGGCACATCTCCCCGACGTCCCACGGCATCGGGCAGTACACGATGCAATCGGGCGCCAGGGCCAGGATCTCCTCGGTGTCCTGGGTGGCGATCACCCCGGTCGGGGACGACCCGATCAGGTCACCGGCGTCGCGGCCCTTCTTCTCGTCGCTGTAGACGCGCACCCCCACCAGCTCGAGTTGCGGATGGGCGAGGATCCGACGCAGCGCCGCGGTGCCCACCACGCCGGTGGCCCAAGCGACCGTGCGAAAGCGCCGGGAGTCGGTCATTCCCGGGAAACTACACCCCGCCGGCCCGGTCGGCGGCCCAGTCGGCGGCCCGGGCGGGCGCGACGATGAGCGGCACGGCGATCAGCCAAAGGACGGCGAACACCTCGCCGCCGACGGACGCCCGGCCAGACGCTCAAACGCCGATGCGGCGGATGCGACCGACCTAGCATGGCAGGCACTCGACAGACTCACCGGCTCGAAGGACTCAAGGGAGAGTGCCCGCCATGATCGATCGCGACAAGCCGTGGTTCAAGCTCTACGACAAGGGCGTCCCCTACTCGGTGATCTACCCCCCGCTGTCGATCAAGCAGATGTTCAACTCCTGCGCCGAGACCCACCCCGACCGTGACTATCTGGTCATCAACGACATGCGCCTGCCCTACGGGCTGGTCAACACGATGGCGCGCAAGGCCGCCAACGCGCTGATCGCCCTGGGCGTGAAGAAGGGCGACCGGGTGGCGCTGATGTCGCCCAACGTGCCGCAGTACGTCATCGCCTTCCAGGCCTGCGCCAAGATCGGCGCGATCGTGGTGCAGGTCAACCCGCTCGCCGCCGCACCCGAGGTGCACCACTACGTGCGCGACAGCGGGGCCGAGACGCTCATCGTGATGGCGGCCTTCGCCGGCGGCCCGATCTCGATCCTCAACGCCAAGGACACCCCGCTGCGCAACGTGATCACCTTCCAGGTGCCCTCGGGGACCGTGGAGGTCGAGAGCGCGCCGGGCGTGCACGACTTCAACGACCTCGTCGGCGCCGCGGCGGACTCCGAACCCGACGCCGACATCCGCGGCTCGGACATCCTGATGCTGCAGTACACCGGCGGCACCACCGGGCTGTCGAAGGGCTGCGTGCTGACCAACGACAACCTGGTGGCGATCGCCTATCAGGAGAACTACTGGATGAGCCCGCTGATCGGCACGGACGAGCCGCTGCGCGCCCTGGCGGCGGTGCCGATCTACCACATCTACGGCTTCAACATGAACGTCAACGCCAACCACGTCAGCGGCGGGACCATCATCATGGTTCCGCAGCCCAGCGTCGACAACGTGCTGGAGGCGATCAACAAGCACGAGCCCAATCTGTTCCCGGCCGTACCCGCCATGATCATCGGCCTCAACCAGCATCCCGACATCGCCACCTCCAAGATCGGGTCGGTCAAGGCGGTCGTCTCCGGTTCGGCGCCGCTGCCGCTGGAGGCGATGAAGACCTTCGAGGCGCTCTCCGGCGCGCTGATCTTCGAGGGGTACGGGATGTCGGAGACCTCCAACATCGTCACCGCCAACCCCCTGTTCACCGTCCGCAAACCGGGCGGGGTCGGGATTCCCTTCCCGGACAACGACGTGCGCATCGTCGACCTTGAGGACCCCGACAAGGAAATGCCCCTCGGCGAGCCCGGCGAGCTGCTCTGCAAGGGCCCGACCGTCATGCGGGAGTACTGGAACAATCCGGCCGAGACCGAGAAGACCTTCCGGGACGGCTGGCTGCTCACCGGCGACATCGCCTACATGGACACCGACGGCCACGTCTTCATCGTCGACCGCAAGAAGGACATGATCCTCTCCAGCGGGTTCAACGTCTATCCGCGCGAGATCGACGAACTGATGTACACCCACCCGAAGGTGTTGCAGGCCTGCTCGTTCGGCATTCCCGACGAGAAGCGCGGCGAGAGCCTCAAACTCGCGCTGGTGCTCAAGCCCGGCCAGGAGATGACCGAGGACGAGGTCCGCGAGTTCTGCAAGGCCAACCTGTCCGGCTACAAGGTGCCCAAGCAGGTCGTCTTCATGGCCGAGCTGCCGGTCACCTCGGTGGGCAAGCCCGACCGCAAGAAGCTGCGGCAGCTGGAACTCGCCGGCACCGACTGACACCGGTCAGCCCAGATAGCGCGACTCCAGCACGAGGTCGGGTAGCGCGGTGTACTCCAGGTGGGATTTGTGCTCCACGGTGTCCCAGCTGGTGCCCTGCCGCTCGCGCAGGTAGGCCCGGTACTTCGGTGAGCCGGGCACCAGCACGTTGTCGGCGACCACGATGCTGCCCGGATGCAGCCAGCCGCGCCCGGTGATGCTCAGCAGATCCGGCAGGTAGGCGTTCTTGTCGTGGTCGACGAACACGAAGTCCAGCGCGCCTGCGGTGAACCCGTGCCCGGCCAGCACGTCGAGGGTCGCCCCGCCGTCGCCGATGCGGCCCACCACGCACGTCACCCGGTCCCCGACGCCGGCGTGCGCCCAGATCCGCCGCGCGTTGGCGGCGTTGACTTCCGACATCTCCACCGAGAACACCCGGGCACCCGGGGCCGCGCGGGCGATCCGCAGCGCCCCGTACCCGCAGTAGGTCCCCAGTTCCAGCGCCAGGCGCGCCTGTGAGCGGCGCACCGCGGCGTCGAGCAGCAACCCCTTCTCGTCGCCGACGTTGATCAGGATGGACTGCGAGCGGGCGAAGCGGTCGATGGTCGCGATCGCATCGTCGACATCGCCGGGGCGGGCGTTGGCGAGCACGAATTCGACCGCGGCCGCCTCCCGACCGTCACCCACCTGACCGGAGCGCAGGATGCTGGGCATCCCGATCACCAGCCGCCAGGCCGACCAGCGCAGGAAGGGAAACCGACTCTTCAGGCTCATGCGTTGCTGCTCCGTCCCGGTTTCTCCCGATTTTGCCACCGCGGGCCGCTGACTCGGCAACGATCACCGCATGACCGCCACGGACGACCGCACCGACGACGGGACGGACGACCGCGCGCACGACCGTACGAACGACGGTATCGCGGCCATCGACGACTGGGTCGCCGGCTACGTCCGGCGCCACCCGCGGGCCGCCATCACGACCCTGGGCGATCAGGCCGTGCTGGCGGTGCGCACCGTCCAGACACTGTTCGTCGACCTGTTCACCCGGCAGTTCCAGTGGCAGGAGTTCATCCGCCAGGCCGCCTTCATGGCCGGCACGTCGGTGGTGCCGACCATCTTCGTCGCACTGCCGATCGGCGTGACGCTCTCGGTGCAGTTCGCGCTGCTGGCCGGGCAGGTCGGCGCCACCTCGCTGGCCGGCGCGGCCAGCGGCCTGGCCGTCATCCGGCAGGCCGCATCGCTGGTGGCCGCGATCCTGATGGCCTCGGCGGTCGGCTCGGCCATCACCGCCGATCTGGGCTCGCGCAAAATCCGCGACGAGATCGAAGCCCTCGAGGTGATGGGTATCTCGATCGTGCAGCGACTGGTGGTGCCCCGGTTTCTGGCCGCGATCGTCATCGGCGTCGCGCTGACCGGTCTGGTGTGCTTCACCGGCTTTCTGGCCAGCTATCTGTTCAACGTCTACTTCCAGCACGGCGCGCCCGGCAGTTTCGTCGCGACCTTCGCCTCCTTCACCACCACCGCGGACATGAAACTGGCGTTGATCAAAGCCGTCGTCTACGGGGCGATCGTGGCGATCGTGTCCTGCGAGAAGGGCCTGTCCACCCGGGGCGGGTCGATCGGCGTCGCAAACTCGGTCAACGCCGCGGTGGTCGAGTCGATCCTGCTGCTGATGATCGTCAACGTCGCGATCAGCCAGCTCTACATCATCCTGTTCCCCCGGACCGGGCTGTAGCGCGATGGCCCGAAACCCGACCCCGCCGGTTCTGGTCCCGCTGGAACGCGCCGCCGACGCCGCCGCCGGACCGATCTTCAAGCTCGGGCACATCCTGGTGTTCTCCGGCCGCGCGATCGCCGGGGTGCCGGTCGTGCTGCGCAGCTACCGCAAGGAGTACTCCCGGCTGCTCTCCGACGTCGCCTGGGGCAACGGGTCGCTGGTCGTCGGCGGCGGAACCGCCGGCGTCGCGGTGGTCCTCGGCATCGTGGTGGGCGTCATGGTCGGCATCGAGGGCTACAACTTCCTGCAGCTGCTCGGCCTGGGCCCGGCGGTGGGGATCATCTCCTCGCTGGTCAACACCCGCGAACTGGCCCCGATCGCCGCGGCCCTGGCCTTCGCCACCCAGAGCGGCTGCCGGTTCACCGCCCAGCTGGGCGCGATGCGCATCTCCGAGGAGATCGACGCCCTGGACTCGATGGCGATCCGCCCCATCCCCTACATGGTGACCACGCGGCTGATGGCCTCGATCACCGCGATCCTTCCGCTCTACGTGGTGTGCCTGAGCATCAGCTACCTGAGCACCCAGGTGGTCGTCGCGCTGATCAGCGGCGGCTCGCTCGGCGGCTACATGCACTACTTCGGTCTGATGCTCTCGGGCACCGAGATCATCTACTCGGTGATCAAGTGCGTGGTGTTCGTGGCGATCGCCTCGGTGCTGCAGTGCTACTACGGCTTCTATGCCAGCGGCGGGCCGGAGGGCGTCGGGGTGGCCGCCGGGCACGCGATGCGCGCCGCCATCACCGTCGTGGTGATCGTCAACATGCTGCTCACCATGGCCATGTTCAGCCTGTCCTCCGGCGCGAGGTTCGGCGGCTGATGGCGCCGCGGACCTTCGACCTCAGCGGCCGCGGGCCCTCAGCCCGCCAGCTGTTCGTCTCCGGGGTGGCGGTGATCGCCGCCTCGGCCGTCGTGGTGACGCTGCTGGTGGCCAAGTCCACCGGCCGGCTGGAGAACTACACCCGCATCGTCGCCGAAATGACCAACGTCGGCGACGGCCTGCCCGCCCGGTCCGACGTGCGCTACCACGGGCTATTGGTCGGCACGGTCAACAACGTCGTTCCCGCCACGTTCGGCAAACCCAACCTCGTGCACATCGACCTCGACGCGAGCTACGCCGCGGCGATCCCCAAGACGATCACCGCGCGGGTGGTGCCCAGCAACGTGTTCGCGGTGTCGGGCGTCGAGCTCGTCGACAACGGCGACGCGCCCGCCATCACCACCGGCGATCGCATCACCGAGGACACCACGCTGCCCACGGTGCTGTTCCAGACCACGATCAGCAAGCTGCGCGACATCCTGTTCGCCACCGGGCGCGGCCGTGACGACCAGACCCTGGGAGTCCTGGCCGCACTCGGCGCGGCCACCCACGACCGGCGCCCGCAGCTGCTGCAGGCCGGTGCGCAACTCGACCGGATCGTCAACCAGCTCAACGCGGTGGTGGCCACCGACGACACCACCCCGTCCATGCTCAGCGCGCTAATCGGTGCGGCCGAGGGACTGCAGCAGAGCGCTCCGGACCTGCTCGACGCGCTGCACCGGGCGGTGGTGCCGATGCGGACCCTCGCCGAGCAGCGCGCGCAGCTCGACTCGATGCTCACCGCTGGCTCGAGCACCCTGGGCACCACCCGCACCGCACTGTCCAACCACATCGACCAGATGATCACCATCGGCAGGCAGCTCACCCCGGTGACCGGCGTGCTGGCGCAGAAGGCGGGTAACCTGCTGCCCGGATTCCAGAAGCTGCGGACCCTCACCGACAAGTTCGACGAGGGCTGGGTGTTCGACATGGACTCGTTCAACCTGCGGGCGAACCTGGCGCTGACCCCGACGTATTCCTACACCCGTGCGGACTGCCCGCAGTACGGCGAGCTGAAGGGCCCGAGCTGCTTCACCGCGCCGCTGATCGCGGTGCGCCCGGATCTGCCCGAGGTGCTGCTGCCGCAGAACTACCAGCCGCCGCCGGACCTGATTCCGCCGGCCGGAACCGTGGTCGGCCCCAGCGGCAACCTGGTCGCGGTGGGTCCCCCGCTGCTGTCGCCCCACGGGCCCAACCTGGTCGACCCGAACCCGCCGCTGTCCGAGGGCATCGGCACCGGAATCCTCGGCGGCGTCGGCCCGCCGATGGCCCCGGCCCCGCCGGTGCCCGGCACCGCCAACCCGGCCTTCACCGGGCCGGTTCCGC
>NZ_JBJTCF010000059.1:0-38071 GCF_046091765.1 Mycobacterium sp.
CGGCGGAATAGTGGGGTGCCCGGCAGGGCCCGGCGGGGCGGCGTCGTCGACCATCGGCTAACAGGATAGGCGCGGTCAGGCCCGGGGGCGCGGGCGTTCGACGCCGGCGACGTTGCGCTTGCCGCGCCGCAGCACCAGCCAACGCCCGTGCAGGAAATGTTCGGGCTCGGCGACCCAGTCCTCGCTGTCGACGCGCACGTTGTTGACCGACACACCACCCTCGGTGAGCGTTCGTTTGGCCGCACCCCTGCTGGCCGACAGACCGGTCGCCACCAACAGGTCGACGATCCCGGCGGGGGCTTCGGGTGTCAGTTCGGCCACCGGCGTCTCGCGCAGGGCCGCGGTCAGGGTCGCCTCGTCGAGCCCGGCCAGTTCGCCGCGCCCGAACAGCGCCGCGGAGGCGTGCTCGACCGAGGTGGTGGCCGCCTCGCCGTGCACCAGCGTGGTGAGTTCCCGGGCCAGCCGGCGTTGCGCCTGCCGTTCGTGCGCTCGGGTCGCGGTGTCCTGCTCGAGTTCGGCGATCTCGTCGGCGGACAGGAAGGTGAACCATCGCAGGTACCGGATCACGTCCGCGTCCGCGACGTTGACGAAGTACTGGTACCAGGCGTAGGGACTGGTCAGTTCGGGATCGAGCCACAGGCTGCCGCCGCCGGTGGACTTGCCGAACTTGGTCCCGTCGGCCGAGGTGACCAGCGGGACGGTCAGCGCGTGTACGCCGGCGCCGAGTTTCTGGCGCACCAGCCGCACCCCGGCGATGATGTTGCCCCACTGGTCGGATCCGCCGATCTGCAGCGAGCAGCCGTAGCGCTGGTGCAGTTCGACGTAGTCGTTGGCCTGCAGCAGCAGGTAACTGAACTCGGTGTAGGAGATACCCTCGCCGTCGAGCCGGCGGCGGATGGTGTCACGGTCGAGCATCACGTTGACCGAGAAGTGCTTGCCGGTGTCGCGCAGGAACTCGATCACCCCCAGCGGGGCGGTCCAGGTCAGGTTGTCGGCGAGGATCGCCCCGGTCGGCGAGTCGTCGAACGCGACGAACCGCTGCAGCTGGGCACTGATGCGTTCGGACCACTGCGCGACGGTGCCGGACTCGTTGAGTGTCCGCTCACCGGCGTCGCGCGGGTCGCCGATCAGTCCGGTCGCCCCGCCGGCCAGCACGATCGGCCGGTGACCGGCGCGCTGGAAACGCTGCAGGGTCAGCAGCGGCAGCAGGTTCCCGGCGTGCAGGCTGGGCGCGGTGGGGTCGAAACCGGCGTAGACGGTCATCGGCGGCTCGGCGGCCAGGGCGGCGAGGGCGTCGATGTCGGTGGACTGCGCGATCAGGTCGCGCCACGCCAACTCGTCGAGGATCGTCGTGCCCATGGGTCGATCTTCCCGCACCGCGATCAGTCGCTCGCGCCCGGCTGCGGTGCGCGCGGGCTTCGCCGGTATGCCGAGACCTCCGCGTGTCCGGGTACCCAGAACCGCCAGGGCCGGTCGGCGGCGCGGCTGACGCCTACCCGCGGGCCGGCGATCCCGGCAACCGGATCGCCCAGGTGCAGCGTCACCGGGCTGTGCCGGCCGAGCACGTCGGCGCCATTGTCGGCCATCGTGATCCCGAGCGCCGCACACAGGTTGCCCGGTCCGCGGGCCAACTCCCGTGCGGCGACGCCGGGACCGCGCCGCCGGCGGGCGGATCCGGTCCCGCGTTCGATCACCGCGGCCCGCAGCAGCACCGCGGCGGCAGCCTCCTCGGGTCCGCAGGAGATGTTGGCGCAGACGTGGATGCCGTGACTGCGATAGGTGTAGAGCCGTCCGGGCGGTCCGAACATCACCAGGTTTCGGGCGCTGCGACCGCGATAGGAGTGCGAGGCCTCATCCGGCCACGCTCCGTCGGGGGGACCGCCGTAGGCCTCCACTTCGACGATCCGCGCGCGCACTCCGTTGGCGGTGAGAACCGCACCGAGCAGGAGCCGCGCCGCCGTCACCGGATCGGCGGCCAGCAGCCCGGCGGTCACGCAGGCGGCTGCGCGTGCGCCATCAGCCGCTCGTGCTGCTCGGGGCTGACGTCGGCGGCCTCGTCGACGAGCAACACCGGAATCCCGTCCTCGATGCGGTAGGCCTTGCGCAGTCGCGGGTTGTAGAGCACCGGGGTATCCGCGTCGATCAGCAGCAGCGGACCCCGGTCGGCGGGGCACACCAGGATGTCGAGGAGCTTCGGGTCGAGCACGGCGCCGGGCAGCTGCGGCTTAGGGCGCGGGAGGCGCGGCGGGCGCCGCGGGCATCATCGGCGCGGCCGCCCCCGGACTGACGGCACCGTCGCCGGGAACCGGGGCGCCCGCGATCTGGGCCGGGTTACTGGCGGCCGGCATCTGACCGGCGCCCATGACCGCACTGTTGGCGTTGAGCTGGGACTGGGCCTGCTGCAGCAGTTCGGACTGGGCGCGGATCTTCTGCTGGTAGGCGATGGTGCCCTGCAGCGCCTGCACCAGCGGGATCTGGTTGGGCCGGTATTCCATGGCCTGGGTGATCTCGTCGTAGTTGGCCTTGGACGGCTTGAAGCCCATCGACCGCAGTTTGAGGCTGACCTTGAGCAGCTTGGACAACTGCCCGCCTCCGGAACCGACGGCGTACTGATCGGCCAGGTCGTCGAGGACGTCGGCGTGGGCGGTGGCAACCGACCCGAACACGAGTCCGGTCGCCAGCACGGCACCGGCGACGCCGTTCAGCAGTCGGCGCGCTCCCCTGGTGACTCTGGCCATGCGTCCCTCCGGTCAGTCGAGCCGAGCCTAACAGCGGCCCGGGTCCGGGTCACGGCGTCGTTCCGGCCAGCCGATTCCGGACCGCAGCGGTCAGTCTGCGGTATTTACCGGTATCGGGGTCCAGGTACCAGGTGTTACGCCCCGGCTTGGGCACGCCGGCGGCGCGCAGGGCCGACACGGTCGGCCGGTAGGAGGCACTCACCGGGATCTCCCCGACGACGTGCACGATGTCCGGGGGCAGCCCGACCGGCATCCCGGACAGCGCCTCCTCGAGGTCGGCGAGGGTCATGCTCATCCCGGGCCGCAGCGTGACCGCGGTGACCGCCAGCGTTCCGGACTCGGTGTCCAGACCGTAGGTTGCCGCGAGGTCGACTCCGGTGATCGCGCCGACGGCGTCGGTGATGGGCGAGGGGAACACCGCGCCGCGGGCGGTGCGAATGAGTCCGGAGCGGTTGCCGAGCAACCAGAAGTCGCCGTCCTCGTCCCGCAGGAACACGTACTCGGTGGAGATCCAGATGTCGCCGGGCGCGAACACCCCGCGCTTGATCGCCGAGGTCGGGTCGAACGGCCCCCACGGCCGGGCCAGCAGCACACCGACCGCGCCGCGCCCGGCGACCGAAACGAAGCCCCGGTCGTCCTCGAGGATCAGGTCGGCGTCGGCGTCGTAGGCGGCCAACTCCACTTCACCGCCGCCGGGCAGCGGACGGCCCTCGCTACCGATCTTCTGGCCGGCCACGTTGGCCAGCACCGCCTGACCGTCGCTGGTGGCGAAGAACTCGACCACCTTGGCGGGCGCGAACACGTCGAGGATGCGCCGCCACAACCCCGTCGGCATGCCCGAGCCGATGAACAGCCGGACCGGGTTGTTGCCCGCCATCGAGAACCCGGGGGCGTCGACCACCTCGCGCAGCATCGACCAGGTGTAGGTGACGACGGTGACGCCGTACTGGCGGATCTCGGAGACGAACCGCTCGGCGCACAGACCGCGGGACAGGGCGATCCTGGCGCCGGCCACCACCGAGCCGCCGAGGCTGACGAGCAGTCCGGACTGGTGGTGCAGGGGCGTCAGGCAGAGCACGGTGTCGCCGCGGTTGAGCGCCGCGGCCGACGCGGTGCCGAACGCCGACAGCGACCACCGGTAGTTGGTGATCTGCTTGGGCACCAGTTCCCCGCCGCCGATCGCACTGAACACGACGAACGCCAGATCGCGGGCGTACCCGGGGTTGGGCCGGTACCAGCCGGGCAGGTCCACCGCGTCCGGATCGATCTGCTCCATGTCGATCACGTCGCTGCCGGCCGGCAGCTTCAGGTCGCGGTTGTCGCCGCCGCCGAGCACGAGAACTCCGACCGGTAGCTTGCGGGCCGCCTCCAGGTTGGCCGGGTCGGTGATGAGGTCGGTGATCCCGCCCAGTCGCGCGGCCTTCTTGAGGTCGGCATCCGGCGGCATGAGCACGGCGATGGCGCCCAGCCGGGACAGAGCGGCGATGGCGACCATCGCGCTGGGCCGGGTGTCCATCAGGACGCCGACCGGGGTGCCCTGACGCACCCCGACGGAGATCAGTCCGCGCACGACGTTGTTGATGCGGCGGTTGACTGCCTCGTAGGTGTGCACCCGGCCGTCGAAGAGCAGGAACTCCCCGTCCGGGCTGGCCTGGGCCTGCTCGTCGATGATGCGGGCCAGCGAGATGCGGGTGTGGTCGTTGATCTGGCCGAGCCGGGTCAGCCGGGGCAGGGTGCGCGCGGTCTCCACCGCCAGGGTGCGCACCGATCGCTCGGCGCTGAGCACGGCGTCGGCTGCGCCGCGGGCGACCGACAGCGCCAGCCCGGATGCCTCGGCGATGCCGTGCATGACCCGCGAACTCAGCGCCACCCCGGACTCGCCGGCGTCGGCGACGTGATCGGGCATCAGTGCGACGTTGGCCGGGCGGGGCTCCAGGCCCGACACCCACAGCACCCAGTCGGCGACGGTCGGCCAGGTGATGTTGGCCGCTTTGGAGCCGACGACCAGGCCGAAGTGCCCGGCCCGGATCATCACCTCGTAGACGTCGGCGTTGGGTGCCGCCCGCTTGATGGCGCGCACCGACACCGGCTGGCCGATGTCGTCGACCTCGCCGACGAAGGCCAGCACCGGACAGGTGATGTCACTCAACGTCACCAGCTGGCCCTTGATCGCGAAGCCCCCGGTCATCATCCGGTTGTGCGTGACGAACTGCTTGAGCAGTTCGGAGACCGCCGGGCCCGACCACGCGATCCAGCCCTCGCTGTCGAGGAATCGCCGCTGCGGCTCGCGCGGCAGCAAGGCTTCGCGATTGTGCAGCTGCTTGAGGAAGTCGACACGGGCCTTGGCGGTCTTGAGCGGATCGAGCAGTTGAAACCCGGTACGCGCCAACCAGCCCGGAACGTCGATGCGGTTGAACACGTGGTCCGCCAGGAATTCGGCGACCACCACGCCGACATTGGCAGGCATTCCCATCGGCAGTCCGGCCAGGGTGTCCACCGGGGAGCCGAACGCGATGACGCTGGCCACGTCCTTGGACTGGCGGTAGGCGGCGGTCTGGTAGCTGAACATCCCGCCCTGGGAGTAACCGGCCAGGTGAACGCTCTGTCCCGTGGCGTCCTTCACGGTGTCGATGGCGTCGCTGAGAGCCACGATGTGATCGGTGAGGGTGCGCTCCATGCCGCCCTCGACCTCGTCGGGTGAACCGAAGTCGATCACCCAGGGATCGATCCCGGCCTCGTGCAGGATGCCCACCGCCCCCTCCTCGCGGGTGACGTCCCACATGTTCGCCGACATCATCATCGGGTGGACCATCAGCACCGGCGGCCCCGGCGGGGCGTGGCCCGGACGGCTGTCCGGCGGGAAGTAGCGCCGGAGCTTGTACATGTTCGAGCTCTCGACGATCTGGAACGGCGAGGGCTCGGCACCGGTTTCCAGCCCGCCCCAGCGCAGCACCTCCAAGCCGTTCTGGGCGGTCGCCATCAGGCGCTCGACGGGCTTGGTGATCGCCGACAGACCCAGGTCAACCACGGCTACCTCCCTGTCTGACTGTTCGACTGCCTCAAGCATGCACCCCGACCGCCATTAGGGTCGAACCGATGGCACACCTGCTGGGTGCGGAGAACCTGCACCTCCAGTATCCAACCCGGACCGTTTTCGAGTCCGTGACGGTGGGCATCAACGACGGCGCCCGGATCGGGATCGTCGGGCGCAACGGGGAGGGCAAGTCCAGCCTGCTCGGCCTGCTCACCGGCCGGATCACCCCGGACTCGGGCCGGGTGACCCGCCGCCGGGGCCTGCGGGTCGGTGCGCTGGAGCAGGCCGACACCCTCGAGGCGGATCAGACGGTCCGCGCCGCCCTGGTCGGCGAGCGGCCCGAGCACGACTGGGCGGCCAACCCGAAGATCAGGGACGTCGTCTCCGGACTGGTGTCCGACATCGACTGGCAGGCCAGGGTCGCGGCGCTCTCCGGCGGGCAGCGGCGCCGGGTGCAACTGGCCGCGCTTCTCATCGGCGAGTGGGACGTCATCGGTCTCGACGAGCCGACCAACCACCTCGACATCGAGGGCATCACCTGGCTGGCCGGCCATCTGCGCCAGCGCTGGCCGCACAACACCGGCGGCTTGCTGGTGGTCACCCACGACCGCTGGTTCCTCGATGAGGTCGCCACGACCACCTGGGAGGTGCACGCCGACGGTCACGGCGCGCACGGCGCTCACGGCGCTCACGTCGAGCCGTTCGAGGGCGGCTACGCGGCCTACGTCCTGGCGCGGGTCGAACGTGATCGGCAGGCGGCCGCCGCCGAGGCCAGACGGCAGAACCTGCTGCGCAAGGAGCTCGCCTGGCTGCGGCGGGGAGCGCCGGCGAGAACGTCCAAACCGAAGTTCCGTATCGACGCGGCCAATCAGCTGATCGCCGACGTCCCCCCGCTGCGCGACACCGTCGAACTGGCCAAGCTGGCGACCGCCCGGCTGGGCAAGAACGTCATCGACCTGCTCGACGTGTCGGTCGGCTACGAGGGCGAACCGGTGCTGCGCGCGGTGGACTGGCAGATCGGTCCCGGTGAGCGTGTCGGCATCCTCGGCGCCAACGGCGCGGGTAAGTCCACCCTGCTGGGTCTGATCGCCGGGACTATCACCCCCGACAGCGGACGGGTGAAACGGGGCAAGACCGTCCGGCTGGCCATGCTCGATCAGCAGCCCGGCCCGCTGGCCGATCGCGGCGAGGAGACGGTCCGCGAGGTGATCGGCGGGCAGCCGGCCTACTACCTGGTCGACGGCCGGGAACTGAGCGCCGCACAGCTGCTGGAACGGCTCGGTTTCCGCCGCGAGGAACTCTCCGCACGAGTCGGCGACCTCTCCGGCGGCCAGCGCCGGCGGCTGCAGCTGATGCTGACCCTGCTGGCCGAACCCAACGTCCTGGTGCTCGACGAGCCGACCAACGACGTGGACATCGACATGCTGGCGGCCACCGAGGACCTGCTGGACTCGTGGCCGGGCACCGTGATCGTGGTGTCGCACGACCGGTATCTGCTCGAGCGGGTCACCGACCAGCAGTACGCGATCATCGAGGGGCGGCTGCGTCACCTGCCCGCCGGGGTCGACGAGTACCTGCGGATCGCGGCGCACCGGCCGCTCACCGAGCCCGGCCAGGCACGAGCGTCGGCGACTACCGGGTCCGCGCGCCTCTCCGGGGCGGCGTTGCGCGAGGCGCAGAAGGAGATCGCAGCGCTCGACCGGGCCATCACCAAGCTCACCGAACGGATCCATGCCAAACACGTCGAACTGGCCGAGCACGATCAGTCCGATCACGTCGGGATCGGCAGCCTCACAGCGCAATTACGTGACCTGGAGTCCGACATGGCCGAGAGGGAAAGCCGGTGGCTGGAACTCTCCGAGTCGGTGGAATCAGCCGGTTGATCAGTCGTCGGCAACCGGAAGGAGCCGGACGAACAGCAGGCTCCCCAGCGCGGTCACACCGGCGATCAGGATGCTGCGACTGACGCCGATCTGCTGCGCGGCCAACCCGAACCCGAAACTGCCCGCCGCCATGCCTCCCTGAACCGCGAGTGCGAACACCGCATTCATCAGTCCGCGGGCATTCTCCGGCGAGGCGATCTGTACCGACGACAGATGGGTGATGGTCACGATGCTCCACGCGCAGCCGTAGAAGAACAGGAACATGGCGTCGAGTGCCATCGAGTTCCACTGGCTGACGCCGATCACCGACAGCCCGAACACAATGACCGCGCCGGCCGACAAGACGGGCATCGGGATGCGGCGGCGCAGCGCCGGAACCAG
This sequence comes from Mycobacterium sp., assembly GCF_046091765.1. GTDB lineage: Bacteria > Actinomycetota > Actinomycetes > Mycobacteriales > Mycobacteriaceae > Mycobacterium. The sequence goes on from NZ_JBJTCF010000059.1 coordinate 8,037, forward strand.
CACCGCGCCGATCGCGGAACCGACGCTCAGTGCGGCGAGCAGGTGCCCGTAGCCGATCGGCCCTGTCTGAACGTTCTCCTTCGCCTCCAGTGGCAGCAGCCCTAGCAGGGCCCCACTGGTGATCATCAACATCGCGATGCGCGCGATCGGCCCGTACAACTTCGGCGATCGACCGATGATGCCCAGTACCTGGCGCAGCGACCGGGACTCCCCGGCGTCGCCGGACTCGGCGGTCCGGTCCTTCGGCGTCATCCACAGGACGGCGATCAGGTAGAAGTGCGACACGGTGCTGGTGAAGAGCACGACCGCGGTGCCGAAGAAGCCCATCAGGTAGCCACCCAGCACCGGACCGACGGCCCGGCCGATGTCGCTGCTCAGCGAGTTGAACGACAGCGCCGCCAGCACGCGGTCTTTCGGCACGAGTTCGCAGATCAACGGCTTCCACGACGACTTCTGCACAACGACGCCCACCCCGATGAGGAACGTCGAGAACAGGAGTAACTTCGGAGTGAGGTTCCAGCCACCGGACAGCGCGACCACCGCGAGAAACGCCGTCACGGCGAGCATCCAGGCCTGCGATGCGAGCATCATCCGGCGGTGGCCCAGCGAATCGGACGCCAACCCGAACGGGATCGCGAAAAGGACGAACGGCAGACTCGACGCGGTCTGCACCATGCTCACCAGCACCGTACTGGTGGTCAGTGAGGTCATGGTCCAGGAGATGCCGAGCGTGAGCATCTCAAGACCGAGGATGAACACCAGGTTGGCCGACCAGGCGTTGCGGAATCTGCTCTCGCCGAGCAGATCGTAGCCGGAACCCTCCGTCGTCACCGCCGCACGTCCGCTCGCATTCCTTCGATCCGACGGCGGACCGTCGCGAGTTGAGCAGCGACCTGTCGGGGCGAGGTTCCGCCGCGGGCGTCGCGGGAGGCGACCGATCCGTGGACGCTGAGCACCTCGCGCACCTGCGGGGTCAACTGCGGGCTGATCCCGGCCAGTTCGGCGTCGGTGAGTTCCGCCAGTCCGACACCACGACTCTCGGCGACGCGGACCGCCGCGCCGGCCGCCTCATGGGCCACCCGGAACGGCACGCCGGCGCGCACCAGCCACTCGGCGACGTCGGTGGCCAGGGTGTAGCCCGCCGGGGCCAATGCCGCCATCCGTTCGGTGTCGAAACGCAGGGTGGCGACCAGACCCGCCATCGCCGGCAACACGAGTTCGAGCTGGGCGACCGAGTCGAACAGCGGTTCCTTGTCCTCCTGCAGGTCGCGGTTGTACGCCAGCGGCTGGGCTTTGAGGGTGGCCAGCAGGCCGGCGAGGTTTCCGATCAGCCGGCCGGCCTTTCCCCGGGCAAGCTCGGCGATGTCGGGGTTCTTCTTCTGCGGCATGATCGAACTTCCGGTGGACCAGGCGTCGTCGAGTGCCACGTACCCGAATTCCGTTGTGCTCCAAAGAATAATGTCCTCAGCGAGCCGGGACAGGTCGATGCCGATCATCGCCAGCACGAAGGCTGCCTCGGCGGCGAAGTCCCGCGCGGCGGTCGCGTCCATCGAGTTCTCCGCCGCCGCGGCGAATCCCAGTTCGGCGGCGACCGCATCCGGGTCCAGTCCCAGCGAGGACCCAGCCAGCGCACCGGACCCGTACGGCGACACCGCGGCACGGTCGTCGAAGTCGGCGATCCGGTCGACGTCGCGCAGCAGCGGGTGGGTGTATGCGAGCAGATGATGAGCCAGCAGCACCGGCTGCGCGGCCTGCAGGTGAGTCTTACCGGGCATCACCGCGGCCGGATGCGCCGCGGCCTGATCGGTCAGCGCGGTGACCACGTCGAGCACACCATCGGCGATCCGCCGCATGGCGTCGCGCAGCCACATCCGAAACAGCGCGGACACCTGGTCGTTGCGCGATCGCCCCGCGCGCAGCCGGCCGCCGAGATCAACTCCCACCCGGTCGATCAGACCCCGCTCCAGTGCGCCGTGCACGTCCTCGTCGGTGACGACCGGCGCGAAGCTGCCGTCGGCGACGTCCCGGGCGAGGCCGTCCAGCCCGGCCAGCAGTCCGTCGCGCTGCTCGTCGGTGAGCAGTCCCGCCCGATGCAGCACCGCGGCGTGCGCCCGCGACGCGGTGATGTCGTAGGGGGCCAGCACCCAGTCGAAGTGCGTCGAGCGGCTCAGGGCTGCCAGTTCGGGCGCCGGGCCGCCGGCGAACCGGCCACCCCACAGCGCGCCCTCGTTGGTGCTCATGTCCGCTGATCCCGGCGGGCGGCGATCTTCGACGACAGACCGTGCACGTGCACGAAGCCCTTGGCCGCGGACTGGTCGTAGGTGTCGCCCTCGTCGTAGGTGGCCAGGTTGAAGTCGTAGAGCGACTCCGGGCTGCGCCGGCCGTTGACCGCGATGTGCCCGCCGTGCAGCACCATCCGGATCTCCCCGGTCACCCGCTGCTGGGTGGTGGCGACGAAGGACTCCAGCGCGGACTTCAGCGGCGAGAACCACAGTCCGTCGTAGACCAGCTCGCCCCAGCGCTGGTCGGTGAGCCGCTTGAACCGGCCCACCTCGCGCTCCAGGGTGACGTGCTCGAGCTCGGTGTGCGCGGTGATCAGCACCATCGCACCCGGCGCCTCGTAGATCTCCCGGCTCTTGATACCGACCAGCCGGTCCTCGACGACGTCGAGGCGGCCCACGCCCTGCGCGCCCGCGCGGCGGTTCAGCTCGACGATGGCTTCCAGCACCGACACCGGGTTGCCGTCGATCGACACCGGCACCCCGCTGTCGAATCCGACGATCACCTCGTCGGGGGTGTTCCAGTTCAGCGTCGGGTCCTCGGTGTAGGCGTAGACGTCCTTGGTCGGCGCGTTCCACAGGTGCTCGAGGAACCCGGTCTCCACCGCCCGGCCCCACACGTTCTGGTCGACCGAGAACGGGGAGCGCTTGCTGACATTGATGGGGATCGCGTTCTCCTCGGCGAAGGCGATGGCCTTCTCCCGGGTCCAGGCGTAGTCGCGGACCGGCGCGAGCACCTGCAGATCCGGTGCGAGGGAGGCGAACCCGACCTCGAAGCGGACCTGGTCGTTGCCCTTGCCGGTGCAGCCGTGCGCGACGATGCCGCCGCCGTACTCGCGCGCGGCCGCGACCAGGTGTTTGGCGATCAGCGGCCGGCTCAGCGCCGACACCAGCGGGTAGCGGTCCATGTAGAGCGCGTTGGAGAAGATCGCCGGCAGGCAGTACTGCTCGGCGAACTCGTCGCGGGCGTCGACCACCACCGCCTCGACCGCCCCGCAGTCCAGCGCCCGCTGGCGCACGACGTCCATGTCCTCGCCCTGACCCAGGTCGATGGCCACCGCAACCACCTCGCGGCCGGTCTCCCGGCCGATCCAACTGATCGCCACGGATGTGTCCAGCCCACCGGAATAGGCCAGGATGACGCGCTCGGACGAGCCGGGCATGCGGGTTCTCCTCTCAGCGAATGGTCTCGAACAGCGCGGCCAGTTGCGCACCGCTGACCGGTTCGCGCGCGACCACAAAGATCGTGTCGTCACCGGCGATGGTGCCGACCACCTCGGGAAGCGCGGCGCGGTCGATGGCACTGGCCAGGTAGTGGGCTGCGCCGGGCGGGGTGCGCAGGACGGCCAGGTTGGCGCTGGCGTCGGTGGACACTAACAGGTCGCCGAGCAGTCGCGACAGCCGTTCGGTGCCGCCGCACACGCCCCGGACCGGGCTGCCGTCCTCGGGCACCACGTACACCCCGCCACCCCCGTCGGCGCCGCGCAGCTTGACCGCGCCGAGCTCTTCGAGGTCACGCGACAGCGTGGCCTGGGTGACGTCGATGCCCTCCTCGGCGAGCAGCGCGGCCAGCTCGCCCTGGCTGTGTACCTCGCGCGCCGACAGCACGGCGACGATGCGGGCCTGCCGTCCGGCCCGGGTGACGTCCGAAGACCGTGTCATGACCGCTCCAGCAGCCAGACCAGCAGCGCCTTCTGGGCGTGCAGCCGGTTCTCCGCCTCGTCCCACACCGCGCTGTGCGGCCCGTCGATCACCTCGTCGGTGATCTCCTCACCGCGGTGCGCCGGCAGGCAGTGCAGCACGATGACGTCCGGTGCGGCCCGGCCCAGCAGGGCCGCGTTGAGCTGGAAGGGCTCGAACGGAGCGACCCGGTCGCGCTGGTCGCCCTCCTGACCCATCGAGGTCCAGGTGTCGGTCACCAGGACGTCGGCGCCGTCGGCGGCCGCGTGCGGGTCGGTCGCCACCGTGACCGTGGCGCCGGTGTCGGCGGCCCGCGCACGCGCGGCCGCGACCACCTCGGGCGCCGGGCCGAAACCCGCTGGCGCGGCGACGGTGACATGCAGCCCGGCGGTGACGCCGCCGAGCATCAGCGAGTGCGCCATGTTGTTGGACCCGTCGCCGAGATAGGCCAGCCGCAACCCGGGCAGACTCCCCCGGCGCTCGGCGAGGGTCTGCAGATCCGCCAGCACCTGGCAGGGGTGGAAGTCGTCGCTGAGCGCGTTGACCACCGGCACCGTCGATGCCGAGGCCATCGCCGTCAGCCGGTCCTGACCGAACGTGCGCCACACGATCGCCTCGACGTAGCGCGACAGCACCCTCCCGGTGTCGGCGAGGGTCTCGTCGCGGCCGAGCTGGGTGGAGCGGCCGTCGACCACGACGGCGTGCCCGCCCAGCTGGGCGATGCCGACCTCGAAGGAGAACCGGGTGCGGGTGGAGTTCTTGTCGAAGATCACCGCCACACCCAGCGGTCCCTCCAGCGGCCGGCGGCTCAGCGGCGCCGCCTTCAGCTCGGCGGCCAGCGTCAGCACCTCGGCCTGCTCGGCCGGGGTGAGGTCGTCGTCGCGCAGGAAGTGCCGGGGTCCGCTCATGACTCCCCCGCCTCTGCCGCGGTGTCCAGGATTGCCGGCAGCGCCGCCAGGAAGCTCTCCACCTGGGCGCCGGTGATGATCAGCGGCGGGGCCAGCCGGATCACCTCGGGTGCCACGGCGTTGACCAGGAACCCGGCGTCGCGGGCGGCCGCCTCCACCGCCTTCGCGTGCGGAGCGGTCAGCACCACCCCGCGCAGCAGTCCGCGGCCGCGGACATAATCGACCAGGGGGTGCCCGAGCGCCTCGATGCCGTTGGCCAGGCGTGCGCCGAGCACCCCGGCCCGCTCGATCAGGGTGTCCTCGCGCAGCACCCGCAGCACGGCCAACCCGGCCGCGGCGCACACCGGGTTGCCGCCGAAGGTGCTGCCGTGCAGGCCCGGGGTCATCAGTTCGGCCGCCGGGCCGACCGCCAGGCAGGCTCCGATCGGCAGGCCGCCGCCGAGACCCTTGGCGAGGGTGACCACATCGGGGGTGATGCCCTCGTGCTGGTGGGCGTAGAAGGCGCCGGTGCGGCCCACCCCGGTCTGCACCTCGTCGACCACCAGCAGCGCGCCGTGGCGATCGGTGATCTCGCGGGCGGCACGCAGATAGCCGGCCGGCGGGACCACGACCCCGCCCTCGCCCATGATCGGCTCCAGGAACACCGCGGCGGTGTCGTCGTCCACGGCGGCCGCGAGCGCATCGGCATCGCCGTAGGCCACATGCCGGACGTCTCCGGGCAGCGGCGCGAAGGGCTGTTGCTTGGCGGGCTGACCGGTCAGCGCGAGCGCACCCATGGTGCGGCCGTGGAAGGAACCCTTCGCGGCGACCAGCTTCGTGCGGCCGGTCAGCCGGGAGATCTTGAAGGCCACCTCGTTGGCCTCGGCCCCGGAATTGCAGAACAGCACCCGGCCCGCAGCACCGAGGTGGGCGATCAGCTCCTCGGCCAGCGCGATACCCGGTTCGGTGGCGTAGAGGTTGGACACGTGGCCGAGGGTGTTCAGCTGGGCGCTGACCGCGTCGATGATCGCCGGGTGGCGGTGGCCGACGACGTTGACCGCGATGCCGGCCAACAGGTCCAGGTAGGTCTTGCCGGCGGCGTCGGTCACCACCGCGCCCTGTCCGCTGACCAGGGTCAGCGGCGGTGTGCCGTAGTTGTCCATCATCACCGCGCGCCAGCGGTCGTGCAGACCCGCCGTCATGTCCGCACCGCCGCGACGATCGTGGTGCCCGTTCCTTCGGCGGCCGAGAGTTCCCTCAGCACGCAGTGCGCGACCCGGCCGTCGACCACGTGCGCACTGGGAACCCCGGCGGCGACGGCACGCAGGCAGGCTTCGATCTTGGGCACCATGCCCTCCTCCAGAACGGGCAGCAGGGCGCGCAGCGTCGCCGCGTCGATCTCGTGGACCAGCGAATCGCGGTCCGGCCAGCGGGTGTAGAGACCCTCGACGTCGGTGAGCATCAGCAGGGTCTGCGCGCCGAGTGCCTCGGCGACCGCGGCCGCGGCGGTGTCGGCGTTGATGTTGTGCACCACGCCGGCGGCATCCGGGGCGATCGTCGAGATCACCGGGATGCGTCCGGCGGCGAGCAGGTCGCGCAGCAACCCGGTGTCGACGTGCTCGACGTCGCCGACCAGGCCGATGTCGGTGTCGACACCGTCGACCCGCACGCTGCGGCGCACCGCGGTCAGCGTCCGGGCGTCCTCGCCGGTCAGTCCCACCGCGTAGGGGCCGTGCGCGTTGATCAAACCGACCAGTTCCCGGCCGACCTGGCCGAACAGGACCATGCGGACGACGTCGAGCACCTCGGGCGTGGTGACCCGGAAGCCGCCCCGGAACTCCCCGCTGATTCCCAGGCGGGTGAGCATGGCGCTGATCTGCGGGCCGCCGCCGTGAACGACCACCGGAAGCACGCCGGCGTCGCGCAGCGACACCATGTCGGCGGCGAATGCGGTCTTGAGCGACTCGTCGGTCATCGCGTTGCCGCCGTACTTGACCACGACAACCTTGTCGCGCAGGGCCTCGAGCGCCGGAGCCGTCATGAGCTGTAGGCCGAGTTCTCTTCGACGTAGGCATGGGACAGATCGGTGGTGCGCACCGTTGCGGCGGCCCCGCCCAGTCCGAGGTCGATCCGCACGTGGATATCCGCTCCGGAGAGATCCACGTCGCGGGCCGCCGGGGTCCCGACTCCGTCCACACACACCGGAAAATCGTTGAACGCGACCATGATCCGCGCCGGATCGACGGGGAACGGCGCCATGCCCACCGCGGCCAGCACCCGGCCCCAGTTCGGGTCCGACCCGAACAGTGCGGTCTTGACCAGACTGTCGCGGGCCACCAGCCGGGCGGCGGTGACGGCGTCCTGCTCGCAGGTGGCACCGGTGACGGTGATCGTCACCCGCTTGGTGACGCCCTCGGCGTCGGCCTGCAGCTGTGCGCAGAGGTCGTCGCAGACCCGCAGCACCGCGTCCTCGAGATGCTCCCGGGAGGGCCTGACCTCACTGGCGCCCGAGGCCAGCAGCAGTACGGTGTCGTTGGTCGAGCAGCAGCCGTCGACGTCGAGCCGGTCGAAGGTCAGCGCCGTCGCTCGGCGCAGCACCGCGTCGAGTGTCGCGGCGTCGGCGACCGCGTCGGTGGTCAGCACGCACAGCATCGTCGCCAGTGACGGCGCCAGCATCCCGGCACCCTTGGCCATGCCGCCCACCGTCCAGTTCTCTTTTGATCCCGGGGAATGGTGCAGCGCAACCTGTTTGGGGATCGTGTCGGTGGTCATGATGGCCCGGGCCGCGTCCTCCCCGCCGGTGAGTCCGCCGGCAAGCTCGTGCACGATCTCGGTCACCCCGGCCAGCACCCGATCCATCGGCAGCCGGTCACCGATGAGTCCGGTGGAGCAGACCCCCACCTCGATCGGACCGGTCTCGGTTCCCCAGTTGGACAGGGCGGCGGCCACCGCCTCGGCAGTGGCGTGGGTGTCGGCGAAACCCTGCGGACCGGTGCAGGCGTTCGCGCCACCGGAATTCAGCAGCACGGTGCGCAACCGTCCGGTGGTCAACACCTGGCGGGTCCACAGGACCGGCGCGGCCTGGACCTGATTGCGGGTGAACACCCCGGCCGCGCTGTAGTCCGGTCCCTCGTTGAAGACCAGTGCCAGATCGGGCGCGCCGGAGGATTTGATGCCGGCGGCGATCCCGGCCGCGCGGAATCCGGCCGGCGCGGTGACACCCTGGGTGCGCAGCAAACGTGTCGCCTGCTGCCCCGGCACGGTCACGGCGCGATCCCCACGACCGGCAGGCCCTCGGTCTCCGGCCAGTCCAGCGCCAGGTTCATCGACTGCACCGCCGCGCCGGCGGTCCCCTTCACCAGGTTGTCGATCGCGCACAGGGCGACGAGCACCGAGGCGTCGGTATCCACCGCCACGGCAACCTGCGCGGCGTTACTGCCGGTGACCGAACCGGTGCGGGGCAGCTGACCCTCGGGCAGCAGGTGCACGAACGGCTCTGCCGCATAGGCCTTTTCGTAGGCTTCGACGATCTGGGCCGTCGATGCGGCGGTGGGCGCGGAACAGGTGGCCAGGATGCCCCGGGCCGTCGGGATCAGCACCGGCGTGAAGGACACCGTCACCGCACGGTCGGTGACCGCGCGCAGGCCCTGGGCGATCTCCGGGGTGTGCCGGTGCACCCCGGCGATGTTGTAGGCCCGGGCCGAGCCGATCACCTCCGAGGCCAGCAGGTCGACCTTGGCCGCGCGGCCCGCCCCCGAGGTCCCGCTCACCGCAACGACGGTCACCGCGGGTTCGACCAGGCCGGCCGCGACCGCAGGAACCAGGGCCAGCAGAGCGGCGGTCGGGTAGCACCCGGGAACGGCGATCCGGCGCGCTCCGCGCAGCCCGTCGCGGGCGCCGGGCAGCTCGGGCAATCCGTAGGGCCAGCTGCCGGCGTGCGGTGAGCCGTAGAAGCGCTGCCAGTCCCCGGCGTCGGTGAGCCGGAAGTCGGCCCCGCAGTCGATCACCACCGTCTCGGGCGCCAGTTGCGCGGCGAGCTCCGCCGAGTGCCCGTGTGGCAGGGCCAGGAATACCACGTCGTGGCCGGCCAGCGTCTCGGCATCAGTCGGCTCGAGAACCCGCTGCGCCAGCGGCATCAGGTGCGGGTGGTGATCGGCCAGCGGGGTGCCGGCGCTCGCGGCGGCGGTCAGCGCTCCGATCCGCAGCCGCCCGTCCGCGCAGCCCGGATGGCCCAGCAGGATTCGCAGGATCTCCCCGCCGGCGTACCCGCTGGCGCCTGCCACCGCCACAGTTGTCACTCCGACAGTCTGAATGATTATACGTTTTGATGCAAATTCATGCCCTCTCCGCCGAGCGGCGGTTTTTGTCGGATACTCGAACTAGTGTTCGATTCATGGAGCACGGCACACGCGAAGCCACGGCGGTCAGGACCGCTCTCGACGAGCTCGACGCCGCCTGGGACAAGCTGGTCTCCCTGCCGGTCCACGCCCTGTCCGCCCCGGAGGCCCTGGCCGCGCTCGGGAGGCTGGAAATCCATCGGCGCCGCCAGCCCGCCGCCGAACACGCGCTGGTCACCCAAGTGCAGTCGCAGGCCACCGCGAAGGAGATGGGGGCCTCATCCTGGCGAGCCGTGTTGGCGAACCGGCTGGGGATCAGCGGGGTCGATGCCCGCCGCCGAATCGCCGAGGCCGCGGCGCTCGGCGGGCGTCGCGCGGTCAGCGGCGAGCCGCTGGAACCCGAGCTGGCGACCACCGCCGCGGCGCAGGCACGCGGCGAGATCGGAGCAGACCACGTCGCGGTGATCCGGGACTTCATGTCCCAGTTGCCGGCCGAGATCGACCTCGGCACCCGGGACGCGGCCGAATCCCAGCTGGCGCAGGTCGCCGGCGGGCTGACCCCGGAAGGACTGCGCAGAGTCGCCCGGCGGTTGATGGGATACCTCGACCAGGACGGCGCGCTCGACGACGAACGGGAGCACGCCCGCAAGCGCGGCATCACCATCGGCCACCAGGGACTCGACGGGATGAGCCGCATCTCCGGGTGGCTCGATCCGGCACTGCGCGCGACCCTCGACGCGATCCTCGCCAAGCTCGGCGCCCCGGGGTTCTGCAACCCCGGCGATGCCGATCCGTGCGTCGACGGCACCCCCACACAGGACCAGATCTCCGGTGATACCCGTTCGGCGGCGCAACGCACGCACGATGCCCTTCAGACCGTGTGCCGCGCGATGCTGGCATCCGGGAAGCTCGGTCAGCACAACGGACTGCCGGTCACGGTGGTAGCCACTGCGACCCTGGCCGACCTCTCGGCGGCTACCGGGTTCGCCCACACCGGCGGGGGGACACAGCTGCCGATCCCGACGCTGATCCGGATGGCCGCCGACGCCCACCCGTACCTGGCGCTGTTCCACAGTCCGCGCGAGATCCAGCTCTACTACGGGCGCGCCCGGCGCACCGCCAGCCCCGGTCAGCGTCTCGTCCTGCACGCCCTGGAACGGGGATGCACCAAACCGGACTGCACCGCCCCGCCAGACCGGTGCCAGGTTCATCACGCCGTCCGCGACTGGCGGCACGGCGGCCGCACCGACATCGACCAGCTCACCTTGGCCTGCGGGTGTGACAACCGGCTGGTCGATGGCACCCCGACGGGGTGGACCACACGAAAACACAGGCGCGACAACCGAACCGAATGGATACCACCGCGCCATCTGGACCGCCGGCAGAGCCGGGTCAACCTTTATTTCCACCCGGAGAAAGTGCTCTACCCCGAGGAGGACGACCCCGGGTAGCGGCCTACGACGTCGCGGCCGTGCAGTGGCGCTAACCCCGCAGGTGCGCACCCAGCCGGTCTGCCGCCCGGGCCAGCGCCGAGTCGCGTGCCGCGCTGGCCTCGTCCTCGGTCAGGGTGCGCTCAGCCGCGCGGAATCGCAGGGCCAGCGTGACCGACTTTCGGCCCGCACCCACCTGGGGCCCCTCGTAGACGTCGAACAGTGCGACGTCCTCGAGCAGCGGTCCGGCGCCCTCGCGCACCGCGTCGACGACGGCCTGGGCGGGCACGTCGGCGGCGACCACCAGGCTGAGGTCCTGGAAGACCGCCGGGAACGGCGACACCCGGGGCGCCGGGAGACCCGTCGGCGCGCCGAGGGCGTCGAGATCGAGTTCGACCGCGCAGCTGCCGGCGGGCAGGCCGCAGCGCTCGACGGCGGCCGGGTGCAACTGCCCGGCATGGCCGACCACCCGTCCGTCGACGAGCACCTCCGCGCATCGCCCGGGGTGCCACGGCAGGTGCCGTGCGGCCCGCAGCGTGACGTCCACCCCGGCGGCGCGGGCGATCGTCCGCGCCGCCTCGAACGCGTCGGCGGCCTCAACGGGCCGGCCCGGCCCCCACGGGCCGCGCGGCTCCCGGAGTCCGGCCAGCACCGCCGCGACGTGCACCGGCTGCTCGGGCAGCGCCGCGTCGAGGGCGGCGACCTCCTCGTCGGTCGGCCGGCGGTCGGTGGGGATCAGCGGGATCGGCCGGGTGTTCGCGGTCGGTCGCACCACCTGCGCGATCGAGAACAGCGCCACATCGGCGAAGCCGCGGGAGACGTTGCGCGCCAGGGCTTCCAGCAGGGCCGGCAGCAGGGTGGTGGCCAGCTGCGGGCGGTCGGCCTCCAACGGGTTGAGCACCGACGCGGTGGCGCGGCGGGCATCGTCGGCATCCAGGCCCCACTGGTCGAACACCCCGGCCGGAAGGAACGGCGTGGGCAGCACCTCCACGAAACCGGCCAGCGCCAGCGAGGCCGAGACCGCCCGCCGGCGGCGCTGGGCCAGGGTCAGACCGCGCCCGGCCGGGGCGGCCGGCAGCACCGAGGGGATCGCATCCAGACCCTCCAGTCGCAGCACCTCCTCGACGAGGTCGGCGGGCGCGACCAGATCCGGCCGCCAGCTCGGCGGGGTGACCGCCAGGACCGGGCTGCCGGGCTCGGCGGCGACCCGCGCGCCGATCTGGGTGAGCCGGCGCACCACCGCGCCGTCGGGATAGATCACACCGGCGGTGCGGTCGGGCAGCCCGACGTCCATCCGCACCGGCGGCGGGCGGAAGTCATCACGGGGCGGGTCGCCGCGCCAGTCGGTAAGCAGCGGTTCGACGGTTCCCCCGGCGATCCCGGCCAGCAGCGTGGCGCACCGGTCGATCGCCGCCACCGAGATCGCGGGGTCGACGCAGCGCTCGTAGCGCCGGCCCGCCTCACTGACCAGATGCAATCTGCGCAGGGTTCGCGAAACCGCGGCGGGATCCCACACCGCCGCCTCGAGCAGCACGTCGGTGGTGGCGGCGTCGATCTCGGTGGTGCCGGCGCCCATCACCCCGCCGATCGCGGCCACCGCGGAGTCGTCGGCGATCAGCACATCACCCGGGTCGAGGCGGCGCTCGACGTCGTCGAGGGTGACCACGGTCTCCCCCGGCGCGGCGAACCGCACGGTAAAGCCGCCGTGGATGCGGCTGCGGTCGTGGGCGTGCATGGGATGGCCGAACTCGAGCATGACGTAGTTGGTGACGTCGACCGCCGGGGAGATCGGCCGGATCCCCGACAGCATCAGCCGCCGCCGCAGCCACCACGGGGAGACGGCGTCGGGGTCGATGCCGGTCACCGGACGCAGCGCGAAGCGACTGACCCCGGTGCCGGGGGCGATCGTCACCGCAAGGGCCGGCCCGTCGGCGGGCAGTGCGGGCACGATCGACGGATCGGATACGGGGTCGGCGAAGTTCAGGTCATAGGCGCAGGCGATCTCCCGGGCGATGCCGCGCACCGACATGCAGTAGCCGCGATCGGGGGTGATGGCCAGGTCGAACACCACGTCGTCGAGGCCGAGCACCTCTGCCGCGGGCTCACCCGGGTGCGCCGTGCCCTCGGGCAGCACCAGGATCCCGGAGTGGTCGCGGGCCGCGCCGGAGCCCAGGCCCAGTTCGGCGGCCGAGCAGATCATGCCGTCGGAGACCCGGCCGTAGGTCGTCCGCGACGCGATCTGGAAGTCACCCGGCAGCGTCGCCCCGGGCAGCGCGGCCACCACAAGATCGCCGACGGCGAAATTCGTTGCGCCGCAGACGATGCCGCGGTCCTTTCCGGCCCCCTCCCCGACGTCGACCAGGCAGGCCCGGATGGGCTTCTTGAACTCGGTGAGCTCGTCGATCGCCGTGACCCGCCCGATCACCAGCGGGCCGCTGACCGGACCGAGCGGGATGACGTCCTCGACCTCGTGGCCGATCCGGATGAGCGCCTGCTCCAGGTCGTGCGGCTCGACATCCCACCCGGGGGCGCCGAGTTGCACGACCTCGCGCAGCCAGCTGTAGGGCAGCCGCATCAGAGTCCGGCCCCGAACGGCAGCGAGAAGCGCACGTCACCTTCGACCATGTCACGCATGTCGGGGATGCCGTTGCGGAACTGCAGGGTGCGTTCCAAACCCATGCCGAAGGCGAATCCCGAGTGCTCCTGCGGGTCGATCCCGGCCGCCCGCAGCACGTTGGGGTTGACCATCCCGCATCCGCCCCATTCGACCCACCCGGGCCCGCCCTTCTTGTCGGGAAACCAGATGTCGACCTCCGCCGAAGGCTCGGTGAACGGAAAGAAATGCGGACGCATCCGGACCCGCGCGTCCCCGCCGAACTGCGAACGGGCAAAGGCGTCCAGGGTGCCGCGCAGGTGCGCCATGGTCAGCCCCCGGTCCACCGCGAGGCCCTCGACCTGATGGAACACCGGGGTATGGGTGGCGTCCAACTCATCGGCCCGGAACGTGCGGCCGATCGAGACGATGTAGACCGGCAGGTCGCGCTCGAGCAGGGTGCGGACCTGCACCGGCGAGGTGTGCGTCCGCAGCAGCTGCCGGCAGCCCTCCGGGGCGAGGTGGAAGGTGTCCTGCTCGCTGCGCGCCGGATGGTCGGGCGGGAAGTTCAGCGCGTCGAAGTTGAACTGCTCGCTTTCCACCTCGGGCCCCTCGGCCAGTTCCCAGCCCATCGCGAGGAAGGTGTCGGCGACGCGCTCGGCCAGGATCGTGATCGGATGGCGGGCGCCGAGCGGCTGGCGCGTCGACGGCAGCGTGACATCCACGGTTTCGGCGACCAGGGCGGCCGCGTCACGCTCGGCGCGCAGCACCGCCAGGCGGGTGTCGTAGGCCTGCTGGGCCTCCGCCCGCGCCACATTCACCCGCTTTCCGGCGTCGGCGCGGTCGCCGGGGTTCAGGTGGCCCAGCGCCTGGCGGGCCAGCGCCAGCGGCGCGCGGTCGCCGAGGTGTTCGGTCTTGGCCCGGGCGAGGGACTCCAGATCGCCGGCCGCCGCGAAGGCCCCCTGGGCGGCCCGGACCGCCTCGGCGAGTGCCTCCTGCGACACTTCGACGGGTTGACCACCCACGCGGCGCGACTCTCCTTAGCTGGCCCGGGCGCGGCACGCGTGCGGGGCAAGTGCCGACCCGCAGATCATAGGTGATGCCAGAATGCTCACGAGGTCATCGGCCGTCGGGTCGTCGAGGCAGGGGAGGTACATGATGAGGACCCTCATGGTGGTCGGCGTGTGGCTCTCGGCGCTCGCGTTCACGCTGCTGGCTGTCCGCTTCGACGCACTCTGGTGGATCCCCGCCGCGCTGCTGGGCGCACTGGCCGCACTGGGCACCTGGAATCTGCTGCAGACCGGGCATTCGATTCTGCGCGCCTTCCCGATCCTCGGCCACGCCCGCTTTCTGGCCGAGTTGGTGCGCCCGGAGATCCGCCAGTACTTCGTCGAGTCCAACACCGAGGGCGCCCCGTTCGACCGTGAGACCCGCGACACCGTGTACCGCCGCGCCAAGGGCACCAAGGGCGATGAACCGTTCGGCACCGAGCGTGACGTCAACGCGGTCGGTCACGAGTTCCTGCGGCACTCGTTGCGCGCCCGGCTGGCGACTGACCTGAGTCCCCGGGTGCGCCTGGGCGGGCCGGACTGCACCCAGCCCTACGACATCTCGGTGCTGAACGTGTCGGCGATGAGCTTCGGGGCCCTGTCCGCCAATGCCATCGAGGCGCTCAACGGCGGCGCTTCTATCGGTGGGTTCGCCCACGACACCGGCGAGGGCGGCATCAGTCCCTACCACCTCGCCCGCGGCGGCGACCTGATCTGGGAGATCGGGTCGGGGTATTTCGGCTGCCGCGACGCCGACGGCCGGTTCGACGGCGCGCTGTTCGAGGAGAAGTCCGCGCTGCCGACGGTCAAGGCCGTGTCGATCAAACTGTCCCAGGGCGCCAAACCCGGCCTGGGCGGGGTGCTGCCGGGGGCGAAGGTGACCGAGGAGATCGCCGCCACCCGCGGGGTGCCGGTGGGCAAGACGGTCGTCTCCCCGCCCGCACACACCGCGTTTCACACCCCGCTGGAACTCACCCAGTTCATCGCGACACTGCGCAGCCTGTCCGGCGGCAAGCCGGTCGGCTTCAAGCTGTGCATGGGATCGCGGACCGAGTTTCTCGGCATCTGCAAGGCGATGCTGCAGACCGGGATCACTCCGGACTTCATCATCGTCGACGGCTCGGAGGGCGGCACCGGTGCGGCCCCGCAGGAGTTCGAGGACCACGTCGGAATGCCGCTCACCGAGGGCCTGATGCTGGCGCACAACTGCCTGGTCGGTACCGGCCTGCGCCCGCATGTCAGGATCGGCGCCTCGGGCAAGATCGCCACCGGGGTGGACATCGTCAACCGCGTCATCCAGGGCGCCGACTTCACCCTCTCGGCCCGCGCGATGATGTTCGCCATCGGCTGCATTCAGGCGATGAAGTGCAACACCAATCGGTGCCCGACCGGGGTCGCCACCCAGGACCGCGGCCTGATGCGCGCGCTGCACGTGCCCGACAAGGTCGAGCGGGTGGCCAACTTCCACCGGGGCACGGTGGCCAGCGCCGCGCAACTCGTGGCCTCGATGGGGCTGGAGGGTTTCGACGAACTGGACCCGTCCATGCTCAATCGCCGGGTCGACTATCACCGCACCCGAACCTACGCCGAGATCTACGAGTGGCTGATGCCCGGCGAACTGCTCGACAACCCGCCGGAGTCGTGGCGGTCGGACTGGGTCGAGGCCTCCGCCGAGGAGTTCCGCTGAGTCGTCGGCCGGGCTACTCCGACTCCGACTCCGACTCCGACTCCGACTCCGACTCCGCCTCCGACTCGGCCTCGACGGGTTCGGCTTCGGGCTGATCGGACTCCTTCGACGGGTCCGGCCGGGGGCTGACGCGATACATCACCAGCTCGGGCGGCACGCCGGCCTGCCGTGGTGCGAACATCTGGCGACGGATCTGCCGCACCGTCGCGTCCAGGGACTGCAACTGTGCCTCGGAGATCGCAGCGAGCGTCGTCTCCGAGACGACCACCCCGCCACGGGTCGCACGCTCCATCACCCGGGCCGCGATGTTGACGTCGACGCCGAACCAGTCGGATCCCACACGCTGCGCATGGCCGGTGTGAATGCCGGCCCGGATCCGCGGCGTGTAGCCGTCGACCTCGACGGTCGTCACGGCCTGCGTGGCCGCGAGGGTGGTGCGCACGGCAGCCGCCGCGTCGGAGAAGGCGATCATCGCGCCGTCCCCCATCCGCTTGACGATCTGGCCCCCGCCCTCCAGAAGCGGCGGCTCGGTGACCTGAGCGACCTGGCGCAGCAGTTGCAGGGTGGCCTCGTCACCGGCCCGCAGCGCCCAGTCGGAAAACCCCACCAGATCGGTGAACACCAGGGTGATCTCGGCGTCGGTGGACCGTCCGCGCCGACGGTCGTTGAACGCCTGCCACACCTGCAGCGCCGCCAGGCTCAACTCCCGGGTCGCCGCGTTGCGCTGCGGGATGATCCGGTCGGCGGCGCGGGCGGCGGCCGGCGCGGTACCCTCGCCGGCTGCCGAGAGCGGGTCGCCGAAGTCGGGATCACCGGGCAGCCGCCGGCGGAGCTGGCGGATCAGCCCGACGATGCTGGGATTGGCGTTGGAGTTCAGCAGCCAGGATGTCACCCCGCGCCGATGATCGACCGGCTCGACATCCACAGCTGCCAGCCTATCGGCTAGCCGATCCGCTGAGCGCGCGCGCTCAGGTAGAGGCAGATCGCCGCGGCCGCCGACACGTTGATGCTCTCAGCACCGCCGGACATCGGAATCGTCACCCGGTGGTCGGCGGCAGCGGCCAGCCCGCCGGGCAGACCGTGGGATTCGGAGCCGAAGATCCACGCCGTCGGCCGGGTCAGCAGCGAACCTGCGTCGTCGAGGCTGAGCTCGCCCTGCGGCGTCGTCGCCAGCACGCTCAGACCCGCCGCGCGCAACCGCTCCAGCAGTTCGCCGGGCAGGTCGGGTTCGGTCACCACCGGCACCGAGAAGATGCTGCCGGCCGAGGACCGCAGGCTCTTGCCGTTGTAGGGATCCACGCTGTGGCCCGCGAATACCACCGCGTCAGCGCCCATCGCGTGCGCCGTTCTGATCAACGTTCCGGCGTTGCCCGGCTCGGACAGCGCGACGGCGACGACCACGAGCCGGGGTTTCCCGCCCAGCACATCGTCGAGACGGGTATCCGGAACACGGCAGACGGCGACCAGACCCGAGGGCGTGACCGTTTCGGACAGCGCCCTGGCCGCTGCGTCGGTCACGGCGTGAACGGGCAGTCCCGCGCAGAGGGCACCGTGGCGTTCGGCGGCTGCCGGGGTGGCGAAGACCTGCTCGACCAGCCCGCGGTGGACGGCAGCCTCGACGAGATTGATGCCCTCGGCCAGAAAGCGGTCAGACCGCTTGCGCCCCGCGGGCCGCAGCAGTTTGACCGCGGCAGCCACCCGGGTGGATCGCGGTGTGAGCGGAGCGGTCAGGCGGCCTCACCGGACGGCGCGTTGACGTCGGCCGGCAGCGCGGCCCGGGCGACGTCGACCAGCGCGGTGAACGCCGCCGGGTCGCTGACCGCGATCTCGGCGAGGTTTTTACGGTCGACTTCCACGCCCGCCGCCTTCAGGCCCTGGATGAACCGGTTGTAGGTGATGTCGTTGGCGCGGGCCGCTGCGTTGATCCGGGAGATCCACAGCTTGCGGAAGTCGCCCTTGCGGGCGCGACGGTCGCGGTAGGCATAGTTCATCGAGTGCAGCTGCTGCTCTTTGGCTTTGCGATAGAGCCGAGAGCGCTGGCCGCGGTAGCCCTTGGACGCCTTGAGGACGGTTCGCCGCTTCTTCTGGGCATTGACTGCGCGCTTCACGCGGGCCATGGGTTTTCCTCTTCTCGTTCGTGTCGGGTACGCGTCAGCCGTTCAGCAGCGCGTTGACCCGCTTGGTGTCGCTGGCGGAAACGGCCGTGCGGCCGGACAGGCGACGGGTCCTCGTCGAGGCCTTGTGCTCGAGCAGGTGGCGCTTGTTGGCCTTCTGCCGGACGATCTTGCCGGTTCCGGTGCGGCGAAAGCGCTTGCTCGCCCCGCTGTGGGTTTTTGCCTTGGGCATGTGTCCTCGGTTCTGTTCGTTCTGTGCTTGGTTACTGCTTGGTTACTGCTCGGTTACTGCTCGGCGGGCTCGGGCGCCGGGGTGGCCGGTCCACTCGCCTGCTCGGCCGCCCTGGCACGGGTCTTGGCACCCCGGTGCGGGGCCAGCACCATCGTCATGTTGCGGCCGTCCTGCTTGGCCGAGGTCTCGACGAAGCCGTAATCGGCGACATCGGCACCGAGCCGCTGCAGCAGCCGGTACCCGAGCTCGGGGCGGGACTGCTCGCGTCCCCGGAACATGATCGTCACCTTGACCTTCGACCCGGCTTCCAGGAACCGGATCACGTGACCCTTCTTGGTCTCGTAGTCGTGGTCGTCGATCTTCGGCCGGAGTTTTTGCTCCTTGACGACGGTTTGCTGCTGGTTTCTGCGAGACTCGCGCGCCTTTTGTGCCGCCTCGTACTTGTACTTGCCGTAGTCCATGATCTTGCAGACCGGAGGCCTGGCATTGGGCGCTACTTCGACGAGGTCGAGATCGGCATCCGCGGCGACGCGGAGAGCGTCTTCGATGCGCACTATGCCTACCTGCTCACCTGCTGGTCCGATCAAACGGACCTCGGGTACGCGGATGCGCTCGTTGACGCGGGTCTCAGTGCTGATGGGCCCTCCCTGGGTCGATCCGGTTCGCTCCTGCCGACTGTCGCCGACGCGCTCGGGACAGCCCGCGGATCCGCCCCCACCAACCAAAAGGCCCTGCGCGAAGCAGGGCCCGGTGCCGACCGGCCACGGCATGTTGCCGCCCGCGGACGCCGCGGACGGGCACTGGTTTCAGTGCCCGCGACCGGACCGCTGAGCCTGCGAAAACAGTCGCGGCCGGCGGTGGGAGTGGGACTCCACTTACTGTCCCGGGTTTCGCCGGGACGGTCGTGGATGTCAGTCTAGCAGGCATGACGGACGAATCCGGCATCCGCGAGCTGGCCGACATCCCGGCCGTGGAGGTCATCATCCGCGCCGCGGTGATGCTGATGAGCGCCGCAGCGGAGAAACTCGGGCTGGCCTCGGAGGATCCCGATACCAGCGGGCATCGCGACCTCGACGAGGCGCGCCGCCTGATCACCGCGCTGGCCGGGCTGACCAAAGCCTCCGCGGAGTACCTGGGGCCGCACGCCGGTCCGGTACGCGACGGCCTGCGCGCACTGCAACTGGCTTTCCGCGAAGCCAGCGCATTCCCCGACGAGCCGGGGCGCGGCCCCGGCGAAACCTTCACCGGCCCGGTTCGGTAAACCGCGCCCCGCCGGATTTCCCGAATATCCTGGCGCTCGATGACGATCACGACGCCGATCACCACGACCCGGCACCGCACCCGGCTGCACTGGGTGCCCGCGGCAGCGGGCTGGATCCTGGGCGTGATCGCCACCGCAGCACTGCTGTCGAGTGTGTCGCCGCTGATCCGCCATCTCACCAGCGTGCCCCGGCAGTTCATCGACGACTATCTGTTCAACTTCCCCGACACCAGCTTCGCCTGGGCGTTCGCGCTGGCGGTGATGGCGGGCGCACTGGCTGCGCGCAAGCGGATCGCCTGGTGGGTGCTCGTCGCCATCCTGGCGGTGGCGGTGGGCTTCGACGTCGTCTCGTTGACCGAAGAAGCCGGCACGCGATTCGAGCGCGTGGGCGAGTACCTCGGACTCGGCTTCCACATCGCCGCGATCGCGGTGCTGATCCTGGCCCGCGGGGAGTTCTGGGCGCGGGTACGTCGCGGCGCGCTGCTCAAAGCCGCCGCAGTGCTGGTCGCCGGCAACGTGGTCGGCATCCTGCTCAGCTGGGGCCTGCTGCAGCTGTTCCCCGGGTCCCTGGAGCCCGGCTACCGGCTGGCCTACGCGGTCAACCGGGTCAGCGGTTTCGCGACCGCGACCTCCAACCTGTTCGCCGGTCGCCCGCCGACCATCCTCAACGCACTGTTCGGCTTGTTCGGTGCGCTGGCGCTGATGGCGGCGGCGGTCGTGCTGTTCCAGTCCCAGCGCGCGGACAACGCGCTGACCGGTGAGGACGAACTGGCGATCCGCGCCCTGCTGAACACCTACGGCAAGAACGACTCGCTGGGCTACTTCGCGACCCGGCGCGACAAGTCGGTCATCTTCGCGCCCAACGGCCGGGCCGCGATCACCTACCGCGTCGAGGTGGGCGTCTGTCTGGCCAGCGGCGACCCGGTCGGCGACCCGCGCGCATGGCCGCAGGCCATCGCCGCCTGGCTGGCGCTGTGCGAAGCCTACGGATGGGCGCCGGGAGTGATGGGTGCCAGCGCGACCGCCGCGCAGGCCTTCAATGCCGCCGGCCTCAGTGCGCTGCAACTCGGCGACGAGGCGATCCTCTACCCGGACCGGTTCCGGTTGTCCGGGCCGGAGATGAAACCCGTTCGCCAGGCGGTGACGCGGGCCCGCCGCACCGGGGTCACCGTCCGATTGCGCCGGCACCGTGAACTGTCGGCAGCGGAGATGGCCGAGGTGATCCGGCGCGCCGACGCATGGCGGGACACCGAGACCGAGCGGGGGTTCTCGATGGCGCTGGGCCGGCTCGGCGACAGTGCCGACGGCGACTGCCTGCTGGTCGAAGCGCTCGACGGCACCGACGGTCCGGTCGTCGGGATGCTGTCGTTCGTTCCCTGGGGCGGAAACGGGCTCTCACTGGACCTGATGCGACGATCGCCGCAATCCCCCAACGGCACGGTCGAGTTGATGGTCAGTGACGTGCTGCAGCGCGCGGACACCATCGGCGTGAGCCGGGTATCGCTGAACTTCGCGATGTTCCGCTCCGCATTCGAGCAGGGATCCCAGTTGGGCGCCGGTCCGGTGGCGCGGCTGTGGCGGGCCCTGCTGGTGTTCTTCTCACGCTGGTGGCAGCTGGAGACGCTGTACCGGTCCAACATGAAATACCAGCCGGAGTGGGTGCCGCGCTATGCGTGCTACGAGGACGCCCGGCTCATCCCGCGGGTCGGAGTCGCCTCGGTGATCGCCGAAGGCTTCCTGGTGCTGCCGTTCTCCCGCCGCGGCAAGCAGCACACCGGCCAGCACTCCGCGGTGCCGCACAGCATGCGTGACGCGGCTGCGCCAGCCGACGAGACGTCCGCGCCGGCCGAGGCGGCCGGCGACGAGGACCGCCTGCCCGAGCAGGTCAGGGTCCGGATGGCGAAACTGAAGACTCTGCGCGACGACGGGATCGACCCCTACCCGGTCGGTCAGCCACCGACGCACACGGTGGCCGAGGCGTTGGCCGCCGCCGACGACGCGACCATCAGCGTCGCCGGCCGGGTCATCCGCATGCGCGACTACGGCGGCATTTCGTTCGCCCAGCTGCGGGACTGGTCCGGGGATGTGCAGCTGCTGGTCGACAAGTCCCGACTCGACGAATCGGCACCCGATTTCGCCGGACTCGACCTCGGTGACCTCATCGAGGTCAGCGGACAGATGGGCTACAGCAAGAACGGCACCCGCTCGGTGCTGGTCCGGCAGTGGCGCCTGCTCGGCAAGTGCTTGCGGCCGCTGCCCGACAAGTGGAAGGGCCTCACCGACCCGGAGGCCCGGGTCCGGGCGCGCTATGTCGACCTGGCCATCAGCCCGGCGGCGCGCACGCTGATCTCAGCGCGCAGCGCGATCCTGCGCTCGATCCGGGAGACGCTGTACGCCAAGGGCTTTGTCGAAGTCGAGACACCCATCCTGCAGCAGATCCACGGGGGCGCGAACGCACGGCCGTTCCGCACCCACATCAACGCCTACGATCTGGAGCTGTACCTGCGGATCGCCCCGGAGCTCTACCTCAAGCGGCTGTGTGTCGGCGGAGTGGAACGCGTCTTCGAACTGGGGCGGGCATTCCGCAACGAAGGCGTCGACTTCAGCCACAATCCGGAGTTCACCCTGCTGGAGGCTTACCAGGCGCACGCCGACTACCGGACGTGGATCGACGGATGCCGCGAGTTGATCCAGAATGCGGCCGTAGCCGCCAACGGGTCGATGGTGGTGATGCGCCCGACCGGATCGGAGGACGACCCCGGGCTGGAACCCGTCGACATCTCCGGCACCTGGGCGGTGAAAACGGTCCACGCCGCGGTGTCCGAGGCGCTGGGCGAACACATCGATCCCGATACCGAACTGACCGCGCTGCGGCAGCTCTGCGACCGCGCCGGCATTCCGTATCTCACGCACTGGGATGCCGGTGCGGTCGTGCTCGAGCTCTACGAGCATCTCGTCGAGGACCGCACCGAGAGCCCGACCTTTTACATCGATTTTCCGGCGTCGGTGTCGCCGCTGACCAGGCCGCACCGCAGCATCCCGGGTCTGGCCGAGCGCTGGGATCTGGTGGCCTGGGGTATGGAGTTGGGCACCGCCTACAGCGAGCTGACCGACCCGGTCGAGCAGCGACGCCGGCTGCAGCAGCAGTCCACCCTGGCCGCCGGCGGCGATCCGGAGGCGATGGAACTCGACGAGGACTTCCTTCAGGCGATGGAGTACGCCATGCCCCCGACCGGCGGGCTGGGTGTCGGGGTCGACCGCGTGGTGATGCTGCTGACCGGGCGCAGCATCCGCGAGACGCTGCCCTTCCCGTTGGCCAAGCCGCGCTAGGCGCGGGCGAGCAGTTCGTAGCCGACGCCCGGAGCCCGGTACGTCGGCTCCGCGCGCTTGTCGCAGGTGATGGGCGGCAGCCGATGCTCGCGTGCGGCCGCGCCCACGGGGCCGTCGTCAGGCGCTGGCCCGACGGCGCCGCACCGCCCGCTTGGGTGCCGGCATCTCGAGGAGCCTGGCCAGGAACATCCCCGTATAGCTGGCGGGTTGCGCCGCGACGTCCTCGGGCGGGCCTTCGGCGACCACCGTGCCCCCACCCGCACCGCCTTCGGGACCCATGTCGATGATCCAGTCCGCGGTCTTGATGACATCGAGGTTGTGTTCGATCACGATCACCGAGTTGCCCTTGTCGACCAATCCGTTGATCACCTTGAGCAGCTTGCGGATGTCCTCGAAGTGCAACCCGGTGGTGGGTTCGTCGAGGATGTACACGGTGCGGCCGGTGGAGCGCTTCTGCAACTCGGCAGCGAGCTTGACCCGCTGGGCCTCACCGCCGGACAGCGTCGGCGCGGGCTGACCCAGCCGCACATAGCCCAGGCCGACGTCGACCAGTGTCTTGAGATAGCGGTGGATGCCGCTGATCGCCTCGAAGAACTCGCAGGCGTCCTCGATGGACATGTCGAGCACCTCGGAGATGGTCTTGCCCTTGTAGTGCACCTCGAGGGTCTCGCGGTTGTAGCGGGCGCCCTGGCACACCTCGCAGGGGACGTAGACGTCGGGCAGGAAGTTCATCTCGATTTTGATCGTGCCGTCGCCCGAGCACGCCTCGCAGCGGCCGCCCTTGACGTTGAACGAGAAGCGGCCGGGTTTGTAACCACGCACCTTGGCCTCGGTGGTGGCCGCGAACAGGGTGCGGATCTTGTCGAAGACTCCGGTGTAGGTGGCCGGGTTGGACCGCGGGGTGCGCCCGATCGGCGACTGGTCCACGCGGACGAGTTTGTCGACGCGGTCCAGGCCCGTGACCCGGGTGTGGCGACCGGGCACCATGCGGGCGCCGTTGAGCCGGTTGGCCAGCACGCTGGCCAGGATGTCGTTGACCAGGGTCGACTTACCCGATCCGGACACCCCGGTGACGGCAGTGAGCACGCCGAGCGGGAAGGCCACGTCGATGTCGCGCAGGTTGTGTTCGCGGGCGCCCACCACGGTGAGTTGACGCTTGCGGTCGACCGGACGGCGAATCGCCGGGGTCTCGATGCTCTGCTTGCCGGCAAGGTAGGCGCCGGTGATCGAGTTCGGGTTGCGCAGCAGCTCGTCGTAGGGACCGCTGTGCACAACCCGCCCGCCGTGTTCGCCGGCGGCGGGACCGATGTCGACGATCCAGTCGGCGTGCGCGATGGTGTCCTGGTCGTGTTCGACGACGATCAGCGTATTGCCGAGATCCCTTAAGCGGGTGAGGGTTTCGATGAGCCTGCGGTTGTCCCGCTGGTGCAGGCCGATCGAGGGTTCGTCGAGGACGTAGAGCACGCCGACCAGTCCCGACCCGATCTGGGTGGCCAGCCTGATGCGCTGCGCCTCGCCGCCGGAGAGCGTGCCCGCGGCCCGGCCGAGGGACAGGTAATCCAGGCCGACGTCGAGCAGGAAGCCCAGCCGGGACTGCACCTCTTTGAGCACCTGCCCGGCGATGGCCTGTTCGCGCGGACCGAGGGTCAGTTCGCGCAGGAATTCCGAGCAGTCGGCGATGGACAGCTCGCACACCTGCGCGATCGACTTCGCGCCGAGCGCACCGGCAGCCAGCGTGACGGCCAGGATCTCGGGTTTGAGCCGGGTGCCGTCACACTCCGGGCAGGGCACGTCGCGCATGAAACCCTCGTAGCGTTCCTTCATCAGCTCCGAGTCGGTCTGCTCCATCCGCCGCTGCAGGAACGCCATCACGCCCTCGAACTCCGCCCAGTAGGAACGGGTGCGGCCGTAGCGGTTGCGGTAGCGCACGTGCACCTGCTCGTCGCAGCCCTCCAGGATCGCCCGGCGCGCCTTGATGGGGAGCTTGCGCCACGGGGTGTCGATGTCGAAGTCCATCGCCTCGCCCAGACCGGCCAGCATGCGGGTGAAGTAGTCCGCGCTGTGGCCCATGGCCCAGGGGGCCACAGCCCCCTCTGCCAGGGTGAGCTCGGGGTCGGGCACGACGAGCTCGGGGTCGACTTCCTTGCGGATGCCCAGCCCGCTGCACTCCGGACAGGCGCCGTAGGGCGAGTTGAACGAGAACGACCGCGGCTCGAGGTCGTCCACCGCCAGCGGATGCCCGCCCGGGCAGGCCAGCTTCTCGCTGAAACGCTGCTCGCGATGCGGGTCGTGTTCGTCGCGGTCGACGAAATCCAGCACCACGATCCCCTCGGCGAGACCGAGTGCGGTCTCCACCGAGTCGGTCAGCCGCTGCTTGGCGCTCGCCTTGACCGTCAGCCGGTCGACGACCACCTCGATGTCGTGCTTCTCCTGCTTCTTCAGCGTGGGCGGCTCGGTCAGCGGGTGCACCACGCCGTCCACCCGGACCCGGCTGTAGCCCTGGGTGTTGAGCTTGTCGAACAGGTCGACGAACTCGCCCTTGCGGGTGCGCACCACCGGCGCGAGCACCTGGAACTTGGTGCCCTCGGGCATGGCCAGCACCTGGTCGACGATCTGCTGCGGGGTCTGCCGGGCGATCCGCTGCCCGCACACCGGGCAGTGCGGGGTGCCGGCGCGGGCGTAGAGCAGGCGCAGGTAGTCGTAGACCTCGGTGATGGTGCCGACCGTGGAACGCGGGTTGCGGTTGGTGGACTTCTGGTCGATCGAGACCGCCGGGGAGAGCCCCTCGATGAAGTCGACGTCGGGCTTGTCCATCTGGCCGAGGAACTGCCGGGCGTAGGCCGAGAGCGACTCGACGTAGCGGCGCTGACCCTCGGCGAAAATGGTGTCGAAGGCCAGCGAGGATTTGCCCGATCCGGACAGGCCGGTGAACACGATCAGACTGTCCCGGGGCAGGTCGAGGTCGATGCTGCGGAGGTTGTGTTCGCGCGCGCCCTTGACGATCAACCGGTCCACGCGCCCATGCTATGTGCGGGTCCTGACGGCCACTAACCTGGGCGGTATGACCCACGTCGCCGACACCTACACCGGACATGTCGAGTCCCAGACCGCCGCCCGGCGCACCCTGCCGGGGGTGAGCATCATCAAGATGTCGGTCGGCCCGATGGACAACAACGCCTACCTGGTGACCTGCGCGGCGACCGGCGAGTCGCTGCTGATCGACGCCGCCAACGACCCCGAACTGCTGGTGAAACTGGTGGGAGAGCACGCCCCGAAACTGGCGATGGTCGTGACCACCCACCAGCACTACGACCACTGGCAGGCCCTGGCGGCGGTCGCCGAGGCCACCGGGGCGCCGACGGCCGCGCACGAACTGGACGCCGAACCGCTGCCGGTCCCCCCGGACCGGTTGCTGGCCGGCGGCGATGTCGTCACCGTCGGCGACCTGGTCTTCGACGTGATCCACCTGCGTGGTCACACCCCCGGATCGGTCGCGCTCGCGCTGCGGCCCGACCGTGACCGCACCGCGGTGCAGTTGTTCACCGGTGACTGTCTGTTCCCGGGTGGTGTCGGCAAGACGTGGGAACCCGGAGCGTTCGAGGAACTTCTGGGCGATGTCACCGGCAGGATCTTCGAGGTCTATGGCGACGACACTGCGGTCTACCCCGGCCACGGGGACGACACCACGCTGGGGGCCGAGCGTCCGCACCTGGCGGAGTGGCGCGAACGGGGTTGGTGACACCGCCCGCTACGGAACGCTCCTTGTACATTTACCGTCCACACGCAGGAGACCGTCCACACGCAGGATCTCCGTCCACACGCAGGATCTCCGTCAACCCGCGGGAGCAGCATGAAACACACGATCTTCGCCCTCGCCGCTGGCGCGGCCGCCGCATTCCTTGCCGTCGCCGCCGGCTGCAGCGCGAACCCTTCGACCAAGGTTCCCACCGGGGCCGACTTGCGGGGCACATGGATTCAGGCGGGTGACGGCTACGAGCAGGGAGTCCGGGTCACCCCGGAGAACAAGGGGTTCGAGGCGACTGTGGTCATCGCGGAGGCCGACGGTCAGGGCTTCACCGGGTACAAAGAGCACACCGACCCGGGCGAACCGCCGCAGAAGGAGGTGCTGCACGGCGTCGTCGGGCTCGACGGCGAGATCCTCATCACCGACGAGGACGGCTTCTTCACGGGCAAACTCGTCGACGGCAAGATCCGGGGACAGTACGCGGAGACCGGCAAAGACGCCGCAGCCATCAACGTCGAGCTCTCCCGGCAGTAGCGGCGACGGATGCGGGGGTCGAGCGCCCGCAGCCAGGAGCTTCGGCTCTTGGCGCGATCCGGATTCGAAGCGAGGCTGTATGCACTGCCGAAGGAGAGGAGCAGGGCCCGTGAAGCGCGACATCCTCAAATTTCTGTCCGGATTGTTCGCCGGGTTCGCGATCGAACACGCGGTAATCGCGATGTATGTGGTGGCCGGCGTTTTTGGCCTGCCCCGGTTCATGGGCAGACAGTGGCCGGATTGGTCGCCGTGGCTGGGCGCTGCCCTCTACGGGGCCGTCAGCATCTGGCTGGGTTACCTCGGCTGGCGCAGGAATGCGACCGCACACCATGAAGCGTGACGCGTACAAGTTCCTGTCGGGATCAGCGGCGGCCCTCGCCTACGCCCACGGTGCGTACGCGGTGGCCGCATCCAAGGGGATCATGAACGAGCCCGAGCTCTTCGGGCGCAAATTCGGAGTCACGTTCGCGTGGGTCGAGGTCGTCATCTACGCGGCCCTCAGTGCCGCCCTGGCCTACCGGGGGTGGCGGGCCGAGAGCGCGCCGGGCGAGTCGACCGGTCGACCCCGGGTGGTCTAGTATCTGCGTATGAACGCAGATAGCGGAGCTTGTCTCCGCCGGCTCCCCGACGACCAGGTCGACCTCGTCGTCGAGGTTTTCCGGATGCTCGCCGACGCCACCCGGGTGCAGATCCTGTGGGCACTGGTCGCCCGCGAACTCTCCGTCGGCGACCTCGCGGACCACATCGGGAAACCCGCGCCGAGCGTGTCCCAGCACCTGGCCAAACTGCGCATGGCCCGGCTGGTCCGCACCCGCCGCGACGGCACCACCATCTACTACAGCCTGGACAACGACCACGTCCGCCAACTCGTCACCGACGCGGTGTTCAATGCCGAGCACGCCGGACCCGGCGTGCCGGGGCATCACCGCGACACCGCCGAGTTGCGACAGCCGCATGTCGAACCCGCCGGTGGAAGGCAGTCACGGCACGAGGGCAGCCGGGCGTGACACACACCTCGAATCCGGTCGACGACCAGCACGAGTCCGGACACGCGCATCCCCCGCACGAACACCACCACTCCCACGGGGTGACCGCGGCACTCCGAGAGCTCTTCGTGCCGCACAGCCACGATGCGGCCGACAGCATCGACAGTGCGCTGGAATCCCATGCCGCCGGCATCCGGGCGGTGAAGATCAGCCTGCTGGTGCTCGCCGCGACGGCCGCGGCCCAGATGGTGATCGTCTCCTTCTCGGGTTCGGTCGCGCTGCTGGCCGACACCGTCCACAACGTCGCCGATGCGCTGACCGCCGTACCCCTGTGGGTCGCGTTCGCCGTGGGCGCCAAGCCCGCCACCCGCCGCTATACCTATGGATTCGGGCGCGCCGAGGACGTGGCCGGCCTGTTCGTGGTCCTGATGATCGCGCTGTCCGCCGTCGTCGCCGGAGTCGAATCCGTGCGCCGGTTGAGTGACCCCGTCCCGGTCAGCCATGTCGGCTGGGTGGCGGCCGCCGGACTGCTGGGCTTCATCGGCAATGAACTGGTGGCCGTCTACCGCATCCGGGTGGGCCGCCGCATCGGCTCGGCCGCCCTCGTCGCCGACGGGTTGCACGCCCGCACCGACGGCTTCACCTCGCTGGCCGTACTGCTGGGCGCCGGCGGAGTCGCCCTGGGTTTCCCGCTGGCCGATCCGATCGTGGGCCTGATCATCACCGTCGCCATCCTCGGCGTGCTGCGGTCCGCCGCCCGGGACATCTTCCGTCGCCTGATGGACGGGGTGGACCCGGGACTGGTGGACCTCGCCGAGACGGCCCTGGCTGTCGAGCCCGGAGTCACCGGCGTCCGCAGCGTCCGGATGCGCTGGATCGG
Organism: Mycobacterium sp.; assembly: GCF_046091765.1. Classification (GTDB taxonomy): domain Bacteria; phylum Actinomycetota; class Actinomycetes; order Mycobacteriales; family Mycobacteriaceae; genus Mycobacterium. The sequence goes on from NZ_JBJTCF010000059.1 coordinate 37,061, forward strand.
GCACCGCCTTCATGCCGAGGCCGAACTCGACATCGATCCCGCCGTTGCGCTCGCCGATGCGCATCGCATCGCCCACGAGGCCGAACACACCCTCACCCACGCGGTGCCGAAGCTGTCCAGCGCTCTGGTGCACGCGTATCCGGCCACCGAACGCTGATCGCGGGGACACCCGACCGGGCGGGCATCAGGGAACTGTGGTTAGGTGCTGAGGGCCATTCCGGCCGTGCGCACCCCCCGGAAGGAACGACATGCAGATCGCACTTCGCTCGCCCCTGGCCGCGGGAACAACCGCGGCGGTCGCGGCAACACTGGTCATCGCCCCGGTCGGCGCCGCGCTCCCAGAACTGCCGGTACTGACGGCGCCGTCGGTCGCCGCCGTCACGCTGGCCGCGTTCAATAGCCCCTTCGGTCAGCTGATCCAGACCGCCGAGCAGTTGCAGAACTACATCTTCGGCGACTACTACTACGGTGCGGACGGCCCCACCTTCGGCGCCGGGGCGGCGAACTGGCCCTACGCCGGCTTCCAGCAGAACGGGGGTGACTATCTCAACTGGCAGCTCACCGTACAAAAACGGCTCGGCAACTACTCCGCCGTCGGCATCATCCCGCAGCGGATCAATGACGCCGAGCCGGTTCAGCAGCAGCTGCTGACCGACCTGTCGGACTACGTGAACGTGGCGCTCACCGGCGCAACGTCGGTCGCCGCGGCGATCGACACCGGCATCTGGACCTTCCCGCCGACCCTGCTCACCGCCGCCCAACTGGCCATCGCCGGCGACATCCCCGGGGCGATCGAGGTGCTGCGCCAGGCCATCGTCACCCCGATCACACAGGCAACCGAGGCGGTGGTGCAGGCGGCCAGCTACATCGTCACGAGTGTGATCACCAAACTGGTCGCCGTCGTCCAGACCATCCCCCAGATCGTGACCACCTTCGTCGCCTACGCCGTGCGGGGCTTGAGCTATCTGGCCCAGCAGTCGGTGCAGCTCGGCACCACCTGGGTCAACCAAC
>NZ_JBJTCF010000060.1:0-5691 GCF_046091765.1 Mycobacterium sp.
CCGACCACCAGGCCGACCGCGCCGCCGATGAGGTTCTCGCCGAAGAGCGATCCGACGCCCTGACCGAGGGCGAAGCCGACGGCCACGTGCAGCGCCCCGTTGGAGAGCACGTCAGTGATCACCGTCTGCGCCAGATCGGCCGTCTCCGCCCCGCCGAGCACCGCCGTGGCGACGTTGCCGACGAAGTTGCCGACGGCCGGGTTGGAGAGCAGCGCGGTCACCGTGGCGCCGGCCACCTGGCCCGCGGCCGCGGTGAGTCCCGCGTCCACGCCGGCGGTGGACAGCGCGCCGGCGAGAACCTGGCCGACGGCGTCGCCGGCCACCTCGCGGATATCGGCGTCGGAGAAGACGGTGTTGATCCAGTCCGCAATCGCCCCGCCGAGGGCGTCCTGCAGGGCGGGGTTGTCCCCCGCCGCCGCCAGCGCGTCCTGCAGCGCCTGCGCCGGATCGGTCCCGGCGAGCACTCCCCCGACGACGTCGGCGAGGACCGTGCCCAAACCGGGGGTGGCGAGCAGACCGGTGACCGCCGGGACGAGCACGGCGGACAGGTTGTCGCCCAGCGGCAGCAGCAGCGCGGCCGCCTCCGGTCCGAACTGATCGCTGATCGCGGTGATGACGGCCTGGTCGCTGGTCAGCTGACCGACCACGTTCGCCACCGCGGTGGCCAGCGACTGCGCGTCGAGTTCCTGCACGGCGACGGTGAACGTGGCGCCCAGTGCGTCTTGGATCGCGGAGTTCGCCTGCAGCGCCTGCAGCGCGCTCTGCAGCACCGTCGCCGGGTCCGCACCGCCCAGCAGCTGGGTGATCACGGTGCCCACGGCACCGGTCAGCGCGGTGCTCACACCGGGCTGGCTGAGGAATCCGGTGACCGCCGCCCCGGCCACCTCGGCCAGGCCGCTGCCCAGATCCGGGTTGGCCAGCAGGTCGGTGATCGCGGCGATGGAGCCCTCACCGAGTGCGCCGGCCGCCAGAGCGCCCAGCGCCTGCCAGGCCGCCGGATCAGACGCGAGCTGGCTGAACACGGAGGTGACCGTCTCGCCCAGCGCGGCGGCCACCGCGGGGTTGCCCAGCAGCGCGGTGTCGGCGGTCTGCAGCACGGCGAGCAGGGTCGCACCCAGCGCGGAGGTCAGGGCGGCGTCGCTCTGCAGCGACGGCAGCGCGGCGGCCAGTGCGGTGGCCAGGTCGGTGCCGCCGAGCACGGCGGCGGCGACCCCACTGAGGCCCTGCAGTGCGGCGCCCACCTCGGGCTGACCCAGAAGCGCCGTCACCGCCGAGCCGGCCACCGTGGCCAGTCCGCCTGCGACCGCCGGGTCGGCCAGCAGGCCCGCCACCGCGTTGCCGAGCACTGTTGCCGGACCCGAACCCAGTTGCGGGGCGAGCACCTGCCCGAGTTGCGCGCCGAGGAACGTGGCCAGCGCGGTCGGGTCGGCCGCCGGCGCCCACGTCGGCGCGGTGACGCCGGTGAGCACGTTGATCGCGGCGGTGGTGCCGCCGCCGAGGGCCTGCTGCACCGCCGGGGTGGTCAGCAGGGTCACCAGGCCGCCGAGCGCCTGCGCGCCGGACTGACCGCCGAGCAACTGCCCGACGTCGACGCTGCCCTGCAGCAGTCCGTTGATCAGATCGGTGTCGCTGACCCCGGCCGGGCGGCCCGGCAGGGCGCCCAGGAAGGCCTCGATGGCGGCCGCGCTGTCGGCGCGGGCCAGCACGGTCTGGACCAGGGTGGCCGCGGCGTTGCCGACGAGCGTGCCCACCGCGGGCGGCGCGCCCCAGGCGGCCACACCCTGCGCGGCCTGCTCGGCCAGCGCGTGGAGGAAGGGTCCGTTGTCGGCAAGCTGCCCGATCGCGCTGACGCCGGCGGCCGCAGCAGCGGCGGCAGCGGCCTCGGTCTCGCGTCGGCTCACCGCCAGCACCGCCCAGTTCAGCGGCGCGCTCGCGGGAGCGTTCGGGTCCCCACCGCCGAGCAGTGCCAGCAGGGCGCCGCCGAATCCGGAGACCGCGCCGGGGGCGGTGGCCACGGTGAGCTGGGGAGCCACTGCCGCGGCGGGCGCGGCGCTGGCGGCTTGCGGGGCCTGCACCGCGACGGCGACGACCGCCTCGGCGAGGTCGACCGACGGGGCCGGGGCGGCGACGACCGGGGCCGCCGGGGTGCTGTCGGCCACCACCGCGCTCGGGCCGCGTTGCACGCTGCTGCGCTTGGTCGGCGCGGCCGCGCGGCGCGCCGGCGACGAGGCGCCACCCGTGGCGGTCGAGGCGTCGGACTCCGGCGCGGCGGGCGAATCGTTGTCGGTGCGCTCAGCAACGCCACCGCGGGTTCCGGCATTCCGGCGCGTGGCCTGAGAGGGCTGGGAACCCGAGGAGGCCGAGGACTCAGCGGAGTCGGCCGCCGGCTGGGCGGAGGACGAAGAAGACGAAGCGCCCGCGTCGGGAGCAGCGCCGGTGTCCGCGGCGGCCACCGCCGGCAGCGCGGCGAGCGCCCCGCCGACGCCGAGGGCCACCGCCAGGGCGCCGATCCGGCCCACATACCGGGCCGGACGGTACCGCCCGGTTTGGCTATCTTCGCTGCTCAGCATCTGAATCGACATAACGCACCGCCCTTGGCCCGACGTCCCCATAAACACGAAAAGACATTCCGACTTCCTGAAAGAAACCTGAAATTTTTCTGAAAGCCTCCAACAGGGTACACCATGTGGCCAGCGGAAATAACCGGAACCGAGGGGCTTACCCTGCCTGGGCCGAGTGCACCTCGGCGCCGTCGGAGTAGGTCGCCAGCACCGCGATGTCGCGCACCGCGTCAGGGTCGGACTCGTGGGCCAGCGGGTCATCGCCCAGCAACACGAAGTCGGCGGCCTTGCCCGCCTCCAGCGAGCCCACCAGATCGTCGGCGTGACACATCCACGCCGCGTCGATGGTGCTGGCGCGCACCGCCTGCGCGACCGACACCCGCTCGGCGGCGTTGAGTACCTCGCCCCCGTCGGCCATCGTGCGCGCCGCGGCGGTGGCGATGTAGTTCAGCGGACCGATCGGCGAGACCGAGAAGTCGCAGTGGAAGCTGCCGCGGATGCCGGCCTTGGTGATCGAGGCGTAGCGGTCGAGCAGGTCGGCGCGGGCGGGCCCGAGGATGTCGTCGCGCATGACGCGGCCCCACAGCCGTACATGGTTCATCAGAAAGCTCGGCGAGATCCCCAGCGACGCCATCGCCGCGATGTGCTCGTCGTGCAGCAGCGAGCAGTGTTCGATGCGGTGGCGCTTGCCCGGATCCCACCCCGGCAGTGCGGCTGATGCCGTGAAGGCGGCCATCACCATGTCCAGGGCGGCGTCGCCGTTGGCGTGGCACATGATCGGCCATTGTGCGGCAACGGTTTTCGCGAAGTTCGCGGTCAGCTGCTCCGCGGTGAAGTTGGCCACCCCGCGGGTGTCGCGGCCGATGTAGTTCTCGCGCAGATAACCGGTGTAGCCCTGGTTGGATCCATCCGAGACCCACTTGACGGTCTGGCTGCGCAGCCGGTCATCACCGGAGCCGGGCACGATTCCCGCGGCCACGAAGTCCGCCAGGCTCTCCCCCCACAGCGACAGCGAGCCGCGCACCGGAAAGCCCGGCTGGGCGAAGACCTCGTGGAGCAGGTCGACCTCCTTGACTCCGGCGATCGCACCGGTGGCCGCCTCGTGCACGTAGGTCACGCCTTGTTTGGCCGCCATGGCCGCGATGCCGGTGATGGCCTTGGCGACCACGTCGGGTGTCAGGCTCGGCAGCAACTTGATGAACGGGATCATCGCCGCGGCCTCGGCGACGATTCCGGTGAGCGCGCCGTTGCGGGCGCCGAAGTCCCCGCCGGGCGGGTTGGGGGTCTCGGCGCTGATCCCGACGGCGGCATACGCCGCGGAGTTGACGTAGAAGAAGTGCTGGGAGGCGTTCATCACCACGATCGGCACCGTGGCCGAGATCGGGTCGAGCAGCGTGACCGTCAGGTCGGGCTGGCCGGGCAGCAGGCTGGGGTCATAGAGCTGGCCGACGACGGCCTGCCCGGCCGGGGCCTGGGCCACCGCGGTCTTCAGCGCCGCCAGCACCGCATCGAGGGTCTTGTTGGTGTAGGGCGAGCAGTCCACGCCGTCGAACACCAGCGCCGAGGACACCAGGTGCACATGCGGCTCGACCAGGCCGGGCAGCACCGCGCCGCCGGGGTGCTCGAGTTTTCTGGTGCCCGGCCCCACGAAGCCCTCCACGTCGGCCCGCGAGCCGACGGCCAGGATGCGGCCCTTGGCGATCGCCATCGCCTCGGCGCGCGGGGCGGCGTCATCGAGGGTGATCAGCGAGCCGGTGACGAGAAGCTCTGCTTTGCCGCCGGTTTCGCGCCGACGCGGCCGGGCGGCCCGGTCGGCGGGGGCGACGCCGCCCAGCGAGACCCTCGCGGCGTTGACGGGGTGTGGCTGGCAGCATCCTGCGGCGTCGTCGGTCATCACGGCCTTTCCGTTGCGGTTGTCTGCGAGGGTATATGGGGTTTAGCCGACCCGACCGATGGGAATGCCCGCACCATGAACACCACGACGCGTATGTTCGCCCGGGTGATCGGCCCCTACCTTCTTGTGGTGCCGATCACCGCCGCGGTGCGTGCACCGGACATGCAGAAGCTGCTCTCGGACGTCGAGGCGAGCCCGGTCTGGCCCTGGTTCGGCGGGGCGATCACCGTGCTGCTCGGCCTGATCGTCGTCGGGCTGCACCCCTACTGGACCAACCCGCCGGCGGTGATCATCTCCGCGCTGGGCTGGCTGATGGTCGCGCGCGGCATCCTGCTGCTGGCCTTCCCCGCGGCTCTGATGTCGGCGGCGAACGCGGTCATCGGGACCGGCGCGATATGGCGCGTCGCCTACGCGATCCTGGCTCTGCTGGGCCTGTATCTCACGGTTGTGGGATGGCGCCCGGCCGGTGCGGAGGTTCGCAGCGGACGGGTGATCGACGCGGACGCGGCTTCGCGGTTCGTCTGAGGGCTACCCGGAGACCTACCCGGAGACCTACCCGGAGACCTACCCGGAGACGTTGCGTCGCTGCCCGTCGACGGAGCGGATCTCTCGCATGAGCTGGGCTCCCTCGACGCCGTAGATCCCGCGGTCGTCGCCACTCAGCGCCCAGTTGTGCTGCTGGTCGGCGCGGGCACAGATGGCCGCGCACCACTGCGCGTAGAGCTCCCGCCGCCGCCGGTCCTGCCGGACGACCGCCCGCGCGAGGTAGAACAGCCCGACCAGCACGAGCGCGGCCACGATCCACCAGATGAACTTCACGACCAGCCACAGCAGCAGCAGGATCACGAAGCCCGCTGCGGCGCCGTCGTCGGACGACTTCTTTCTCTTCCCCATCCCCCGGCAGCCCTCCCGTCTCGGATGAGCGCACGCTAGCGGCGGGGTACGACATATCGGCCGGGCCCGAGACGCCACCCGGGGACCGTCCACTCGAGGGCGCCGGGTCAGACCCGCAACCTCGCCAGCAACGATTCCGTCAACCAGATCGCGTGCTCTAGGCTTCTACCGCAACGCAGAGCAAACGGATCGGGGAGGACGATGGCCGGCTGGGTCCGATGGTCCTGGGGCGTGAGCGCGGCCGTGTGGGTCGGCTTCGCAGTTGCCGCGGGTGTCGCGCCGGCGGCAGCGGCCGCCCCGGCCGATCCGGCGGTGAACGCCGATCCGGCAGCCTCGGCGGCA